>NZ_BOMN01000033.1 GCF_016862215.1 Winogradskya humida
TTGCGCCCGCGCTGGCAGGGGTGGGTGTGGTCGCGCCCGCGTCGACCGGCGTTGTGGTGTTCGCATCCCCGCCTATAGGGCTGGGTGTGGTTGCGCCTGCATCGACCGGGCTGGGCGTGGTCGCACCCGCGTCGACCGGGGCAGGAGTCGTCCCACCTGCGTCGACCGGGCTGGGTGTGGTTGCGCCTGTGTCGACCGGGGCGGGAGTCG
Organism: Winogradskya humida; assembly: GCF_016862215.1. Lineage (GTDB taxonomy): Bacteria > Actinomycetota > Actinomycetes > Mycobacteriales > Micromonosporaceae > Actinoplanes > Actinoplanes humidus. The sequence goes on from NZ_BOMN01000033.1 coordinate 211, forward strand.
TCGTGCCGGTGTTGACGGGGGCGGGGGCCGTCGAGCCTGTGTCGGCCGGTGTTGCAGCCGGAGTTTCTGTCCCGGTGTTTACCGGCGCAGTCGTTCCAGTCTCGACCGGAGCCGGAGCACTCGTCCCGCTCCCAGCCGGTGGAGTCGAACCCGCACCAGTCCCGCCAGCCACAGGCGCGCCAGTCCCAGCGCCAGCGCCAACGCCAGTCCCAGCGCCAGCGCCAGCGCCAGTCCCCGCACCGGCGCCAACTCCCGCACCAATGCCTGCCCCTGCCCCGACGCCCGCACCCGTTCCCGCGCCGACTCCCGCGCCGGGCTCAGCGCCCTGCCCCGCGCCGACTCCCGGGCCAGACCCGTTGCCAGTCCCCGTACCAGATCCGACGCCCTGTCCTGCACCAACTCCCGTGCCGGACCCGACGCCCTGCCCCGCACCAACTCCCTCGCCGGTGCCGGCTCCCGGGCCGGATCCGTTGCCGGCCCCCGTGCCTGATCCGACGCCTGTTCCCGCGCCAGGTCCTGTACCCGCGCCGGCGCCAGGACCGACGCCCTGGCCGGATCCGCCGGTGGGGACCTCTGGACCATCCACGGTGGTCGACGGCGGGTTGTTCGGCCCGGTGATTTCTGTGTTGAGGGGTGGGCGGTTGGAGTTCAGGTTGGGGGTGTTGTGGCCGTCGCCGAACTGGTCGCCGAATTCCTGGGCGTAATGGTGGGCCATTCCGCCGATGACGGAGGAGGAGAAAGTGGCGAAGGGGTTGAAGCCTCCGCCTCCCACCATCATGGTGAAGAGGCCTTCGAAGAGGGTTTCGCTGAGGCCGGAGAGGCCTTCCTTGCTGAAGATGTTCTTGTTGATTTTAGGGTAGAGCTTGCCGCCGATCATGTGCATGCCGCTGACGCCCGCGCCGATGAAGGCGCCGCCGGCGAAGGACATTGCCAGATCTTTGTAGTCGATGCCTTTTCGGTTGCCTTCGAGGATCTGGGTTACCTGGGCGGCGGCGCTCTGCCAGAGTTCTTCGAGGCCTTCTTCGAGCGCTTCCCAGGCTAGTTTCATCAGCTGGTTGCGCAGCTTCGACTTGAGGAAGTCGATCAGGGCCTTGACGATCTGCTGGCCGATTTTGATGAGGCCGGGGACTGCGGGGGCGCCGAAGCCCGAGGCCAGGGCGAAGGCGATCTCGACTACCTGGGTGAAGGCCGCGATGACGATGTTGTACTGGGCGGATTCCGATTCCAGGGCGAAATTGTAGGCGGCGTCGCCGAGGGCGTTGGAGATGTTGCCGCCGGTGGGGACGTTTTTGGTGATGCCTACCTGGAACTGGTTGAACGCGTCGGCTGCGGGGCCGTCGAGGCTGCTGCCGAGCATGTTGCCCAGGTTGCCGGTGGCGCCCATGCCGCCGAGCAGCGTACTCGTGAAGCCGTAGAGCTCTTCGCCCATTGCGCGCAGGGCGGTGGGGTCGGCCTTGGGGAATTCCTCACCGACCCCGTACAGGATGAGGTCGTACGCCCATTGCCATTCGGGGTCGTTGGGAATGTGGAAGTCGGGCATGCCGGTTTTCGGGTGCCTTTACTCGCCGGCGAGCAGCGGGGTCGGCGTACCGTCCGGGCTGTAGCTGAGGAAAAGCGGCTGGTATCCGGGGGCGGTGGCGTCGACGTTCGGGTTTTCCTTGACCACGAAGAACTGGCGGCCTTCCGAGTCGATCTGCTGTCCGTCCGGTGTGGTCACCGCGGTGTTGCCGAGCGGGGTGATGGCGTCGTAGAGGTTGGCGTCGACGCGGGTGCTGCCGTCCGGGAACGGGTTCAGCGCCTCGAGGCGGTAACCCTCGGGGAGGGGTTCACCGCCGATATGAGCGGTCGCATATTCCGGCTTCATCATGTACGACGAAATGGCCGGCATAGCGGGCGTCGAGCGGGCGAGGAGCGGCTCCGACATGACATTGCGCTCGGCGGGGAGCAGTGGCTCCTCGGCCGGAATGGCTTTCTCCCTGCGGAGCGCGAGCATCGGCGTGGCCTCGGCGGTGACTTCATCCGGCTTGACGGAGCGCATGGCGACCCGCTGACGGGCGAGCAAGGGCGTGCCCTCTGTCGTGGGTTCGCCGGGCTTGACGGAACGCATGACGGCCCGCTGGCGGGAGAGCAGAGGAGTGCCTTCGCTCGCCAGGACGCCCTGCTTGCGGGCAAGCATGGGAGTGCCCTCGGTGGTGGGTTCCCAGGTGCGGCCCTCGAGGGTGAGTGGCTCGCTGCCATCGGTGTTGGGTTCCAGGGTGCGGCCCCGGACAGTCTGCATGGGAGTCATCTCGCCCGGGAGTGCTTCCCGCTGGAGGGCGAGCTTCGGTGTGGCCTCGGTCACGGGCTCACCCTGGCTGACGTCCATGCGCTTGGCCCTGGTGAAGCCGGAAAGCGGCAGGCCTTCCTGCGTCTCGGTCTCGGCTAGCGGGGCCTCGACGGCGCGGGCCGACTTGAAGGCGTGCATCTGGGGCAGGTTGGACTCGAAGTTGGCGGCCATCTGGTGACCGGCGTCGCGGGCCTCGTCGTCGACCTCGCGATAGAGCTTGCCGCTTTCGCGCAGGCCCGCCGCGGTGTAGTCGAGCGTGCCCTTGATACCGCCGATGAGCTGCTCGAGGTTGTCCATGCCGCCGAGGAACTTCTTGGAGAACTGCGTCCCCATGTCGTCGTCCCCCCAGGCGTTCCCGTATCGCGCGCGCAGGGAGGTCAGCTGCTCGAGGTACGTCTGGTAGAGCTGGACGTGCTCGCCGTACGCGTCGCCGACATTGCTGACGCCTTCGGGGTTGACCCAGAGCCGGCCACCGGGGTTCGTCATGAGCTCTGCCGTCCCATGCCGAGGATCTCGCGGACGCTGGTGGCCATCCGCGGCTCGGCGGGCATGAACGCGTCCGCTCCGGCTGTGCCTCTGACCAGGGAGTGGGCGTCCAGCCCCTCGGGCATCATCGGGGCGAGCACGGCGGCTGCCTGATCCATGACGGATTCTTTCGCTTCCGCGTACGTCGTCATGATGAGCTCGGTCAGGTCTGCCGGGGTGAGACGTTTGTGTGCGCTGGTCGGGAACTTGATGTCCGTCATGACGCCGTTCTGACCGACGGTGACGCTCACCTCGCGCCGCGGTGATGTGGCGGTCGCCGAGAGCTCGCTCATTCGGCGTTGCATCTCGGTGAGGCTGCTGCGTTGCTTCTGATATTCCTCGAACAGGTTCTCGATGCGCTCGTTGAAGTTCACCCGCAGAGCCCCCTAACAGCCGAGTCCACCGAAACCACGCCACCACGTCAGCGTTCAGTGAAAAACGTGGCGGGACCGTGCGGAAGAGCCGCGCCCGAACGAGGGCATGAACAGGCAGCAGGATCTTCCCCATGACCGCCCGACCGGGCGAAGCCGTGCAATGTTGTGCCGACTTTTGGACATGTACGCCCTCTGGAGTTGTCCTTCCGCGGGCCTGTGCATCAACACTCATCCCTGCGAAGCGATACGAAGTCGCACGATGCGATGCGTAGTCAATGGCGCACAACGTGAGGAGTACGGCTGTGACCATGCCGACCGTTAGCACTACCGAACAGGGCATGCAGCGTGCTGCCCAGGAGTTCTCGGACAAGGCGACCGAGTTCACCAGCTCGCTGCAGGCCGTCAACAGCCAGATGGCCACCCTGCAGGGCTCGTGGACCGGTCAGGCCTCGGCCGGCTTCAACCAGGCGATGGACAGCTGGGAAGGATCCTTCCAGCGGGTCATCAACGAGCTGATCAACATGCTCGACGTCATGGGCGTGACCACCAAGGGTTACATCCAGTCCGAGGACACCGCCGCGAGCACGGCCAACTCGTTCGGTGCGGCCCTCCCGGGCATCTGATCCCTGAGCTCGGCCCCTACCTACCCGCAGATTCCCAGGAAGAGGAAGGACCCAGGTGTCCAACTATACGTTCGACTTCAACCAGGCCGACGCCACGTTGACCGACATGAACTCCATCAACACCCGCATCAAGTCTGCGCTGGAGCAGATGGAGCAGACCGTCGAGGCCAGCCTCGCCGAGTGGACCGGTGCCGCGCAGCAGCAGTACTACGTCTCCAAGGCCGCCTGGAACCAGTCGGCGAACGAGATGTCCATCTACCTGGATCAGGCTCGTTCGACGCTGATGCAGATCTCGGACAACTACGGCTCGACCGAGCAGCGCCACGCGCAGATCTGGAACGACGTCCGCGGCGGCTGATCCCCGCCTGGCCGGTCATCGAGCGTCGCGACGACGTGGGTGGCCGGCCTGTTCACGTCCCTCGGCCCGGAGTGCACCACTCCCGGGCCGCTGGGCTTTCCGGCCGTGGTGACGCTGAGGTGACACGGCCGCTGAAACAATGGCCGCAGTGACAAGCAGTGACGAAATGGGGCTCCATGGGCATCAATTTCGACTACGCCAATGAAGAGGCGATCGACAAGATCGGCGTACTCACCAGCCACGACACCTCGCTGGGTGAGGATTCAGGCTGGACGCGCTCGGTGATTCAGAAGATCAAGAACGACATCCTGAACTCGCCGCAGACCAAGGCCGCCTCGTCGAGCTTCGACCGCGGCGACTACGACTCCGACGAGCTGGCGGCCTGGGACTGGTACCAGGACAACGTGGTCGACCAGGACCACTGGAAGCAGCTGGTCAAGGACTACAACGCCGACGTCACCAACCCGGACCACGTGGACCCCGCGGACTACGACCCGGAGCACCAGTACATCCCCAAGGATGACGGTGCGATCGCCCCGCCGGAGACGTCGACCTACAGCGGTTCCAACAACCCGAACCACGAGCTGGCTGTCAGCACCGAGGCGCTCAACTTCATGGCGGGCCAGCTGGACCAGATCGTCGGCGACGGCACCGGCATGCTGTTCGACGCGCGCAACACCCTCAACGCCATCGCGATGAAGCCGGGCGGGTTCGCCAAGGCCGAGATCCTCCGGCAGAAGATCGACGGCGTCAACGCGACCGACGCGGGTCTGCGCGGCGACTCGATGGGCCTGATGCTCGCCGTCCACGAGGCGCTCTACGCCGTGAAGACCGGGCTGCGGCAGATGGCCCGCGACTACGACAACGCCGAGGACTTCAACTCGATGACCGCCGACCAGCTCGGGGAGTCGATGGGCAGCGCGTGGGGCAAGATCGGCAATATCGGCGACTACGGCCAGGGCAGCGGCAGTACTGCCGGCGGTAACTGACACCCCCAGTTGTTGCGCTCGTGAAAGGGAAATGCAGTGCCTGACGATCCGAATCCGTGGTCGAACTCGGCCGAGGACGAAGCCACGTTCGTACCGCAAACCATTTCCACGAGCGATCTCAACGACTACAAGACCTGGGCCGAGGAGGACCGGGGCTGGCGCAAACTGCTGGCCTCGGTCACCGGGGGTGCGGCGCTGGCCACGGACGAGGGCCAGGCTGCCGCGGCGGCCCTGGTCAGCCCTCAGTCGGTGATGGACGCCGCTTCCGCGTTCCAGACGGCGTACCTCACCCTGCAATATCTTGAGAATTTTGTACGCACGCAGTCGCACGCGATCGCGGGCGAGGACAAGGCCTGGCAGGGCACCGCGGCTGACGCGTTCCTCGCCAAGATGGACTTCCTCGCCGACTACCTGAAGGCGCAGTCCGAGCACATCGCCGGCGCGGACGGCACCGGTGGGGCCAACTCGATCCCCAACCAGCTCTACAAGAGCGCCAACTACCTCGCCTGGGCGCAGGAAACGGTGCACTACCTCGACTCGGCCTGGGCGAGCATCGCGTCGACCAACGGTGTCGGCAGTGGTGACGGTCTGGTGCCGATCAGTGGCACGCAGTACGAGAAACCGATGGCCCGGCAGATGTCGCAGGTCGTCGGCACGGTCGCTGATCAGTACGACTTCACGTACAGCGCCGTGACGCCGCCCGACGGCAGCGGCACGCCCCCGGTGACGACACCCGACGTCGACAAGCCGGACCTGGACACCCCCGATATCCCCGATGTGGACACCCCGGATGTCCCCGACACCCCGGACATTCCGGATGTCGACACTCCGGACGTCCCCGACGTCGACGGCCCGGACACCCCGGACGTCAACAATCCCGATATCCCGGACGTCAATTCCCCCGGCGGCAACCAGCCCGGTTTCAACCAGCCCGGCGTCAACACCCCCAACGTCAACACCCCTGCCTTCGACCCCTCGGGTGCGGGCGGCGGCGGTCCGAACGCGAGCACCCTCAATACGCCGAACGCGAACAGTTTCACCCCGCCGTCGCTGACCAACCCGGGTGGTGGCACCAACGGCGCCGGCCTGCCCGGCCTCGACACGAGCAACCTCGCAACCAACCCAGGCGGCGGCCCAGGTGGTGGTGGTGCCGGCTCGTTCACTCCGCCGGTCGTCCCGACCACTCCGGGCGGCGGCGGTTTCGGCTCGGCGAACCCCGGCGGCGGCGTCACGAGCCCCAGCATCAAGTCCCCGTCCTCGCAGAACGGCGGCAACACCGGCGCGGGCACCGCCAACGTGAAGTCCCCGAACATCCCGGGCGCCCCCGGCGGCACCGACGGCTTCGGTGGCTCGACTCCCACGATCCCTTCCGCGGGCGGCACGGGAGCCGGCGGCATCGGCGACGGGGTCGACGTCCCGGACCTCACCGCACCGGGCATCACCTCGCCGGGCTCGACCGGCACGCTGCCGGGTTCGACGGGCGGCGGTATGCCGATGATGCCGGGTGGCGGCGGTGGCGGCTCCGGAGCCGGTGGCAACTCACCGGGCATCCCGGAAACCCCCGACGCGAACGGCCTCCTCGGCGGCGACCAGGACGACTTCAAGCCGGGAGCCTTCGGAGGGGCCGATTTGCCCAGCGCCCCGGGCGGCACGGCGGCCGGCGGCTCCGGTCTCGGCGACTTCCAGGCCCCGACCTTCGACGGCCCCTCCAGCACGCTGCCCGCAACCGGCGCAGGAACTGGCGGGATGGGTATGCCGTCGATGCCGGGTGGCGGTGGCGGGATGGGCGGCGCGCAAGGTTCGGGCATCCCGGACACACCCGACGCCAACGGTCTCGTCGGCGGCGACCTCAGCGACTGGGCCCCGAGCGGCGTCGGCGGCGTCGACGGCCCGGACGCCAGCGGTGGCACGCTCCCGGGTGGTTCCGGTCTGAGCGATTTCCAGACTCCGTCGTTCGAGGCTCCGTCTTCGTCGGGGACGGTGCCGGGGACCGGTGGCATGGGTGTGCCGTCGATGCCGGGTGGCGGTGGTGGCATGGGTGGCGCTCAGGGTTCCGGCATTCCGGACACTCCCGACGCGAACGGCCTGGTCGGCGGCGACGCGGACGACTGGAAACCGGCAGGCGTCGGCGGGGTGGACGGCCCGGACGCATCGGCCGGCACGCTTCCGGGCGGTTCCGGTCTCAGTGACTTCCAGACTCCGTCGTTCGAGGCTCCGTCTTCGTCGGGGACGGTGCCTGGGACCGGTGGCATGGGTATGCCGTCGATGCCGGGCGGCGGTGGTGGCATGGGTGGCGCGCAAGGTTCGGGCATCCCCGACACCCCCGATGCGAACGGCCTTGTGGGCGGCGACGCGGACAACTGGAACCCCAGCGGCGTGGGCGGTGTGGACGGTCCGGACGCCGGAAGCGGCACTCTCCCGGGTGGTTCCGGTCTGAGCGACCTCCAGACCCCGTCGTTCGAGGCTCCGTCTTCGTCGGGGACGGTGCCGGGGACCGGTGGCATGGGTATGCCGTCGATGCCGGGCGGCGGTGGTGGGATGGGCGGCGCTCAGGGTTCCGGCATCCCGGACACCCCTGACGCGAACGGCCTGGTCGGCGGCGACCCGAACGCCTGGAACCCGAGCGGTGCCGGCGGCGTTGACCTCCCGAGCGCCCCCGAGGGCACCCCCGCGGGCGGCGGCGGTCTCCAAACGCCGACCTTCGAAAGCCCGACCGTTCCTGAAGCGTCCGCAACGACCCTCCCGGCAACGGGAATGCCCACGATGCCGGGAATGCCTGGCGGCGGCTCGGGCATGGGTGGCGCGCAGGGTTCGGGCATTCCCGACACCCCCGACGCGAACGGCCTGGTCGGCAGCGACCCGAACGCCTGGAACCCGAGCGGCGTCGGCGGCGTGGACCTCCCCAGCGCCCCGGACGGCACCGCAGCCGGCGGATCGGGCCTGACCGGCGACCTCCCCACCGACCCTCAGGCCATCCCGCAGGTCACCCTGCCGGAAACCGGAGGGACAACAACCAACCCCGCCACGGGTACGCCCGGAATGCCCGGAGGTTCCCCCGGTTCGGGAGCTCCGGGCGCGACCGGCTCCGGAATCCCGGACACCCCCGACGCCGCCGGTCTCGTCGGCGCCGACGCGGGCGACTGGAAGCCCTCCGGCACCACGCCGGGCACGCCGAGCGCTCCGGACGGAACCGCGGCGGGTGGCGCGGGTCTGGACGTACCTTCATGGGCAGGCGGAGTGGACACCCCAGCCGCAGCCGGCCCGTCCCTCACCGACGCCGAGGGCGTCGACCTCCCCCAAGCCGGGACCGACACTCAGCCCCAGGCCACCGCCCCCGCAGCCACCACCCCCAGCGGCATGCCGATGATGCCGGGAATGCCTGGCAGCACCGCCACCCCTGGCGACGCAGCCCCCACGGCCCACTCGGACGCCTCAGGCCTGATCGACGCCGACGCCGCAGACTGGCAACCCACCAACCCCGCGGTCACCCCGCCCTCCGCCCCCACCGGAACAACCCCCGGCGGCACGGGCCTGCAAACCACACCCCCGGAAATCCCCACATCGGACAACGTCACCGCCCCCACCGCCCCCTCCACAGACAGCTGGATGACCCCGGCCGACGTCCCACCCCCCACCTCCGACGTCCTCACCCCGACGGGCCCCGAAACTCCCCAGTCCACAACCCCGCAAGCCGAGTCCCCGCAAGCCGAGTCCCCGCAAGCCGAGTCCCCGCAAGCTGAGGCACCACAGGTCGAGACGCCTCAGGCCGGCGCTCCGCAGGCTGGCCTCCCGCAGGCTGGCCTCCCGCAGGCTGAGGGCTCACAGGTCGATGTTCCGCAGGGCGATGTCCCCCCGTTTGAGGCCGCGCAGGCCGATGTTGCGCAAGGTGACGTCCCGCAAGCTGAGGCGACGCAGCCCCTCGCCCCGGCAGAGGCACAAACACCGCCCCCGCCCACGGACCCGGCACTGCCGACTGCCTCGATCGAGCCCCCGGCAACAACACCGGCCAGCACCCCACCGCCCGCACCCGCGGACCCGACCCCGCAGCATCCGGTCGACTCAACACCGCTCGACTCAACACCGCTCGACTCAACACCGCTCGACACGGTGCCCACCGATGCGACCACCCAGCCGGCAGCGACGACCCCCACCGACTCGACGACGCCGCCAGAAGCGACGACGCCACCCGAGACGCCCCCGTCTTCAGAGGTCACCGCACCGCCGGAAGCGACAGCGCCGCCGGAAGCGACAGCGCCGCCGGAAGCGACAGCGCCACCCGAATCAGCAACCCCGTCGCAGCCGACTGCACCTCCCGAAGCGTCCACGCCGCCGGACGCGACAACACCCCCAGAGACAACCGCGCCCCCCGAGGCATCGACGTCGCCGGACGCAACCGTGCCGCCGGATGCGACAACCCCGCCCGGGGCAACTACGCCGCCCGGGGCAACTACGCCGCCGGAGGCGACAACGCCCCCCGGGGCGGCAACACCTCCGGAGGCGACCGCACCGCCCGCGCAGGCCACGCCGCAAGAGGGGACCGCGCCTCCCGAGGCGACCGTGCCGGATGCGACGCCGCCGCAGAGCAGTGAGTTGCCGCAGGCCAGTGGCGGGTCGCCGGGCGTAGTGGTGCCCCCGGTGACGCCCGCTCCGATCGCATCGCACGCCGCACCGGCGACCCCGGCGCCCACCCCGGCGGCGCCCGCAGGTGATGCCGGGGCGGGGGCCAAGGGCGTACCCGTGATGAATGACGGCGGGACCCACCGCAAGCTCGCGGGTGGTATCGCCGGAGGCGACCAGGTAAACGCACTGACCGAGACCACCGCGGAACTCCCGGTGATCGCGCCCCCGCCGGTCCTGCCGTCGACGCCGATCGCGGCGCCCGTGGCCGCGCCGAACGCGGGCACGCCCCCGGTCCCCGGAGCGACGGCTGCGGCGGCATCGAAGGACGCGACAGCAGCCGGCATGGTCCCGATGCGTCCCGGTGGCGACGTCGAGGAGCGCGACGAACCCGACCGTCCCGAGTCGGCTGAGCTGTTGGCGGATACCAACGGCAGCTGGCAGAGCGACGAGGCCGGCGTGCCCGTGCCGCCGGGGGATGACTATGTTCCCGTGATCAAGCCTGGCGGTGGGGACGATGACATGTCTGCCTGGGATGACGTGAGCGGGTCCGGGTGGCTGACCGGGGATGAGAGGTTGGCGGATGCCTGAGTTCGGTGGCGAGGCGTTGCGGCCGGTGTGGCGGCGGGCTGCCGCTCAGCCTCGGGTGGCCGGGGCCGATGAGCCGCGCCGTTGTGGGGGGCCTGAGCTCAGCGTCGAGGAGCGGTTCCAGATGATGCGGGAGCGGCGGATGGAGCGGAAGGCCGAGTTGGAGCGGGAACGCGAGGAGGCTGAGGCTCGCAGCGCTTCGCGGCACAGTTCGGCTGCCAAGGTGAAGAGCGATGACGACGAGGATGAGGACCGGGCCGCGGAGCGTTTTCGCAATGATCGGTACGCCGTGAAGCTGCTGCACCAGGAGGATTCCGTCTGGGGCGGCGGCGGGGCGGGGTCGGGGATGCTCGGATGAGTACCGTCACGATCAAGCGGCCGCCGCGGGCTGCCGGGCCGGAGGCGCCCGACGGGCAGGTGGAGCTGCAGGAGCCGCCGTTGATGGCGGAGGAGGCTCCGCTCGACTTCCGGTCGTTCGCGATGATCGTGCCGATGGGCCTGGGCATGGGCGCGATGATGGCCATGTTCGGGCTCTACAGCCGGGCGCCGATCATGTACGTCATGGGCGGCGCGATGGCGTCCGGCATGTTGCTGATGGGCGTCATGCAGATCGGTAAGGCGGCGTCGGACCGTAAGCGCAAGATGCGCGGTGAGCGGCGGGACTTCCTTCGCTACATCGCGCAGTTGCGCAAGCAGGCGCGGACGGCGGCCGATCAGCAGCGGCAGTTCGTGCTCTGGAACAACCCGCAGCCGTCGTGGTTGTGGTCGATCGCGATGAGCAGCCGGCTGTGGGAGCGGCGGCCTAGTCACGACGACTTCGGGCGGGTGCGGATCGGGCTGGGCCGGCAGAACGCGATGCTCAAGTTCACGCCGCCGTCGACGAAGCCGATCGAGGACCTGGAGCCGCTGGCGTCGATCTCGTTGCGGCGGTTCTCGGAGGCGTACCGGACGGTCACCGGGATTCCGATCTCGGTGGGGTTGCCCAGCTTCACGAGCATCGAGTTCGAGGGGCCGGCGGATCCGGCGATCGACCTTGTCCGGGCGATGGTGGCGCAGTTGGCCACGCTGCACGCGCCGGATGAGCTGCGGATCGCCGTGCTCGCCGCCGAGGTGCACCGCGGGCCGTGGGACTGGATCAAGTGGTTGCCGCACAACGCGCACCCGACGGCGTTCGACGCGGCCGGGCCGACGCGGTTGTTCGCGGGTACGCACGACGACCTGATGGACCTGCTCGGGCCGGAGATCACCGACCGGGGCGACCACGACCGGAACTCGCGGCCCTCGTCGACCGAGCCGCTCGTGGTGATCATCGCTCATCTGGCGGATCTGCCGGACAGTTCGCGGCTGCTCGGCGCCGGGATGCGCAACGTGGTGCTGCTCGACCTGACCGGCGCGATGCCCGGTGGCCCGAAGGTGCTGCGGCTGACCATCGAGGGCGAGATCGTGAAGTTCCCGGCCGGGGACGCGATCGGGACGGCGACCCGCGACCGGCTCGACGACCGGCAGTGCGAGGCGCTGGCCCGGGTCATCGCGCCGAAGCGGACCAGCGGCACCCTGGACGTGGTCGAGGAGCCGTTGGAGAGCAGCTTCGAGCTGACGACGCTGCTCGGCATCCGGGACGCCAACTCGTTCGACGTGCAGGCGCTGTGGCGTTCCCGGCAGCCGCAACGCAACCGCCTCATGGTGCCGATCGGTGTCACCGAGGAGGGCGAGGTCATCGAGCTGGACCTCAAGGAGTCGGCGCAGGGCGGCATGGGACCGCACGGCCTGCTGATCGGTGCGACCGGTTCGGGCAAGAGCGAGCTGCTGCGTACGCTCGTCGTCGCCCTCGCCGCGACCCACAGCTCCGAGATCCTCAACCTCGTCCTGGTCGACTTCAAGGGCGGCGCGACCTTCATCGGCATGGAGAAGCTGCCGCACACGTCCGCGGTGATCACGAACCTCGCCGACGAGCTGCCCCTGGTCGACCGGATGCAGGACGCGCTGAACGGCGAGATGACGCGTCGCCAGGAATTGCTGCGCGCGAGTGGCTACGCGTCGCTGTTCGACTACGAGAAGGCCCGCGCGGCCGGTGTGCACCTGGTGCCGTTCCCGGTGCTGCTGATCATCGTCGACGAGTTCTCCGAGCTGCTGTCGAGCAAGGCCGAGTTCATGGACCTGTTCGTCTCCATCGGACGGCTGGGCCGGTCCCTGGGCGTGCACCTGCTGCTCGCCTCGCAGCGTCTCGACGAGGGGCGGATCAACCGGGTCGAGGGCCACCTGTCGTACCGGATGGCGTTGCGGACGTTCTCGTCGATGGAGTCGCGGTCGGTGATCGGCAGCGGCAAGGCGTACGAGCTGCCGTCCGAGCCCGGTAACGGCTACCTGAAGCTGGACACGACAAACCTGGTGCGCTTCAAATCCGCGTACGTGTCGGGTGCCTACACCGGCCGCAGCCTGACCGGTGGCGCGGACAGCGACGACGCTCCCGGTGAACTGGACATCGTCCCGTTCACCACCCGGCAGGTCGCGATCCGGCACGACCGGGGCCGCGCGCGTCCTGCTGACACCGAGGTCGTCGAGGACGCGCCGGAGACGACGCTGGCCGGGCCGAGCCTGCTCGAGGTGATCCTCGACCGGCTGGCGGGCGCGGGTCCGCCTGCCCGGCAGGTGTGGCTGCCGCCGCTGTCGAAGGCGTCGAGCCTGGACACGCTGCTGCCCAGCGTCGTGCCCGACCCCGTGCGCGGCATGACCGTCGACGACCCCGCGGCGCAGGGCCGGTTGCGGGTCCCGGTCGGCATCGTGGACCGCCCGCAGGACCAGCTGCGCGAACTGCTGATCGCCGACCTGGGCGGCGCGGACGGCAACGTGGGCATCGCCGGCGCACCGCAGAGCGGCAAGTCGACCCTGCTGCGCAGCCTGATCCTGGGCCTGGCGCTCACCAACACCCCGCGTCAGGTGCAGTTCTACGGACTCGACTTCGGTGGTGGCGGTCTGTCCTCGATCGCCGGGCTGCCGCACATCGGCTCGATCGCGACCCGCATGGAACGCGACCGGGTGGTCCGGACGATCCAGGAGATCGTGCAGGTCATGGAGCGGCGCGAGGCCGAGTTCGCGGCGCGCGGGCTGGATTCGATGCAGTCGTACCTGGCGCTGCGGGAACGCGGCGAGATCGACGACCCGTTCGGTCACGTGTTCCTGGTGGTCGACGGCTGGTACACGATGAAGCAGGACTTCAACGACCTGGAGACCCGTTTCCAGGAGCTGACCGCGCGCGGCCTGTCCTTCGGCATCCACGTGATCGTCACGTCGACCCGCTGGTCGGAGATGCGTACCTGGCTGCGGGATCTGCTCGGCACCCGGCTCGAGCTGCGGCTCGGTGATGCGATGGAGTCCGAGGTCGGTTCGCGCAAGGCGGCCACCGTGCCGAACCAGCCGGGTCGCGGTCTCACCCCGGAGGGGCTGCACTTCCTCGGAGCGCTGCCCCGGATGGACGGCAGCTCGGACCCCTCGGACCTGGCCGAGGCGACCAAATCGGTCACCGAGGAGATCAGTACGTTCTGGCCCGGGCCGCCCGCCCCGGCCGTACGGATGCTGCCGACCCGGCTCCCGGTGGAGCAACTCCCGCCGCCGGAGAAGGAGTTCAAGGTCTGCATCGGCCAGGACGAGCAGCGCCTCGCCCCGGTCTGGCACGACTTCCTGGCGACCCCGCACATGCTGGTCCTGGGTGACAACGAGACCGGCAAGTCGAACATGCTGCGCCTGGTGCTGCGCGCGATCGCCCAGCACTACACGCCGGAGCAGGCCAAGGTCGTGCTCGGTGACTCGCGGCGTGACCTGGACACCGCGATCACCCCGGACTACCAGGTCGGCTTCGGGTTCACCGGCGACAAACTGCACGAGCTCGCCGGTCAGGCCTCGGTCTCGATGAACCGCCGCGTCCCCGGCCAGGACATCTCGTCGGAGCGGATGCGCCGGCGCGACTGGTGGGAAGGCCCCGAGCTGTTCGTGGTGGTCGACGACTACGACCTGATGACCAAGGGCACCGGGATGGGATCGTCGCTGGACCCGCTGCTGCCGCTGCTGGCCCAGGGCATCTACATCGGCCTGCACGTCATCATCGCGCGCAGCACGTCGGGCGCGATGCGGGCGATGATGGACCCGGTCATCCGCCGGATGTGGGAGCTGGGCACGCCGGCGACGCTGCTCTCGTACCCCAAGGAAGAGGGCAAGTTCCTCGGTGAGGCCGCGCCTCGCCGTCTTCCCCCCGGACGGGCGCAGCTGGTCACCCGTCGTGGCGTGAAGTTGATGCAGACGGGATTCGTGAAGTGAGAAGGGACCGCGGATGACCGCCGCTCTGAACGGGGAGCTCTGCCGCATCACGGTGATCGGGCCGGATCGTAAGGTCGACCTGGCCGTGCCCGCGACGACCCCGGTTGCCGCACTGCTGCCGGTGCTGCTCAACCACACCTCGACCCCGGGCCGCCCGGTCGACGGGGACGCCGGCGACGGCGCCTGGGTGCTGCAAAGACTCGGTCAACAGCCTTTTGAGCTCTCGGGTACGCCCGAAAGCCTCGACTGGCTCGAAGGCGAGGAGCTGTACCTGCGCCGCGCCGAGGACCCGCTGCCCGAACTGGACTTCGACGACCTCGCCGAGGGCATCGCCACGATCGTGAACCGGCGCAATGACCGGTGGCAGCCCGAATACCGGAGGGTGCTGTTCCTGCTGCTCTCCGTGGTCGGCATGGGTGCCATCGCCGCCGTGCTGACCGACCGTGGTCCCGTGTTGCCGCAGGTGATCGGCGCGGGTGTGGTCGGCCTGATCTGCTTCGTCGCGGCACTGGTCTGCGCCCGCAAGCTCCCGGACGGCGCGTTCTCCCTGCTCTTCGGCTTCGGAGCAGCTGGGTTCGCGGCGCTGGCGGCGTCCAGCGCGGTCGACGGCGACCCCGAGGGCATCGCGGTGAACGGGTCGGCGCTGCTCGCGGCGGCGGTCAGCATCGTGGCAGTCGTCGCGGTGCTGCTGCTGGCCCAGCGCACGGTCACGCCGTACCTCCCGGCGGCGCCGATGCTGGTGCTGGGAGTGACGTCGCTGGTCGCGGTCGGCGTGCTGCTCATGCAGTCGGCGTCGCAGATGACCGCGCAGCGGACCTCGGCCGCCGCGGTCGCCGTGATCTTCGCGGTGATCGTGCTGGCTCCCCGCGCGGCCGTGAAGTTCGCCCGGCTACGTGGCCCGCAGCTGCCCAAGACTGGCGCGGACATGTCCTACGACATCGAGCCGTCGCCGCCCGAGGAGGTCCGCGACCGCACCAACGAAGCGGACACCTACCTGAGCGTCGCGCTGCTCGCGTCGGCGATCGTGCTGCCCTTCGTCTTCCACTTCACCATGGAGGTCCCGGGCTGGGCGGGCTGGACGTACGTGCTGGTGGTCGCGAGTGCAATTCTGTTGCGCGCCCGTACCTTTCTCGGTTTCTGGCAGCGGATCGCGCTGACGGTCGCCGGTAGCGTCGGCTATCTCATGGTCATCATGCGGCTCTCCCAGGCGCTCACCCCCAGCGGGCGGTGGGTGCTGCTCGGCGGCCTGCTGGCCGCCGTGGTGCCGCTGGTGATGGCGGCGTTGCGACCCTTCCCGCGGCGGATGCTGCCGTTCTGGGAGTATTCGGCCACCTTCCTGGACGTGGCGACCGGCGTGGCCGTGCTGCCGGTGCTCGGGCAGATCCTCGGCCTGTACGCCTGGGCCCGCGGACTCTTCGGGTAGCCGCGCGTGCAGACCCAGCGAGACCACGTCCACGCCCACACCTTCATGGTGGGCCGGCTCAGTTCGGCCCTCGTCGAGGGCGACCCGACCCGGGCGGAGATCCCGGGCCGCCGCGCACAGACCGGCTTCCTGATCGGGATCATCCTGGTCGCGCTGGTGGTGGGCGGCTTCGCCGTATACGGCTGGATCGTCCCGGGCGGCAGCAACGCGTACAAAACCGCCGGGGCGATCCTCGTCGAGAAGGAGAGCGGCAACCGCTACGTCTACCTCAACGGGGTGCTCTACTCGACGCCTGACCTGACCTCGGCGATGCTGATCCAGGGCGCCAAATCCCAGGTCAAGCTGATCTCGAAGAACTCGATCAAGGACGTGCCCCGCGGCGGTGCGATCGGTGTGAGCGGAGCGCCCAAGGAGGTCCCGGCCGCCGGCGACCTGTTCGCGGGGCCGTGGCTGACCTGCCTGCCGGGCTCGGTGGTGACCGACCGCAAGGTCGACGGGGTGGGCGTCAACCTCGACCCGAAGACCCCGGCCGATCCGCTGCCGGAGAAGAATTTCGCCGTCGTACGCGGTGACGACGGCACGCCGTACCTCCTCGCGAACTACCTGAAGTACAAGGTCACCGACGAGGCCGTGCTGGTCGCGCTCGGAGCGGGCAGCATCAAACCGGCGGCCGCCCCGGACATGTGGCTCGACTGGCTGGGCGACGGACCGGAGCTGGGCCCGGCGAAGATCGAGGGAGCCGGGCAGAAGGGGCCGAAGGTCGGCGGCGAGTCCTACGATGTCGGCACGCTCTTCCGGCAGCGCTCCGACTCCGGCGTCGAGCAGCTGTTCGTGCTGCGCAAGGACGGGCTGGCCCCGATGAGCCGCACGGAATTCCTGATCGCCGACGCCAAGGACAAGGGGAGCCCGGTCGACGTGGACCCGTCGGCGATCGTCGGCGCGAAACGCTCGTCCGACCAGTCGCTGCTCGACCGCCTGCCCGACCTGGCGTCGCTGCGGCTCGAGGACGCCGCCGGTCGCGCCCTGTGCATGCAGCAACGACCGGTCTCCGCGACCAACTTCACCAGCGTGGTCGTCTACGCGCCGCGATACGCCGCGGCGGTCAACAACGACGGCGGCACGTTCGTGATCAGCCGGCCCGGCGCGGGAATGGCCGTCGTGGCGGCACCCGTGCTCTCGACCACCGCCGTGAAACAGGTCTCGTTCCTCGACGAGAACGGCACCGCCTACCGGCTGACCGGCGCGGACACGGTGGCCGCGCTGAAGCTCAGCAACGTCACACCCGTACCGTTCCCGAAAGACCTTCTGGCAGTGCTGCCGCAGGGTCCCGCTCTGAGCCGTCAGGCCGTCGCCGGCCTGCCGAGGGGGTAGACGTATGGCAACCGGAATCCGTGGACTCCTGCGCGGTGGCAAGGACGAGCCCAGCGGCGTCGTCCAGCACACCGTGGGTAACGCGCTGGTCCTGCACGCCGAGGACTCGATCAGCGCCGAGGCGCAGTCGCTCGCCCTGTCCGTGGTCGAGGACGCCGAGAACGACGTGGTCGTGCTCGACCTGGGTGACGGGATGCCGATCGGATCCTGGGAGTCGATGGCGGGCGTGCTGCCCCGCCGCCGCCGGGGCATCCGGCTGGTCGCGTGCGGACGGCACCACAACGCCGCCGCGATGGCCGGTCAATGGCTTTCCGAGCGACTGAACCGTACGGTCATCGCGCCCGACGGCGAACTGGTCCGCGGCTCGGCCGGCGCGCTGTTCGTGCACTCCACCCCCGGCAGCGGCTGGGTGCGTTTCCGCCCCGGCAAGCCGCCGACCTGGGACGCCAAGCGCTACCCGACCCCGTTGTGGGACAAGGCCGCCACCGACAAGCGCGCCTCCAGCTCCACCGGCGAGATCGAACCCCTGCCCGGCGGCGTGTGGATCCACGACATCCGAGAGCCGGAGATCGTCGACGAGCACCGCAAACGCCTGATCGCCGACGTGCCCTGCCAGCCCGAGGTCATGACCGTCCTGCTCGGCTGCCCCGGCACCGCCCCGCTGTCCCTCGACGACGTGGTCCGCTTCTGGCGCGACCTCGACCCGGACAGCCGCCTGCGTACCCGTTTTGTGCAGTACGGCGACGTCCGGCTCCCCGAGGGCGAGGCCTTCGGTCAGGCCCTGGCGGACCTGCTCGGCACCCAGGTCGTCTGCTACACCGGCGTCCCGGTGGGCGCTCCGGGCAAATTCGAGATCCGCACCGTACGCGCGGACGGCGTGCTCGGCTGGCCTCCGTTCGCCATCGAGCTCGGCTACACCCCCCGCGCCCACCCCAACTCCAAGGCCCGCCGCGCCGCGGTCCTGAGCCACCGAGCTCCCCTGCGCTGGACCGAGGAGATCTCCCCCCGAGTCTTCTGGTACGCCCCCGACGCGGTCGTCGAGGTCGTCCAAACCGGACTCTGGGTCCGCGCCGTGGAAGAACCGCCCAACGCCGAACGGGTGCGAGCGACCCCGCTCGACCCCGAAGGCAGCACCCTCATCTTCGACGACACCGTCGACGAGCGTTCCATGCGAATGCGTGAACTCGCCGAAGACCTCGCCGCCCGCGTCGAACCCACCGTCGGCCAGGACACAGCACTCTTCCCAGCCTCGGTAATGGTCCCGGGCCAGCGCCCCGCCGGCCGCGCCGAGGCCACCCTGCGCCCCTCCGACATCCCCCGCCAGCCGATCCAGGCCCGCATCGAAATGCCCCTCCCACCCCGCCCCGCTGCCACAATCATGCAGTCGCCGGAAGTCGCCGCGGTGGTGATCGAGCCGGCCGCCGCCGCAGCGATCGAGCAGCAGCAGGTCGCCCCCACGGCGTTCCAGCAGCAGGTCGCACCGGCATTCCAGCAGCAGGTCGCCCCTACGGCGTTCCAGCAGCAGCAGGTCGCCCCGACTTTCCAGCAGCAGTCCGAGCAGGTTCGGCCGGGGCCGGGTCAGCGGGACTTCGGGCAGGGTCGTTCGGGCGCAGGTCAGCAGGACTTCGAGCAGGGCCGGCCGGGCGCAGGTCAGCAGGACTTCGAGCAGGGCCGGCCGGGCGCTGTTCAGCGGCATTTCGAGCAGGTCGAGCCGACCGTGTCGCAGCCGCGCTACGAGGCGGTCCCGGCGACCGTGGTCCAGCAGCGCATCGTGCCGATCATGCCGGAGGGCTTCCCGGAGACCCGGGCTTTCGCCGCGTTCGTCCAGCAGCAGTCCCAGCCCGCCACGCCGCCTGTCCAGCAGCCCGCGGAGCCGCCGCAGTCCGAACCGGTCCAGCCGGCCGCCGCCTCTTTCCTCGAGCCGTCCGCCTTTGCGCAGCCGGCGAGGGACCAGTCTGTCGTCGAGCCGTCCGCCTTTGCGCAGCCGGCGACGGAGCAGTCCGCCATCGAGTCGCCTACCTTTGTGCAACCGGCCGTGGACCAGTCCGTCGTCGAGCCGCCGACCCTGCCGCAGCCGGCGATCCAGCCGGAGTCGTTCCGGGCACCGGTCTTCGAGGCACCCCCGGCATTCGCACCGCCCGCCTTCGACCAGCAGGGCGGCGGCCAGTCGGTCGTCGAAGCACCCGCCTTCGGCCAGCGGGTCGTTGAAGCGCCCGCTTCCGGCCAGCCGGCCGTTGAAGCGCCCGCTTTCGGCCGGCCAGTTGTTGAAGCACCCGCCCTTGAGCAGCAGGCCGGCGGGCAGCAGACCGGCGGGCAGCCGACGGTCGAGCCGTCCACCTTTGAACAGGCCGTCGGAGGGCAGCCGGCCGTCGGAGCGCCGGCGTTCGAGCAGCGGGTCGCAGAGCAGCCGTCCGTCGAGACGCCCGCTTTCGAGGCGCCCGCAATTGAAGCTCCGGCTTTCGAGCGGCCGGCGATGTCCGTGGTCGAGGCGGTCGGTGAGCCCGCTGCTCCGGTCGCGGTTCAGCAGGTGGTGGAGGCGGTGGCCGCGCCGGCGATCGAGCCTTCGCTCCGGGCGTACGCGGAGCAGGTTGTTGATCCTGTGACCGCGCCCATGCCGATGTCGCTGCCGGTCACCGAGCCGGTCCACAACGTAGACCGCCTCCAGGCGCTGGACCCCGCAGCCGCAACAAGGCCCAAGGCCCAGCCCGACCCCAAAGCCCAGCCCGAGCCCAAGGCCGAGCTCAACCCCGAGCCGAAAAAAGAAGCCGTGCCGGACGTGCGGTTCCAGCCGGTGCCCTCGCCGGGTGCCTCGGCGTTGATGCCCAGCCGTGCGCTCGACGATGAGCGGGCCTGGTTGCGGCGCACGCTGAGCCGGGACTTCGACATCATGGCGAGTTCGGTTTCGCGGATCATGAGTGAGCACCCGGGGCTGCAGGCCACCGGCGGGGCGGCGGGCAAGGAGGACGTGCTCGCCGACTCGGTGGCGGTGCGGCTCTACCTTTCCGGCCGGGGCGCGGGGATCGACGCGGGGCTGCGGTCGGCGACGAACGGGCCGCACGTGCCGTTCGCGCGCTGCACGGTTTCGGGGCTGTCGCGGCTGCCGTCGTTCCGCGGTACCACGGTCTATCGGACCTCGCCGACGTCGGGTGAGTGGGCGCAGTACCGCGAGCGCCGGGTCGTGACGGACTGGGCGTTCGTCAACATGCTCACGGCGCCCTGCTCCAGCCAGGACGGCGACACCGACGTGCTGGTGTGGTCGATGACGGCGCGGCGGACGGCGGTGCTCGAGCCGGAGGGTGACGACCGGATCGAGGACCGGGTGCTGTTCCTGCCCGGTACGCACTACAAGATCCTGGAGCTGCACCAGCCCGAGGCCGGCGGGCGTGGCTCGATTCTGATGCGCGAGATCGGTGCGAACGAGATCGGTGACGACGGCCGGGTCGATCCGAACCGGGTGTCGCTCGACGAGCTGGCCGTGACGTCGTTGCGGCGCAGCGTGGAGCGGTGGGCGAGTGCCGAACCCAAGCGGCGGATCGGTGCCGGCTCGACAGGCCGGTTCGGTGTCCTGCCGGGGCTGGACCGCAGGCCGGTCCGCGAGGAGGTGAGCGGACGATGAGCCGACAGGTTCTGGTGGTGGGCGGCGGTCAGCCCGGCGCGTATCCGTCGATCAGCGCCGCGATCGCGCGTGCCGAGGCGGGCGCGACGATCTCCGTGCATCCCGGCCGGTACGCCGAGAAGCTCATCGTGGGCAACCGCATCACGATCAGCGCGGTCGAGGGCGGCGGCCCGGTCGAGGTGATCGTGGAGGAGGGCAGCGTCCTCGTCGTGCACGGCGAGGGTGCGCAGCTGCGCGGCATCACGCTGGGTAGCGGGGACACCAAGCTGGCCGCGGTGGACGTGTACTCCGGTGAGGTCGCGCTCGACAACTGCAAGATCTCCGGTGCTGCTTGGGTGACGTTGCTGGCCCGGTTGCAGGGCTCGCTGGCGCTGCGTGGCTGTGAGGTGCGCAGCTCGGCCGGGGCCGGCATCGTGGTGATGTCCCCGGGGACGAGCGCGATCGAGGACACCCTGGTCACCGATGTGGCGACCTCCGGCATCGTGGTCGGCGAGAAGGGTGCGCTGACCCTGCGCCGCTGCGTGATCCGGGGAACCGGCGCCAACAGCGTCTGCGTCAACGGCGATGCCCGGCTGACCATCGAGCAGTGCGAGATCGTGAAGGCGGGCAAGCCGGCCGTCGTGATCGAGCAGCGCGGCTGGGCCCGGATCCAACGGCTCACCGTGCGTGACAGCGGCAACGTCGACCTCTTCCTGCGGGGCGAGATCGACGCCGTGATCAGCGATTCCACGTTCACCGGTGCGACGCTGCAGGCCGCGCACATCGCGGACGGCGCGTCACCACGCTTCGAACGCTGCACGTTCACCGGCGCCGGGCACACCGCCGCGCACGTGACCGGCAAGTCGAAGCCCACGTTCGTCGATTGCACGTTTGCGGATGCCCCCACCGGCATCAATGTGGACGGTGAGAGCACTCCGCGCTTCGAGGGCCTGACCGTTCGGGGCACCGAGGAGCAGGTGGCGGTCATCGGCGGCGCGGGCCGGGCGGTCATGCAGCGCCTCCAGGCGACGATCGGCACCGGGGCGGGGCTGCTCGTCAAGGACGGCGCCACGCTGGACGGCTCCGATCTCGCGGTCGAGGCCGGCGAGGCGGTGGCGCTCGAGCTGCGTGCGGCCGCCCGCGGCACGATTCGCGAGGCCCGGTTCAACGGTACGCAGGCAGTGACGGTCACGGTCGGTGGCGGTTCCTCCCTCGTGCTGCAGTCGGCGCAGGTCCGCGGTGCCGGGGTGCAGGTCGCCGATGGCGAGCTCCAGGTGCGCGACAGCGAGATCACGGAGGCGCCCGGCGACGGCCTGTCGATCGGTTCGGGCGGTGTGGTGACGGCCACCCAGACGCGGGTACGCCGGGCGCGGCGCAACGGTGTCGCGGTGTCCCGCGGCGGCCGGGGCACGTTCACCGATTGCGAGGTGCTGGTCAGCGGCGCCAACGGATTCGACGTGGACAGTGCCGAGCCGGTGACTCTCAGCCACTGCACGGTGCAGGAGAGCGGCGGCGAGGATGTCCGCAAGGCCGACGACGCCCAGCTGACCGTCGAGTCGCTGGTCGTCAGGACCGCGCCCGAGCCGGTGAGCCCGGCGCCGGCTCCACAGTCCCCCTCCTATGTGGATGACTACCCGGACGATGGGGGGCCGGAGCAGGCTGAGACCGCGCCGCCGGTCGAGGACGAGCTGACCGGCCCGCTGCGCGAGCTGAACAGCCTGATCGGTCTGAAGGGCGTCAAGCACGAGGTCACCGCGCTGATCAACCTGATCAAGATGTCGCAGGTCCGGTTGCAGATGGGCCTGCCGATGCCGCCGATGAGCCGGCACCTGGTCTTCGCGGGCCCGCCCGGAACGGGTAAGACCACGGTGGCGCGGCTCTACGGGACGGTCCTCAAGGAACTGGGGATTCTGTCCAAGGGCCACATGGTCGAGGCGGCGCGCGCGGACCTGGTCGGGCAGTACATCGGCTCGACGGCGATCAAGACCACCGAGTTGATCAATAAGGCCATGGGTGGCGTGCTCTTCATCGATGAGGCGTACACGCTGTCGGCGGGGTCGGGTGGTTCGGGACCGGACTTCGGTCAGGAGGCCATCGACGCGCTGATGAAGATGATGGAGGACCACCGCGACGAGCTCGTGGTGATCGTCGCCGGGTATTCGGAGCTGATGGAGAAGTTCCTTGAGTCGAACCCCGGTCTGGCCTCCCGCTTCACCCGCACGGTCGAGTTCCCGAACTATTCCGTCGACGAGCTCGTCACGATCACGACGAATCTGTGTCACAAGCACTACTACGACCTGACCGACGACGGTGTGGCCGCGCTGACGACGTACTTCGAGCGGATTCCGAAGAACTCGACGTTCGGTAACGGACGTGTGGCGCGCAAGCTGTTCGAAGCGATGATCAACAATCAGGCGTCGCGGCTGGCGACGACGCCGCCGTCGAAGGACAGCGAGCTCAACCGGCTGACCGGCGAGGACCTCGCGCCCGAGCTGGACCTGCTCGAAGACCTGCCGGCGGAGAAGAACACGCAGCCCGACGCGGCCAGCAACCCGGCCGGAGCTATCAACGCGACGCGCAGCTGGCGACGGGTCTGCAACCTGGTCGGCGCGGCTCCCGTACGCGACGCGGTGGGCACGACGCTGCTCCAGCTGTGCGAGCTGCGAAACAGGCGGCGGGCGTACGGTAAGCATGCGAACGTGATCGTGACCGGTCCGAGCGGAAGCGGCCGCAGCGAGTTCGCGCGGCACTACGCCGCCGGCCTCTCCGAGCTGAACCTCGTGCCCGTCGGCCAGCTGATCCGGGTGAGCACCGCGCAGGAGCTCGCGCCGCAGTGGCCCGGGCAGGCAGGCAGCCTGGTCGAGGCCGCGCTGCGGGACGCCGAGGGTGGCGTGCTGATGGTCGACTACACCGACGACGGCAGCGGGACCGGCGCGGACATCGTCGAGCAGCTCGTCACGCGGACGCGCCCGGCGCCCGGTGACCCGGTCGTGGTGCTGATCGGCGAGGAGCGGGCGTTGCGCGAGCTGCGTGCGGCGGTCCCGTCGGTTGCCGAGGTCTTCGGGCAGGACTGGTCGATGCCCGGTTACACCACTCCGGAGCTGGCAGAGATCGTGGTCCGGCACCTGGTGCGCAGGGGCCACGAGGTGCCCGACGACGTCCGCGCCGCCCTGGTCGATCTGGCGGCGGGGCTGCCCGAGCGCACTGTCCGGGCGGCGCACCTGTTCTCGTGGGGGCTCACGCGTACGGCTGCGTCCAGGACCCTGGCCCTCGCCGACCTCAACGGCCTCGCCGGCCGGACCGCGTCCTCGTCCGCGGCCTCCCGTCAGCCCGGCGGCCTCGCCGCAGTCTTGTAGAGGAGCACAGCATGCAGCCCGAGGAGATCCAGGAGTTCCTCGATCGCGCCAAGGTGTTCGAGCAGGAGATGGCCGACGCGCAGACCGACCTGGGCAAGGCGATCGTCACCGGTCGCTCCGCCGACGGCTCGGTGACCGTGCTGGCCAGCGGGATGGGCAAGCTCCAGGGCGTACGTGTCGATCCGGCCGTTTTTGATCGGCGTGACGTGGCGGCGCTGCAGACCGCCATCGCCCAGGCCGTCCAGGCCGCCGCGGACAACGCGGGCAAGCTGGCTCAGCAGAAGATGGGCCCCATCGAGATCACCCTGCACTGACCTCGCGGGAAACGTCCACCCCGACCTCGGCGAGCCGCTCGTTGGTGCGCCGCAGGTCCCAGCGGGAGCCCAGCACGGTGTAGAGCTCGACGGCCTCGGCGCCGGTGCGGGCCGCCTCGTGCGGGCGCCGGTTCGTGGCCAGCAGCACCGCCGCGTCCTCCAGCGCCGCCGCCAGCTCGGGCACCCGGCCCACCGTGCGGTAGTGCGCGGCCGCGGCCAGGGCCGGCTCCGGGTTTCCGTCGAGCAGTGCCCGGCAGCGCTGGGCCGCCGCCCACGCGCGCGCCGGCCGCACCTCTTTGCCCGCCTCGTTCTCGCACAGGGCGGCGGCGTTCTCTGCGATGTCCTTGCGGCCCTGGCCCAGGGCGAGCCGGGCCACATCGGGCAGCCACTGGTGCCGCAGCATCATCCGGGCGTAGCCGGGGACGAGCAGCGGCGCGAGGAGGTCGAGCGCCTCGTCGGCGCGGCCCTGCTGCTCGGCGCGCAGGGCCCGGGCGACCATCAGGAAGTCGCAGCTCTCCCGCTCGGCATCGGTGGCGGGCAGCACGTCCGCCGCGTCCAGATGCCCGGCTGCCAGGTCGGCGTCGTCGCGGTGACCGGCGATGAGCGCGGCGACCCCGTGCAGCAGCATGCTGACCGCGCCCGGCTCGCGCATGCCGAGGAAGGTGATCCCGGGTGCGTCGTCGGTGACCGCGCTGACCTCGGCCAGGGAGTCGTCCCAGCGGCCCAGCCAGTAGTACTGCACCGCCGAGGCGACCTGCAGCGTGCTGGGCAGCCGGTGCCGGATCGCGAAGAGCGCCGCCTCGCGCAGGGTGCGTTCCGCCTCGTCGAGCCGGTCGAGGTTCTGCAGCGTGAACATGCGGTTGTCGAGCAGGTCGAAGTACATGCCGGCGAACGTGGGGTGGTCACGCATGAGGTCCAGCGCGCGGTCGACGTACTCGAGGGCGCGTTCGTGGTCGCGGCGGATGGAGTTCGTCAGCCAGCTGGTCTGCAGGGCGAATGCCGCTTCGTACGGCTCCCCGGCCACCTCTGCCTCAGCGCGCAGCCGCTCGGCCACCTCGTCGGCGCGGTCCAGGTCGTCCAGGCCGCCGCGGCGGAAGTTGGCCAGCAGGACGCGGTGCCGCGTACGCCAGAGCTCCGGCATCTCGGGGTCCACCACCGTCGCTTCGAGCATCGCCATGGCGGCATCCGGGTCGCCGCGCCGGAACGTCATCACGGCCAGCAGCTGCCGCATCTCCGCGCGATCGGACGGGTCACCGGCCAGCGCGGCGGCCTCCCGTGCCTCGTCCATCGGCCAGCGCTGGTGCCGGAAGTCCAGCTTCACCAGGGCGATCAGCAGGGTCTCGCGCTGGGCGGCGGTGGGCACGGCGGTGGCGAGCACCTGACGAAGGAGCCCACCGGCGATCTGCGGCACCCGCCTGGCGACCTCCGCATAATGCTTGACCAGCCACGACACCACCCACTCGTCGACCACCGGGGTCACCGCGGCGAGCTGCTCGGCGACCCGGGTGATGGGGCTGCCGCCGCGGTCGAGCACCTCGGCGGTGTGCCGGTGCAGCGCGGCGCGGGCCGGTGCCGGGATGCTCTCGTAGAGCGCCTGGCGCAGGAACGAGTGCCGGAAGGCGAGGTCGGTGCCGGCATCGACCAGGACGCTCGCGGCGAGCCCCTCCTCGAGGTTGGCCAGCAGGATGAACGGCGCGCGCCCGGTCACCGCGACGACGTCATCGACCGCGAACTGGGTGCCGAGCATCGCGGCCATCCGCAGGACTTCCTGGGTGTCGGGGGAGAGGAAGTCCAAGGTGGCCCGTACCACCGCCAGCAGCGACCGCGGTGCCTCGACCGGCACGGAACCGTCGATGTCGGCGATGCCGTCGGCTGTCCGCACCGCGCCGCGCCTGATCAGCGCGGTGACCATCTCCCTCGCGCA
Organism: Winogradskya humida; assembly: GCF_016862215.1. Taxonomy (GTDB): domain Bacteria; phylum Actinomycetota; class Actinomycetes; order Mycobacteriales; family Micromonosporaceae; genus Actinoplanes; species Actinoplanes humidus. Next base: position 26,905 of record NZ_BOMN01000033.1, read on the forward strand.
GAGCGGGTTGCCGCCCGAGCGGGGTACGACCTCCGCAAGGTTCGGCCCGAGCGGGGCACCGACCATCTGCACCACGAGCTGCTCGACCGCCGCCGGGGGCAGGGCCCGCAGGACGAGCGAGTGACCGCTCCTGTTCTGCACGCTGCGCCGCAACTGGGCGAGCTCCCGGCCTTTAGGCTCAGGGCGGGCCGCCGCGACCAGCAGCAGCGGCAACCGTGGGGTGACGGCCACGAGCCGGTCCCAGAAGATGACGCTGGACTCGTCGGCCCACTGCAGGTCGTCGACGACCAGGACGAGCGGGGCGATCGCGCAGGCAGCCCGCACGTACGCGAGCACCCGGTCGGCAGCCGAGCTCTCCTCCGCGCCGCCCTCCTGCAGACCGGTGGCGAGCGGCGGGTCGTCAGGGGTGGTCTCCAGTCCCAGTGCCCGCGTCACCACCTGCAGCGGCACGTGCTGGTCGAGCTCGTCCGCGACGCCCCACGCGACCTGGCAGCCCAGGCTCGCCGCGTCGGCGAACGCGGCGGTGAGCAGCTCGGTCTTGCCGATGCCGGGCTCACCCTCGATCCAGACAGCGGTTCCGTGACCCGCGGCGACCTCCTGGACCAGCTCCCGCAGCCGCTCGAGCTCGTCCTCGCGGCCGGCCGGGGTGCGGCCCGCCGAGCCGTCCCGCAGGGCACGGGCCACCTGCGGTGGCAGCACCGGCGGCACCGGACGGGCGGGGGTGGCGGGCTCGGCGGCGCCGGTCAGCACGCGCTGGTGCAGGTCGGCAAGGGCCGGGCCGGGCTCGACACCCAGCTCGGTGACGAGGATGCGGCGGGCCGCCCGGTAGACCTCCAGGGCCTCGGTACGCCGGCCGGTGCGGTGCAGGGCCAGCATCAGCAGCTCGTGCAGCGGCTCGTGCAGCGGGTAGACGCGGATCTGGCTGGTCAGCTGGGCGACCAGGTCGTCCTCGCCGAGCTCCAGTGCCGCGCGGGCGCGCATCTCGATGGCGGTCAGGCGACGCTCGGTCAGGCGGGCGCGTTCCACCTCGATGCCGTGACCGGAGAGCCCCGCGTACGGCTCGCCCTTCCACAGCGTCCGGGCCTCGTCCAGCAGCGCGACCGCCCCGGCCAGGTCACCGGTGTCACGCAGCTCAGCCGCCTGCTGACTCAAGGTGATGTAGCGGGCACTGTCGAGGTCTTCGGGGGTGAGCTGGAGGGCGTACCCGGCGGGGCCGGAGGTGAGCAGGTCGTGGCCGAGGACCCGGCGCAACCCGGAGATGTACGTGTAGACGCTGCCGGTGGCGGTGGCCGGTGGCGCCGCGCCCCAGATGCCCTCGATCAGCTCGTCCCGCCCGACGACCCGGCCGGCAGCGGCGGCCAGGACCGCGAAGAGGGTGCGTTGACGGGCCGCGCCGAGGTTCAGCTCGCGCTCACCCAGCCAGGCGCGAACCGGGCCCAGGACAGAGACCCGGAGCCGGTCCTGCGGTGTCGACGGCACGTTGCCTCCCATTCCGCTCACTGAAGGGGGACGGCGCTCGCGGTCAGCGGATAACAGAAACTTCGTCAACGATCATCGCCGAACGGGAAAGATGCGGCATCGTCGGGTTCCCCGCCAGGTGCGGGCGGATGCGGGTGAGCATCACCCGGAACTGGTCGAGGCGGTGCAGCGGCACCCGGCGCTCGCGCAGCACGGATCGGGCGATCTCGGCCGCGGCGTCGTGTTCGCCCCGCTTCTCGTGGGTCATCGCCGCGATCCAGCGCATCTCGCCCTCGAGCTCGGGGTCGGTGGTGCGGGCGGCGACCCAGCCGGCCTCGGCGGCGCCGTTGCGGCCCTGGCTCAGCAGCAGCCGGGCGAGCCAGGCGGTGAGCACCAGGCGTTGTTCCGGGGCGACGGCGTACTGGGCGCGGGCCCGCTGCAGCACCGTGACCGAGAGCTGTGGTGCCCGGGCTGCGAGGTCCTCGATGCGCGAGGTGAGCCACTGCGCGACCGGGCCGTCCAGCGGCACCGGGCCGGCGAGCAGCTGGGCGACGACCCGCTCGGGCGGGCCACCGGCGTCGGCGATCCGCGAGGCGAACGAGCGGTGCAGCATGATCCGCAGCGAGTGGGGCGTGCCCTCGTGCAGCACCCGGGCGACAACCCGGTGCTGGAAGAAGACCCGCTCGCCTGCCGCGCCCAGCACCCCGGCGGACACGGCCGGGGTCAGCGCCCGGACCAGGTCATCGGTGGAGCGGTCGGTGACCAGGGCGAGCTCGCCGAGCATGCAACCGGGCTCGGCGTCCGGATCGGGACCGGCGTTCAGGTATGCGACGGCGCGCAGCAGCTGCCGCGTCTCCTCGCTGAACGCGGCGAGATGCGCGGCGACCGTGGCGGCGAGATCCGGGCTGAGCCGGGCCAGATGCCGCAGGTAGCAGGGACTTCCGGCGGCGTCGGTGAGGATGTCCTGCAGCATCCGCGGGTCCGGTGGCTCCGGGGCCACCGCGCGGACCAGCTGGGTGGCGGCGGGTGTCCCGAGCGGCTCCAGCTCGACGACCTCGTCGACGGGCACCTCGCGCAGCTCTGCCGAACCGGGCCGGCCCGCGGAGATCAGCAGCAGCGGCTGCTCGGCCGTGGCGGCGTGCAGGGCGGCCCAGACCCGCAGCGTGAGCGGGTCCGCCCACTGCAGGTCGTCGATGACGAGGATCAGCGGGGCCTGCTCCGCCGTCGCGCGGATGAGCTCCACCGCGCGCGGCACGATCTGGTCGGCCGGCCCGTGCTGCACCAGCTCCCGGGCGGAGTCGCCGGACATCGCCGACTCGAAGCACTCGCGCAGCACCCCGAGCGGCGTCCGCCGGGACAGCTCGTCGGCGACGGCCCATCCCGTGCGGCAGCCGGCCGGGGTCGCGCCGCGCAGAGCCACGGTCATCAGCGCCGATTTGCCCATGCCGGGTGGGCCTTCGAGACGCAGGCTGCGACCCCGGCCGTCGGCCACCTCGACGGCGGCCCGGCGCAGGCGGCGCAGTTCGTCGTCGCGGCCGAACAACGTCGCGCGGTCGGACGGCACCGGCCAGGGCCCGCGCCCGGGTGCCCGGGACGGCGGTGCGTGCCGCACAGCGGCGTGCCGCGCGGCCTCGGCGGGGCGTCCGGCTCCCTGCAGCGCGGTGCCGAGCATCGAGTGCAACTGCTCCTGCAACGGGTACGCGCTGACGAGCCCCCGCAGCACCGTGATGGCCTCGTCGAAGCGCCCGGTCTCGATGAGCAGCGTCGCGTGCCGTTCGGCGGTGGCGAGCCGGAACTCCGTCAGCCGCAGCCGCTGGGACTCGGCGAAGGGTCCGGGCACCCCGGCCAGGGCCTCGCCGTGCCACAGCTGCAGCGCCGCGCTGATCGCCGTCAGCTCGGCCTGCCGGTCACCGGTGGCGCGATGCCGTTTGCTCTCCTCCCGCAGCGCGTCGAACCGGAAGACGTCGATGTCCTGCTCGCGCAGGTGCAGCTGATAGGTGCCGCCGCCGGAGGTGAGCACCTGCCCGGCGGCCCAGCGGTCCCGGCTCGGCTCGAGGACCCGGCGCAGGGCCGAGACGTACGTGTAGACGTTGCCGGTGGCGCTGGCAGGCGGGTCGTCGCCCCACAGCGCGGCGACGAGCTGCTCGCGGGAGACCGCGTGGTTGGCGTTCAGCGCGAGCATGCTGAAGACAGCCGTCCGTCGCGCGGACCCGATCGGGAGCTCGGCGCCACCGCGCCACGCCCGGACCGGGCCGAGCAGGCGGAGGTCCATGCCCTCGTGCTCTGCCGACATGGCTTCCCAACCTAGTTCGTCGTGGGATTTCTCCCGCTTCTCGGCGGTTGAAGCTGCAACCTAACGCAACTCGCCGACCAACGCCCCCGTTGAGTACCGCTGTGACACGCCTCGGCCCGCCCTTACCCACATCTACATGTGGTCCGCAAGTGGCCGAACGGCGCGTGCGCATAACCATAGCGCTGACTTACGGGATCCATGGATCTCCCTTAACCCACTTTTAATAACGTTCATCTTGGGAGCGTGGGTGGTGGGGGTGGGCAATGAACCCGGTCGGGCAGGGCATTGCAACCCATCCGGTCTTCCGGAGACGGCGGGTCGGCTGATGGACTCGCAGGGTGGCGGCCGACCGTGAAATTTCCTCATCTCCTTTCGCAGGTGAGCTGTTCCTGACGCTCGCGACCGAGGGGCGGTTGGTCGTGGACACTGCGCGGGCCAACGAGGTCATCGCGGGTCTCGAACGAACCCTCTCGCTCGCCCGGGCGCGGCTGCGCGTCCTGAAGATCTGGCAGCACGTCCCCGCGCAGCGGGTCGATGACCTGCCCCGCGACCTGGCCGACGACGTGGTCGACGCGGTCTTCGCCGATCAGCTCGCCCCCGGCCGGCTCGAGCAGGCGGTCGAGGAGCTGCCCAAATACATCGAGGCGCTGCGTCAGGCCCGCCGCAAGGTCGCGCCGGGCGACATTGCCTGATCGTTATCTTGTCCGGAGTTGATGATCTGACCTGCGTCGATAGATGGAACCTTCACAACCCCCGCCAACCTCTGAAGACGGTGTGAAGGTTTTCTGAAGAACGTTTCCGGAGACTGGCCCGGCTGTAACGAAGGACCACAAGCCGGAGGTTGACCGTGGAACAGATTCGGGTGGCGCTGCAGGCCTCGGATCCGCTGAGCCAGGCGGGTCTCGCCAGCTATCTTCAGGCGCGTCCGGAGCTTCTGCTGGTCCGTCAGGCCGATCGGGCCGAGGCCAAGGTGCTCGTGGTCTCCTGTGACCGGCTGACCGGTGAGGTCGTCGCCACGCTGCGTCGCTGCGCGGCCGAGGTCGGCACGCCCGTCGTCCTGGTCACCGGCGAGATCACCGAGACCGAACTGCTGACCGCCGTCGAGTGCCGCGTCGTCGCGATCCTCCCGCGGGCCGCGGTCACCGCCGAGCGTCTCGCGCACAGCGTGCTCGCCGCCGCCAACGGTGGCGGGGTCATGCCGCCGAACCTGGTCGGCGAACTGCTCAAGCACATCGAGCGGCTGCAGCGCGACGTGCTCACCCCGAACGGGCTCAACGCCTCAGGCCTGACCCCGCGCGAGATTGATGTGCTGCGGCTGATGGCCGACGGGCTCGACACCAACGAGATCGCCGGCGAGCTGTGCTACTCGGAGCGCACCGTAAAGAACGTCATCTATGGCGTGACGCACCGCCTCAAACTCCGTAACCGTTCGCACGCGGTTGCTTACGCATTGCGTGCTGGCATGATCTGACGGGATGCGTACCGGAACGGACACCTCGCCCATCGGCAGGCACACCGTCGGCAATGCTCTCGTACTGCACGCACGGGACAAGATCAGTCCCGAGGCACAGTCGCTCGCCCTCACCGTGGTGGAGGACGACGAGAACGACATTGTCGTCCTCGACCTGCACGATGACCTGCCTGTGGGCATCTGGGAGTCCGTTGCCGCGGCCCTGCCCCGGCGGCGCCGGGGCATCCGGCTGGTCGTCTGCGGCACCGGGCAGGACACGTCCGTCCTGGCCGGACAGTGGATCTCCGACCGGCTCGGCCGCCCGGTCGTGGCGCCCTACGGGCAACTGATCCGGGGAACGTCCGGCGCGCTGTTCGTGCACGCGACCGAGGGCAGCGGGTGGGTCCGCTACAGCCGTGGCCGGCCGCCGAGCTGGGAGGCGAAACGATATCCCCAGCCGGTCTGGGACGAGGCCGCGACCGACGCGTTACCCACCAGCGCGAACGGAATGGTCGAACCGCTGCCCGGCGGGGTCTGGATCCGCGACACCCGCGACGAGGCGGCGCTGCGCGAGCACTGGCAGTGGCTCGCCTCCGCCATGCCCTGCCAGCCGGAGGCGTTCACCGTCGTCCTGGGCTGTCCCGGCACGCCGCCGCTGGCCCTCGACGACATCGCCCGCTTCTGGCACGAGCTGGTCGATCTGGGCCGGGACCACGCGCGCTTCATCCAGTACGGCCCCGTGGCGCTCCCCGAGGGTGAGTCGCTCGGGCAGGCACTCGCCGATCTGCTCGGTACGCCGGTCGTCTGCTTCACCGGGGTGCCCGTCGGCCGCCCGGAACGCCCCCGGATGCACACCGTCGCACCGGACGGCCGCCTAGGCTGGCAGGTCTACGCCCGCGAGCTCGGCTACACGCCCCGGGCCCGGCCCACCGTGGCCGCCGAGGTGCCTCGGGTCATCAGCTACCAGGCCCCGGAGATCCTCGGCGACGAGATCTCCCCGCTGATCTTCCGATACGCCGACGACGCGGTGGTGGAGATCCTTCAATCAGGCCTCTGGGTACGCCCGGCGGAGCCGCCCCGCCACGCCGAGCGGATCCGTGCCCGCACCGCCGACCCCGCGGTCCACGCCGTAGTGATCGAAGACGGTCAACCGGCCCGCATGACCCGCCTCCGCGAGCTGGCCGACGACCTGGTCGCCCGGCTCGACCAGGCCACCCGCGAACGAAGCACCCTGCAGCTCGCCTCCGCGGTGGTGGTGACCTCGCGTAACTCCGCGCCCGCGGGCGGCACGATCGCGGACGGTCTCACGCACAGCTTCACCCTGTCCTCCCTCACGGAGACGCCTGCTCCGGCCACTTTTGCGGTCGCGACCGAGCTGCCGGTCTCGGTGCCGTTGCCGGCTGCCCTTCCCAGCCGCCGGTTGGCTCAGGCGGTGCCGGCGATCGCCGTGCCGGACGTGACACCGAACCTCGCCGTGGTGCCGCCCTGGGCCGCGCCCGCGCCCGACCTGCCGACCCGCGCCGGCACCACGCCGCGGATCAGCCCCCGCGCGGCTGAGGCACCCGTCCTGCCACCCTCCGACGCGGTGCGCGTGCTCGCCGCCGTGGAACAGGTTCTCCTGCGCCCTTCTGCCGGCCCTAAGCACCTTTCGCATGGGGTGCCGCGGTTGTTGCGGTTCCAGGAGCTGCCCGAAGGGGGCCCGCTCGGCGTGACCGATCCGGGCGAACTGGGCGAGGAACGCGCGTGGCTGCAGGACGCCCTCCGGCACGAGTTCGACCTGGCGGCCAGCTCGGTGTCCCGGATCCTCGCCGAGTACCCCGGGTACTCGGCCGGCTCCGACACGATGGCGGACGCGGTCGCCGTACGCCTGTATCTGTCCGCGGTGGGTGACGGGGTCGACGATGCCCTCCGCGAAGGGGTGTCCGAAGGTCCGCAGGTGCCGTTCGCCCGGTGCGTCAGCGGCGGCCTGGTCCGGCTGCCGAGCCACCGCGGCGCGACCATGCAGGTCTCGGACCTCTGCGCGGCCGACCTGCGCCGGGTGCGCGAACGTCAGGTGCTGCGTGAGCGCGGCTTCACCCATGCGCTGATCGACCCGCCCGCCGACCTGCCCGGCGGCGTCGACGTGCTGATCTGGTCGATGACGGGGCGGCGTACGCGCCTGCTCGAACCCGACGACGAGCACCGCGCCGAATCACGGGTGGTGTTCCTGCCGGGCACCAGTTTCAAGGTGCTCGACGTCGTGGAACCCGGCGAGGGCACCCGCGGCCTGTTGCTGCTGCGCGAGCTGGCCGCCGATGAGCCGGTCGCCGACAAGGTCCCCTTCGACGACCTGGCCCTGGGCGCCCTGCACCGCGCGATCGAGCAGGCCCGCACCTCGGGCCTGCGCGCCCAGGTCGGCCGGCTGGCAGCCGAACGCTTCCTCGCCGTGCCCGGGGTCTCCTGACCGAGCGTCGCGCAGGTAGCGTCTGCGGCATGACAACCGGCGGCCTCCGTGATCGTTTTCGGGCACAGATGCGTCAGGAGGTCAAGGACGCAGCCCTGCGTCAACTCTCCGAAGGCGGTCCCGGGACCCTCTCCCTGAACGCGATCGCCAAGGAACTGGGCGTCTCCGGCCCGGCCCTCTACCGCTACTTCGCCAGCCGCGACGCCCTCCTGACCGAGCTGATCCTCGACGCGTACGCCGACCTCGCACTCGCCCTGGAAGGCGCCCCGCCGACCCTGGCGGACCACGCGGCGGCCTACCGGGCCTGGGCACTGGCCGCACCGCACCGATACCGGCTGCTGTTCAGCGCACCCCTGCCCGGCTACGACCCCCACGACCAGAGCCTCGTCGCCGCGGCCCACCGCGCCATGACCAGCCTGCTGACCGTCACCGAGCCGCTTCCCCCGGTCCCTGACCCGCTGGCCGCCCAGCTGTCCACGTGGTCCGGTGCGGAACCAGCGGTGGCCCTGCACGCGGTGACGGCGTGGAGCCGGCTGCACGGCTTCGTCAGCCTCGAGATCGAGGGCAACTACGCCTCCATGGGCCTCGACCCCGACGAGCTCTTCCGCACCTTCGATCTCTAGAAGTGCGCGGTGATCCGCCGAGCGGGCCCGTCCACCGTCACCTTGCCGCCGTACGGCAGCACCCACTGCGGATCCGTGTGCCCGAAATCGACGCCGAACACGATCATCGCCCCGGGGTTGTAGGTCTTGAAGGCCTTGAGCACGGCCGCGCGCTGCTCCTCCCGATAGACCTCGCGCTCGTCGCGTGGTTTCGGGTTGAAAAGCGCCGTCCCCTTGGCGGTGGCGACGAGCACGGCCGGGAACTGCTCCAGCAACCCCCGCTCCCCGAAGTCACGCAGCACCCGGAAAACCTTGGTGGCGGAGGGCAACTCCTCCGACGTCTCCATCAGCAACACACACCCGGCGTAATCCTCCACCGGCCGAACCCACCGGCTCGCCGCCGCGGTCGCGTGCATGACCTCCAAGCTCCCACCCCAGGTCGGCGCGGTGACAACCCGGTCCGCCCGATGCCAGACCCGCCCCGGACTCGGGTACGGCACGGGCGCCTCGGTCAACGCCGCCGGTTCACCCCAGTTCAGCTCCTCGTCGGTGAACTCGGCAAGGGCCTCGACCTCCACATCCCCGCTCTCGAACAGCGCAGCCCGCAGCGACCGCTCCACGATGTCCTCAACACCGCCACCCCGTCCGAGCTGCACCATCGTCGACAGCCCGTGATAGCTGGCCACCCCGTGATACCAGAGCCAGTTGTGCAGATTCGTGTTGTCGGAATATCCGAAGAACGGCTTGGGGTCGGCAACAAACGGCGCCGGATCCAGATGCCGCAGCAGGGTGATCTGGTCATCGCCCCCGATGGTCGCCAGCACCGCCCGGATCCCCGGATCCGCATAGGCAGCCATCAGATCGGCAGCCCGCTCCTGAGCCGACGCCGCCTGCCGCGTGGTCGGGAACTCCACCGGCTCCACCCCGAAAAGCTCTCGCAGCCGCCGCAACCCCTGCTCATGCACGGCAGGAAAAACTTCCGGCGCGGCGAACGACGGCGAAAGCACAGCCACCCGATCACCGGGCGAAAGCTTGGGAGGCATCAAAAACGAAGGTCGCATCCCCGAATCCAACCAGCCCCGCTCACCGCCACCACTCGGCCTCGCGAATCGGCCGCAGCGTGACCCCGAACGTCCCCGCGAACCACCGGGCGAGCTGGGTCTCGATGACAAGGTGCTCACTGGCCGCATGTGACACCCCGATGAGCGTCATCCCCGTCGTGGCCGCAAACCGTTCCACCTCTGCGAACTTACGGCGACCGTAGTCACCCTCGATCCGTACGTGCAGCTCCCCGGTCAGATAGGCGTGCGCGCCGAGCCGTTCCGCCACAGCCATTTGATCGACGTGGTCGCCGATTCCGCCCACCACCGCGACCCGTGTGATCTCCTCACGCGCCGCCCCCTCCACCTCGACAAGACTCACCCCGAACAACTCGGACGCCCGGTGCACAAGCCGGTCGCTGGTCGTGGGCGCGATGTCGGCAAGGAGCCCGGCATGACCGTCGCCGTACGGCCAGAACCGCCCCACCACGCTGCCGTCCAGCGCCTCGACAATGGCCGCGGCAGTACCGACCTCGAGCGAGATGTCCATCGGCGCGTGGCACGAATACATCGAGAGCCCGCGGGCGGCGATGGCCTGCAACTGCGCCTCAGCGATCGGTACGAACCCCTCGGCCCACACGTCATGCACGGGCGACCCGTTGCGTACGTCGATCGGATGATGCGTGATCAACAAGTCCCCGGCCCGGGCGACCGCCAGCCACGCGTCCAGCACGTGCGCCGAAGGCAGACACGCTCCGTAAACAGCCCCCACCGACTCGAGCCCACGCCGCATCAGCCCGTTGAACCGCTGGCTGAACCCCGGCTCCACGAACCCCCGCCAGTCGAATCCCACTTCGTCGAACACCCGCGGCACATGCCGGCTCATCGCAGTGTCGGGGCCGGCCGCGTCAAGGTCGAAGAGCGCATCCAGCTCCGCGGTGACGTGATCGAGTCTGATCGCCATTGACGCACCCTAGGGTCTCGGCAGTCCGCGGGTCACCCGCAATTCCACCAGGCTCGCCGGCAGCTCACCGTCAGCCGCGAGGGTGGACGGGTGGGCCTGCCACGTCGCAGTAAGTGCGGACGGGGCTGTCCTCTCTGGTGTGGTCGGTCGGCATCGGGTTACCCGCGGTCGAATCCGCGCCCGCGTCGGCATCCGAGGTCGGGGTGTCGGACGGGGTGTCGGGGGAGTGGGCCGGGAGACGGGTGGGGACGAAGATCAGGGCGAGGATTGCTCCGCCGGTCATGAGGGCGGCGCAGAGGAGCATGGAGTTCCGGTAGGTCGGGTGGAGGGTGGCCGGGTCGGTGAGGTTGCCGGTGCCGATGCCTGCGGCCAGGGGCAGGATCGCCACGGAGAGCAGGCCTGCCGCGCGGGCCACCGCGTTGTTCACGCCGCTGGCCACGCCGGCGTAGGCATCGTCCAGGGAGCCGAGGGCTGTTGCTGTCAGGGGTGCGACCAGCAGGGACAGGCCGAGGCCGAAGACGATGACCGGGGGCAGGACGTCGGTGAGGTAGGACGCGTTCGTGCCGATCCTGGACATCCAGATCAGGGCCGCCGCGCAGATCAGCGGACCGACGGTCATGGGGATACGGGGGCCGATCCGCTGGCCGAGGGCGCCGGCGCGGGCCGAGAGCAGCAGCATCAGGACCGTCACGGGGAGCAGGGCGAGGCCGCCGGTGAGCGGGCTGAAGCCGGCCACCACCTGGAGGTTGAGGACGACCAGGAAGAAGACGCCGCCGTTGGCCGCGTAGACCAGGAAAGTGACGAGGTTGGCGGCGCTGAAGGCCTTCGAGCCGAAGATGGTGAGCGGGAGCATCGGGTGGGGGGAGCGGCGTTCGTTGAGCACGAAGCCCGCCAGGCCCAGGACGCCGATCGCCAGGGACACCAGCACGGCGGGGCTGCCCGGGCCGCTCTCCGGCCAGGCCGTGAAGCCGTACGTGAGGCCGCCCAGGCCGGCTGCTCCGGTGAGCACCCCGGTCACGTCGAGCTCGCGGGCAGCCGCCGGGTTGCGGGACTCGGGGACGTGGCGCGCGGTCACGAGCAGGACCAGCGCCGCGATCGGGACGTTGATCAGGAAGATCAGGCGCCAGTTGGAGAGCTCCACGATCCAGCCGCCGAGGAACGGGCCGAGCGCCCCGCCGATGCCGCCGAGCCCGGACCAGGCCCCGATGGCCCTGGCGCGGTCCTCACGGGTGAACGATGCCTCGAGGATGGCCAGTGCGCCGGGGGTGAGCAGCGCGCCGCCGATGCCCTGGAGGACCCGTGCGGCGATCAGCAGCTCGACGTTGGGGGCGAGCCCGCACAGCAGGGACGCGGCCGCGAACCAGGCGATGCCGATCATGAAGAGTCGTTTGCGCCCGTAACGGTCGCCGAGCGAGCCGCCGAGCAGGATCAGCGAGGCCAGGCTGAGCGCGTAGCCGTTGATCGTCCACTGCAGGCCGGCCGCGTCCGCGTCGAGTTCCTTGCCGATCGCCGGGAGCGCGATGTTGACGACGGTGGAGTCGATGAAGGCGAGCGAGGAGCCGAGCACGGTGGCCAGCAGCACCCACCGGCCGGCGGGGGTGCTGTAACGCACGAGGCGGGAGTCTGGCCTGAGATCCATAGCGGTCACGCTACGCGGGGGTCATGGCCGCGGCATCGGTAAAAGGACTGTGGCGCGGGCCCCTTGAGTAGCCGCCGGGACCCGACGAAGGATCAAGCGATCCGGCGCAGCGGCACGTGAACGGGGTGCGAAACAGGTTTGCCGACTGCGGCCCGCGCCGCGAGCAGGGCAGCGTTGGCGGCGGCGCAGGGCTTGGAACCGCTGCGCTCACGGCGTACCAATAAGGCTTGAAGTCTTGTTTCCAGTTCTGAGCGGTGGAACGGCTTGGTCAGGTAGTCGTCGGCCCCGGCGTTCATCGCGGCCATGATCCGGCCGCCGCTCACATCCGCGCTGACCATCATGATCGGCAGATTCGCCGTCTCCGGCGCGGCCCGCAGCCGCCCGCAGACCACGATCCCCGAGGCCCCCGGCATCCGCATGTCCAGCAGCACGGCATCGATCCCGCCACCCTGAGCGGCCCGCACGGCCGAATCGGCGTCCTCGGCCACCACGACCTCGTGGCCGAACCGGTGCAGAGCGAGCGTCATGAGCTCACGATGATCAACATCATCGTCGGCGATGAGCACGGTAGCCATGGCGACACCTCCAGCCGGTCGATTCGGGGTCCACCACCCTGTTCGGCCAACCCCCAAGATCCACTGAGCTGTTTCCGGGCGAGAAGCAAAAGTAAAGCTGTGCTCAAGACGAAGGGTTTGTGACCGATCAGGCAGATGTGAACTGGAATCGAGTCCTCGCCGCGATCATCGGGCTCTACGTGCTCGGGGTCGTGGGGCAGGCGTTCCCGGTGATTTCCGCGCCGGTTGCGGGGTTGACCATGGCCGCTATCAGCGTGATCGGCGTGGTGGCCGGGGTGCGGGCGGCACGGCAGGCGGGCATCGGGGGGCGGGCGCGCAGGGCCTGGCAGGCGCTCGCTGTCGGATTTGTCCTGCAGGTGGCCACCTTGGTGATTTTTGTCCTGCCCGGAGCGACGCGGTCGTTCCCCGCGCCGGGGGATCTGGTGCGGATGGCGATCATCGCTGTGCTGCTCTTCGCCGCTTATTCGTTCCCGTTGGGGACCGTCACGCCGCTGGAGCGGCGGAAGTCCATCTTTGATCTGCTGACCGTGATGGTCGCCGGGTCGATGCTGGTCTGGTACCTGGCCGTCGGGCCGTCACTGGACGCGCAGGTGCGGACCGCCGTGGCGACCGCCGCCTATCCCGTGCTCGATCTGCTGCTGATTCTCGGGTTCACCCGACTGCTCATGCGGGGTACGGCGGCCGCCGGGAAGTGGTCCGTCATGCCGCTCACCGCGGCGGTCATCGTCCAGTTCGGGGCGGATGCCTGGGCGAGCTACCAGCAGGTGTACGAGGGTGGCGCCCGGCATGACGCCCCTGAACAGCTCATCGGCATCCTGAGCGTGCTGGCGTTGCTGGCCGCTGCGGTGGTGGAGCGCAACCGGCAGCCTGAGACCTCGGCACTGCGGTCCGAGACATGCCTGATGCGCAGCAATCTTCCGTACGTCGCCATCGCCGTCGGTTACGGGCTGATGATTGCCGCGACGGTTCGTGAGGACCACGTGTTCCCGTGGAGCGGCCTGACGGTGGGCGGGATCGGGATCACGCTGCTGGTGGTGCTGCGCCAGGTCACGATGCAGCGGGAGAGCGACGAGGTCGCCGCCACCGACGGGCTCACCGGGCTGGCCAACCGGGCGAGGGTGACCGGGCATCTGGTGCAGGCGCTGGAGCGTGATGCCAGGGCGGGGCAGAGCACGGCGGTGCTGATCGTCGACCTGAACGGGTTCAAGCAGGTCAACGACACCAAGGGGCACAAGGCCGGTGACCAGCTGCTGACCGGGTTCGCGCGGATGCTGCGGGATGCGATTCTCGGTGCGGACATGGCCGGGCGGCTCGGTGGGGACGAATTCGCGGTGGTGCTGCACGACATCGGGTCGGAGGTGAACGCCGAGGCTGTCGCACGGCGGATCGTGGCCGGCACCGAGGAGCCGATCGTGATCGACGGCGTACCGGTGCGGGCCTCCGCCAGCATTGGGATCGCACTGTCCGGCCCGGGACAGTTCGACGCGGATGAGCTGATGCACCGCGCCGACGTGGCGATGTACCACGCCAAGCGGCGGGGCGGGGAGACGCGCTGGGCCTGCTTCGCGGACACCATGGGCGGCGGCAACGAGCCTTCGCTGGAGGACGAGTTGCAGGTCGCCGTCGGTGCCGGGCAACTGCGTCTGGTGTTCCAGCCGATCGTCGGGCTGCCCGACGAGGAACTGGCCGGGATCGAGGCGCTGTGCCGCTGGCAGCACCCGCGGCTCGGGCTGCTCGAAGCGGACGCGTTCATCCCGCTGGCCGAACGGATCGGCGTGATCGAGGAGCTCGGCCGCTGGGTGCTGCGTGAGGCCTGCACGTACGCCCGCCGCTGGCCCCAGCTCCCCCTGCACGTCAACGTCTCGGCCCGCCAGCTCGAGGCGGACGGTTTCAGCACCGAGGTGCGCACCATCGTCCGCGAGACCGGAATGATCGCGAACCAGCTGGTGCTGGAGGTGACCGAGAGCCAGCTGATCGCCAGCGAGGTCCCGGCCGCCCACCTGCGGATCCTCAGCGACGAGGGCATCCGGGTCGCGCTGGACGACTTCGGCACCGGCTACTCGTCACTGAAGAACCTCACCACCCTGCCGATCGACATGCTCAAGATCGACCGTTGCTTCGTCGCCACCCTGGACGCCTCCGCCGAGGGCGCGGCGGTCGCGCAGGCGGTGCTGCGACTGGGCCGGGTACTCGGCATGGACACGGTCGCCGAGGGCGTCGAGACGGCGGCCCAGGCACGCGAACTCACCCTGCTCGGCGCCACCAAGGCACAGGGTCACTACTTCGCCCGCCCCCTGCCGGCCTCCGAGATCGACGACCGGATCGCGGCCTGGAAGGGCAACCGCTACGGCAGCCGCCTACGCGCCTGAGGCCGGGAGACGTACGAGCCACTTCTCAGCAACCTCAGCCGCCACATCGACGTCGAGATGCCGGGCCAGCAGAAGCAGCTGGCACAACACGTCGGCCACCTCCGCGCCCACGTTCGCCTGGAGCTGCTCCGGCGTGTGACCCTTCGGACGCGCTTGCCCGGAACGCATCAGGAACGCCTGGGTCAGCTCGCCGACCTCTTCCTGCAGCTTGAGCATGAACCACGCCTCGTCGCGCCGGATGTCGAAAACCTCGGCATACCGCTGGGAGATGAGCTCGACGTCGTCGGTGAGTCGCTGCAGGTCCATAGTTGTTGGTCGCCGATCTAGGTAGTCAGGCTGCGGCATGCCTGATCAACGTCGTTCACCATTTTTTGCCAGCTTGACAGTTTGGTGACCGGGCCATGGCAGTCTAGGCGTTCGAGCAGGAGGCGCCGGTGGTCGAAGAACCTTTTTCTTTGGAGTTCGTGGCGCCGCCCTTTGACGTCGGCAGCATTCAGTAGAGCCATCTGCAATAGATGCTTCGGATCTGCTCGAGCCTCAACCTCGTTACGCTTGGGTAGGTCGAGAGGTTTCTTGCCGCTGGGATTTCCGGCGACGAACCGTATCTCCGACTCGTCCAGAAGTAGCCAGGCTTCCGTCATTCTGACGGGAATCACCGGAATGATGCGAGGTACTTTGGAGAGCGTTTTAGTGGCATCTTCGATTTCTCGTCGCCGGGCGGGGTCGCCGGCGTTGTCCGCGTCGCGATGCACCACAACCACATCGAACGGGCCGCCGTTGAGTAACTCACCAGCCTTGAGGCGGTTCGCGACGTCCTTCGGGACCCTGCCCAGGCGGTTGAAGTCCGGCTTGCTCAGCCGCAGCTCCACGCCGCGTTCGAAGAACAGGCGTTCGACGAAGTCGGCGATGGGCATGTCAGAGGTGCCCTCGGCGACAAAGAGTCCATCGAAAACCGGACTTGTCATCCCGCGATCTCCAGGGGGATTCGCAGTTGAGCGCCGACCGGAGCCGCAACGTAGTAGGTGACGTCCGCGGTGGTGAAGGAATGTGAGTGGTTGGTCGAGCGCCACGAGTCGCGGTAGGGCAACAAGGTGAGCGCGCGGGTCACATCGCCCTCGGCGTGACGATAACTTCGGACCTCAGCAAGAAGTAGATCCGCCGGGTCGCAGAGCTGAACGACACCCGGAGAGTGTGTATTAACTATGACCTGGCGAAATGGATTGCCCTCGTCCGGCGCAAAATCGGGATCGATGGCGAGATCCTGAATAAGACTGATCATGGCCTGCAGGTTGGCGGGATGGATGCCGTTCTCGGGCTCCTCCATGCACATGAGGCCGGTGAAGCTGGGATCCTCGAGAAGGACGCAGAGTGCGAGGAAGCGAAGTGTTCCTTCGGAGAGTGCGCGGGCTGGGAGTCGCAGCCCGCCCTTCTCATGGAGAAAAAGCGTAAATACTTCTCTGACCGGATCGACCTCGACGACAATTTGATCCACATCGACGCCGGCTAGATCGGAAAGGCGGCCGGCGACTCGCGCGTAGACCGCTTCCGGCCGGCTTTCCTCGGTGACGGGGTCCTTTTCGTGGGCGATTCTGTAGAGCGTTGCGGCGATGTGGCGCCCATCGACGTCAATTGCGCGTGGATCGGTGAGGCTGTCAGGCGCGCGGAGCGCTGAGGGCTCCAGCGCCAGTCGTCGCCAGCTCTGCATCTCGCGGCGGGCGGCAAGGATCGTCGGGTAGTCATTGGTGGTAACCGTGCTCAGCACCGTGCGTCCAGCCTTGGCGGCCGCACGCGGCTGAGGACGTCCGAAGCTGCCACCGTCCCCGTGCACGTTGATTACCGTGCCGCCGTCACGAATCTCGGTCGAGAGGTAGGCGCCACCTCTGCGCTGCCCGAGGATGACTGCGTTGCGGAACTTGGCGGCGCTGTGCATGAACCGGAGATGCTTGCTGGCCTCGCCCTTGTTGATATGGCGGAGCTCCTCGCCCAGCAGGCTGAGGCGGCCTACGCTGCCTTCGCCTTCGGGCGCCGAGTAGCCCAGGGTGATCTCGTAGCGAAGGAATGTCGTGGTGGCTTTCGCCGGAGATCCCAGATCATCCTCGACCTCAGCCGGAACGATCATCTCCGCAGCGATGGTTATCTGTCGCTGGTGGTCGCGGTATCCATCCCAGAACAGGTCGCGCGGATCGCCGCCGCGCGTGCCCGAGGCGCTACGAACTCGTTGAGATGCCTCTACAAGTGAGTCCGATGCGAGGTACGACAGGAATTCGATGGCGTCAAAGATGTTGGACTTTCCGATCCCGTTGGCACCCGCAATACAGGTGAAGGGACCAAAATCCACTTGTAGGTCGAGCAAGTTCTTGAAGCCCGTGACCTCGAGCCGCGTGAGCATGTCCCCAGCCTACTCACGAGGAGCCGTGTAGACCTGTGGTCTCTGGCCGTGGCTCATGGTGTTGACCAAGGAGCGCGTCCGCCACTCGGGCGCAGCCGTTGCCGTCGACCGCGGCCCACGCCCGGGCGGCTATCTCACCTCGCAGGTCCGGAGACTGCAGCAGCTCGCGCAGCGTGTTGACGGCTTCGGGGCCGAGGGTGGGGAGGTGGCCCAGGCCGGCGGCGAGGCCGTGGGCTGTGGTGCGCTCGTAGCCGAGGATCTGGTTCTCGACCACCCAGACGAGGGCGGACGGGAGGCCCAGGCAGAGCAGTTCCCAGGTGGAGGTGCCGCTCGCGCTGATCACCAGGTCCGAGTCGGCGAGCAACTTCGGCAGGTCGTCGGTCGGCCCGATGATCTCCAGGTGCTGGTGTGAAAGGGGGGAGAGCGACGCCAGCGCGGAGTGAAGATCAGGGTTGGCCGCGATCACGGTTGCGCTGAACGCCACCCCCGTGTCGATCAAGAGCTGACCCACAACCGGAGCCGCACCGTACGCATCGGTCCCGCCGAAAAATGCGACAACGCGCGGAGTCCCCGTGCGGGGAGCGGGAACGGCGGCCGGCCGGAGATCGCGAACGGCCCGTCGGAGCAGCGCATAGTCGAGCCCGGTCAGCGCCCCCGTCAGCGGCGTGTCGAGGTTCTGGTCGACGTAGATGTCAGCCGACTGCCCCCGCAGCGAACCGTCCACGATCGCGAGCACCGTCCGCCCCGAGGCCCGCAACGCCACGGAATGCGACGCCGGCAGCGTGTACGAGTCGACCACCACCGCGTCGAGGCCCAGCCGGTCCGCGGCGGCGACCAGGCCGACCGGGTCGTACGGTGCGGGGTGCCAGGTCAGGCCGCGGCTGGTGAGCTGCTGCTCAGCCCAGGGGAGGCCGCCGAGGTCGCTGAGGAAGTGCACGGCGACGCCCCGCGAGGTGAGTTCCTCGGCGAGGGCGACGCAGCGGACGAGGTGGCCGACGCCGGTGGAGGGACCGGCGTCGCAGCGGATGCCGACGGTGACGCTCACGCCTGTGCGAGCTCCTTCTGCCGCACGTGGGCGTTGATCCCGGCGAGCTCGGGCCGGTCGGCGAGCCAGTCCGCGAGGGTGCGGACCGGGACCGGGCGGTCGCCGAAGTGCGCGACGACGGCCTCGATGAGGTGCCAGTCGTCCTCGGTGTCGAGGGTCAGCCTCAGGTGCGACAGGTCCGGCTGCAGGGTCAGTCCGAGCACGTTGTAATCGTACGGATGCGAGTAGACGTACGAGGTCACATGCGTACGGTGATGATCGGTCGCCAGCTTGTCGATCTGCCGCAGCACCTCGGCCCGCACGATCTCCACGTCCAGCCCGCGGGGCAGCGTGCGCGCGATCGACGTACTCAGGTAGTCGAGGTCCGGGGTCGCCGCGAAGACGTTGGCCGCGAGCATGATCAGCTCGGGGTCGAGCAGCGGGCAGTCGGCGGTGAACCGCAGCACGGCGTCCGGGTCGTCGCCACGCTCGTCGAGCACGCCCAGGAAGCGGGTGAGCACGTCGTCGACCGGCCCGCGGTAGACCGCAACGCCGAGCGCCTCGCATTCGGCGGCCACGGCGTCGTCCCGGTCCTCCACGGTGGTGGCGACCACGATGTCGTCGAGGACGCCGCTCTCCCGTGCGGCCTGCACAACCCGGTCCAGCACCGTACGCCCACCGAGGCGGCGCAGCACCTTCCCGGGCAGCCGCGTGGAACCCATCCGGGCCTGCACTATGCCGAGTGTCTTCATGTCATCTTCCTTAGCGAGCGGCGGGCGGCCCTGGCGGCGCGCATCCCGAACCGGGAGATGCGATAGCCGACCTTGCCGCTGAACATGTCGATCTGGATCCGGGCCTTGCGCAGCTCGGCGTCGCGATGGATGAGCTCGGTCTCGACGTACTTCACCCGGATCGCGGCATCGGCGAGCTGCTCTTCCAGCCGCCGGACCCGCTCCTCGTGCTCCCGCAACGAGTCCGGGGCGCTATCCGAAATCTCCGGCAGATCCCCCACGCCCAGTCCCGCCGCCGCGAGCAGAAGCGCTGTCAGCGACGGCACGTCATGCGCGTGTGGCCAGGGCTGGTCATAACCCCCGGCGAGCAGCGTGGCGGCGAAATGCCCGATTGACTCCGGCGAGGTGACGGTGGGCCGAGCGGGGTCGAGCACGGTGAAGGAATCGGAGACGATCACGTTGTCGGCCGGCACCCCGGGAGCGGCAGCAACCCAGGAGGTGAGCAGTTGCCGGAGAGCGGGCAGGTCGTGCCGCAGACAGGCACCGATCAGCAGCTCCTCCAGCAACCGCCCGTCCGGCAATGGCCCCAGTGGACCATCGTTGAGAACGGCAGGCGGCAGAGAAAGCGATGGCGCAGGGCCGCGGAACGCGAGCACCAGCCAAGCGGGTGCCAACTCGGCGCCCAGCCCACCCCGGACAGCCGTAGAAGCCAACCGCCGCGGATCACTCAGAACCCGCCGGGAAGCATAGGCAGTAGCGGTCACCCCGGAGACAACGGCCGCGAGCGCACCCGCCGGCCCGTACCGCAGCCGGGGCTCGTCGATCACCAGCGTGGGCGCGGAGGGCAATGGCCACACGGTGGCGAGCCAGCCCGGCGTCAAACCATCGGCGCTCAAAAATTCCCGCAGCCGGGAGGGGGTGCCGGGCTTGCTCTCGTCGTACTCGCCGAGCGGCCGCCAGTCGCCGTCCGTGTGCGCGGCGGTCGGCGTGACCCGATCGACGAGCCGGTGCACGCCGAGCTCGTTCTCGACCGCCAGCAGCAGCGCGCCACCGGGTCGCAGGCTCCGTCGCAGCACCTGCACGCTCTCGGCCCAGTCGAACTGCGGGCCCTCGACCGAGCAGAGCCGCCCGGCGCCGTCCAGCGCGACAACCAGGTCGTACTGATCACTGTCGGTCAGCTTCGCCAGGCTTCCACAAAGGACCGAAAACCCGGCCGAGCTCAGTGCGTCGGCATCCGGCTGGGAGCGCACAAAACAGGTGATCTCCGCGTACGCCCGGAGTCCCGCAAGAAGCGCCGGGTCATGCGGCCCCGCCACCAGCACCCGCCCACCGGCCGGAACCAGGGAGCGCAGTTCGGAGAGCAGATACCCGTACGCGGACCCACCGGCGGGCGCGGCATCGGACCAGCCGGCCATCTCACCCCCGAGAAGTCGAAGTGTCATGCCGCCCATCCCAGCGTCACGCGCAGCTCGTCCGGCGAGGCGAGCACGTCCGCGCCGAGCTCAGCCAGCGCCGACTCGACGGCGGCTGACGGGTCGGGGAATTTGCCGTGCAGCTCGGGCCACTGACGGCGGATCCGCTGGGCGATCGTCGTTTCCTCTCCGGCCAGGTGCATGGGGTCGCCGTAGACGGCCGGCTCGCAGCCGACCGAGGCGCCGTACAGCACCGCACTGCTCAGCCGGTTGGACGCGACCCGGCGGTGCCGGCGCAGCTCCCCGAGCTGGTTGTGCAGGAATTTGGTGTCGGTGTCACGCCAGCGCAGGCCGCGGTAGCCGTGGCAGATGACCCGCCCGGCCTTCTCGTAGCGACGCCGGGTGCGTTCGTCCTGGTACTCGTGCCAGTAGAGACAGAAGGTGACCGGGCCGTCCTCGGTCTCGATGATCTCGTCGATCAGCCGCTGGTGGTCCCCGGCGATGTGCTGGCCCTCCCACCCGTGGAACGGGTAGTAGATGGTGCCTTCCCGCTTTTCCGGCTCAGCGCCAGGAGGAGCCGCACGGGAGGCCATCTCACGCAGGTAGAGGAAGGGCGCGCCGACCACGGTCGCGTAGCGGCGGCCCATGGACCGGGCCCGCCGCCGGGTCTGCTCGGACCAGACGAAGATCGGCCGGCCGGAGACGTACGGCGTCCCCGCCCCGAGCCCGTCCACCACGTTCCAGCCGTGCTGCAGGTAGCCGTCGATCCGGGGCGGATCGTCGGGGTTCAGCCCGCAGTACTCGGCCAGCACGTGCGCGTGGCCGTAGAAGTGGTTGGCGTGGTGCACGGGGTCAGCTCTCCAGAATGGTGCGCAGGGTCTCGATCACGCGGTCCTGGTCCGCGTCGGTGAGGTCGTAGAAGAGCGGCAGGGACAGCTGCTCGGCGTAGAAGGCCTCGGCGTTGGGGCACATGCCACGCTGGTAGCCGAGGTCCTCGTAGAGCGGGTGCCAGTACACCGGGATGTAGTTGACCTGGACGCCGATGCCGGCCGCCCGCATCCGCTCGAACACCTCACGACGGCGACCGCCCTGGACGCGTACGGGATAGAGGTGCCGCATCGGATCCACATAGTCCCGGGTGACCGGGAGTCGCAGGCCGGGCACGTCCGCCAGGAACTCGTCGTAGCGCGCGCTCAGCGCGACCCGCCGTGCCTTGAAGTCCCCGAGCCGGCGCAGCTGGGAGCTGCCCAGCGCGCACAGCACGTCGGGGAGCCGGTAGTTGAGACCGAGCTCCTGCACCTCGTAGAACCAGGGCCCCTCGTCGGTGCGGCGCAGCACGGCGGGATCCCGGACGAGACCGACGGTCCGGAAGATCCGGGCCCGCTCCAGCAACGCCGGATCGGTGGACGCGACAGCGCCGCCCTCCGCGGTGGTCAGGTTCTTCGTCGGGAAGAACGAGAACGTCGTCAGGTCGGCCAGCGTGCCGACCGGCCGGCCCCGGTACGTGGAGCCGATGGCGTGCGCCGCGTCCGCGATCAACGTGGCGTCAGCGCTGTCCGCGATCTTGCGCAGTTCGTCGTACTCCGCGGGGTGCCCGGCGTAGTCGACCGCCGCGATCGCCCGGGTGCGCGGGGTGATCGCCGCTTCGACCGCGTACGGGTCGAGGTTGGCGGTGTCCTCCTCCACGTCGGCGAAGACCACGGTCGCGCCGAGCGTGGTGGCCGTGCCCGCGGTGGCCCAGAACGTCATCGGGGTGGTGATGACCTCGTCGCCCGCGCCGATCCCGGCCGCCGCGTACGCCGTGTGCAGCGCCGCGGTCCCGTTGCTGACCGAGACGCAGGGCGCACCGGCGATCCGGGCCAGGTCGTTCTCGAAGAGGTCGACCTTCGGCCCGGTGGTGAGCCAGTCACTGCGCAGTGCCGCGGTGACCGCCTCGATGTCGGCGTCGGTGACGTTCTGCCGCCCGTAGGGCAGCATCACGGCTCCTTGATGAGGTCGCGCATCTCGTCGACCTCCAGCCAGAGGTCGTTGTTGTCGGAGCGGTAGTTGAAGCCGTCCGGCACCAGCTCGCCGCCCTCGGGCGTCTTGTAACCCCAGCTCGCGACGACGGGCTGCACGACGTAGCGGTCCGGGAAACGTAGCGTCCGGCGGCTGTCGTCGGAGGCGATCATCTCCTCGTGCAGCTTCTCGCCGGGGCGCATGCCCATCTCGTGCGTGGGCGCGTCCGGCGCGACGGCCTCGACCAGGTCGAGGATGCGCATGCTCGGGATGCGCGGCACGAACAGCTCGCCGCCCTGCATCACGTCGAAGGAGTCGACGACGAACTTGACCGCCTGGTCGAGGGTGATCCAGAAGCGGGTCATCCGCTTGTCGGTGATCGGCAGGCTCTTGCCCTCGGCGTTGAGCTTGCGGAAGAACGGCACGACCGAGCCGCGGCTGCCCATCACGTTGCCGTATCGCACGACGGAGAGGCGGGTCGGGTGCGTCGCGGCGTAGTGGTTGCCCGCGATGACCAGCTTGTCGGCGACCAGCTTGGTGGCGCCGTACAGGTTGATCGGGCTCGACGCCTTGTCCGTGGAGAGCGCGACGACGCGCTGCACGCCGGCGTTGATCGCGGCGTCGACGACGTTCTGCGAGCCGTTGATGTTGGTCGCGATGAACTCCGAGGGGTTGTACTCGGCGGTGTCGACCTGCTTGAGGGCGGCGGCGTGGATCACGTGGTCGACGCCGTGCATCGCCCGGGCGAGCCGGTCCTTGTCGCGGATGTCGCCGATGAAGAAGCGCAGGCGCGGGTCGTCGCCGAACATCTGGCGGACCTCGTACTGCTTCAGCTCGTCGCGGCTGAACACCACGATGCGTTGCGGGTCGAGATTGGCCAGCGCGTAACCCAGGAACGCCTTCCCGAAGGAGCCGGTGGCTCCGGTTACCAGGATGGAAGATCCGTTCAACACACTCATAATTGCTCCCGGGGGGTGGCACGGGTTTTGAACATTCGACTTTCGGAGCGGAAGCATAACCGCGTGATCTGGCAATTCCAGGGGCGCCGACAGATGCCAGCCGCAATTCACGTCGAGTTCAGCTTCGCTTGGTCGTGCCGTTGCGGGAGCTGCGGCATGGTGGGTTCCTTCGCCCATCCGCCCTTGGAGTAACACCGTGATTGAGCTGCAGCGACTGCGTGAAACGTTCCGGACCGCGCTTGACCTTCCGCCGGACGCCCCCGTGGACGACCTGCACTACCAGGACAACGAGAAGTGGGATTCGCTGGCCCACATGGCGCTTGTGGCGGCGATCGAAGATGAATTCTCGGTAATGATCGACACCGACGACGTCATCAACATGTCCTCATTCGCGGAGGCTGTGCGAATTCTTGGTAAATACGGGGTGGACTTCGATGCCTGATCGGGTTGCGCTCATTACCGGCGCATCCCGGGGTATCGGCAACGCGGTTGCGCGCCGGCTCGCCGAGCAGGGTTATGACCTCGTCGTGCACGGTCATCGCGCCGACGCTATTGAAGAGGTCGCCGAACAGCTCGCCGACAAACACGGCGTAACTGTATTTGCTACGCATGGTGACATTTCTGATCCGGCGACGAGTAAAGCGATGATGCGGCTCGCCTTCGAGCGATTCCGCCGGCTCGACGCGCTCGTGGTCAACGCGGGCACGCACGCCGCCGGGATGCTCGGCATGATCGACGACGCGACCGTGCAACGGCTCTTCGCCGTCAACGCGGTCGGGGCGGTGAACACGTTGCAGGGGGCGGTGCGGCTGCTGGGTCGTGGGCGTACCCCCGCTGTGGTCTTCGTGTCCTCCGTCACCGGCGGCGCGGGCGTGGCCGGTCAGGCGATCTACGCCGCGTCGAAGGCCGCGGTCAGCGGTCTGACCCTCTCCGCCGCGAAGGAGCTCGGCCCGCGTGGCATCCGGGTCAACGCCGTGGCGCCGGGCTTCATCACCACCGACATGCTCGACACGCTCGACACCGACGGCCGCGCTCAGCGGATCGCGCAGACCGCCCTCGGCCGCCTCGGCGAGCCCGAGGAGGTCGCCGACGTCGTGGCGTTCCTGCTCTCCGAGCAGGCGCGTTTCGTCACCGGTCAGGTGCTCGGGGTCGACGGAGGAATCTCGCTGTGAACCTGCTCCATCCCGGGGCCCGGGTGCTCGACGCCGAGACCGGCGCGACCCTGAGCCCCGGCGAGGTCGACGCCGCCGCAGCCGCGTTCGCGCAGCTGCCGCCCGGCATCGTCTTCGCACTCACCCCCACCGAGCTCGGCGCGGTCGCGCGCTATCTGGGTGCGCTCGCCGCCGGGCGTCCCATCGCGCTGCTCGACCCCGAGCTCGACCCCGAGGTGCTGCACGCGCTGGTCGAGCGGTTCGGCCCCGTGCAGGTCACCGGCGTGAGCTCGGCTCCGCCTGCCGACTACCGCGCCGAGGGTGACACCTGGCTGCGTGAGACACCGGCGATCGAGCCGCATCCCGACCTCGCGCTGCTGCTGACCACCAGCGGCTCGACCGGCAACCCGAAGCTGGTGCGGCTGTCGCGGGCGGCGGTCGAGGCCAACGCCGCGGCCATCGCGGACAGCCTGGAGATCACCCCGGACGACGTGGCCCCCACGACACTGCCGCTGTTCTACACGTACGGCCTGTCGGTGCTGAACAGTCACCTGCTGCGCGGCGCGACGGTGGTGCTGGAACGCGGCGGCATCCTGCAGCGCGGCTTCTGGACAGTGGTCGCCGAGCGGGGCATCACGACGCTCGCGGCGGTGCCGTACCAGTACGAGATGCTGCGTCGCCTGCGGTTCGACCCGGCCGCGCACCCCAAGCTGCGCACCCTCACCCAGGCGGGTGGGCGGTTGCGCACCGAGCTGGTGCAGGACTTCGCCGAGCGCATGGCGACCGTCGGCGGCCGGCTCTTCGTGATGTACGGCCAGACCGAGGCCACCGCGCGCATGGCGGTCCTCCCGCCCGACCGGATCAAGGACAAACTCGGCTCCGCCGGACTGCCGATCCCCGGTGGGTCGTTCTCCGTCGACAGCGACGAGGTCGTCTTCACCGGACCCAACGTCATGATGGGGTACGCCGACAGCGCCGCAGACCTCGCCAAGCCGGACGAACTCGGCGGGATCCTGCGCACCGGCGACCTCGGCCATCTCGACGACGAGGGCTTCCTCTTCCTCACCGGTCGCCTGAAGCGCATCGGCAAGGTCTTCGGTGTCCGCGTCAACCTGGACGACGTCGAGCGCACCCTCGCCGCGCACGGCGCGATCGCCGCCGTCGCCGGCGACGACAAGCTGCACGTCTTCGTCGAGGGCGCGGACGCCGACCGGGCCCGCGCGATCCGCGGCGAGCTGGCCGCGTTCCTCGGCACCCACTTCACCGGGCTCGACGTCCGCGGCATCGACGCGTTGCCGCTGCTTCCGACCGGGAAAGTCGACTACCGGTCGCTGGAGGCCCGGGCGGTATGACCGATTGCACCGAGCGGCAGCTGGCGAGAGCCGGAAACGGCCTCGAACGCGAGGGCCATGAGGGCATACCTAAGGAGGCTCAGTGAGTGTGTTCACCCTGTCTCAGGCGGAGCGGGAGGCGTTGCTGCACAAGGAGCTTTCCGAGCTCACGCAGCATCACCGCGCCAACTGCGCGGAGTACGACCGGATCCTTGCCGCTTCCGGGTTCACGTCGGCTGCCACGGTTGCGGAGTTGCCGTGGTTGCCCGTACGCCTCTTCAAGAACCTGGAATTGAAGAGCATCCCGGACGACGAGGTCTTCAAGGTCCTGACCTCGAGCGGCACCACCGGCGAGGTCAGCAGGATCTATCTGGACAAGGCCGCCGCCGCGACGCAGACCCGGCAGCTCGGCGCGACCATGCAGACCGTGCTCGGCCCGCGCCGCCTGCCGATGATCCTGGTCGACTCGAAGGGCCTGCTGAAGGACCGCCGTTCGTTCAGCGCGCGCGGCGCCGGGGTGCTGGGCATGGCGACCTACGGGCGGGACCACGCCTGGGCGCTCGACCCCGAGGGCCACCCGGACATCGAGGCCCTGCGCACGTTCCTCGACAAGCACGGCAGCGAGCCGTTCCTCATCTTCGGCTTCACCTACCTCGTCTGGCTGCACCTCTACGAGGTCGCGCGGGACAACGGGCTGGACCTGAGCAACGGCATCCTGATCCACTCCGGCGGCTGGAAGAAGCTCGTCGACCAGGCCGTATCGCCCGAGGAATTCCGGCGCCGGCTCAAGGACGACACCGGGCTTACCCGGATGCACAACTTCTACGGCATGGTCGAGCAGATCGGCACGGTCTTCCTGGAGGGTCCCTCCGGCGGCTCGCTGTACTGCCCCGACTTCGCCGACGTCATCATCCGTAACCCGCGGACCTGGGAAGAACAGCCGGTCGGCGAGCCGGGGCTGATCGAGGTCGTGAGCACGCTGCCGACCTCGTACCCGG
Source organism: Winogradskya humida (assembly GCF_016862215.1). Taxonomy (GTDB): domain Bacteria; phylum Actinomycetota; class Actinomycetes; order Mycobacteriales; family Micromonosporaceae; genus Actinoplanes; species Actinoplanes humidus. Next base: position 53,731 of record NZ_BOMN01000033.1, read on the forward strand.
GGCATGTCCTGCTCACCGAGGACCTCGGTGTCCTCGACGGCGTGGACGACGGCGACTGGCCCGGCAAACGTTTCTCCGTCCTCGGGCGGCTGCCTCGTGCGGAGGCCCGGGGCTGCTCTGACACGTACCGGGAGGCATCATGATTTTCCGCTTCGGCGAACTCACCGAGGACCTGACCGCGCCTTCCGAAGATCGGCTCAGCGTCGGGGATCCGCGGGTGGTGGACTTCCTGTCGCGGTTCGCGCGGAAGCTGCTCGCGCCTGCGGTCGCGCGTAAGCACCCGGAGTTGGGGTCGCTGGGCTACTTCCTGCGGCCGGCGGAGCTCAAGCGCGCCGCGAGCCGGATGACCAGGGACGACGGAACGTACGTCTTCCCGCGCGGCAACGTCTTCCACGTGCCCCCGGCCAATGTGGACACGATCTTCGTGTACTCGTGGGCGCTGTCCGCGCTCGCCGGGAACCACAACGTCGTGCGCATCTCGTCGCGCTCGGCCGGCGCCGCGGAGACCGTGCTGGAGACGCTGAACGCGACCCTGCCCGACGCCGACCCAGTTATCGCGCGTACCCAGCGGATGATCACGTACGGTCGCGACGACGCCCTGACCGCCGCGCTCAGCGCGTGGTCCGACCTGCGGGTCATCTGGGGCGGCGACTCGGCGGTCACCACGATCCGCAAGCACCCGCTGCGCCCGTCCGGCCGCGACCTGACGTTCCCCGACCGCACCTCGTGGGCCGCGCTGTCGGTGCCCGGGTGGCGCTCCGCCGATCCCGGTGCCCAGCGTGCCGCGGTGCTCGGGTTCTCCAACGACGCGTACTGGTTCGACCAGGCCGCCTGCTCCTCGCCCCGGACAGTCTTCCTGGTCGGCGGCTCACCTGAACAGGCCGGCGAGGTACGCGAGGAGTTCCTCACGGTGCTCGCCGAGGTGGTCGCGCAGCGCGGCTGGGTGATCGACGCCGCGATGGCGGTGGAGAAGCGGGTCAACGCGTACGAGCTGGCCGCGACCGGAGCGGTGTCAGCGGTGGCGTTCCCGGACAACACGATCACCTCGCTGTCGCTGAGCGAACCCGGCGATGCGCCGCGGCGCTGGATCGGCGCGGGGGCGTTCCCCTTCGCGCACGTCGCCACGCTGGCCGATCTGGTGCCCGCCATGAACCGCCAGGACCAGACGTTCAGCCACTTCGGCTTCGCGCCGGCCGACCTGCGCTCGTTCGCCGAGGCGCTGGGTGGCCGGGGCGTCGACCGCATCGTCCCGTTCGGCTCCGCGCTCACCTTCAGCGCGATCTGGGACGGCTACGACCTGCCGCGCGAGTTCACGCGGCTGACCACGCTCGAGACATAGGGGATCCGCCAGCCGTGAGCAGCATCGTCCTGTCGGTCGTCGTACCGATGTACAACGAGGAAGCGGTCATCCCCGCCCTGATCGAACGTCTGCGGCCGGCGCTCGACGGGCTCGGCGTCAGCTACGAGGTCGTCGCCGTCGACGACGGCAGCGCAGACCGCACGGCCCAGCTGCTGTTCGAGCACGGCCGCACGTGGCCGGAGCTGCGCCTGGTCAAGCTGAGGCACAACAGCGGCCACCAGGCGGCGCTCACCGCAGGGCTGCACCGCTCGCTCGGCGAGTGGGTGGTCAGCATCGACGCCGACCTGCAGGACCCGCCGGAGACCATCGCCGAGATGCTGAGCACGGCGCGGGAGCACGGCCTCGACGTCGTGTACGGCGTGCGCTCCGACCGCAGCACCGACACGTTCTTCAAACGGCACACGGCCGGGGCGTACTACAAGCTGATGCGCCGGATGGTCGGCGCCGACGTGCCCTCGCAGGCGGGTGACTTCCGGCTGCTCAGCCGTGAGGTGGTCGACGTGCTCAAGGTGCTGCCCGAGCGCACCCCCGTCTACCGGCTGCTCGTGCCGTCGCTGGGCTTCTCCTCCGGCAAGGTCGCGTATGCCCGGGAGAAGCGCGCCGCCGGCGAGACCAAGTATCCGCTGCGCAAGATGGTGGCCCTGGCCTGGGACAGCGCCGCGAACTTCTCGGCCGCCCCGTTGCGGATCGCGACGTGGCTCGGCGCGATCGCGTTCGCGGCCTGCATCGCGCTGATGATCTTCGGCGTCGTGGTCTACTCCAACGGCACGGTGATCCCGGGCTGGACCTCGCTCTTCCTCGCGGTGCTGCTGCTCTCCGCGGTGCAACTGATCTGCCTGGGGCTGCTGGGCGAGTACGTCGCGCGGATCTACAAGACCGTGCAGAACCGTCCGACGTTCCACATTGGATTCGACTCCGCCACGGCCGAGCCGCCGGCGATCCCGCAGCAGCGGACCGCGGCGGGAGCCCGGTGACCAGCGTTCTGACCCGACCCGCTCCACCCGCGGTGGCGACCCCGCCGCGGTTCCGGGTCGGAGCGCTGCTGCCCTGGGCGCTGGTGACGGTCGTCTACGTCGCCGCACTGCTCAACGCCGACACCCCCGCCAAGGACATCGCGATCTACGGCGTGTACCTCGTGCTCGGCATCGTCGTGCCGGGCACGCTCGTCTGGCGGGCCGTGCGCGGCAGCCGGGGCAACCTGCCCGAAGACCTCGGACTCGGCGCGGGTACCGGCCTGTTCGTGCAGCTCGTGGGCTGGGCGATCGCCGCTGCCATCGGGCTCCAGCAGGTCCTCTGGGCCTGGCCCCTGCTCGTGATCGCGGCCTTCATCGCCGTGCCGTCCCTGCGCCGGCACTGGCGTATCGCCGACCCGCAGCCGTTGCCGCTGCGCTGGGCCTGGATGATCTGCGCCGCGCTGCTCGTCATCGTCGCCTGGGGCGCGGTGGCCTGGTCGGGCGCCCCCATGCCGCCGTTCGCCGGGGCGTACTACCAGGACGTGATGTACCACCTCTCGCTCGTGCACGAGATGACGCGCTCGATGCCGTTCGAGGTGCCCCAGCTCGCCGGGGACACGTTGCGCTACCACTACCTGTCCGACGCCGACATGGCCGCGGCCAGCATGATCACCGGCATTCCCGAGCACGTCGTGCTGCTGCGGCTGTGGAACGTGCCGATCGGGGCGATCGGGGTGCTGGTGACCGCGGTGCTGGCCCGCGAGGTGATCGGCAAGTGGTGGGCGGGGCCGCTCGCCGGGGCGCTGGCGTTCATCGGGATTCCGCTCAGCCTGGGTGCGCCGCTCATGGCGTACGGGACATCGGCTCTGGTTTTTGCGAGCCCTTCCCAGACGTACGCCATGCCGCTGCTCGGTCTTCTCGCCCTGATCGCCGTGGATGTGCTGCGCGGCCGGCCGCTCGGACCGCTCTGGTACGTGACCCCGCCGCTCGCGCTGGCCGTCGCCGGATCCAAGTCCAGCGCCCTGCCACCGCTGGTCGCGGGCATCGGCCTGGCCGGTCTGGTGCTGTGGATCCGGCACCGGAAATTCCCGCTCAGGATCGCGCTGTTCCTGGTCGCGGTGCTCATCCCGATGATCATCGGCACGAAGCTGTTCGCCGGTGGTGGCGCGGGAACCCTGGGGATCCAGCCGTTCGCGGTGATCCGGTGGATGGACCCGTACTCGATGAGCCTCGGTCAGGACGACGGCATCTCGCCCAACGGTTTCCTGCCGCCGGGCCTCGCCGGCGCCGACGCCAAGGGCTGGGTCTTCGCCATCGGCATCATCGGCTGGTGGCTGCTGATGGAGTCGCCACGGCTGCTCGGCATCCTCGGGATCGGGAACCGCAGGATGCGCGCGGACCCGGTCGCCTGGATGTTCGGCGGCATGATCGTCGCCGGGACCGCCGCGACGTGGCTGCTCTGGCACCCGTCGGCCAGCATGCTCTATTTCTTCCTCTGCATGGTGCCGTTCGGGTCGGTGCTGACCATCTGGTTGCTGGCCGAGAACGTACGCCGCTGGTGGGTGCCCCTCGCCGGACTGCTCGCGGGTGCCGCGTGGGCGCTGATCGCACCCGCCGTTGCCCGGCCCGAGGACCGCACGTCGTGGTCCCAGTGGTCGTGGGCGCTGGGTCTGCCCGTGCTGCGCACCCTGGGGTTCGTCGTCGCAGGCGCGATCCTTGTCCTGGTCATGCGCAAGAGCTACCGCTCGCTGGTGGTCGCCGTGGTCGCCGCCGTTGCCGGGGCGAGCCTGGCCTACGGCACTTCCAGCTACACCAAGTCGTGGTGGAACGCCGAGTTCGGCCCGGCGCCGGCAGCGGCCGCACCCGCCCGGCAGCTCACCAGGGCGGAGATGCGGGCCGCGCTGTGGCTCGACGAGAACGCGGGCAACGACGACGTGGTCGCCACCAACGTGCACTGCCAGCCGATCGGGCGCGCCAAGCCGTGCGACGCCCGCGCGTTCTGGGTCGCGGGTCTCGGCGGACGGCGCACCCTCGTTGAGAGCTGGGGATACTCGGACGCCACCGTGGCCGCGAACGGGGTGAACGGGATCAAGTACCCGTTGCAGCCCGCTCCCGGCCCGGCGTTGTTCGCGCTGAACGAGCGGGTGTTCACCACCGCCGACGGGGCTGATGTTCGTCAGCTGCGGGAGGCGTACGGCGTGAAGTGGCTCTTTGCCGACGGCCGTGCCGGAACGGTCTCCCCGCAGCTGGCCACGCAGGCGAAGGTTGCCTACACCGCGGGCAGCGTCACGATCTACGAGCTCGAGTAGAAGTCACCGACCGCCCGGAACGATTCCTTCGGCGCCCACGTGCCGTCCTCACCCACCCTGACGATGCCGTAGCTCGCCAGGTCGAGGTCGTCACGTGGGTCGCCGTCAGGGCGGTGCGGGAACGACGACAGGGCGAAGGTGAACACGAACGCCGTGTCGATCCCGCCCGCGTCGAAGATCTCCAACAGCTCGCGGATGTACGCGCCCTGGCCCGCCTCGTCGCGCTCGTAGACGCCTTTCAGCCTTACGGGCGTACCGGCTTCGTCGTTCTCGACGATCTGCATTCCCTGCGCGCCGACGTCGCCTGCGTTCCGGTAGCTCGCCGTCCCGAACTCGGTGACCGCCACCGGCTTGGTCTCCGCAGCGAGGATTTTCACACCCGCCGCGAACTGGTCGACGATCTCCTTCGAGCGGTACAGATCGACCGAGATGATGTCGAACGGCGTCCAGTCGACCTGCTCGAGCTGCACGGACGCGTACGTGACCGGGCCGCCGAACCGCTCGCGGACAACCTTCACCGCCCGGCCCAGGAACTCGTTGATCTGCGCCGCCAGCCCCGGAATCCGCTGCCGGTCGGTCAGCAGGGCCGCGACCCGCTCATCGGTGTTCGCGCCGGGCAGGAAGCCCAGGGCCATCAGGCTCAGCTCCGCGCCGGTGACGAAGACGACCTCGGCGCCGCCCGTCCGCAGGCGCTCGGCCCGGTCGGCGCAGTCGGCGAACAGGTCCAGCATCTCGTCCGTGGTCAGGTCCAGCGGATACGGCGAGAACCAGACCTCCAGGCCGAGCTGGGCGGCGTACCGTGCGGCGATCTCGATCCGCCCGGCGTCACCGCCCATGATGCGCACGGTGTTGCAGTGCAGGTCGTCGCGGATGACTGTCAGGTCCCGCTCGACCTGCTCCGGCTCGAAAAAATCGCGTGAGTTCCGTCCCCTGAGGACCCATCCGGTGTCGTAGCTGATGCCTCTACCTCGCATGGCTCTTAAGGTACTCCACGTACCCTATATCGTCTACGGTACGGTCAGTACCCATGGGATCGTCACGGCGCCGCGGGCCCGAACTCGAACAGGCGATCCTGCGCGCCGCGGTCGAGGAGCTCACCGAATCCGGCTACGCGGGCTTGACCATGGACGGCGTAGCCGCCCGGGCCGGCACCAACAAGAACGCGATCTACCGCCGCTGGCCTTCGCGGGCCACGCTCGCCCTGGCCGCCTATCGCGAGCTGATCGGCGCCGACCGGGACCCGCCCGACACGGGCACGCTCCGAGGCGACGTAATGGAGTTGCTGCGAGGCGCCAACAACCACCTGGCCGCACCGGCGGTCAGCGGCATCGTGCTGGGACTGCTGGCAGCCGCCGCCGACGACCCGGACCTGATGGCCCAGCTGCGCGACAGCATCATCGACGCGGGCTCAGGCCTGTGGCTGACCGTGCTCGGCCGCGCGGTGACCCGCGGCGAGATCCCCGAGAAGGCCTTGAAACCGAGGGTGGCCACGGTCGCCATCGCCCTCCTGCGCAACGAATACGTCACCCGTGGCACGTCCTCGGTCCCGGACGCCGTCCTCACCGAGATCATCGACGACGTCTACCTGCCGTTGTTGCGCTCCCCCCGCTGAGGCGGGCTCCCGGTGGTCCGTCGGGGTTTGGCCGAGCGGGGCGGTGCGCTGCGCATCTGCGCCCGGACCCGCCCGAGGATGTCGGTGATCGCCGCGATGTCCGCGTCGCCGAGTGGCGTCAGGAACAGCCGGCGCACCACCTCGATGTGGCCGGGCATCACCTTGAAGAGCACCGCGCGCCCGGCGTCGGTCAGCGTCACGATCACGCTGCGTTCGTCGTCCTCGGCTGACGCGCGCGTGACCAGCTTGGCTTTCTCCAGTTGCGCGGCCTGGTAGGTGAGCCCGCTGCGGCTGTAGACCAGCCCGTCCGCGAGATCGGTCATCCGGCGCCGCCCGTCCGGAGCGTCGGCCAGCGTCGCGAGGATCTGGAACTGCGGCGTGGTGAGCCCGCCGTCCTCCTTCAGCTGCTGCTCGACCGCATGCTCCAGCAGGGCAGCAACGTCCTTGAGCGCCAGATAGGCGGTCAGCTGTCGCGGGTCGAGCGGCGTGGTATCGGTCACCAGCTCATCCTACTTGCTTCGAGTTCGAAGCATGCTACGGTAACCAAGTACTTCGAGTTCGAAGCAAAAACTTTTCGGAGGTAGTCATGAAGGCCATGCGATTCCACGAGTTCGGCGGCGCCCTTCAGCTCGACGAGACCGAGCGCCCGGTGCCGGCCGACGGTCAGGTCCTGGTCCGCGTCGCGGGAACGTCGTTCAACCCGGTCGACGTCGCCATTCGCGCCGGCTTCCTCCGCGATCAGATGCCCGTCACACTGCCGCACACCCCGGGCATTGACCTCGCGGGCACCACGGAAGACGGACGCAAGGTGATCGCGTTCCTCCCGATGACGGAGAACGGCGCCGCCGCCGAATGGGTCACCGTCCCGGCCGAGCTCCTGGCCGACGCGCCTGCCACGATCCCGCTCGCCGACGCGGCTGCCATCCCGTCTGCCGCCCTGACCGCCTGGCAGGCCATCCACGAGCACCTCGCCGTCAAGCCCGGCCAGCGCATCCTGATCAACGGTGCGGGCGGCGGCGTCGGCGGCTTCGCGATCCAGTTCGCCAAGCAGGCCGGCGCCCACGTCCTCGCCACCGCCAGCCCCCGTAGCCGCCAGTCGGTCAGCGAGGCCGGCGCCGACGAGATCATCGACTACACGGCGCAGCCCCTGACCGCCGCGATCACCACCCCGGTCGACGCGATCCTGACCCTCGTCCGAGCCGACGACACAACCATGGCCGGCCTGGTCACCCTCGTCAGCCCTGGCGGCACGGTCGTCAGCACCCAGTCCCCAGCCCCGGCCGACCCCATCCGCAACATCACCACCAGCAACATGTACGTCCGCAGCGACGCAACCCAGCTCACCGCCATCGCCGCCGCCGTGGACGCGGGCACCCTCCGCATCGACATCTCCGAGCGCCACCCCCTGACGGACCTCCCCGCCATCCACGACAAGGCCATGACCGGGGCCTTCCGCGGCAAGGTCATCATCGAGCTCTGACCGCCGCCTCAACCGATGAGCCTCAGTACCAGCGCCACGCTCTCCCGAGCGTCTGCCGGACCCAGCGCCAGGCTCTTCCGAGCGTCTGCCGGACCCAGCGCCAGGCTCTTCCGAGCGTCTGCCGGACCCAGCGCCCCGGGAGCGGCTCGGTGCCCCACACAGTCCGGGGACCCTGAGCCGCTCGCCGGTAGCCGCCCTTAACCCAGCGCTCGATCAGCTCACTTCCTCATACACTCGGATTGTTGATGCCAGGGCGGCGGTGGCGAGGCAGACGGCGGCCAGCAGGAGGACATAGGGCACGCCGAGGCCGCGGCCCAGGGCGAGGCCGCCGAGCAGGGGAGCGAGCACCGGGCCGGACTGCTGGGAGAGGGCGAGCGCCGCGTTGTAGCGTCCGCGCAGCTCGTCGGGTGCCAGGTCGTTGACGAGTGCGGGCAGCGTCGGTGAGAGCAGGGTCTCGCCGACGGCGAAGACGCCGAGCGCGGCAACGATCAGCGCCGCGTGGCCCGCCCCGAAGGCCAGCAGCACCCAGGCGCCCGCGAAGACAACGGCCGACGCGGCGGCCACGCGTAATCGGGAGCGGCCGCGGGCCCAGGCGAGCACCGGGAGCTGGCAGGCCAGCAGCACCGCGATGTTCACCGCGAACGCGATCCCGGCGACCCGCGACGACTGCCCGCCCGGGCCGGTCACCCAGGCGGTGAAGATCGCGCTCGGCTGGGCCAGGGCGAAGACCGTGAGCAGCGTGTTGACGACCAGGACCCTCAGCAGCGCCCGATCCCGCAGCACGACGCGATAACCACCGCCGGTGTCGGTGGAAGTCACCACGGGGGCCGGGACCAGCAGCATCGCCGCCGCCAGTGCCACGTAGGAGACGGCATCCACGAGCAGAATCGCCACATACGGCCCGGCCGTCGAGCCCACCGTCACGAACCCGGCGATCAGCGCGCCCGCACCGAAAGCCGCGTTGGCGCTCGTGTAGCGCAGCGCGAAGACCGCGCCCCGGGACGAGGCCGGCACCAGTTGCGCCAGCAGGCTCGCGAAGCTGTTCCACGTCAGGCCGCCCGAGAAGCCGTAGACGACGGCAGCGAGCAGTGCCCAGCCCAGGCTCGTGGCCACGGTGAAGAGCGCGATGCCGGCCCCGCCCACGAGCAGCCCGCCCACGAACGCCGGACGCGCTCCGGCACGGTCGACCAGAGGCCCGGTCAGCGGCACCACCACGAGCCCGGCCACACCGGAGACGGCGAGGACAGCTCCGGCCGTACCCAAGGGGAGATCTCGCACCGCATGCAGATAGACCAGGAGAAACGGCATGGTGAGACCGCTGCCCAGACAGGACAGCGCGTTCATCCCCAGCGCGAGCCAGGCGTCACGACCGAGCGGCGGAACCCTCACAGGCCCAAACTAGGCGGGGGGTACGACATGAATGTCGATGTGATCCTGGATCTGGCCGGCGAATCCCTCGGCCATGGTCAGCTGGTCGCGCAGGGCTGTGACCCGTGCCTGGGCCGCCTCGTGGAACATCGTCAGGCGGTCGAGCAGCGCGGCGCGGTTGTCGGCGGGGTCGGCCTCGGTGAGCGAGTCGAGGAGTGCGAGGAGGTCGCGCATCTCGTCGAGGGTGAAGCCGAGCGGCTTCATGCGCTTGACCACGGCGAGACGGGCGAGGTCGGGCTCGGTGTAGAGGCGGAAGCCGCCCTCGCTGCGGGCCGACGGCATGATCAGTCCGGCTTCCTCGTAGTGCCGGATCGTGCGGATGCTCAGTCCGACGCGCTCGGCTGCCTCGCCGATCTGCATGTGCCGTCCCGTGGTCATCCCCATAGTGTGCCCGTCGTGGGAAAAGGTCAGGAAAGCGTCCCGGCCAGCCGGTCACGCAGCTTCGCGCTCGGCGGGTTGAGACCGGTGATCTCCACCGTCTTGCCGCGGGCGGCGTACTTGGCGCTGATGGCGTCCAGGGCGGCGACCGACGAGGCGTCCCAGATGTGTGCCTGGGACAGGTCGATGATCACCGAGTCGGGATCCTCGGCGTAGTCGAACCGGGTGACCAGGTCGTTGCTGGAGGCGAAGAAGAGCGACCCGTGCACCGAATAGATCCGGGTGCCGCCGGCGGGGTCGAGGACGCTGGTCACCTCGACCAGGTGGGCGACGCGGCGGGCGAAGATGACGGTCGCGGTGAGGACCCCGAGCACCACGCCGATCGCCAGGTTGCGGGTGGCCAGGGTCGCCGCGACCGTCACGACCATGACGATCAGCTCGCCCGGGGGCATGCGCCGCAGGGTGGCCGGGGTGATGCTGTGCCAGTCGAAGGTGCCGACCGAGACCACGATCATGACCGCGACCAGGGCGGCCATCGGGATCAGCGCGACCACGTCGCCGAGGGCCACGACCAGGATCAGCAGGAAGACCCCGGCCAGGAACGTGGAGATGCGGGTACGCGCGCCCGACGTCTTCACGTTGATCATCGTCTGGCCGATCATGGCGCAGCCGCCCATGCCGCCGAAGAAGCCGGTGACGATGTTGGCCACGCCCTGGCCCCAGGCCTCGCGGGTCTTGTTCGAGCGGGTGTCGGTGATGTCGTCGACCAGCTTCGCGGTCATCAGGGTCTCCATCAGACCCACCAGAGCGACAGCCAGCGCGTACGGAAAAATTGTCTGCACCGTCCCGAAGCTGAACGGCACGTCGGGCAGTGCGAACATCGGCAGGCTGTCCGGCAGTGCGCCCTCGTCACCGACCGTCGGCACCGCGACGTGCACGCTCACCGTGAGAACCGTCAGGGCGAGGATCGCGACCAGGGGCGCCGGTACGACCCTGGTGAACCGGGGCAGGATCCAGATGATCGCGAGCGCCGCGGCGACCAGCGGATAGACCAGCCAGGGGACGCCGATCAGATGCGGCACCTGGGCCACGAAGATCAGGATGGCCAGCGCGTTGACGAAGCCGACCATGACGCTGCGGGGGATGAAGCGCATCAGCTTGGCGACCCCGAGCAGGGCCAGCACGATCTGGATGAGACCGCCGAGGATGACCGTGGCGAACAGGTAGTTGACGCCGTGCTCGCGGACCACCGGCGCGACGACCAGGGCAACCGCCCCGGTGGCCGCCGAGATCATCGCCGGGCGCCCGCCGCAGACCGCGATCGTCACCGCCATCGTGAACGACGCGAAGAGCCCCACCCGCGGGTCGACCCCGGCAAGGATCGAGAAGGAGATCGCCTCGGGGATGAGCGCCAGGGCGACGACCAGCCCGGCCAGCACCTCGGTACGCAGGACGCGGGGAGAGATCAGCACCGGCGAACCCTACCCTCCCGTAAGAGGAGAGTTGCTACCCGCCCACAACGGCCGCGTGGATCGTGGCGGCGATGCCCTCCATGGGGTCGTCGTCGGTCGTGCCGAGGTAGTTCTTGGTGATCGCCAGCGAGAGGCCCAGCTCGGGGTAGAAGCCGGCGAGGCTGCCGCCGTTGCCGCTCCAGCCGAAGCGGGTGCCGCCGAGCTGGGAGACGTACCCCATCGTCTTGGGCAGGTCGCCACCGAACGCCCAGTCCGGGCCTTCCGTCAGGACCGTCGTGACCTCTTTGAGGCGTTCCGGGGAGATCAGGCGTACGCCGTCCACCTCGCCCATCAGTGCCGCGTACATGCGCGCGATGGCCCGGGCGCTCACCGTGGCCACCGCGGGGATGTCGGTCTGCAGGATGTCGCGGCGGTTCGCGAGGCCGGACTCCGGGCGTACGTTCGGCGGGGCGATCGCGTCGAAGTTCTCGATGTGCTGGCTGAGGAGTTCCAGGGCCTGGCGCCAGTTGCGGTCCTTGAGCCGCGCGACCCGGTTGATGTCCTGCGGGGGCACCCCGAAGAACAACTCCCGCTCGCAGCCCAGCGGCCGGGCGATGTCCTCGGCCAGCACCCAGGCCAGGGGCCGCTGTGTGGCGCGCCGCACGACCTCGCCGATCAGCCAGCCGTACGTCCATTCGTGGAAGCCGTGCCGGGTGCCGGGCTCCCACGTCGGGGTGGCGCCGGCGATGGTGCGGCACATCCTGTCCCAGTCGAGGAAGTCCTCGGCGGTCGTGTACGACGGCAGCGTCGGCACCCCGGCGGCGTGCAGCAGCGCGTGCCGCAGTGTGGCGCCCTTCTTGCCGTGTTTACCGAACTCCGGCCAGACGTCCGCGATGAGCAGGTCGTAGTCGAGTTTCCCCTTCTCGACCAGGACGTGCACCGCCGTACTCGTGAGACCCTTGCCCGTCGAGAAGCTGAAGAAGGGCGTCTCCGGCGTGACGGGCGCCCCGGTCGACTCGTCGGCGAGCCCGCACACCGAGTTCACGATGAGCTGCCCGTCGAGGTAGGCGGCGACCTGCACGCCGATCTCCCGGCCCGCGAAGACCAGCGATTCGATCTGTCGCTGCACCTTTGTCTGCAGCTGCGCCCAGTCGCTCACATTTCCAGCATGGCGCAGAACAGACAGCTGGGTGGGGTTAACCCTACTTTCGCGCGGGGGGTCTGCGGGCTCGGCCGGGGTGCCGCCGATGCCTAGGGTTTGACCCATGAGAGCTCTGCGTCAGCTAGGAACCGACTCCTCCTACGTCCTGCTCGGCTTCCCGCTGGCGCTGATCACGTTCGTCCTGGGCGTGACCGGCTTCTGCCTGGGCCTCGGCACGGCGATCATCTGGTTGGGCGTGCCCATCCTGATGGGCACGCTGATGATGTCCCGCGGATTCGCCGTGCTCGAACGCAACCGGATCGGCCCGGTGCTCGGCTATCAGCTGCCACCGACCCGCTACAAGAGCGCGAAGCCGGACGCCGGGTTCGGCCGCAAGCTGATCACCCCGGCCACCGACGGGCAGTCTTGGCTCGATCTGCTGCATGCCGTCTTCCGGCTGGTCCCGGCGATGTTCGGCTTCGTCGTCGTGATCTCCTGGTTCGCCGTGGCGCTGGGCGGCATCACCACCCCGCTATGGGACTGGGCGATCCCGCGCGGCCCGGACCAGCACGACCTGCCCGAACTGCTCGGCCTGGGCGACGCCGCCTCCACCCGGATCATCTTCCACATGTGCCTGGGCTTCTTCTTCATCGGCACGCTCTTCCCGGTTGTCCGCGGTGTCGCGCTGCTCGAAGCCCAGTTCGGCCGGGCCCTGCTCAGCGGCATGACCACGCTGCGAGCCCAGGTCGCCGAGGCGAACGCCGACCGTGACACGGCCCGGGCCCAGAAAGCCGCCGCGGTCTCCGCCGAGGCGATCGCCCTGCGCCGGCTGGAACGCGACATCCACGACGGCCCGCAGCAGCGCCTGGTCCGGCTCGCCATGGACCTCGGCCGCGCCGAGCAGCAGTTCGCCACCGACCCCGACAAGGCCCGGGCCACCGTCGCCGAGGCGCTCACCCAGACCCGCGAAACCCTCGACGAGCTGCGCGCCCTCTCCCGGGGCATCGCCCCGCCGATCCTGGTCGACCGTGGCCTGAAGGCGGCCCTGACCGCCCTCGCCGGCCGCTGCACGATCCCGGTCGACCTGGACGCCCCCGCGATGGACCGCTTCGACCCGTCGGTGGAGAGCACGGCGTACTTCGTGGTCGCGGAAGCCCTGACGAACGTCGCCAAGCACAGCAACGCACTGGAGGTCCAGGTATCGGTCCGCCGGGCGGGCAACGGCCTGATGCTCACCGTCGCGGACGACGGCGTGGGCGGCGCCAGCCAGGCGAAAGGCCACGGACTCGCGGGCCTCGCCGACCGGGTTGAGGCCGCCGGCGGCGTCCTGAGCCTCGAGAGCCCGGCCGGGGCGGGCACGACGCTGACGGTGGCCCTCCCGGTCTGACCGCTACGCTCGTCGGCATGCGGGTGGTGATTGCCGACGACGCCGTCCTCCTGAGGGAGGGCCTGGTCCGGCTCCTGGAGGAGAACGATTTCACGGTCGTGTCCGCGGTCGCCGACGGCCCGTCCCTGGTCAAGGCGATCGTCGACCACCGTCCCGACGTCTCCATCGTGGACGTCCGGATGCCGCCCAGCCACACCGACGAAGGCCTGCGAGCCGCGGTCGAGGCCCGGCTCAAGGTCCCCGGCAGCCCGATCCTGGTCCTCTCGCAATACGTCGAGGTCGAATACGCCGACGACCTGCTCGCCGACCGCCGCGGCGCGGTCGGCTATCTCCTCAAGGACCGCGTCGCCGTGGTCGCCGAATTCCTCACGGCCCTGCGCCAGGTCGCCGGCGGCGCCACGGTCCTCGACCCCGAGGTGGTCGCCCAGCTCCTCGTCCGCCGCCGCCGCGACGACCCCCTGCGAGCCCTCACCCCCCGCGAACGCGAGGTGCTCGGCCTGATGGCCGAGGGCCGCTCCAACAACGCCATCGCCCGCAAGATCGTCGTCACCGACGGCGCCGTCGAAAAGCACGTCCGCAACATCTTCACCAAACTCAACCTGCACCAGGACGAAGAACAACACCGCCGCGTCCTAGCCGTCCTCACCTACTTGCAGGGTTAAAGGTCGACCATGTAGCGAAGGTTGCGCCGGACCTGCCCGATCTCCAGATCCTTGAGCGTCCACCACGGGTCAGCGCGCAGGAACCTCCGCGTGTCAACGGTCCGGAGCTGGTCGGTGATGACCCAGTTGGGCTCGTCGTGCGGGTTCAGGATCCGGACCCGATTGCGCAGCCGCCGGTCCTTGCTGGTGATCGGGGCGACGGTGGCCATCCGCCCGGCCATCGCGCGCAGGTGCAGCTCGGAACTGACGATGACCACGGGTCGCGCCCCGGCCTGCTCATGACCCTTCGGTGGGGTCCAGGTCCTAAGCCCGCAGCTCGTGGAGGGCCTGGAGGACTTCGGTGCGGAGTTGAGCCGGGCAGCCCCAGTAGTCGTAGATGCCGCCGCGAGTGCTGTTCTGGCCGCAGGTGACGAAGACGCCGGTGCCGAGCTCGCGTTTGAGGTGGGTGGCCAGCCAGCCGACGAAGCCGCTGTTGTCCAGCTCCGGCGGGAAGTGGAACGACACGACGACGAAGCGCTCGCCTGCTGACGGGTCGGCCGGGGCGAGCCAGGACCAGCTGTCCTCGTCGCGTACGACGGCGAGCATGTCTGTTGTCAGCGCGGGCGGCTGGGTGAGCGGTGGCGAGGGTGCGGACGTAGGGAACACGCGGCCAGTGCGCGGCCGGGCTGCCCGTGGCGGCGAAGTGGGTCCAGGTGGTGACCATCTGCTGGGGCAGGGCGGGTTGGGGCGCTCCGGGCAGCTCGTCGATGTCGAAGAGCCTGGCCCGGCCGGCCGCTCCGATTATCAACCGACGGGTGGTGAAACCCATCCGTCAACCGGTGGATGGTGGGGGTAGCACCACCACGAAGCGGGAGGCTGGCGGGTTCGTTACCGGGCAGCGTTCTTCATAGCGTTTTCGGTATGAAGAAGAGCGAAAACGTCACGGGGATCGCGGCTCGGGCCGCGGTGTGGAGTGCGCGGCATCGCACTCTGGCGATTCTTGGGTGGATTGCGTTTGTGGTCGGGGTGACCGTGCTGAGTGGACACTTCGGCACGCTCGAGGCGACGGAGAGCGACACGGGGCACGGGGATTCGGGGCGGGCGGATCGGGTCGTTGCGGCGGCGGGGTTTCCGGAGCGGCCGGCGGGGGAGTCGGTGCTGGTCCAGGGGGCAGGGCGGGAGGCTGCTGTCGCCGATGTCACGAAGATCTTGACGGGGCTGGCGGCGGTCGGGGACGTGGCGAAGCCGGTGGTGTCGCCCGACAAGGGGTCGACGCTGGTGTCGTTCACGATGGCGGGGGACTCCGAGACCGCGAAGGATCGGGTGCAGCCGGTGCTGGATGCCGTGGCCGGCGTACAGAAAAAGTATCCGCAGTTGTATGTGGCCGAGGCCGGGGATGCCAGCGGGGATCTGCTGATCGGGGATGCGCTGGATGAGGGGCTGACCCGGCTGTCGATGCTGTCGATCCCGATCACGCTGGGGATTCTGCTGGTGGCGTTCGGGGCGCTGGTGGCCGCGCTGCTGCCGGTGGGTCTTGCCGTGACCGCGGTGGTCGCGGCGACCGGTTTGCTCGCGTTCGCCAGCCGGTGGGCGCCGACCGTGGATACGACCATGCACGTGATGTTGCTGGTGGGGCTCGCGGTCGGGGTGGACTACTGCCTGTTCTACATCCGGCGGGAGCGCGATGAGCGGCGGCGTGGGGCCGATCCGCATCGGGCGCTGGTCATCGCGGCGCAGACGTCGGGGCGTTCGGTCTGGGTCTCCGGTCTCACCGTCATCGTGGCGATGGCGGGCATGTTCCTCACCCGGGATGCCGTGTTCACGAGCTTCGCGGTCGGCACGATCCTGGTCGTCGCGACCGCGGTGCTGGGGAGCCTGACCGTCCTGCCGGCGCTGCTCTCCACGCTGGGTGACCGGGTCGACTCGATCAAGATTCCGGGGCTGTACCGGCGGAACAGCGAGGGCCGGGTGTGGAAGGCGATCCTGCGGGTCGTGCTCGCCAAGCCGCTGATCTCGGCGGTGCTCGCCGTCGTGGCGCTGGGCGCGCTGGCCGCGCCGATGCTGGACATGAAGACCCGGGGCGAGGGCGGCGTGACGGATCTGTCGCCCAAGTTGCCGATCGCGCAGGCCATGGCCCGGATCAACGAGGCCTACCCGAGCGACCAGGCCACGGCGCAGGTCGTCGTGCAGGCGCCCGCGGTCAAGAAGTACGAGAAGGCGCTGGCGAAGCTCGGTAAGGAGATCGAGATCAACCCCGCCGGGACGGTCGCGGTGGTCAGGGTTCCGATCCCGGGTGATGGCAATGACAGTACGTCCAAGGCCGCGGTCGACGACCTGCGTGCGAAGGCGCCGGACGGTTTCCAGGGCGCGACCGTGCTGGTGACCGGGGACACCGCCGAGAACATGGACTTCGCGAACCGGCTGACCAGCTCGCTGCCCTGGGTCTTCGGGTTCGTGCTGGGGCTCGCGTTCCTGCTGCTGCTGGTGTCGTTCCGGTCGGTCGTGGTCGCGGCGACAGGTGTGCTGCTGAACCTGCTGTCGGTCGGGGCGGCGTACGGAATGCTGGTCTTCGTCTTCCAGTACGGACACTTCGAGAACGTGCTCGACTTCAGGTCGGGCGGCGGGATCACCGTGTGGATGCCGCTCTTCCTGTTCATCATCCTGTTCGGGCTGTCGATGGACTACCACGTCTTCGTGCTCAGCCGGATCCGCGAGGGCTACGACGGGGGCATGTCCACGCGGGAAGCGGTGTCGCGGGGCATCGGCAGCACGGCCGGGGTGATCACGAGTGCCGCGGTGGTGATGGTGGCGGTCTTCGCCCTCTTCGCGACGCTGCCGCTGATCTCGACCAAGGAGCTGGGAGTCGGGCTGGCCGCCGCGGTGCTGCTGGACGCCACACTCATCCGGGCGGTGCTGCTGCCCGCGGTGATGGCGCTGCTCGGCGAGCGCAACTGGTGGCTGCCGCGCTGGCTGAACTGGTTGCCGAAGGTCTCACACGAGCCCGCCCCGGTGGAGAACGCACCGGAGCGGGAACTCGTACAAGCGGGTTACTAGCTCTTGAAGGCGTCCTTGATGGCTTCGCCGGCCTGCTTCAGCTTCGAGCTGGACTGGTCGGCCTTGCCCTCGGCCTCGAGGCGCTCGTTGTCGGTCGCCTTGCCTACGCCCTCTTTGACCTTGCCGCCGAGCTCCTCGGACTTGTTCTCGATCTTGTCATCGGCAGCCATGTCAACCTCCAGGGGGACGGTGAGAACTTCCTACGACCTGGGGGTACCCGCCGTCAGCTCCGGCAACCCTGTATCGGGCTGTGAGAAAGCCGGGGTCAGCGAAACCCCGGCGCCGAGCAGCTCACCGAGCCTGGCGGGTGGCATCGGGCGGGCGAAGTAGTAGCCCTGCGCGGCAAGATAGCCCAGCTCCAGCAGCTGCTCGGCCTGCTCGGCGGTCTCCACACCCTCGGCCACCGCGTGCAGGCCGAGCACCTGGGCGAGGTGGATCACCGCCGCCGAGATCGGCACCCGGTTGTCGATCGGCGTCTGGGTGAACGAGCGGTCGAGCTTGATCTCGTCGATCGGGCAGTCGTGCAGCAGGGTCAGCGTCGAGTGGCCGGTGCCGAAGTCGTCGAGCGAGATGCGTACGCCCAGCGCCCGCAGCCGGTGCAGGTTGGTGACCGACTGCCCCGGCTCCACCGCCATGGTCTCGGTGATCTCCACAACGATCCGGTCCGCGGTGATCCGGTGCTCGGCGAGCAGCGCCGCCACCGCGTCCGCGAAACCGGCCTCGCGCAGGTCGCGCGCCGACACGTTGACGTTGAGAACGCCCGGGGCGGCCTCCTTGTGCTCCGCGATCCACGCGGCGAGCTGCGCGAACGCCGTCCGCAGCACCCAGCGCCCCAGCGGGACGATCAGCCCGGTGCGCTCGGCGACCGGGATGAACGAGTCGGGCGCGAGCGTGCCACGGGTGGGGTGGGCCCAGCGGACCAGTGCCTCCGCGCCGATGATCCGGCCGTCGTCGAGGGAGACGATCGGCTGGTAGAGCAGGAACAGCTGGCCGTCGGTGATCGCCTCACGCAGCTCCGCGCCGAGGTGGGCATGGTCGCTGCCGGTGGTGGCCATGGTCGGGTCGTAATGCAGGTACGCCGTCCCGTGCAGCTTCTTCGCCGCGTACATCGCGATGTCGGCGTGCCGCAGCAGCACCGACGCCTCGTCCCCGGTCCGCCCGTCGGCGATCCCGATGCTGGCCCGGATCGGCAGCTCGTGCCCGTCCGCGTAGATCGGCTGGTGCAGCGCGTTCATCATCCGCTCGGCGGCCAGGTCGGCGGCGGCCGGATCGGCGTCGTCGAGGACCACGACGAACTCGTCGCCGCCGAGACGCGCGACGGTGTCCTCGACGCGTACGCACCCCTCCAGCCGCTTGGCGACCCCGATCAGCAACTGGTCGCCGACCTCGTGGCCGAGCGTGTCGTTGACCTCCTTGAAGTCGTCCAGGTCGATCAGCGCCACGGCGACGGGCCGGTCCCCGGGTGCGGTCAGCGCCGTGTCCAGCCGGGCGTGGAACAGCACCCGGTTGGGCAGCTGGGTGAGCCCGTCGTGGGTGGCGCCGTGGTCGAGGCGGGCCAGCAGCTTGCCGTTGTCGCGGAAGGCGAGGCTCTGCCGGATGACGACCAGCGCCATGAGCATGACCGCGGCGCCGACGACGACACCCTCGTCGGGGCTGTCACTGACGGTGACCGAGATCAGCAGGGTGTCGACGGCGGCCACGGCGGCGTATGGCAGCAGGCTGAACGGCCGTCGCCGAGGCTCGATCACTCCCCGGCGCTTCGTCGCCACCCCGGCGGCGGTGCGCTGGCGGTCTGCGGCCCAGGCGGCGAGGAAGAAGACGAACGGGGGGCCCACCATGCTCGGGAAGAGGGCCGGGTCGACCTTCTCGAACAGCGGCCGGAACATCGGGCCGACCGCGCCGACGAACATCGCCACGCCCAGCAGCCGCAGCGCCTTGTTGTCCACGTGCAGGCGGCTGGTGAGCACGAACTTGACGACCGCGAACACGGCGAGCAGCGCGATGAGGGTGACCAGCAGCGACAGGTAGACGCCGGTCTTGTCGTTGCTCTCCAGCGCCTGACGGGTGGAGTAGTGCCAGATGAACACCGCGGCCGCCAGCGCGACCGTGGCGGCGTCGAGCACGATCCGGACGATCTCCCCGGCGGACTGGCGGCCGAGGGGGAGGCGGAAGAGGGCGTACATGACGACCAGGACCGCCGGGCCGCAGAAGGCGAGCAGGCCCGGACCGCTGTGTGGGCCGTGCGGGTCGGCGGTGGTGAGCACTTCGATCGCCTGCGCCGCCATCCCGCCCGTGACCAGGGCGACGGCCACGGTCAACTGCCGCCAGAACCGCTGTGTGGGCAGCGGGAGCGCCGCGCTGCGGGCAGTGCGGAGCAGCACCAGGAACGCGATGATCCCGCTGGCGACCACCGGCAGCCAGAGCAGGAACCGGGGGCCGACCGGGTGAACAAGGTTCAGAGCGACCCACAGCAGGGCGAACAGCGCTGTGCCCGCGGAGGCCCGCATCAGCCGGTCCACGCTCGCCCCTTCCCGATCGGTCAAAGGTCCTATCGGTCGTGCCGGGGCGCGTGTGAGTTATTCGTGGGGCGTCCAACCAGGGTTTCGGCTTTGGTCACCCAAGGGGTCGAACGTGAGCGGAATGAATTCCTTGCTGCTGACGGTCGTCGTCCCGGTGTACGCGGTGGAGGGCTACCTCTATCAGTGCCTGGAGTCGATCAGGGCGGGTCTGACCGCCGAGGAATCGGCGTCGGTCGAGGTCATCGCCGTCGACGACGCCTCGCCGGACGGCTGCGGGGAGATGCTCGACGGCTATGCGGCCCGCCACGGTGACCTGCGGGTGGTGCATCTGAGTCACAACGTGGGCCTGGGGCTGGCCCGCAACGCCGGCCTGGCCGAGGCGCGCGGGGAGTACGTCTGGTTCGTGGACAGCGACGACTGGCTGCCGGCCGGTTCGGTGCGGGCCGTGCTGCAGCAGCTGCGTACCGGGCCTGACCTGCTGCTCATCGATCATCTGCGGGTGCAGGAGAACGGCCGGCTGGAGCGTGACGCGAGCAGCGGCGCACTGAAGGACCCCTCGCTGGCGAGCCTGATCAAGCTGCAGCACACCGCCTGGAACAGGATCGTGCGGCGCGGCCTGCTGGAGGAGCTGAACCTGCGCTTCCTGCCCGGTTGGTACGAGGACGTCCCGTTCAGCAACCCGGTTCTGATCGCCGCTGACCGGGTCGCCGTGCTCGACCGGGTCTGTTACCACTACCGCGTCGGCCGGCTGGGCGCGATCACCGCGACCCGCAGCGAGCGGCATTTCGAGGCGTTCGAGCAGTACGACCGGATGCTCGCGTGGACCGCCGAGCGCGATCTCGAGCCGTGGCTACGACACGCGTTGTTCACCTTGATGGTCAACCACTTGTTGGTCGTCCTCGGTAACGACGGTCGTGTTCACCCGAGGCAGCGCCGCGCCTTCTTCAAGCGCCTGGCAGCGCACTACCGCCGCTATCTACCTGCGGACTACCCGGGTCACCCGGGGATCAAGCACAAGCTCGTGCAAGCGCGCAGTTACGCTGCGTACGCGACCATGCGGCAGGCGTACCGGGTGGTCAAGCGCAACCCCGAGCCGTCACCTGCGGTTCAGCCTGTCCTCGCCTCCGCGCCACAACCGGCTCAAA
The DNA here is from genome assembly GCF_016862215.1 of Winogradskya humida. Taxonomy (GTDB): domain Bacteria; phylum Actinomycetota; class Actinomycetes; order Mycobacteriales; family Micromonosporaceae; genus Actinoplanes; species Actinoplanes humidus. Next base: position 74,589 of record NZ_BOMN01000033.1, read on the forward strand.
CGGTGACCATACGTTGACGCCCGTGCTTCGCCCCGCCAGTGACTCCGACCGCGACATCGTGCTCTCCTGGCGTAACCACCCGGACGTGCGCGCTGTCAGCCTGACCACCCACGAGATCCTCCCGGAGGAGCACGCGAAGTGGTGGGAAGCGGCAACCGCGGACCCGCAACGGCACATCATGATCTTCGCGGAAGAGACCCGGGACTGCGGCGTCGTCATCTTCGACCTGCGCGAGGATCCGCCCAGCTGGAGTTTCTACCTCGACGTCGAGGGCCTGGACGGCAAGCTGCTGCCGGCCTGGATGCGGCTGGAACAGGCGGCGGTCGAGTACGCCTTCGGTGAGCTGGGCCTGACCCGGCTCGGCGGCGAGACGCTCGCCGCGAACAAGCAGGTCATCGCCCTGCACCGGCGCTTCGGTTTCCTGGAGAAGCGCCGCTACGAACGGCTGATCGACGGCATGCCACAGACCGTGGTGTGGACCGAGAGAGGGACTGACCAGTGATCGTCAACGACGTGGAGATCGGCGCCGGCAAGCGGCCCTACATCGTGGCCGAGATGTCCGGCAACCACAACGGCTCGCTCGACCGGGCGCTCGCCCTGGTCGACGTGGCCGCGGAGGCCGGCGCCCACGCCATCAAGATCCAGACCTACACGGCCGACACCATGACCGTGGACGTCAAGCACCCGCGCTTCCAGCTGTCCCAGGGCCACGAGCTGTGGGGCGGCGAGTACCTCTACGACCTGTACGAGCGGGCGCACACCCCGTGGGCGTGGCACGAGCCGATCTTCGAGCGGGCCCGCGAGCGCGGCCTGACGCCGTTCTCCAGCCCGTTCGACCGGACCGCGGTCGAGCTCCTGGAGAAGCTCGACGCCCCGATGTACAAGATCGCGTCCTCGGAGATCACCGACCTGCCGCTGATCCGGCTCTGCGCGAGCACCGGCAAGCCTCTGATCATCTCGACGGGCATGGCGAGCGTGCAGGAGATCGCCGCCGCTGTCGACGCTGCCCGGGGTGCCGGTGCGCAGGAGATCGTGGTGCTCTCGTGCACCGCCTCCTACCCCGCCCCGCCGGAATACACCAACCTGCGCCGCATCCCCGTGCTCGCCGAGGCGTTCCGGGTGCCGATCGGGCTCAGCGACCACACGATGGGCATCGGCGTGCCGATCGCCAGCGTCGCGTTCGGGGCATGCCTGATCGAGAAGCACCTCACGCTCGACCGCGCGGACGGCGGCGTCGACTCGGCGTTCTCGCTGAATCCGCAGGAGCTCGCGGCGCTGGTCGTCGAGTCCGAGCGGGCCTGGCAGGGCCTGGGCACCACCGCGATCGGCCCGACCGAGGCCGAGAAGGAGGGGCTGCGGTTCCGCCGGTCCCTCTACGTGGTGACCGACGTGCGCGCCGGTGACCCGGTCACCGAGGAGAACGTGCGCTCGATCCGCCCCACCGGGGGACTCGCCCCCGACGCCATCGGCCTCGTGCTGGGCCGCACCTTCACGCAGGACGCGGCCAAGGGCACGCCGCTTTCCTGGGAACTGATCTGAGAGGCACGGACAAACACGGTGTGGCTGAAGGCGAACAGCAAGGAACTCCAGGTCTTCCTGGAGTCGGCGACGGTGTACTGGGAGAAGAACCTCCCGCATCCGGCTGACGATGCCGTGATCGTGGTGGAGATGTTCCACCAGGACATCCGGGTGAACCTGCGCAACCTGGTGTTTGCGAACGCGCTCCGGCGGCTGCACCCGGCGCGGATGGTGGTGCTGACCGGCGTCGAGGACGCGTGGATGAGGACGCTGTGGAGCGGCTTCGACGTCGAGATCGTCCGTAAGGTCAGTGACGCGTTCGCCGGCTCCGAGGTCATCGACGTCTGGGAGCAGGTGCGCCGCTCGACGACGCCGGCCCGCGACGACGAGACCATCGTCGCCTACACCGACGCGACCTACTGCCGGCTCGCCAAGCTGCCGCGGCTACCGCAGGGATACCAGTCCCGGCCGGACTACCAGCAGCGCCACGCGTACGCGACCCGCCTGCACGACATCTACCAGGAGCTCTTCCAGCGCAACGTCGTCGCCCTGGTCACCAGTCACGTCGACTACGACCAGTGGGGTCTCGCCGCGGAGGCCGCCCGGCAGGCCCGCGTACCGATCATCCACACCCAGCAGACCGGGTGCATGAAGGCGTACGGCCTGTTCCCGGAGCACGACAGCGGCACCGGCACGTTCCGCGAGGAGCTGACCCGGCAGATCGGCGAGGTCTTCGAGAGCAAGGTCTGGAGCCGCCGCGAGAAGCTGCGCTCCACCGCCGAGCTGGTCGCCTGGCGCGCCAAGGTCAACCTGGGCCGGCCGAGCTGGTGGCGCGGCGGCGTCACCGCGTCCGTCGACCTCAACAACCCGGCCGAGCGGGCGCGGCTGCGCACCCACGTGGTCGACCGGCTGGGCTTCGACGCCACCAAGCCGATCATCACGGTCTACAACCACGCGGTCTCCGACGCGCTCGGCACCAACCGCGAGCTGTTCCCGAGCCTCGCCGACTGGTTCGCCGACACCGCGGCGTACGCGGCCGAGCACCCCGAGGCGCAGTGGCTCTTCCTGGACCACCCGAGCCAGGCGCTCTACGACTCCACGAGCTTCTTCGACTCGGTCGCCGCGCAGTACAAGAAGGTCAGGCACATGGCGTTCCGGCCCAGCGCGACGCTGAGCAAGAACGCGCTGTGGAGCCTCACCGACCTCGGCGTCACGGTGCGTGGCAGTGTCAGCAACGAGCTGCCCGCGTACGGCATCCCGGTCATCCAGGCCGGCTGGTCGGAGTGGAGCTCGTGCGGGCTGTCGATCGTCGTCGACGACCAGGACGCGTACTGGAAGACCCTCGAGCAGAGCATCACCGCCATCCGCGCCGGTGAGGAGCTCGTCACCGAGGAGCAGGTGCGTCGCGCGCGGCTCTGGCTGTGGCTCTACCGCAGCGGCACCGACGTCGTCACCCCGCTCGTCCCGCAGTGGGAGGTGTGGCCGGCCGACATCCTGCTCAAGACCATGCGGGCGACGTTCCGGCACATCGAGGCCGACGCCGACCCCATGTACGACTCGGTCGAGCGGATGTGGACCCGGCGCGAGCCGATGCTCACCCGGACGGACTTCGGCGCATGATCGGCCGCTGGTTCGCCACCGACTACGACGAGCCGGTGCGCTTCATCGAGGGCCTGCCGATCGAGGTGAGCAGCGGAAGTGAACTCGGCATCGTCGACCAGGTGGTGCGGGGCAACGCGATCGTGGGACGGGTCACCGGGGATTTCGGGGCTGTCGGGCTGAAGGTGCGTAGTCCGGGCGTACCCACCAGGGTCTCGGTTGTGGTCCATCTCGACGAGCTGGGCACGCGCTGGTGGTCCGACCGGGTGCGCCCGCCGCGGCACGCCCCCGAACTGCCCCGGCTGGTGCTGGTGCGCGCTCAGGGCGAGATGCGTGGGGCGGCGTTACTCGCCCGGCGGCAGGGCCTGCGCAGTGCGGGCGGTGCGAAGGTCACGGTCGAGTTCGACCTCACCGCCGAGGAGCTCGACGAGGACGGCCTGCTCATGATCGAGCTGGCCGAACCCCCGCGACCCGAGTGGATGTCCGGCCGCGTGGCCGCGCGTTCCGCTCTCGGCCTGCGCATCGACAAGATTTATGTACGCCCGGAGCCGACCACGACCGCACCAGCGCCGTCTCCCTATGCCACGGGTTGCGACCTCGCACTCCTGGCATCGGACGGGCCGGAGCAGTTCCGCCTGGAAGTCAGCCCCGTGACACCGGCGCCGCCGCTCCCGCGTTCACCCACGCACAAGTGGAGTCGCCGCAAGCCGGCCCGCGCCGGGTTCAAGGCACTCCGGATCGCCCGCCGCGCCGGCACCCGCGTCGCCGCCGAGGTGGTCAAGTCCCGCCCCACCGACAACTTCGGGGTGCGTGCGACCGACCTGCTGACGGGCGTACCCGTCGAACTGAAGGTCGTGTCCCGCGGAGCCGGAAGCGTCACGCTGCGCCGAGGTGCCGCCCAAGGTCCGATCCTGCTCGGCCTGGAACAGCCGGACCGCGGCCTGTCGTGCCGGATCGTCCCGTGATCCACCGCCCGGTCCTCGGCGCGAACGCCGAGGACAACCGCCGCGTGCTGCAGGACGTCCTGGACACCGTGCCGGCCGGCAAACTCGAGCTGCCGCCCGGCACGCACACCATCGCCGACGGCCTGCGGGTGCCCGGCGGCTGGACGATCCGCGGCTCGGAGGTCGCCGGCGCGAACGGCGGCCCGCCCGGCACCTGGCTGGTCTCGGCCGGCCTGACCGGGCACCCCGTCCTGCACATCGTCGGCTCGGACGTCGCGGTCAGCGACCTCGGCCTGCGCCCGCCGCCGGCCGACCCGGGCGAGCACGGCGGCGACCGCGGCACGGCCATCACCGTCGGCGACTATCTCTACGCCGCGCCCCCCGACTGGATCACGCACGTCGACCTGCGCCGCGTACACGTCGAACGTCTGGGTGAGAAACACGCCAACTGCATCGCGCTGATGGGCGCGGTCAGCGACATCACCCTGCACGACATCACCATCCGCGGCGGCTACACCGGCGTGGCCGTGCACTGGGGAGCCGTCGGCGCGGACGTCGCCTCGATCGTGGGCCCGACCTACCACCCGCACCGGCTCGCGATCACGGACCTGCGGGTCAGCGACGCGCTCGAAGGCTTCTACCTCAGCTCGGTGCACGACGTCCGCGTCGACGGCGCCTGCCTGACCGACGTCGAGATGGGCTTCCGCCTGCTCCCCGGTGACAACACCGACCGCTTCGTCACCTCCGACCTCGTCGGCTCCCGCATCGACATCTCCGACGTCTGCGTCACCTGGAACGGCCCCCGCTACGCGATCCGCGTCGCCGGCTGGGGCCGCAGCGAGATCGACGGCGAGGTCAGCGTCCTCACCTACCGCGACACCGCGATCCGCAACTGCACCCTCCGCGGCGCCGGCACCGGCGACGCCTGGTCCCCGATCCTCGTCGAACGCGCCGCCGGCGTGGAGATCGACCAGATCACGCTCACGACCGCGGGCTCCGAGGACTGCTGCCGGCTCCACTCCCGCTGAACACCGGCAGGGGATTGCTGCCGGCTCCACCTCGCTGAAACACCGACAGGGGGCTGTCGCGGCTACCGACGAGGGTGGGTTTCTCCCCACCTCAAGGAGTACGCCATGTCCGCGATCAACAAGGTCGACTGGTTCCAGATCGGCGCCGCCGAGTCCGCCGAGGCCGAACGTTTCTACAGTGAGGTCTTCGGCTGGACCTTCTCCGGCGACGATGACACCCCCGGTTACCGGCTGGCGACCACGCCCGGTCAGGCCGGCCCGAGCGGCGGCCTGACCGCGAGCCCGTCGAGCCATGCCATCTTCTTCATCAACGTCCCCGACACCGCGGAAGCCTGCCACCGGGCCGAGGCCGCCGGTGCAAAGGTGCTGGTGGCGCCCCAGGACGGCGGTGGCGGCCTGATCTTCGCCCACCTGCTCGACCCCTCCGGCAACCTCATCGGCATCTACACCCCGGCAGACCATTAGGGCGCACCTGAGGGATCACGGCGAGCCTGCGGCGAGGTCCCTCAGATGGACCCTAGGCCAGGCTCAGGGCATCCATCGGCTCGCCCGGGACCTGGAGGTCGCCGAACTCCAGGTGGCGCTGCGGCGGCTCCTCGGCGGTGACGGTGACGGCGGCGATCCGGTCGGTGCGGAACACCCGCACCGACTGGCGCAGCCGGCACCAAGCCACCAGATACCAGCTCGCGGGAAAACCCACGAAGACCAGCGGCTCGATCTCGCGCACGGTCGTCGCGCCGGCCTTGTCGGCATAGTGGATGCGAAGCACCCGGCGTAACGACAGCGCGTCGGCGACCAACCGGGGCATGCCGTTCTGGGGCTGGCCCGCGTTCTGGGGCTGGCCCGCGTTCTGGGGCTGGCCCGAGCTCTGGGGCTGGCCCGCGCTTTCGGGCCGGCCCGCCAGCAGCACCCGGCTGGCCAGATCCTGGGCCCGGGCGACGTCCGCAGGACGCATGGAGTTGACCAGCTTGCGCAGCGCGGCCGCAGCGGCGGCGTGGAACGGCGAGCCGGTCAGCTGCTGTAGCGCGACGGCCATGGCCACCGCTTCGTCGGGCCGGAAATTGACCGGCGGCAACGTGTGCGCCCGATCGAGGCAGTAACCCCCGGTCCTGCCCGGCTCGGCCCAGATCGGGGTGCCGGACTGCTGGAGAGCGGAGATATCGCGCTCGACGGTCCGGACGCTGATCTCGAAACGGCCAGCGAGCCATCGCGCACTGCGCGGGCGCGGGGCGACAGCACGTAACTCCTCGACGAGCGCATAGAGGCGGTCGGTGCGATTCACCTACCGAACGCTAGACCGGGGGTACGACACTCTGCCGACGCCGGCAGGCTAGCTTGATCAGGTGCGGAACGTTCCAGTCGTCGTGGCGGTCGCCGCGGGCGGGGTTCTCGGGGCGCTCGCTCGATACGGCCTGTCCACGCTGTGGCCGTCCGTGTGGACGGTCTGGGCCATCAACGTCACCGGCTGCTTCCTGATCGGTGTCCTGACCGTCCTGATCACCCGGCGCCGCCCGGAGTCCCGGTTGATCCGCCCGTTCTGGACCACCGGCGTCCTCGGCGGTTACACCACGTTCTCGACGGCGAGCGTCGACGTAGTGCGCGCAGCGCCCGCCACGGCTCTGGCCCTGCTCGGCGCGACCATCGTCAGCGCGCTGATCGCCGTCTGGCTCGGCACAGCACTGGCTGAGCGGATGGTCGCCCGATGACCGTCCTCTTTGTTGCCCTGGGTGCCGCCGTCGGCGCCGCGCTGCGCTACCTCACCGGGCGATGGGTCAAATCGGACAGCTTCCCGTGGCCGACGCTCACGGTCAACCTTGCCGGATCGCTGCTCCTCGGCTTCCTTGTCGGCCTCCCGGTCGCCCCCTGGCTCGCGGCACTGCTCGGCACCGGCTTCTGCGGAGCGCTGACGACGTACTCAACCTTCAGCCTGGAAACCTTGCAACTGGCCCGCGGCGGTCGGCGACTCCGGGCCGCCGCGTACGTCATCATCAGCCTCCTGGCGGGTCTCGGCGCTGCCTACCTGGGCATTCTCATCGCCGATCATCGGTAGGCCCGCACATTGCCGGCTGCCCACTGCGCGAACGTGCGGGGTGAGCGGCCGAGGATCTGCTCGACGTGCGGGCTGATCAGTTGCTCGGCCGGGGTGGGCGTGCCGAGGATGTCCAGCGTCCCCTCGACCACGGGCGGGGGCATGAAGGCCGACATCTGCGCGTACGCCTCATCGCGCGTCTGCTCCACGAACGTGACCGGCTCACCCAGCACAACCCCGATGTCCCCGGCCCGCTGCCGTGGCGTGCTCAGCTCCGGCCCGGTGAGCTCGTAGACCCGCTCGCCGTGCCCGCCCGTCCGCAGCACCAGATCGGCGACCGCGGCGATGTCCGCGGGATCGATCACCGGCAGCCCGACATCCCCGAACGGCGCAGCGACCGTCCGGCTCTTCCGGATCGGCTCCACCCAGGCGTATGCGTTGGAAGCGAACCCACCCGGCCGCAGAATCGTCCACCCGAGCCCGGACCCCCGCACAGCATCCTCGAGTCTCCGCAGCGGCGCATGCGACACGGATTCAGGCCGCGTGCCGGCAGCCTGCGACGAGAGCAACACGACCCGCTCGATACCGCCGTCCTTCGCCACTCCGAGGATCGCCTGTGGATCCAGGTGAGCCCCAGCCCCCGAAACCAGCAGGAACAACGCCTCAGCACCCTCCACCACCGGCCGCAACGTCTCCGGCCGCGAAAGATCCGCGCGCACCTCACCATTCCGCGACACCGGAACAACCTTTTCCCCGGCCTCGGTCAACGCCCGCACCAGCACCCGGCCGACGTTCCCGGTAGCCCCCGTAATCACAAACATGGCAATCTCCCTCACACTCCGTCGAGTTCGAGGGACGCTAACATCGTGCGGATACTAGGTACCTAGAAGAAAGCGACTATCCCGCCGTGGCCGATCCCGTGCAAACCTGCCCCATCACCCCCGTGGTCGACCTGGTCTTCAGCCGCTGGACCACCCCGATCCTCTGGACCCTCAACGAACACGGCCGCCAGCGCTTCGTCGAACTGGCCGCCCACATCGGAACCATCACGCCCAAGGTCCTGACCCAACGCCTCCGCCAACTCGAACGCGACGGCCTCGTCACCCGCACCTACCACCCCGAAGTCCCACCCCGGGTCGAATACGAAATCACGGCCCTCGGCCGCAGCCTCGCCCCGTTGTTCCACCACCTGGCAGCCTGGGGCGAAAACAACCTCCCCAAGGTCGACGAGGCCCGCACCACCTACGACGGCCGTTGACCCTTCGGGGCATCCGCGGGCTGCCGTCGGCGGCGATCCCGAAGTCCGGGACGAGCTCAACGAGTAACAATGAGTAATCAGCGGCAGCATGTACATCTCATGCTGAGACATGTCTGGCCCCCGTTTGACGGCCAGCGCCGCAGAAGATTGCGCCAGCACGGTTTTCGGCGCAACGTTCAACCCTGCACCGTCGCATCGGTAGTGGACCTGTTACCGACCGCTCCAGGCGTTCAGTGACCGGGCGTTACGGTCGCGAGCGGGGCCGAGCCGGTATTGAGTCTTTCTGTTCCTAACACGATCTCTGGGTGGTCCAGTTGATCAGTCGGCGCCAGCAGATCAGGACGCAGGCAAGGCTGACAAAGCCGTCGTGGATGTCGAGGCGGCGTTCCCACCTGCTGTAGGCCTTGTCGGCCAGCAGGGCATCGAAGCGGCGTCGTGGCCGGCCACGCCGTCCATCGCCGCGCGGGTCCAGTCGATCCGGTTCGCCGCGTTCAATCTGGTAAGCAGGAGTTGATGGACCTGATCGAACACGTCGGCTTCAGTCCAGCGCTGCAACCGGCGCCAGCAGGTCATCCTCGAACCGAACCCGAGCTCCTGCGGCAGATCTTCCCAGCCGATCCCGGTATGCAACACGAACAAGATGCCCTCCAAGCACAACCGATCCGGAACCGGCCTCGGCCCTGGAGCCTTCGCCGGCCACGGCGGTAGCAGCGGTTCGATCAGCTCCCACAGGCCGTCATCAACAATCCACGCCTTGCTCATACCTGGCCGAACGAGACTGATCTTCACATCGTCGAGCTGATCAACATCGATTTAGCAGATCGTGTTAGGAAATTTTTGACTCATTTGCTGAGGGTTCAGCGCAACATTCATCCCGGCCTCGCGGCCACCAGGAAACTCCTGACTCAGGAAGCTAGGAGGAGGCGCCGGTCGGGAAGAGGAGTTCGTCCGTGGCGATGTCGGTGAGGGGTTCGGCGAAGTAGTAGCCCTGGCCTAGTTCGCAGTTGCCGTCGGTGAGTTCGGTGAGCTGGAATTTGTCCTCGATGCCCTCGGCGATCGTGGAGAGGCTCAGGGCGCGGCCGAGCTGGATGATGCCCATGGTCAGGGCGGCGGCGGTGGGTTCGTCGCCGACGTCGTCGACGAAGCTCTTGTCGATTTTGATGATGTCGACGGGGAAGCGGCGCAGGTAGGCGAGGGACGAGTAGCCCGTGCCGAAGTCGTCGATGGCGAGGCGTACGCCCAGTTTCTTGATCTGTTCGAGCTGGTGCAGGGTGGAGTCGCGGTGATCGACGAGCAGGGATTCGGTCAGTTCGATGATGAGGGAGGTGGCCGGGAGGCCGCTGTTGGCGAGGGCTGAGGCGACGACCGCGGGGAGGTTGGGCTGGTCGAGCTGGACCGCGGAGAGGTTGACGCTGACGCTGAGCGGGTGCTGGCTGTCGCGGCGGGCGTTCCAGGTCGCGGCCTGGCGGCAGGCTTCGCGCAGGACCCATTCGCCGATCGGGACGATCATGCCGGTTTCCTCGGCGAGTGGGATGAAGTCGAGCGGGGGGATCACGCCGCGTTCGGGGTGCTGCCAGCGGATGAGCGCTTCGAGGCCGGTGATCTCGCCGGTTCGCAGGTGGACGATGGGCTGGTAGCGCAGTTCGAACTCGTGGCGGACGACCGCGCGGCGCAGGTCGGCCTCCAGTTGCAGGCCGGCCTGGAATGTTGCCTGCAATTCGGGTTCGAAGATCTCGTAGCGGTCCTTGCCCTGCTTCTTCGCGTGGTACATGGCCAGGTCGGCGCGGACCATCAGCTCTTCCGGGCCGGAGGTCACGCTGTAGGCGACGCCGATGCTGCAGCTGATGAACGTTTCCTTGCCGGCCAGGTCGAAGGGCTGCCGGAGGGATTCGAGGACGCGCTTCGCGACGGGTACGGCCTCCTCGATCCCGGCGCCGTTGGGCAGCAGCACGGCGAACTCGTCGCCGCCGAGGCGGGCGGCGGTGTCGCCGGAGCGCAGGCAGGCCTGGATGCGTTCGGCGACGCCGCGCAGCAGCAGGTCGCCGGCGGCGTGCCCGAGGGAGTCGTTGACCACCTTGAAGCGGTCGAGGTCGACGAAGAGGACCGCGACCCCGGTCGACGTGGCGAAAGCGCGCTCCATCCGGGTGAGGAACAGTGCGCGGCTGGCCAGCCCGGTCAGGGAGTCGTGGAACGCCTGGTTCATCGCCTCCAGGGTCTGCACGTCGGTGAGCGCCAGGCTGACGTGCTCCGCGAAGGCGCGCAGGACCTCCTGGGCGGCCTTGTCCCACTGGCGCGGGCCCTCGTACGTGCCGACGGTCAGCGCGCCGACGACCTCGCCGTTCTCGTGCACGGGTACGGCCATGACGGCCTTGAGGTGGGAGCGGACCACGTCGGGGATGGCGATGGGGGAGCCCGCGTAGTCCTCGACCATGACCAGTTCGTCGCCCATGACGGCGAGTCCGGCCGCACCCGCGGACGGCAGCGGTACGCGTTGCATACGGGTCAGGATGTCCGGGGCGAAGCCGACGCTGGACACCATGCTGCCGACCGAGCGGTCGTCGCGTTCGAGCAGGTTGAGCGAGGACATCTCGACGTTGAGCAGCTCGGCCGCGCCGGCGGTGATCGAATCGAGGATCTGGTCGAGCGGCGCGCGGCGGGCGATGAGCCGCTGGACCCGCGTGAGGTGGTCGAAGAGTCGCTGGTGTTCCTGGAGCGAGCCGACCAGCCGGACGTTCTCCTGGGCGCGCCGGCGTTCGGCGGCGGTGACGTGCAGTGCCTGCAGGCTGAGTTCGAGCACCCGGGCCATGCCGCGCAGCAGGCAGATCTCCTGGTCGGTGAACTCGGCGCCGCGACGGCCGAGCAGGAGCCGGCCGGGGGCGGGGCCACCGATCGGGGCGGAGGCGATCGCGTAGTCGTCTCCGACGAAGTCGCCGGGGTCGGGTTGCCCGACCGAGGCGACCATCTCTCCGTCGATCACCAGCGCGGCGATCTGCGCGTCGAGGGCACGCGCAGCGCACTCCACGGCGGCGTGTTGCGCCGCTGGTCCGTCCGGCCGGTCAGCAACGGCGGAGAGGAAGTCCGTCAGCTGCTGCGTTGCGAGCATGCCCATGACCTCGACTAACGGTCCGCGAGGGCGGGAGTTGAGCAAAAGCGGCGTGACCGTTTGGTCATGGCGACCGGTCCCGTCCGGTCCGGGGCGGTCCGCGACGGGCCTCGAACGCCCGAACTCACAGCGCGGAGCTAACCGACCTCACAGCCTCGGGCACTACTTGGGCGGTATTTTCGGGCAAACGGGCATGACCTTCATCCTGGTTCGTCACCCGATGGCACGATAAAGGGCGGACCGGAGCGGTTGCCAAACGGGCAGAGACAGGCCGAATCACCGTACATTGTGACGGCGGCCACACGTTTCCTCGGTGTTACAAATGGCGTACGGCAGGCGGGGAGGTGTGGTTTGAACGCGGACGAGCGACAGCATCAGATTGTCGCCCTGGCCAGACGGCAGGGCGAGGTCGACGTCGCCAAGCTCGCAGCGGAGCTCACCGTCTCGGCGGAGACCATCCGACGGGATCTGCGGCTGCTGGAGAAGCACGGTCTGCTCAGGCGCACGCACGGCGGCGCCTACCCGGTGGAGACCGCCAAATTCGAGACCGACCTCGCGATGCGTACGACGCGCGGGGTCCCCGAGAAGAGGCGGATCGCCGCCGCCGCCGTCGGACTCATCGGCGACGCGGAGACGATCTTCATCGACGAGGGATTCACGCCTCAGCTCATCGCGGAGGCGCTGCCCATCGACCGCCCCCTGACAGTGGTGACGGCCTCGCTCAACACCGCGGCGTGGCTGTCCACCAACACCCCGGCGACCGTGCTTCTGCTCGGCGGCCGGGTCCGTGGCCGCACGCTGGCCACGGTCGACCACTGGGCCAGCAGCATGCTGGCCGGCTTCGTGCTCGACCTCGCCTTCGTAGGCGCCAACGGCATCTCCCGGGAGGTGGGCCTCACGACCCCCGACCCCGCCGTGGCGGACGTGAAGGCGCGGGCCGTGCGCGCGGCACGCCGGCGGATCTTCGTCGGCATGCACACCAAGTTCGGCGTACGCACATTCTGCCGCTTTGCCGAGATATCCGATTTCGAGTCACTGGTCACGGACACGGGCCTTCCGGCGTCCGAGGCGCACCGCTATTCACGGCTGGGCCCGCAGGTAATCCGGGTCTGACCCGAACACAGAGATTCCAGAACCGGCCCTTCGCGGAATGGCCGGCACGTTCCCGCATGTCTTCAAACGGAGGATCTGCAGTGCACAAAAGAAATGGCAAGCTCTCTTTGCTGATCGCGGGGGCGGCGACCGGCGCGCTCGTGCTCTCGGGCTGTTCCGGCGCGGGCTCCACCAGCGGGGGCTCCGACGGGGACCACACCATCACCGCTCTGATGGTCGGTAACCCGCAGATGGAGGACATCCAGAAGCTGACCGCCGAGAACTTCACCAAGCAGACCGGCATCACGGTGAAGTTCACGATCCTCCCGGAGAACGAACTCCGCGACAAGGTCACCCAGGACGTCGCCAACCAGGGCGGTCAGTACGACGTCGCCACCGTCGGCGCGTACGAGGTGCCGATCTGGGCGAAGAACGGCTGGCTGCACGAGCTGTCCACGAAGTCGGCCGCGGACACCGCGTACGACAGCGCCGACCTGCTCAAGCCGATGGTGCAGTCGCTGACGGGTGACGACGGCAAGATGTACGCCGCCCCGTTCTACGGCGAGTCCTCGTTCCTGATGTACAACAAGGACATGTTCGCCGCGGCGGGCCTGACCATGCCGGAGAAGCCGACCTGGGCGCAGGTCGCCGAGTTCGCCAAGAAGCTCGACGACAAGCAGAAGGGCGTCGCCGGTATCTGCCTGCGCGGCCTGCCCGGCTGGGGCGAGCTGTTCGCGCCGCTGACCACCGTGGTCAACACGTACGGTGGCACCTGGTTCGAGAAGGACTGGACCCCCAAGGTCAACTCGCCGGAGTTCAAGGCGGCGACCGACTTCTACGTCAACCTCGTCAAGAACTACGGCGAGAAGGGCGCGGCGCAGGCCGGCTTCACCGAGTGCCTGAACACGTTCGGTCAGGGCCAGGCCGCCATGTGGTACGACGCCACGTCGGCCGCCGGCACGCTCGAGGACCCGAAGGCGTCGAAGGTCGCCGGCAAGGTCGGCTACGCGTACGCCCCGGTGGACAAGACCGCGTACTCCGGCTGGCTCTGGACCTGGGCGTGGGCCATGCCCAAGACCACCAAGCACGAGGACGACGCCTGGAAGTTCATCTCCTGGGCCACCAGCAAGGACTACGAGCAGGTCGTCGGCAAGAACCTCGGCTGGTCGCGCGTGCCGTCCGGCAAGCGCACCTCGACCTACTCGATCCCCGAGTACAAGGAGTCCGCGAAGGCGTTCGCCGACGTGACCCTCGGCTCGATCGAGAACGCCAACCCGCAGAACCCGGGTGTGCAGCCGCGGCCCGCACTGGGCGTGCAGTTCGTCGGCATCCCCGAGTTCGCCGACCTGGGCACCAAGGTGTCGCAGGAAGTGAACGCGGCCATCGCCGGTAGCTCCACGGTCGACAAGGCCCTGACGGATGGTCAGAAACTCGCCGAAGACGTGGCGAAGAACTACAAGTAGCGCCCGCGGAGGCGCTGTCCCCCACGGACAGCGCCTCCGTACCTACCCGGAAGGCCGACAATGACCGACGTCATCACCCGGGCGGATCCCAAGCCGGACGTTCCCGTGGTGTCACCCAAGGGCGGAGCCAAGGACCGCTGGGTCCGCCGGGCACCGTTGCTGCCCGCGCTCATCTTCGCCATCGTCGTGACCCAGGTGCCGTTCCTGGTCACCATCTACCTGTCCACGCTGGACTGGAACGCCCTGCGCCCGGGCGACCGGCCGTTCGTCTTCCTCGACAACTACGTGACGGTGCTGACCGACACGCGGTTGCAGTCGGCGCTGCTCAACACGGTGCTGCTGACCGCCGGCGCGGTGATCTTCTCGATGATTCTCGGGCTGGCACTGGCCATCCTGCTGGACCGCAAGTTCTTCGGCCGGGGCGTCGTCCGGACGATGCTGATCACGCCGTTCCTGGTGATGCCGATCGCGGCGGCGCTGCTCTGGAAGCACGCCCTCTACAACCCGGCGTACGGCCTGATCAACGGCATCTTCGGCGGCTCGACCGACTGGGTCTCGTCGTACCCGAAGGCCGCGGTCATCGCCACGCTGGTCTGGCAGTGGACGCCGTTCATGATGCTGATCCTGCTGGCCGGCCTGCAGTCGCAGAGCGAGGACATCCTGGAGGCCGCCCGCGTCGACGGTGCCGGCGCCTGGAAGATCTTCACCCACATGACGCTCCCGCACATGCGTCAGTACCTGGAGCTGGGCGCGCTGCTCGGCTCGATCTACCTGGTCAACACGTTCGACGCGGTCTTCACCATCACCCAGGGCGGACCGGGCACGGCAACGACCAACCTGCCGTACGAGATCTACCTGACGACGTTCCGCAAGTTCGAGTACGGCGAGGCGTCGGCCGCCGGCGTCATCGTGGTGATCCTGACGATCATCGTGGCGACGTTCGCGCTGCGCGTCATCTCGAGCCTGTTCCGCATGGAGGAGTCCCGATGACGACACTCGCCACGCCCGCAGTGAAGTCCTCCACGGCCTTGAAACCCGCCGCACGGCGCCGCATGGGCAGTGCGATCTGGGGGGTCGTCGCCTGGGTCGCCGGGATCATCTTCGTGTTCCCGGTGATCTGGATGGTGCTCACCAGCTTCAAGCAGGAGCAGGACGCCGCCAGCAACCCGCCCACGTGGGTCTTCACCCCGACGTTCGATCAGTACGCGCAGGTCTTCGACCGCAACATCATGCCGTTCCTGCTGAACTCGCTGATGGCGAGCGTGTTCTCCACGCTGCTGGTGGTCATCCTGGCCACCCCCGCGGCGTACGCCCTCTCGCTGCGCCCGGTCGCGAAATGGACCGACGCGCTGTTCTTCTTCATCTCGACCAAGATGATGCCCGCGGTCGCCGCGCTGCTGCCGGTCTACCTGCTGGTGAAGAACCTGGGCATGCTCGACAACGTGTGGACGATGGTGCTGCTCTACACCTCGATGAACCTGCCGCTCGCGGTCTGGATGATGCGGTCGTTCCTGCTCGAGGTGCCACGCGAGGTGCTGGAGGCCGGCGAGGTCGACGGTGCCGGGCTCGTCACGTCGATCCGGAAGATCATCCTGCCGATCGTCTCGCCGGGCCTGGCCGCGACGGCGCTGATCTGCTTCATCTTCGCCTGGAACGAGTTCTTCCTGGCGGTGAACCTGACCGCGACGAACGCCGGCACCGCCCCGATCTTCCTGGTCGGCTTCATCTCCTCCGAGGGCCTCTTCCTGGCCCGGCTCTGCGCGGCGGCCACCCTGGTCTCGCTGCCGGTGCTGATCGCCGGCTGGGTCGCCCAGAACAAGCTGGTCCGCGGTCTCTCGATGGGCGCGGTCAAATGAGAGCCGCCGTGGTTGTCACGCCCGGCACGATCCGGATCGAGAACGTGCCGGACCCGGCGCCCGGCCCCACCGACGTGGTGGTCAGGCCGGCGGCGGTGGGCATCTGCGGCACCGACGCGCACATCATGGACGGCGAGTTCGCGCCGGCCTTCCCGATCGTCCCCGGCCACGAGTTCGCCGGCGAGATCGTGGAGGTCGGCGCGGCCGTCACCGACTTCGCGGTCGGCGATCAGGTCGCGGTGGACCCCTCGCTGTACTGCGGCTACTGCTACCAGTGCAAACGCGCCCGCGGCAACCAGTGCGAAAATTGGAACGCCATCGGGGTCACCCGGCCCGGCGCGGCCGCGGAATTCGTCCTCGCACCCCGGGCCAACCTCTTCCGGCTGCCGTCGCACCTCGCGGCCCGCGACGCTGCCCTGATCGAACCCCTCTCCTGCGCGGTACGCGGATTCGACGTCCTCCCCCGCCGCATGTCCGACACGTTCCTCATCTACGGCTCGGGCACGATGGGCCTGATGATGCTGGAGCTCGCGAAACGCGCCGGCGCGGCCACCGTGTCCATGGTGGACATCAACCCGGAACGGCTAGAAACGGCAAAACTGCTGGGGTGTACGGCTGCAGTCACCAACGCCGAAGAGCTGGACGCCCCCCGCGGCTGGGACGTCGTCATCGACTGCACCGGAGCACCGGCCGCGATCCGGGACGGCCTCGCCCGCGTGGGCCGGGGCGGCACGTTCCTACAGTTCGGCGTGTCCGCGTACGACGCCCGCGTCGAGATCGAGCCCTACGAGATCTACCGCCGCGAGATCACTATCACCGGCTCGATGGCAGTCCTGCACAGCTTCGACCGCGCAGGCGAACTCCTGGCCGCGGGCGTCCTCGACCCGGCCATCTTCATCAGCCACCGCTTCCCGCTGACCGACTACGCCAAGGCCCTGTCCCAGTTCCGCGCCGGCGTGGGCAGGAAGACGCTGATAGAACCCTGATGTGCCAATCTTTTCACCATTGGTCATTGCGTGATCACAGGTAGTTGCCAACGACGTCCGGCATGGGCGTCAATGGAGCGGTGCCCCCGCCGCTGACCTTGAAGGCGGGGCGCCTCGGCGGAGCGTCCGTGATCGGCGTCGCCCTCGCCGCGGCGACCCCGCTGCTCCCCGCCGACCTCCCGGCGCCGCTGGTTGTGGCGGCCGCCGGGCTCTTCCTCCTGATCTTCGCCACTGCTTATGCGGGGCTTACCCGGCGGCTGTCGTCCTCGGGTGCGCTGTACACGTTTGCGGCGCGTGGGCTCGGGCGGCCGTTCGGGGTGGCGGCGGGGTGGTTGGCGCTCATGGCGTACCAATCAATGCAACTCGGTCTTTATGCAGTGCTTGCGCCGCGCTTCGGGGCACCGTGGTGGGCGGTAGCAGGTGTGTGCTGGGCAGTGGTCGCGCTGAGCGGAATGCTCCCGATCGGCGTCGCCGCGTGGTTGATGATCTTGTTGGTCGTAGGCGCCCTCGCCTCACTCACCATCCCGGTCGTGGCTGACCTCCCGCACACCCTGGACGCCCTGCGCCTGACCGAAACGGGTCGCCCGGAGCTGGGTCTGCTACTGCTCACCGCGACCCTCGCCTTCGTGGGCATCGAGGTCACTGCGGCATTCAGCCAGGACGTGCGACGCTCCGCGGCCCCCGCGACCTACATCGTGGTCCTGCTTCTGATCATCCTGTACGCGCTCAGGTCGTCCACGGACGTCCAAGCCACCACCTGGGCCTTCACCGCGAGCCTCCTCGCCGGCCAGCTCGCCCTCCACCACGTGATGGTCCGCTACCTCGCCGCCATGGGCCGAGAACGAGTGCTGCCGTCCTCGCTGGCCAGGCTCCGCCCCGCGTCCGCAACGCAATCCGTTGTTGCCGGACTGTCCATCGCAGCCCTGATCTTCGTCCCGGTGGATCCCCAGGACCTCACGCTCGCCGGCGGTCTCGGCGTTCTGGTCCTGCTGCTCGGGGCCTCGCTCTCCGCGCTGCTGTTCCTCAACCGCCACCCATCGGGCGAGGGGTTATGGCGCCGCCTTTTCGCGCCCGCTGTGTCCACTGTGGGGTTTGGGGTGCTGGGTTGGCTCGCCTACGAGAACCACCGCGCCCTGCTGGCCTGCGCCGCGGCACCGGTTGCCTTCGGGCTACTGCACGCGGCGGTGCTCCGGTTGGCGAAACCCGTTGTGTACGCCGGAATCGGCCTCGGCGGCACGGCAATCGTGGTCGCCCCCTCCCCATCCGCTCTCGCGGACCTTCGCGATCCTGAGATCCCGCAGTCCCGTGTCCCCGGTGCCCACCGCCCAGAGCGGGTAAATCCGGAGAAAATGATCGGCTGAGTTACTTGTCGCGTGCTAATACCTGACAAACGCCTACTAGGCCTTCCGCAACCCTTGCGGAACGACTAGCCTCATCCGCATGTCAGTCACACTCGCTGATGCCCCGGCGGCATCCGAAAGTTCCCTGGCGCAGCACCCCGTCGAGGTCTCGCCGACTACCCCTGAGCAGCCATATCATTCGCGAATGACCGTCTCCGCACGCGACGTCGCCGCAGTCCTCCGTGATCGGCTCCCCGAGCTGTCGGTCAAGAAACTCCACAAGCTGCTCTACTACTGCCAGGGCCACCACCTGGCGACGTTCGAAGCGCCGCTCTTCGCAGAGACGATTCATGCCTGGGACGGAGGCCCTGTGGTCGGGGCGCTCTGGCGGCAGGAGGCGACGGGCGAGCCGAGCCCTTCACCGCGGCCGCTGGGTGAGGCTGAGCTCAACACGATCGGCTATGTGCTGAGTCGTTACGGCAATCTCACGGGTAATGATCTCGAGAATCTGACCCGTAACGAGACTCCCTGGGAATCGGCTGATCGGGGCCGCAGTCCCCTGCGGAGTGTCCCGATCGAGCTTGAATCGCTCACCCATTATTTCCAGACCCGGGGCGCCCAGGGAACGGACGATGCGATCCCGCTCGACGGTGGTGAGCTGCGTCGGATGCTTGAGGACGTGATGAGCCGGCCACCCTCGACGTCCGGGAAGGTCGACACCCGGGAAGAGATCCTGGCAAGGATGCGGCGTGAATCCTGAGCCCTCCCCGTGGCGCCTCAAGGAGTTCATCGAGCATATCGACATCTGGATCGGCCTCGAGAAGCCCGACGTTGATCTGCGAATCCATGTCCTGGCTTGGGCCATGCGCCGCGATGAAAGCCCTTATCAGGGGGCCCGTCGCGAATCTGGGTTTCCGAACCTCTGGTTCGCGCCGGTCCCGCAGTCCAACCGGAATGGGCAAATAGTCATCTGCTACTACGAAGTCTTCGAGTCGTTACATGAGTTGCGCTGCAAGGGGTTCGGCACGTTGAGCTGGCCCGTTTGAGGGTCGTCAGCGGGTGGGGTCGTCGGTGAAGAATTCTTGGATCTGGGTGAGGGTGAGGTAGCCCTGGGGTTCGAGGGGGCCCTGATCTGGCGGGAGGGTTCGGTGGGTTACCTCCAGGTCGGTCATGTGGTCGGGGAGGGCCGGCAGGGGCGGGACAGGGGGCAGGGGCGGTAAGGCTATGGCCTCGCGGATGACTTCGAACATGCCCGTCACCTCGTGGATGGCCAGGGGGAGGAGTGCTGCCGGGCGGGCTGTGGAAGCGGGGGCCGCGCAGGTGAAGTTGGCGCGGAGTTTGCTCTTGATTTTTCGGATGTCGGCGCTGGGGCGTGGGTGGTCGAGGGGGTTTGCCGCGACGATGCCGAGTTCGCAGTGGGGGATTCCGGAGGCTTGCCACCAGCGGCGCCAGGCGGGGTCTTTGTCGAGGGTGCGGGCTACGTGGCTGAGGGCTGCCAGGTAGGCCTCGGGGGCGGGGCTGTGGAGTGTCGTTGTTCCCAGGTGGGGATGCAGCCAACTGTGGTGGCGGCGCGGGTCCATGGATGCATCGTGGCATTTCGGGTGTGGGGCGCGGGGGACTTCGGGGTGCGCGCGTAAGGGTGGTCAATGTGCGTCGTGGGTGAGGGGTGCGTCACGTCGGGCAGATACATGTATAAGCCAGTGATATAAATCTTGGTGTGCAACCAGTGATCGAGACCCCGCCCGAGAGTGCGCTTGTCGCATTCGGGCTTGAGCGGCTCTACGACGCTCTGCGCCGGCTCGCGCCGCGGATGGGGCTCAGCCTGACCGCGCATTCCACCCTGAAGCGCCTCAGTCAGCTCGGCCCGCAGCGCCTGTCCGAGCTGCACGCCGCCGAGAGCGTCACGCAGCCCGCGATGACCCAGCTGGTCACCCGGCTGGAGAAGGACGGCTTCGCCGTGCGCGGCGGTGACCCCGCCGATCGCCGGGCCGTGCTCGTGAGCATCACCGAGGCCGGGAGCGCGCTCGTCGAGCAGCGCAGAGTCGCATATGCCGAGGCCCTCGACACCGTGCTGGCCGGCCTCTCCGAGGCGGACCGGGCGGCGATCATCGCCGCGCTGCCGGCCATGGAGCGGCTCGTCGACGCCGTTGCCGCGCACGCCACCACCTGAAACCCGTACCACCTGAGCCCTGAAGGGGGGTCATCTCGCCGTGCTCGCCGTTGATCATCCGAGGTACAAGTGGGTCGCTCTGTCGAACACCACGCTCGGCACGCTGCTGGCCACCATCAACTCCTCGATCGTCCTGATCTCGCTGCCGGCGATCTTCAAGGGCATCCACCTGAACGCCCTCGAGCCGGGCAACGTCAGCTACCTGCTCTGGATGCTGATGGGATACATGCTGGTCACTGCGGTGCTGGTGGTCACGCTGGGCCGCCTCGGTGACATGTACGGCCGGGTGAAGATCTACAACGCCGGGTTCGCCATCTTCACGCTGACCTCGGTGATCCTGGCGCTGGACCCGTTCGACGGCGGCGGGGGAGCGCTGTGGCTGATCGGCTGGCGGGTGCTGCAGGCGGTCGGTGGCGCGATGCTGATGGCCAACTCGGCTGCGATCATCACCGACGCGTTCTCGTCGAAGCAGCGCGGCATGGCGCTCGGCGTCAACATCGTCGCCGCGCTGGCAGGCTCGTTCATCGGCCTGGTCGTCGGTGGTGTGCTGGCCGAGTGGGACTGGCGTTCGGTGTTCTGGGTCAACATCCCGCTGGGCATTCTCGGCACGGTCTGGGCGTACCGGTCGCTGCATGACACCGGGGTCCGGCGCAAGGCGAAGATCGACTGGTGGGGCAACGCGACCTTCGCGATCGGGCTCACCGCGGTGCTCGCCGCCATCACGTACGGCATTCAGCCGTACGGCGGCCACACGATGGGCTGGACGAGTCCGTGGGTGCTCACCGGGCTGATCGGCGGCGGGCTGGTGCTGGTGGCCTTCGGCATCATCGAGACCCGGGTCGCCGATCCGATGTTCCCGCTCGCGCTCTTCCGGAACACCGCGTTCACCAGTGGCAACATCGCCAGCCTGCTCTCCGCGGTGGCGCGGGGCGGGCTCCAGTTCATGCTGATCATCTGGCTGCAGGGGATCTGGCTGCCGCTGCACGGGTACGACTACGAGCAGACGCCGTTGTGGGCCGGTATCTATCTCGTCCCGTTGACGATCGGCTTCCTCGTCGCGGGTCCGCTGGCCGGTGCCCTCTCCGACCGCTTCGGTCCACGGCTGTTCGCGGCAGGCGGTCTGCTGGTGATGGCCGGGTCCTTCGTCGGGATGCTGCTGCTGCCGAGCGACTTCAACTACGCCGTCTTCGCGCTGCTGATCTTCGTCAACGGGCTCGGCGGTGGCCTGTTCGCGGCGCCGAACACGTCGCTGGTCATGTCGAGCGTCCCCGCCAACATGCGTGGTGCCGCGTCCGGGATGCGGGCGACGTTCCAGAACGCCGGACAGGTGCTGTCGATCGGGCTGTTCTTCTCGCTGATGGTCGCCGGGCTGGCCGGGTCGCTGCCGTCGACGCTGAGCTCGGGGCTGACCGCGCAGGGCGTCTCGGCCGCGACCGCCGATCAGGTCGCGCAGATCCCGCCGGTCGGCACGCTGTTCGCGGCGTTCCTCGGCTACAACCCGATCGCGGAGCTGCTGGGTCAGCCGACCCTCGACAGCCTGCCGGCGCAGAACGCGGACACCCTGACCGGCCTGGAATTCTTCCCCCGGCTGATCTCCGGCCCGTTCCACGACGGCCTGGTGATCGTCTTCTGGCTGGCGATCGCGATGACGGTCATCGGTGCCCTGGCCTCGCTCCTGCGCGGCAAGCCGGCGCCGAAGGAGGACGAGACGCCCGAGGGCGAGTTCGTAGCCCACGAGGCCGAGCTGGCCTCGGAGCTGGCCGAGGCGCAGGGACTGGCCCCGGCCACGCGGGTCGCCGAGCCGATCGACGCCCCCGGGGTCAAGGCCTAGACAAAGGCAGCAAGCTCAGAGAGCGGCGATGGCGGCGTCCACCAGGACTGCCGCCATCGCCCTTGCCGTTACAGCGGCCTCGGGGTGGCGGTCCAGCCGGGCCCCGGCGGAGGCGCCGTCGTACAGGATCACGAGCTGGGCGGCCAGAACCGCGGGATCGGGAACGCCGGCCTCGCGGGCCAGCCCGATCAGCAGCTCCTGGGTCCAGGCGCGGTTGGCGTCGCTCATCTCCTCGGCGACGCCGCCCTTCTCCGATTCCGCGCTCGCGTTGTAGAACGCGCAGCCGCGGTAGGCCGGCGCGGACACGTAGTCGATCAGCACATCGAAGACGCCGACCAGCCGGTCGCGGGGGGTGTCGAAGCGTTCGAGGCCCGTGAGGATCCTCGTCTGCCGGCTTTCGTGCCGGCCCTGCAGGTACGCCCGGATCAGCCCGTCCTTGTTGCCGAAGCAGCTGTAGAGCGAGGCCTTGGCAACGCCCGCCTGCTCGATGACGCGATCGATGCCGACGGTGTGCACCCCCTCGGCGTAGAAGAGCTCATCGGCGGCGGCGAGCAGGCGGTCCCGTGCGGATTGCTTGCGCACGGCAGGTGATGCAGCGGACATGCCCTTGACGATAGCAGACAGATCTGTCTAGTGTCGTGACCTACCAGACAGACCTGTCTGTGCGACTTCGGGAGCGACATGACCACCTCACCCACCACCGCCCCCTCCGTGACCACGACCTCCCGTGAGGTGGCCACGCGCCGGAGACGGCTGTCCCATCCGGTGGCCTTCGCCGCCATCGCCGCCATCTTCGTGGCGTTCACCGCGGCGTCCAGCGCGCCGTCCCCGCTCTACGTCGTCTACCAGCAGCTCTGGGGCTTCTCCGCGACGACCCTGACACTGGTCTTCGCCGTCTACGTGGTCGGGCTCGTCGGATCGCTGCTGATCCTCGGGGCGCTCTCCGATCACGTCGGCCGCCGTCCCGTGCTGGCCGCCGCGATCGTCCTCGAGGCCGTCGCGCTGGTGCTGTTCCTCAGTGCCGGTGACGTGAACGTGCTGCTCGTGGCCCGTTTCCTGCAGGGCATCGCGACCGGTGCGGCGCTGACCACCCTCGGCGCGACCCTGGTCGACCTGAACCCGCCGCACGCCCCCGGCCGCGCCGGTCTGCTCAACAGCATCGTGCCGCCGGCCGGTCTCGCGTTCGGCTCACTGGGCACCGGAGCGCTCGTCCAGTACGCCCCCGGCCCCACCCATCTGGTGTGGGCGATCCTGCTGACGATCATGGTCATCGCGGGTGTCGTCGTGCTGCTGCTGCCCGAGACCTCAACCCGGCGTCCCGGCGTGATGTCCTCCCTGCTGCCGAAGCTCGGCGTGCCGGCCCGGCTGCGCAAGGACCTCTTCGCGCTCGTGCCGATCATCGTGGCCAGCTGGGCGCTCGGCGGCCTCTACCTCTCGCTCGGCCCGTCCGTCGCGGTCGGCGTCTTCGGCCTGGGCAGCCACCTGATCGGTGGCCTGGTCGTGACCCTGCTCTGCGGCACCGGCGCGCTGGCGGCCTATGCGCTGCGCAGCCGGGCCACCAGCCGGGTCCTGACGATCGCCGGTGCGCTGCTGACGATCGGCACCGCGGTGACCCTGATCGGCATGGAGACCGAGTCGACGCTGGTCGCGGCGATCGGCACGGTGGTGGCCGGGGTCGGATTCGGCGCCTCGTCGCTCGCCTCGTTCGGCACGCTGGCAGTGCTCGCGGCCCCCGACGAGCGGGGTGAGCTGTTCGCGGTCGCGCTGACCATCGCGTACGTGGCCTTCAGCATCCCGGCCGTCATCGCCGGCCTCGCCGCCACGACGTTCGGCCTGCACTCGACGGCCCTGGTCTATGGCCTGGTCGTGGTCGCCCTCGGCGGCATCGCCATGATCGCCCAGCGAGCCCGTAAGGCCTGACAGAAGCAGGGCCTGAATGTGAGCCCGAAAGTAGAACCGTCCCGGCGTGGGCGGCGGCTGACCCCGCCGCCCACGCCGGACCATATGTGGCGAAACTCAAAGAAGGGCCACATATGAGACGAATTCTGACAACCGTCATCACGCTCGGACTGGTGCTCTCCTCCGGCGCGGCCGTGGCGTACGCCGCATCCGACACCCCGCGCCGCGGCACCACCACCTACGAGCCGATCACGTGGGGCACCTGCGAGAGCACCGGCCTCGCAGCCCGCAACGCGCAGTGCGGCCTGCTCAGCGTGCCGCTCGACTATGCGAAGCCCGGTGGCGAGCAGATCGAACTGGCCGTCTCGCGCATCAGGCACACCACGAAGGATGCCGACTACCAGGGCGTCATGCTGGTCAACCCGGGTGGGCCGGGTGGCTCGGGTCTGGACCTGTCGGTGCTGGGCGAATACGTGCCGAAGGACGCCGGGGACGCGTACGACTGGATCGGGTTCGATCCTCGTGGGGTCGGCTCGAGCGAGCCGTCCCTGGGTTGTGACGGCGGGTATCTCGGATACGGACGCCCGCCCTACGTGCCGACCGGTTCGAAGATCGAGAAGGCCTGGCTCGGCAAGGCCGAGGGGTACGCGTCGGACTGCGCGCAGATCGCGGGTGACCTGCTCGACCACATGCGCACCACGGACACCGTGCAGGACCTCGACAGCCTGCGTGCCGCACTCGGTGCCGAGCAGATCAACTTCTACGGCTTCTCGTACGGCACCTACCTCGGCCAGGTCTACGCGACGCGCTACCCCCAGCGGGTACGCCGGATGGTGCTCGACGGCAACGTCGACCCCCGCCGCGTCTGGTACGACGCCAACCTCGACCAGGACGTCGCCTTCGACCGCACCATGAAGGTCTACTTCGCCTGGATCGCCCAGTACGACAAGGTGTACCACCTGGGCCGGAGCGCGAAAGCCGTCGAGAAGCTCTTCTACAAGGAGCAGTCCCGGCTGCTCGGGCATCCCGCCGACGGCGAGTTCGGGCCCGACGAGCTCACCGACGTGTTCCTGCAGGCCGGTTACTACGTCTTCGGCTGGGAGTCGGTCGCGTACGCGTTCTCCGCCTGGGTCAACGACCGTGACCCGGACCCGCTGAGGTCGCTGTTCGAGTCGGCGAACCCTACGGACGACGGCGCCGACAACGGGTACGCGGTCTACCTCGCAGTCCAGTGCACCGACGCTCCATGGCCCACCTCATGGAAGAAGTGGCACGCGGACAACTCCCGGATCCACTCGCAGGCGCCGTTCCTGACCTGGGGCAACGCCTGGTACAACGCACCCTGCCTGACCTGGCCCGCCGCGCCGGGCAAGCGGATCAAGGTAAGCGGCACGAATGCCCCGCCGATCCTGCTGCTCAGCGAGACCCTGGACGCCGCGACGCCCTTCTCGGGCAGCCTCGAGGTGCGCCGGCGCTTCCCGAAGTCCGCGCTGATCGAGGGCGTCGGCGGCACCACCCACGCCGGGTCGCTCTTCGGCAATGCCTGTGTCGACAACTCCATCGCGGAGTATCTGGCGTCCGGAAAGCTCCCGCAGCGAGCGAAGGGCAACACCGCGGACAAGCGCTGCGACCCGTTGCCGAAGCCGGACCCGACCAAGCCGTCGGCGAAGCGTGCAGGGGTCGCCACGCTCTCCCGGCTGGATCTTCAGCGCAGGATCGCCGGTTACTGAGCTGCCCGGCGGTCGTGCAGGGCCGCGTTGTGCCGCAGGTTCTCCGGGATCAGCTCCAGCAGCTGGTCCCGGCGCAGCGGCAGGTCCAGCAGGCTCAGCTTGATCTGGCTGCGGTTCTGGTGCGTGCCGGCGGAGAGCCGGACCACCTGGGCGGCGTTCTCCCGGAACCGCGCGGAGAGGATGCCGCCCGCCGCCAGCTCGCCGGCGTCGGTGCCGTCGACGTCCACCGCGACGGGGGCGCTGTCCGGTGCCACGGTCAGCGTGATCTGGTCGCCGGCCCCGAGCACCACCGCCCGCCCGATTCCCGCCATCGGCGCCACCGGCGTGATCACCGTCGCGGCGGCCGAGGGGGAGAGGATCGGGCCTCCGGCGGCGTAGTTGTACGCCGTCGACCCGTTGGGCGTGGAAACCACCACGGCGTCACAGCGGTAGTAGCCGTACTGGCGGCCGTTGACGGTCAGGTCGGCGCTCACCGCGCCCTTGCGTCCCAGCCGCGCGAGCACCACGTCGTTGAAGCCGAAGCTGGTCCGCAGCCGCACCGGTCCCGCGTCAGCGACCAGGCAACCGTGCGACTCGATGGTGAAGTCGCCACGGCCCAGCTGCTCCAGCGCCGGTGCCAGGCTCGACGGGGTGATCTCGACCAGGAAGCCCAGGTTGCCGTGGTTGACGCCGAGCACGGGCACCGGCCGGTCGATCACCAGCCGCATCGCCCCGAGCATCGTGCCGTCACCGCCGAGCGCGATCACGCCGTTGACCCGGCGCAGGAACTCCTCGTCGCCGACGACCTCGAGCCCGTCGGTCGTGATCCGGGCCGCCTCCGACTCACGGATCAGAACCGTGCCCTCGTGGGTCCGGGACCACTCGACGATCGTCGCCACCGAGTCGCCGACCGGTTTGCTCGGATGGACCACCAGGCCGAACGTCTTGACCGCTGTCTCCAGGCTCACACGCCCACACTAGCCATGATCCCTTCCGCGCCCGGTAGGCTGGCGTACGCGAAGGGGAGTAGCTCCCAACGTGTTGGTCGACATGCTGACGGCGAGAAGTTTTCGCGGTCCGGCCACACGGCCTCGGTTCACCACGCCGGGGCGAGCGAGACCTTCGACTTGGCCGATTCATATGGCCGGGTCGAGGTCGCCCTGCGCCCAAACCCCGGTCTGACCATTACACCGGGAGTTCCCTTGTTCGACGGTTTCCTAGCCGCGACAGCGCTCAGCTTCGCCGTGATCTTCGTGGCCGAGCTCGGCGACAAATCGCAGCTCATGGCGCTGACATTCGCGACCCGCTTCAAGACCATGCCGGTGCTGATCGGCATCACGGTGGCCACCGCGGTCGTACACCTCGTCTCGGTCGGCATCGGTTATGGCCTCGGCGCGACCTTGCCGACCGGCTGGATCTCGCTCGTGGCGGCCATCGCGTTCCTCGCCTTCGGGGCGTGGACGCTGCGCGGGGACAAGCTCACCGATGACGAGAAGCAGAAGGCCGAGCGCACCACGGGCTCGGCGATCCTCGCGGTCGGTGGCGCGTTCTTCCTGGCCGAGCTCGGTGACAAGACCATGCTCGCGACCATCACCCTGGCCACCCAGCACGGCTGGTTCGGCACCTGGCTCGGCTCCACGCTCGGCATGGTGGCGGCGGACGCCCTCGCCATCGTGGTGGGCCGGCTGCTCGGCCGGCACCTGCCCGAGAAGGCGATCAAGTACGGCGCCGCCGCGCTGTTCGCTATCTTCGGCGTCTGGCTCCTCATCGAAGCCATCCGCGAACTCACCTGACCCCGGGGGACCACGTGCCGCTGCAGTACCGCGCCGAATTCGACGCTGTCGTGACGTTCAGCAACGGCGGTGGCCTGCAGACCCAGGGCTTCCGGGTGGACGTGCCGCACGCCGACGTGACCGAGGCGGAGATCTCCGCGCTCTTCGTGTCGGCGTGCCGGCTGCTCATGGTCGGCGCCGTCGAGCTGTCGAACGTGAGGATCTTCGCCGACCCGCACCTGGGCACCCCCGCCGGGCCGTCCGACATCCGGCGCCGGCTGCGCTGGGTGGAGCTGAGCCACGTCATCGAGGCCGGCATGGTCACCTACCCGGGTCTGCCGGCGCCGGTGATCACACCCCACCTGACCAGGGAGGACTCCCGCGGCGTCTACGCCGAGGGCACCGAGTTCGCCATGGACGTCATCACGATGATCGGTAACACCGGCACCTACCTCGACAGCCCGTTCCACCGGTACGCCGATGGCGCCGACCTGGCCGGGATCCCGCTCGACCGGGTCGCCGACCTGCCCGCGGTCGTGGTCCGCACGGCCGGCAGCGGCGTCCGCGGCGTGGGCGTCGAGGCGCTGGAGGACCTCGACGTCGCGGGGCGGGCGGTGCTGCTGCACACGGGAGGTGACGCGCATTGGGGCACTCCGGCGTACGCGGAAAATGCCCCGTTCCTGACCGGAGCCGGCGCGCAGTCGCTGGTCGACCGGGGTGCGGCCCTGGTCGGCATCGACGCCGTCAACATCGACGACACCTCCCCGGATGCCGCTGGCACCCGTCCCGCTCACAGCCTGTTGCTGGGCGCGGGCATCCCGGTGGTCGAGCACCTGACGGGTCTGGCGGAGTTGCCGCCGACGGGGGCGCGCTTCACGGCGGTGCCACCGCGGGTGGTCGCATTCGGGACATTCACCGTACGGGCGTACGCGACGATGCCCGTGGAGGAAGCGCACGACCACCGGCGTTCCGGGGGCTGGTTGCCCACCGAAAAAGCGTGAACGGGCTCAGATCCGTACCGTTGGTGCCGATGATGGCCGTGTGACCTTTATCTTCCGCATGTCCGGCGCGCGTGTCTTCCGCATGGCCGGTGCGCGCCGATGACCGATGTTGACGCCGTGCCGGGTGTCCTGCGGATCGGGTCCGAAGGTCTGAAGACCCCGACGGAGATCGGCGTGGCCCGGGCCGCCGCCCTGTTCGAACGGGTCGACCCCGCCGCGGCGGCCCAGCACCTCGAGCCGATCCTCGCCGCCGACCCGGTGTCGGGGCCCGGGTGGATCCTGATGGCCCGGATCCGGCTGGCACTCGACCAGGTTCCGCAGGCGCTGGAGGCGGCCGAACGCGCTGTCGCCGTCGCGCCCGAGGACCCGCGCCCGCTGGCGACGGCGAGCCGGGCCCTGACGCTGCTCGGCCGGCACGAGGAGGCCGTGACGATGGCCTACCGCGCGGTGATCGTCGAGCCGAAGAACCCGCTGTGGCACGACCGGGTCGCATGGGCGCTGCTCGCCGCCGACCGGCAGTACGCGGACGCCGAACAGGCCGCGCGTACGGCCGTCGGGCTGGACCCCCACGAAGCGCACTACTACTTCACCCACGGCGTGACGCTCGACGCGCTCGGCCACTCCGACCAGGCCAGGCAGGCGTTCCTGATCTCGCTCAAGATGGAGCCGGAGAACCCGGTCGCGCAGCACCGGCTCGCCGTCCTGAACGGCGAAGCGGTCAAGGAGCCCGAGAAGAAGAAGCGCGGCTGGAAGATCTTCGGCCGCCGGGGCGCTAACGGGCCATCACGCCCGGAGGAGTTCCTGCCCTAGAACGCATCACGAGCCAGACGAGCCAGCCCGTACCGATCACGAAGACGAAGCTGATCAGGCGGTAGAGCACCACGGCCGCGACCGCCGAACCGGTGGCCAGGCCGCCCGCGACCAGGCCCAGGATCAGCGCGCCGTCGACGACGCCGAGCCCGCCCGGCACGATCGGGACGCTGGCCGCGGCCATCCCCGCGCAGTACGCGATGACGAGCTGGCTCGGATGGATCCCCTCGGCGTCCAGCGCGATGCAGCACATCCAGAGGCACAGCGCGTCGAGCAGCCAGTTCGCGACGGCGAGCAGGATCGCGTACGTCAGCTCCGCCGGCCGCATCCGCACCGACCGCAACTGGTCGATGAAGCTCGTCAGCCCCGCCTGGCCGGTGTCGACGGGCCGGTGCCGCACCCTGTTGAGCAGGCCGAGCAGCATCCGCGCCGGGTTGATCAGCCATTCGGGGTGCTGGGCCACGAGCCGGACGCCGACAGCCACCAGCAATGCCCCGCCCATGTAGACCAGCAGCGTGCGCCAGCTGCCGGTGCTGCGGGTCAGGATCCCGAAGACAGCGCCGATGACCACCAGCGCGCCCGCCGAGAGCACCCCGCTGAGCGCGATGCACCAGGACGCGACCGCCGACGAGGCACCGAAGCGGCGTAAGTGCTGGAAGTTGAAGGTGGTGGAGAAGAGCGGTCCGCCGGGCAGCGTCGCACTCAGCGAATGGGCCGCGTACGCGAGCGCCACGTGCCGCCGGATGCCCACTTTTGTGCCTGCACCACGCAGCAAAGCCCGCTGCATGCGCGCGTAACTGCCCATCGACGCGATCTCCGCGACCAGGGCGCCGGCGACCCAGTTCCAGTGCGGCGTACGCAGCTGGCCCAGCGCCTCCACCAGCGATCGCCACCCGAACACCAGCTCGACGGCGAGCACGGCGAGGACCGCCGCGGCCACGACGGGCCCGCGGCGCCACCACGGCTGGACGGTGTCGGCCACTTGATCGATCGTCGCAAAAATCCCGCGCGCACGCTGGGGAGATTGACAGTAGGTGATCTCGTCGGTACAACGATTCCACCAGAGCGTGAGGAGCCGTGCCTTGTCGGAGCTGTACGCGCCTCCCACCCGGGAGTCAGGGCTGAAAGCGCAGGTCCAGCGGTTCGGCGGTTATCTCTCCGGCATGGTGATGCCGAACATCGCGGCGTTCATCGCGTGGGGGCTCATCACCGCGGTCTTCTTCGAGCACGGCTGGTGGCCCAACGAGCGGTTCGCGGCCCTGATCGACCCGATGTCGCACGTGCTGCTGCCGGTCCTGATCGGATACACCGGCGGGCGCATGGTGCACGCCCAGCGCGGGGCCGTGGTCGGTGCGGTCGCCACGATGGGCCTGGTCGTCGGGTCGCCGTCGCCGATGTTCTTCGGCGCGATGATCGTCGGGCCGCTCGCCGCGTGGGCGCTCAAGTACGTCGACGGCCTCACCGAGAACCGCATCCGGTCCGGCTTCGAGATGCTGGTCGAGAACTTCAGCGCGGGCATCGTCGGCGCGTTCGCCGCGCTGTTCGGGGCGCTGGCCGTCGGCCCGGTGATGCGGATCTTCACCGACGCGCTGGGCGAGGGCGTCCGGTTCCTCGTCCAGCATCACCTGCTGCCGTTCGCGGCGGTGCTGATCGAGCCCGCCAAGGTGCTGTTCCTCAACAACGCGGTCAACCACGGCGTGCTCGGGCCGCTGGGCATCGCGGAGTCCTCCGAGGCCGGCAAGTCGGTCCTGTTCATGCTCGAGACCAACCCGGGGCCCGGGTTCGGGATCCTGCTCGCCTATCTGCTGTTCGGCCCGCGCTCGCTGCGGCCCAGCGTGCCGGCCGCGATGGCGATCCAGTTCCTCGGCGGCATCCACGAGATCTACTTCCCGTACGTCCTGATGAAGCCCAGCATGGTGCTGGCCGCGATCTCGGGCGGCGCCGCGGGCATCGTGACGTTCATGGCGACCGGGGCCGGTCTGGTCGCCACGCCGTCGCCGGGCAGCATCTTCGCCTATCTCGCCGAGACCCCCCGCGGTGGCTACTTCGGTGTCCTCGCCGGTGTCGCCGTGGCCGCGGGCGTGTCCTTCCTGATCGGCTCCCTGCTGCTCGGTGTCGGCCGGCTGACCCGCGACGACCTGTCCCGCAGCGAGGGGGAGCTCTGAGATGACCAGCATCCACGGCGGCAACATCCGCAAAGTGGTGGTGGCCTGTGACGCCGGCATGGGCAGCAGCGTGATGCTCGCCTCGCAGCTGCGGCGGGAGCTGCGCGGGGCTCCGGTGATCGTCGAACACCACTCGATCGCGACCATCCCCGACGACGCCGACGTGGTCCTCTGCCAGCTCGGCCTCGCCGGCCGGGCCCGGGCCGGCGCGCCCGGCTCGGTGGTGGTCGGCTTCCGGATGTTCCTCGGCGACCCCGCGGTGGCCCGGGTGGTCGCCGCGGTCAAGCAGGGTGGCGTTGTCTTCGGTACGCCGGGGAGCTGACCGTGCTCGGCTCCATGCCGACGGACCACGTCGTGACGATGCTCCGTGCCTCTCCGCCCCAGCGCGCCGCCGGGGCGCTGCTCGCCATGCCCAAGGACCGGATCGACCGGCTCCTCGCCGTGATGGACGGCCGGATGATCGCGCGGATGCTGATCGCCACCGACCCGGCCCGGCGGCTGGCGCTGCTCGGCCATCTCGACGACACCCGCCTCGCCGCCGAGCTCGCCCTGCTCCCGGTCGTCGAGGCCGCGGCGGTGCTGGCCGTGCTCCCCATCGAACGGGCGCGCCCGCAGCTCGAACGGGGTGCGCCGGAGCACGCCGCGATGCTGCTCGACGCGATGCCCGCGGCTCAGCGGACCCGGCTCGTCGCCGTGCTCGATCCGCTACGGGATGCGGAGTTGCGCCGGGTCGCGTACGAGAAAGCGGTCATCGATGCCCTGCGTGGCACCGCCGCGACCCTGCAATGGGTGCCGGACGACCACGGCAGCAACCTGCTCGCCGGCGTCTTCCACCGGCTGTTCGGGGTCGCACTGCGGCATGTGGCCGACGGCCCGCTGCCGGCGGTCGCCGTCGCGGACGCGCACCGGGTCTTCGCGCAACGTCAGGTGCACGGGGTGCTGATCGTGACGAATGCCTTCACGAC
Source organism: Winogradskya humida (assembly GCF_016862215.1). Lineage (GTDB taxonomy): Bacteria > Actinomycetota > Actinomycetes > Mycobacteriales > Micromonosporaceae > Actinoplanes > Actinoplanes humidus. Next base: position 107,127 of record NZ_BOMN01000033.1, read on the forward strand.
CGAGGTACCTGTACCGTCGCGGGAGCCGCCCGCTCTGGTGGTCGTCTGGGAGAGCGGCGACAATGACGGCGTGCTGGGACGTGCGCTGGTGAGGCTGGCGGGATGACGACGAACATCAGCGGTGTGCTCGAACCACGATCCGTGCGTGTGCACGAGATCGCCACCGACCGCGAGTCGGCCATCCACCGCTGCGCCGACGTCCTCGAGGAGATCGGCGCGGTGCATCCCGCCTACCGCGAGGCCATGCTGGACCGCGAGTGGGCGATGTCCACCTATGTCGGTGAGGGCGTGGCGATCCCGCACGGCCTCGACATGTCCCGTGAGCTGGTGCGCCGCGACTCGCTGGCGGTGCTGCGCTTCCCCGGCGGCGTCGACTGGGAGGGCGGCAGGGTCACCGTCTGCGTGGCGATCGCGGCCCGCGGTGACGGGCACGTCGCTCTGCTCTCCCAGCTCGCCCTGATCCTGCTCGACCCCCGCAAGGCCGAGATCCTGCGCTCGGCCACCGACCCGGAGGCGATCGTGGCCATGCTCGAGGCGGACGACGAAGAATGATCCGCACGGTTCTCCTCGCCGGACGCGCCGGTCTGCACCTGCGCGCGGCTTCCCGCATCGCCGAGGCCGCGGCCACGCTGCCGACGCAGGTCACGGTCCGCACCCTCGACCGCAAACCGGTGCCGGCCGACAGCGTGCTCTCGCTGCTCGGCCTGGGCGCGCTCTGCGGCACAGAGCTGATCCTGGAGGCGTACGGCGACGGCGCGGCCGAATCACTGGAGCGGCTCGCCGAGTTCTTCGCCGTCGACCCGGACGCCGTCGGTGCCTGATCTGCTCCGGGGGCTCGGCGCCAGTTCCGGTGCGGCGACCGGTCCTGCCTACCGCGTGGGTGATCCGCCACGGTTGCCACGCCCGCGCGCGGTCACCGACGTGGACGGCGAGCTGGCCAGGGCGTTCGCGGCCATGGACGCGGTGCACGATGACATCGGCCGCCGCGCGGCTGCCGCAGCGGATCCGACAACCGCGGAGATTCTGCGCGGACAGGCAAACCTGGTTGCTGACCGTACGCTCCGCGACGGCGTCGCCGTGGCCATCCGCGACGGTCTGGAGGCGCCGCACGCGGTGGCCGCCGTCCTCGCCGAGCACCGGGCCGCGCTGCTCGCCGTCGGGGGGCTGCTCGCCGCCCGGGCCGCCGACCTGGACGACCTGCGGGACCGGATCGTCGCGTCGTGCCTGGGCCTGCCGATGCCCGCGATGCCCGCGCCCGGCCGCCCGTACGTCCTGATCGCCGTGGACCTCGCCCCCGCCGACGTGGCCCTGCTGGACCTGTCGCAGGTGCTGGCCGTGGTCACCTCGGCCGGCAGCTTCGTGAGCCACACCGCGATCCTCGCCCGCGCCCGCGGCCTGCCGACGGTGGTGGCCTGCGGGGGAGCGCTCGACATCACCGACGGCACCGTGATCACAGTGGACGGAACCACCGGCCGGGTCACCTTCGGCAGCGTCCCGCCGGTCCCCGCGGTGACAGTGCCCACGGACAACGGCGATCCGCGCGGATCCACCGCCGACGGGCACCGCATCGCGCTGCTCGCGAACATCGGCGGCGCGGCGGAGCTGGCGGGGGCGTGTGTCGAAGGGGTCGGGCTGTTCCGCACCGAGCTGCTCTTCCAGCATCACGTCGACCCGCCCGGGCTCGACGAGCAGGTCACGGCGTACGAGCAGGTCTTCGCCGCGATGCCGGGCCGGCGCGTGGTGGTGCGCACCTTCGACGCGGGCTCCGACAAACCGCTGCCGTTCCTGTCCGCGGGCGACGAACCCAACCCGGCGCTGGGCATCCGTGGCCTGCGCGTGGTCCGCCGCCGTGCCGAGATCCTGGGCACCCAGATCGCCGCGATCGCCGCCGCGGCCCGCAGCTCGCGGGCCCGGGTCGAGGTGATGGCCCCCATGGTCACCACCGTCGCCGAGGCGGCGCAGTTCGCCGCGCTCTGCCGCGACGCGGGGCTCCCGACCGTCGGCGTGATGATCGAGGTGCCGGCCGCCGCGGTCCGCGCCGCCCAGATCCTCGGGGCCGTCGACTTCCTCAGCGTCGGCACCAACGACCTCAGCCAGTACGCGTTCGCCGCCGACCGCCGCAGCGGCGAACTCGCCGACCTGCTCGATCCGTGGCAACCGGCCCTGCTGTCACTCGTCGCGCTCTGTGCGGCGGCGGGTTCGGCAGCCGGGCGCCCGGTCGGGGTGTGCGGTGAGGCGGCGGCCGACCCGGCGTTCGCGGTGGTGCTGGCCGGGCTGGGGGTGACGAGCCTGTCGATGACGCCCGCCGCTGTTCCCCCGGTGCGGGCGGCGCTGGCGGCGTACACGTTGGAAGAGGCCCGGGTGGCAGCGCAGCAGGCCCTCGCCGCGACCGACCCGGCAGCAGCCAGGGCAGCGGTCTCCCGTCTCTAGGTGCACGCCGAGGCCGAAGTAGCCCGGCGGATCGCCGAAGCCGTCAGGTCATAAAGGGAAGATTCACTTCGCAAGTAATAATTCGGGCATGACTCTTCGTCGTGCCGTTCTTGCTGTGGCCCTCACCGGAATGGTGCTGGGCGCCGGTGCAGCGTCCGCCCGGGCCGCCACCGATGGTTTCGTCGCGCGGTACGACTTCGATGGCGGGCGGTCCGGGGCGATCGCCGACGAGTCCGGTAACGGGCACGTTCTCGGGCAGGTCAGCAGCGGTGGCGGGGCCGTGCGAGTGGTCGCGCACCGCAGTGGCCAGGCCCTGCGTTTCCCGGCGAGGTGCGGCAGGAAGGATCAGGGCACGTGCCCGCATATCGCCCTGCAGAGCCCCAGCACCGCGTCGCTCAATCCCGGCACGCGGCCGTTGTCGTTCGGCGCTTCCGTGTTGCTTGCCAAGAGCCAGACCACGAAGGGCCAGAACATCGTCCAGAAGGGTTACTCGGCGACCAGCAGCCAGTGGAAAATGCAGATCGACGGCGAGGCCGGGCAGCCGAGTTGTGTGCTCGTCGGCGCGCGGCCGGGCATAAAGATGGTGCGTAGTTCGGTGTCCGTGACCGATGGCCATTGGCACACCCTGCGATGTCTGCGCCGGGGCACGCAGTTCACCATCGTTGTCGACGGCGTGGTGCGGGGCACTCGCACGATCTCCGCGGAGCTGGCCATTACGAACGAGCTTCCGCTGAGCATCGGGGGCAAGGGCGCGTTCCGGGACAACGATCAGTTCCAGGGCATTCTGGACGACGTCTGGGTCAGGGTCGGGTGAGACCTTCGGCCATGGCGGTCAGCAGTTTCGCGTCCGCGGTGTCGCCGGACAGTTCCCAGGCGAAAGCGCCACCGAGGCCGTTGCTCCGGGCGTACGACATCTTGGTCCCGATGGTTTCCGGGGTGTCGTAGCTCCACCATTGGCCGCGGCAGAACGCATAGGCCGTGCCCGCGACCGTGCCTGTCGGTGGGCATTTCTGGCTGAGAACGGCGTAGTCCTCGATGCCTTTCTCGTAGGTGCCCCGGGCTGCGCCGGTCGCTTTACCGCCCGGTGCGGCGGCGCTGACCCCGGTCCAGCCGCGACCGTAGAAACCCACGCCGAGCAGGATCTTCCCGGCCGGAATTCCCAGGCCGCGCAGGCCTCGGACAGCGGCGTCGGTGGTCGCTGTCTCCTTCGGAATTCCCGGGTACGCGCTGAGCGGCGAATGCGGTGCAGTAGGTCCCGCGGTGTCCCCGGTGCCGAAGAAGTCATAGGTCATGGCGCTGAGCCACGTCGCCTGCGCCGCCACGCCCGCGTAATCCGTGGCGGTGATTTTCGCGAGATCCGCCGGAATGGCGGCGGTCACCAGGGCGTCCGGGCCGAGCTCGGAACGCAGTGCCGACACGATCCGGGTCAGAGCGTCCGGGCCGCTCGTGTCGCAGTTCAGACCGCACGCGTTCGGGTATTCCCAGTCGATGTCGATGCCGTCGAAGAGCCCTGCCCAGCGGGGATCGCGGAGCACTTTCGCGCACGAGGCGGCGAACTTCGCGGGGTCCCTGGCCACGGCCGGGAAACCGCCGGAACCGTTCCACCCGCCGAACGACCACAGCACGCGTAGCTGAGGGTGGCGCGCCTTGAGCTTGCGTAGCTGCCCGAAATTGCCGCGCAGGGCATTGCCCGACAGGTCGGCGGTGCCGTCCACGCTGTCGGCGGCGGCGATCGGCTTCTCGTAGTCGGCCCACGTGTCTCTCGGCGTACAGGTGCCATCCTTGACCTGGCCGAACGCGTACAGCAGATGGGTGAGGCTCTTCGCCGCACCGCTGGCCTCGACGTTGCGGACCTGGAAGTTGCGGCCGTAGACACCCCAGTCGGTGAAGTAGCCCACCACTCGCGTTTCCACTGGGACGGCCGTTACGGGCTTCGCGGGCCCGGGGGACGAGCATCCGGCGAGCAGCAGGGCGATGACGGCAACAACGGGTCTGACCCGCACGCGGACCTCCGGGCCTTCGGTGGAATCCGAAGCTACCGGCAGGGCAAGGTGAGAAGTTCCCGGGTAATCCGAACGATGGATGTCAGTAATACGACGCTTCACCTGGTGCGGGAGTGTCCTTCACTACGTAGCGAGCGCAGGTGGGCCCGGCTGTGCGATCGTTTTCCGGTGGTCGTACAAACCCGGGGCAGCCGCACGGACGAGTGGCGCGCGCTGTTCGCCTGGCCGCGGGTTCTCGACCGGGTCAAGGCTGTGCTCCGCAACGGCATCATCACGTTTCTCGTCCTGACTTTCACGCTGTGGCTGATGCCCGGCGTGCGCAGCACCGACGTCCTCGACACGATCGGTCTCGTGCTGCTGGTCGCCGGGGTCGGCGCGGTTCTGCGGCCCCTGCTGCTGTTCGGCGTCACCGCGCTGGGCGGCTGGGGCGCGATGCTGCTCGGCGTGACCGCCCAGGTCATCGTGATGGCGGTTGCCCTGGAGCTCGACCCGTCGAAACGGCTCAGTGGCTGGCCCACCGTCGGTGTCGCCGCCCTGCTCGCCGTGATCGGTGCCGCGATCCTCGACTGGATGGTCGACAGCGGCACCGAGGACACGTTCATCAAGGAAGCCAAGCGGCTGATGCGTGGCATCCGGCGCCGTCAGGCCCGTCAGGCCGGCGCGCGGCTGCTCACCTTCCGGCGCCCGGCCCCCGGCACCGAGCCGGGGCTGCTCATGGTCCAGCTCGACGGGGTCAGCGAGCCGGTGCTGCGCTGGGCGGTCCGGGCCGGCAACCTGCCCACGCTCGGGCACTGGCTGCGCTCAGGCACGCACACCATGCGCGGCTGGCACACCGGCATCCCGTCGACGACGCCCGCTTCGCAGGCCGGCATCCTGCACGGCGCCTCCCGGCAGATCCCCGGCTTCCGCTGGTTCGAGAAGGAGACCGGCAGGCTGATGGTTTCCAACCGGCCCCGGGACGCCGCGCAGATCCAGCCGCGGCTCTCCGACGGGCGGGGGCTACTGCGCGACGGCGGTGTCAGCATCGGCAACGCGTTCTCCGGCGACGCCGCGATCAACCTGCTGACGGTCAGCCACGCGGCCCTGCCCGGGCGTTCGGCCCGGGGCTGGGCGGCGTTCATGGCCAGCCCGTTCGGCTTCACCCGCGCGCTTGTGCTGGGTGTCGGCGAGGTGATGACCGAGCTCTACCAGGCCCGCCTGCAGCGGCGGCGCAACCTGCAACCGCGGGTCAGCCGCTCGGGGGCTTTCCTGGCGCTGCGCCCGGCCTCGATGCTGCTGCGCGACGTGAACATCTCCCTGATCGCCGAGCAGATGGCCCGTGGCGCCCCGGCCGTCTACTGCGATCTGGTCGACTATGACGAGGTCGCGCATCACGCCGGGCCCGCGCGCCCGGAATCGATGCGGCAGCTGGAGAGCCTCGACCGGATGCTCGGGGTGCTCGAACGGCTCGGCCCGGAGGCGGCCCGGGCGTACAAGATCGTGGTGCTCTCCGATCACGGGCAGAGCCAGGGCGCCACGTTCCGGCAGCGGCACGGCGAGACCCTGGACCAGGCGGTCGAGCGCTTCTCGGCGCCCGACCCGGCCGACGCTCCGAAAAGCGCGGCCGAGGACGAGGCGACCGCGGAGCCGGATTTCCCGCCCTCGCCGGTCGCGCCGTTGCTGGTGGTCTCCTCGGGCAACCTCGCGCTGCTATACCTCACCCGCTACAAGGAGCGCCTCGACAAGGCCCGGATCGACAAGGCATACCCGCAGCTCGTCTCAGGCCTCGCCGGTCACCCCGGCGTGGGGCTGGTCGTCGTCCGCGAGGAGGGTTACCCGGTCGCCTACGGTCCGGCGGGGCGGCGTCGGCTCACCGACGGCGAGGTGGAGGGCATCGACCCCCTGCTTCCGTACGGTGACCACGCCCGCGCCGACCTGCTGCGCCACCAGGAGGCCGCCCACGTCGGCGACCTCGTGCTGATCAGCAGCGTCGACCCGGTGACCAGCGAGGTCGCGGCGTTCGAGGAGCTGGTCGGCTCGCACGGCGGCATCGGCGGCTGGCAGACCGACGCGATGCTCGTGCACCCCGCCGAGTGGCCGATCACCCACGCGGAGCTGATCGGCCCCGACGCCGTGCACCGCCAGCTCGTCGAGTGGCTGGACCTGCTGGGCCTGCGCACACAGACAGCCCGCGAGGACGAGCTCACCGCCGACAGAGCCGACCTACTCGAAACCGACCGGCAAGAGGGCACGCTCGACGCGTCTTTCCTGCAGCCGGGATAGTTGAACGGCATGTGCGTTTTATCCGCTTTGTCCGAAGTTTTGTCCTGACTGCCCTCCTCACCGCCGCACTCGTCGTCGGCACCACGGCCCCGGCCCTGGCAGCCGGATGACCTGGGGGCGGCAAGACGTACCCGACCCTGACCGGCTGGTCCTCGCAGTCCACGCCGCGAGGCTGAATGTTGCGCCGGACGCCGAGAACGACAACTTTCTGCGGCGTTACTCGTCAAATCCGGCCAATCGCGTCTGACAGCAGAACACATGTTTCTCGCCCAGACACGATTGGCCCACGCTTGACACCTGAAGCCGCAGAAGGTTGCGGAACAGTCGATTTCGGCGCAACTTCCTGCCCCGCGCGAGACGGAGGCTGGGCCCGGCGCAGGCTGCCGTGATCCGTCAGATGCGCCCTGAGCCCACGGGCTGGACGATCTCGGTTTCCCAGGTCGCCGGGTCGGGGTGCTCCCCGGGATCGGTCAGATACGTCTCCCAGGGCGCTCCCGCCGCGGATAGTCCCTGGTCACGCAACCACTTCTCGATCTCCTGGTAGGACCCGGCCAGACCCTCGTAGGGTCCTCGATGGACGGCCACCGCCGCCCGGCCGGCGGGGACGCTCAGCGCCTCGATCCCGTCGCTGAGCGTCGTCGACGGGAGCTCGGCGACCGTCACGCCGCCCTCGATGACGAGAGACCCCATCCCCACCTCGGGATATCGGGCGAACGGCGGCCCGGTGATGGCCAGCCCGTGCTGCTGGGCGTAGCCGAACACCGCGGGAAGGCACTCGGCGAGCGCACCCGCGATCTCGTCCCGGGTGACCCGGCGACGCAGCACGAGGGCGTGGAAGGCGGGCACGTCACGAACCGAGATCTGCAGCGGCACTGCGGGTTTCCTCTCGCTGAGGCGTAGGTGGTAAAGGCTGACGCAGGGCGCCGCCGAGCTCACCGCCGAGGCGTGCACTGCGGCAACACGTCGGCCGGCGACGTGCAGCCCGCGGGCGCGGTAACGCATCGGGCTGAGACCGAGGTGGCGGGTGAAGGCCCGGGTGAATACCTCGTGGCTGGCGAAGCCGTGGCGGGCGGCGACCGCCGACACCCGACGGTCGCCGGACACCAGCTCGGCCGCGGCGCGGGTCAGCCGGACCCGCGTCGTGTACGCCTTCGGCGTCTCGCCCACCGCCCGCCGGAACCGCCGATGCAGATCAAACCGGGACCGACGCGCCCACGCCGCCAGCACAGGCAGCGAGACATCCCCGCTCAGCCGGCCGTTGACAGCGGCGAGCAGGCGAAGCAACTCCCTGGTTCCCGACGACACGAGGCGACCGTACCCCCCAACCGGCACCATGATTTGACGATTCTTGCGCGCATGTGCCACAGGTCCTGCACGAGCCGGGGCGGTGGCGCGCTGGAAACCGCCCTGTACTCACCGGCGGGCGAATTCTGCGAGGTGCAGAACTCGCCGTCCTGAGCGGATCACGCGGCGCCGTTCCAGTCGACGAGCTGGACGATGACGCCGTTGGGGTCGCGGACCTGGAAGGCTCGCTCGCCCCATTCCTCGGTGGTCAGCGGCATGGTGATCGTGACGCCCTCGTCCTGCAGCCGGGCAAGCTCGCCCTCCAGGTCGTCGACCACGAAGGCGAGGATCAGCCCCTTCGCGTGGTCGTCGCGCTGGTCGGCGGGCAGGGTCGCCAGGCCGCGGCGCAGAAAGACGACGCTCAGGCCGGCGTCGTCGCGGGTCAGGGAGGCGAAGCCGTCGGCGGCCATCTGCTCGTGAAAGCCGAAGTGCCGTTTTAGGAAGTCGGTGGAGGCTGCTACGTCGTCGACGTTCAGGGACACGGCGGAAGCGGTGATGTTCACGTCGTACAGTGTACAGAGTTAGGCAAGGGCAGAATGTGGGCGTGCCCACGGAGATGACAAATGGCGGCGACCCCGCGCGGACGCTCGCGCTGCTCTGGCGTGACGAGGGGGCGATTCCCCGGCGGGGGCCGCGGCGAGGGCTGAGCCTGGACCAGGTTGTGGACGCCGCGATCGCCGTGGCAGATGCCGAGGGGCTGGCGGTGCTGTCGATCCGGCGGGTCGCGCAGGCGCTGGACACGTCGCCGATGACCCTTTACACCCATGTTCCGGGCAAGGCCGAACTGCTCGACCTCATGATCGATTCGGCGTACGCCCGGATGCCCCGGACCGGCACCGCGGGACGGCCGTGGCGAGAAAAGCTGACGGCGGTGGCCGCGGACAACCGCACGCTGTTTCGCGACCACCCGTGGACCATCGCCGTCTCCACGCAGCGGCCGGCGCTCGGGCCCGGCGCGCTCGGCAAGTACGAGCATGAGCTGTCCGCACTCGACGGCCTCGGGCTGACCGATGTGCAGATGGACGACTGCCTGACCTACCTGCTGCTGTTCGTGCATGCCGCCGCCCGCACCGAGCACGAGGCCCGCGTCGCCCGGGAAGCCACCGCGATGACCGACGAGCAGTGGTGGGCCGCCGCCGGGCCGGTGCTCGGCCGGCTGGTTGGTCCCGGCGAGTTTCCGCTGGCCAGCAGGGTCGGGGCAGCGGCTGGGGCGGCGCACGGCAGCGCGTACGACCCCGAGCATGTTTATGAGTTCGGACTCGGGCGCGTCCTCGACGGCGTGGCTCTGGTGCTGCCCCGACATACTTGACGGGTGCGGATCACGACGCTCGGGCCGTTGGCCGTCGACGGGCAGCCGGTGCGGGGCGAGCGGCTGGCCGTCGTGGTGCGCGAGCTGGTCGGGGCGCGGGGGCGGCCGGTTTCCGCCGGGGCGCTCGCCGAGGCCGTCTGGCACGGCGATCCGCCCGAGGACGCCGCCGGGGCTGTGCAGGCTCTCGTGTCGCGGGTGCGTCGTCTGGGCGTACCCGTAAATGCTGTTGCCGGTGGTTATCGGGTGCCGGCCGACCAGGTCGAGACCGACGTCGTCGCCGCCCGGATGCTCGCCGATCGGGCCCGTGACGCGCTGAACGGCGGTGATCCGGCGGCTGCGCGCAAGGACGCCGACGAGGCGCGGGCCTTGTTCCCGCCGGTTCCCGATCTGGTGGATGCCGAGGTGGCACGTCTTTTCGGCGACGTCGCCGCCGTGCGTGCTCAGGCCGCGCTGGCCGGGGCGGGTGCACCCGACGAGGACGATCTGCGGCGGCTCGTCATGCGGACACCGCCCGACGAGCCCGCCGCCGCGCTGCTGGTCCGGGTGCTGGCCGCGCAGAGCCGCGACGCCGAGGCGCTCGAGGTCGTCGAGCGGCTGCGTGCCGAGCTGGCCGACCGGTACGGCACCGATCCCTCGCAGGTCATCACGGATGTGCACCTCGCGCTGCTACGCGGCGAGCTGGCCCCGGGATCCGCGACGAGACTCAAGCCGAAGACGAAAGCCATGCCCGCGTCGTGGCGACGGTCCGGCACCACGCTCGTCGGGCGCGAACGCGACCTCGTGACGGTTGTCGAAGGGCTCGCCGAAGCCCCGCTCGTGACCGTGGTGGCGACCGGGGGCGCGGGTAAGACCCGGCTTGCGGCCGAGGTGTCGAGGCGGGCCGAGGGGGCTGTCCGGGTCATCGAGCTGGCCGGTGTGCGTACCCCCGGAGAGGTTCTTCCGGCCGTGCTCGCCGCCCTGGGCGGGGCGGAGACGACCTCGACCATCACCCTGGAACGCCGGGTCCTGACCCCGCCGGAACGGCTGCGCGCGGTCGCTCCGGACCTCGACGGGCTGATCGTCTTCGACAACTGTGAGCACGTGCTCGACGCGGCCGCGACCGTGGTCGCCGATCTGATCGCCGCCGCGCCGGAGGTCGCCGTGCTGGCCACCAGCCGGGCGCCGCTGGGCCTCGCCGGGGAGATCGTGCACCGGCTCACGGCACTCCCCGACGAGCAGGCCCTTGACCTGCTTCAACGCCGCGCGCGGGCCGGGGGCGCGGTGCCCACCTGGGACGACGAGCGGGCCCTGCGGCTCTGTCACCGGCTCGACAATCTGCCGCTCGCGCTGGAGCTCGCCGCCGCTCGACTGCGGTACATGCCGATCGACGACGTCCTGTCCGGCCTGGGCGACCGGTTCGCGTTGCTGGACGACGCGCTGCGCGGGTTGCCGGAACGACACGCGAGCCTGTGGGCGATGGTCGACTGGAGCCGCGAGCTGCTGGCGCCCGCCGACCAGGAGCTGATGCAGCGCCTCGCCGTCATCCCCGCACCCTTCACCGCGGCGACGGCCGCGTCCGTGGCCGGGCGTCCCGACGTACGCCGTGGCCTCGCCGCCCTCGTCGAGCAGTCCCTGCTGGTGCTGGAGGACGGGGACGGCGGGCCGCCGCGTTACCGGATGCTGGAGACGGTCCGCGAATACGGCGAGGCCCGGCTCGGCGACCGCAACCCGGCGATGGACGGGCTGGTGGCGTGGGCCCGCACGGTCTCGGTCGAGCTGGCCGGGCGGTTCATCGGGCCGCACCAGCTCGACGCGTTCGCCACCGCGTCCCGCGAGCTGGAAAACCTGGCCGGCGCGCTGCGCTGGACGATGGCCCACGACGACACCGCGGCCATGGTCGACGTCGCCGCCGCGGTCCTGCACCTGTGGACGGTCCGCGGGCTGCACCTCGAGGTGTCGGCGCTGGGCCGGACGATGCTGCACATCGACGAACCCGCGAACCGCCGGCGCATCCTCGACGCCGACCCGCTGCCCGACGCCGACCGGCTCGCCTGGGTCTGCCTGCTGATCACCATCAACTCCGGGATCACCGGGCCACCGCGGCTCGCGGCGCTGTCGGCACGGGTCCTGCGCGCCCTGATGGCCACCCGGGCGGCCGAGGTGTCCGCCCGCAACACCGCGCTGGCCGACGTGCTGCCCATGTTCCACAATTTCGAGTCCCCGCAGAGCCGGGCCGGCGTGGAACGGATGATCGCGAGCGACGACCGGTACGTACGCGCGCTCGGCCTGTTCGCCCGGGCCGCGTTCCAGGAGAATTCCGGCCTGCTCGCGGAGGGCCTGGCGAACGCCGAAGCGGCGTACGCCGACTTCGAGGAGGTCGGCGATCACTGGGGCATGGCGATGGCAGCGCAGGTGGTGGGCAACTCGGTGATCACCCGCGACGCCGGTCGCTCGGTCGAGTGGCTGGCCCGCGGCGTGCGCAACATGGACCTCGTCGGCGCGGCCCAGGACGCCCGGTCGCTGCGGGTGGTGCTCGACGCCCAGCTGGCACTGGGTGGCGACGCCGACGCCGAGCAGCGGTTGCGGGACATCGCGTCGTCCGGTCTGGCCGAGGCCTGGGACGAGGCACAGGCCTATCTGGGGCTCGCCCACCTCGCCTGGCAGCGCCAGAGCTGGGGTGAGGTGCTGCGCTATGCCGACGCCATCACCAGGGTGGAGCCGAGTCACGACACCCGGGGGCCGCTGCCCGAGCAGTCGGTCGGCCTGCGGATCGCGGCCGCGGTGCTCTACCTCTCGGTCACGGCCGTTCATCCCACGCCGGGCGCGGCCACCACCGCGAAATCCCTGCTGGCCTGGACCCAGGAGGAGGCGCTCGCCTCGCACGACGCCCAGATGATCGGGGCGTGGGCCGTCGGCGGTGCCGTCCTCGCGGCGCACAACGGCGACGAGCGGACAGCACGCGAGCTGTGGTCACTGGGCATGCGGAGCGGGGCCAACATCACCAGCCTCTTCCCGCCGGGGGAGACGATGCGGCTGGCGGCGGCCCTCGAGAACGAGGACCACCGCCGGAACACCAGGCCGGACAACATCTCCGCCCGCATCCGCGAGCTCATGACAGACCTGGTCAGACCTTCTTCCGGTACGCCCTGAGCGCCAACGGCATGAACACCACCACGAACCCGGCGCACCAGGCGAGCGTCCACCAGATGTGATTGCCGATCGGCGTGCCCAGGAACAACCCGCGCATCGCACCCACGAGGTGGGTCAACGGGTTCACCTTCACGAACGCCTGCATCCAGCCCGGCAGGGTCGTCGGCGAGACGAACACGCTCGACGCGAAGCTCAGCGGCAGGATCAGGGCGAACATCATGCCCTGGACCGCTCCGGGCGTACGCACCTTCATGCCCACGAACACCGGCATCCAGCTCAGGCACAGGGCGAACAGCACCGCCAGCGCACACCCGGCGAGCGCCTCGAAGAAGTTCGTGGTGACCCGGAACCCGAGGATGTAACCGAACCCGACCGTGACCGCGGTGACGATCACGTAGCGGACGATGTCACCGAGCACCGCCCCCAGCAGCGGCGCCGCCCGGGGAATCGGCAACGAACGGAACCGGTCGAAGATGCCCTTCTCCATGTCCGTGTTCAGGTTGACCCCGATCGAGATGCACCCCGTCGCGATCGTCTGCGCCAGGATGCCGGGGAGCAGGAACTGCAGGTAGTCGTGGGTGTTGCCGCTGATCGCGCCGCCGAAGATGTACACGAACAGGACCAGGAACAGCACGGGCTGCAGGGTTACGTCGATGAGGGCTTCGGGCGTACGCCACGTCTTGATCAGACTGCGTTTCGCCAGGGCGAACGAGTGCCGCACCAGTCGGAGCGGCCGCGGGCTGGGGGCAATGGCGAGCGAGACCATCAGACCGCCACCTCTTCCTTCTTGGTGTTGCTCTTGGGGCCCGTGAGGGTGAAGAACACCTCGTCCAGGCTGGGCAGGTGCAGCGACAGCTCGGTCACCGGGATCTTCGCGGCGGCGAGCCAGGACACGGCCTCGGTCATCGCCGAGTCGTCGGCAACCGGCACGGCCAGCACACCGCGGCGGATCTCATCGGCCTTCGTCCCCGACGAGACCTTGGTGAGGATCTCCGCCGCGCGCGGCAGGTCCCCGGGCTCGGCGGGCCGCACCTCCAGCGTCAGCCCGCCGACCACCCGCTTCAGCCCCTCGGGGGTGTCATGGGCGATCACCCGGCCGTGGTCGATCACGGTGATCTCGTCGGCCAGCGCGTCGGCCTCCTCGAGGTACTGCGTGGTGAGCAGCACGGTCGACCCGTTTGAGACGAGCTGCCGGACCACGTCCCACATGTCCTCACGCTTGCTCGGGTCCAGCCCGGTCGTCGGCTCGTCCAGGAAGATCACGTCAGGCGACCCGACCAGGCTCGCGGCCAGGTCGAGGCGTCGCCGCATGCCACCGGAATACGTCTTCGCCACCCGGTTCGCCGCGTCGGACAGGTCGAACCACTCGAGCAGTTCGGTGGCCCGCTTGCGCGACCCCGCCCGCCCCAGCTCCAGCAGCGTCCCGAACAGCTCGAGGTTCTGCCGGCCGGTGAGATCCTCGTCCACGGACGCGTACTGCCCGGTCAGCCCGATCTTCTGGCGCACCTTCTCGGCGTCGCGCACCACGTCGTACCCGGCGATCCTGGCACTGCCCGCATCCGGCGTCAGCAGCGTCGAAAGAATCCGGACGACGGTGGTCTTACCGGCGCCGTTGGGCCCGAGAACACCCAGCACCGTGCCACGCCGCACCGCGAGATCGACGCCTTGTAGCGCCTTTGTCGCCCCAAAATGCTTCTGAAGCCCGACGGCCTCGATAATCAACTCCGATGTCATGCCAGTGAGCCTGCACCCACCCGCTGACACGCCACCGACATTCCACCGACACGGCCTGACATCCCGGCCGCACCGGGAGATCGCTCAGGTCAGTCGCACCTGTCGAACGTCGCGCCCTGGAACATCTTCTCCAGGTCGTCCCGGGTGATCGCCGTCCGGTCCGCGGCGCATCCCGCGACGCCACATCCTGCTTCGACGCCTGGACCTGCAGGGGCGCGACCGTCTGCTTCGCATCCTCGCCGAACCCGAGCGTGGCCGTGCCCCCGTCGAGGTTCACGTACTTCAACGGCAGATCGCCGGCGACGGCCGGGAAGTGCATCGGCACCTCGACGTCCGCCGGTGCCGCGATTCCATCGGTACGGCGAATCGGCGGCTGCGCGTACCGTCAGCTGGCCCGGCCCGCGAGGGTGCGTGCTGCTCGAAACGGGAGGTGCGGAGTCAGCCCGCAGCCGGACCACCGTAACGCCCTCACAAGCTGATCTGCTGCGCGCGCCACCGCATGTTCATGTCCACGGGAAACCCCCCGCGGATCACGTCCGCAGGGGGTTCGCCGAAGCTGAGGATCACTCCTCGTCGCCGCCGCCTTCGTCATCGTCGAAGACCTCGTCCATGACCTCGCCCGCGAGGTAGCCGGCCGCCATGCCGCCGGCCACGCCCGCGACGACACCGCCCATGCCCGAGCCGCCATGACCGTGACCGCCGCCGTGGCCATAGCCGCCGCCGTGACCGCCATAGGCCGGCTGCCCATAACCGGGAGCGCCATAACCGGGCTGAGAGCCGTAACCCGGGGCGAAGCTGCGGTACTGGTTGAGGGCCTGGCTGACCCAGCCGTCGACGACCTGGGCCCAGTCGGCCGAGTCGGCGTCGCTGTGGGGGACGGTGTAACGGCCGTAGGAGTCGTGGCCGCCGCTGAACATGCCGCCGCGCTTGTCGAACTCGAGGATGACCTCGACGGCCTGCGGGTTGGTGACGAAGGTCAGCTCGACCTCGTTGATGCCCTGCGCGTACTGCGGGGCTGGGAAGTATTCGATTTCCTGGTAGAACGGCAGGGTCTGGTGGACGCCGCTGATCTGGCCGTATTCGAGGTCGGCGTGCTTGAACCGGAAGCCGAGCCGGGCGAAGGCATCGAGGATGCGCTCCTGGACCGGCAGCGGGTGCACGGCCACGGCGTCGAGGTCACCCTTGTCGACGGCTTTGGCGATGGACACCTCGGTGCGTACGCCCATGGTCATGCCGTGCAGGTGCTGGCCGTAGACCGCGGTGATCGGGGTTTCCCAGGGCATCACGATCTGGAACGGCAGCGAGAGGCGCTGACCTTCGGCGAGTCGCATCGGGCCGCTGACCCCGACGCGGTGGAATTCGCCGTTCGCGGCGTAGTCGCCGCCGCCCCCCTCGACCTCGACGCGGGTGACCAGCCCCAGCGTGATGTGCTCGATGTCGACGTCATGGTTGCCGCCGACCAGGTTCACGTGGCCCACCAGGGGCGCACCGGGCCGCGTGTTCATGTCGGTCAGCACGGTGTCGACACTCGGTCCGCCCACACCGAAGGCGCCCAGCATCTTCTTGAAGCCCACGAACTTCCCCCTACACAGGACTGTCAGGTCGGGCAGAAGCTAACAAGTCCGGCTGAGTGGTTGCTGAGAGTGCGCGGAGCCGTACCCCTGTGATGGCACGGCCTGTGACCTCGGTGACCTCGGCGATGTGCCCGTCCAGGGTGGCCGTCTCGCCGGGCTCTTCGGGGATGTGTCCGAGGAGCGACAGCATGAGACCGGCCACTGTGGTGTATCCGGTGCTGAGGCCCTCGGTGCCGACGCCGATGTCCGACAGGTCGTGGATCGGGAACGTGCCGGGCAGCAGCATCGCGCCGTCCTCCTCGTGGATCACGCCGCGCACGTCGGCGTCGGTCTCGTCGTAGATCTCGCCGACGACCTCCTCGACGAGGTCCTCCATCGTCACGATCCCGCCGACCGTGCCGTGCTCGTCCACCACGAGCGCGAGCTGTTGCCGCTGCAGCCTCATCTCGCGCATCGCGCCGGCGATCTTCACGGTCCCGGGCAGGAAGAGCGCCTCATATACGTACGCGATGACGGGCCCTTCCGCCCCCACCAGATCCCGCAGATGCACCACGCCGAGCACATCGTCCAGCCCCAGCGGCCCGGTGACCGGCGCTCGCGAGTGACCGGCCTCGACCATCCGCTTGAGCGCGTCGTCCGCGCGCAGCACCGCGGGGAGCATGAACACGTCACGCCGCGGCACGAAGATCTCCCGTAGCGTCCGATCGTCGATCTCGAAGGCGCCGCTGATGATCGTGCGCTGCTCGGCGGAGAAGTCCTCCTGCCCAGCGACGATCTCGCGGATCTCCTCGGTGGTGACCTCGTCGCGGCCGGCGTTCGGGTCGCCGCCGGCCAGCCGTACCACGGCGTCCCCAGCCTTGCCGAGCAGCCACACCGCGGGCCGGGTGATGGTGGCGAGCACGTCGAGCGGCCGGGCCACGGCCAGCGCCCAGCCCTCGGTGCGCTGCATGGCGATGCGTTTCGGGGCGAGCTCGCCGACCACCAGGGTGAAGAACGTCAGCACCATGGTGACGAGGAAGATCGCGGCGGGCGAGGCGAGCGCGCCGAGGAAGCCGAGCGGTTCGATCAGCGGCTTGGCGAGCGATACGGCCGCGGCCGCCGAGGCCAGGAAGCCGGCGAGGGTGATGCCGATCTGGATCGTGGCCAGGAACCGGTTGGGGTCACGGGCGAGTTTGGCCAGCGTGGCCCCGGTCTTGGTCTCGCGTTCGAGCCGTTGCAGCTGACTCTCGCGCAACGAGACCAGCGCCATCTCGCTGCCGGCGAAGACCGCGTTGAGCAGAACCAGCACTACGACGAGCGCGATCTGCCCTGTATATCCACCCATCCCCGGCACATACCCACCCGGCGATGGGCGGACACCCGCTCAGGACTGTGTGAGGCGTTCGAGCCAGCGGTCGAGCAAAGCGGTTTCGACCGGTTCCAGCGCGTCGGTGCCGGAGATCGCCAGCTGGGACCGCAGCTGCATCGCCACTGGTCTCACCCGTGAGTCGTCTTTCACCTGTGAGTCGTCCTCCTGTCTTGATGAAGAGGACAGCTGGCTCGGTGAAGAGGACAGCTGGCTCGGTGAGGAGGACAGCACCGAGGCGAAGACCGCGTCGCGCATGCGGTGCGAGAGGCCGGGGTCGGCGAAGAGGGAGGGCTGCGCGATCAGGCTGAGTGCGAGCCCCACGTTCGCCGGAAGGATGAGTTGGGCGGCGAGCGGCGGGGCGATCCGCAGCGCGCCGACCGCTGAGCAGCGCAGCAGGTTGGCCTCCAGCAGCTCCATGATCTTGCCGCGGGCCTGCGCGTGCGAGCGCGGGCGCGGGGCGAACATCAGCTGGTAGAGCGCCGGGTTGTCGCGGGCGAACGCCATGTGGTCGTCCCAGCCGGCCCGCAGATCTGCCACCGGGTCACCGGTCTGCGGCATCCGGGCCTTCTGCTCGGCGTAACGGCGTAGCCCGTCGTCGGCGAGCGCGTCCAGCAGACCGTTCTTGTCGCCGAACAGCCGGTAGAGCACGGGCTGGGTGACGCCGACCGCCTCGCACACCGCCCGGGTGGCGATGTCGCCGTCCTTGGAGACCACGAGCTGCTGCTCGGCTGCGGCGATCATCGCGGCGCGCAGGTCGGGGGTGATCGTCGTCATGAATCAATGCTACGCCAAACCTGTATCGGTGCTAAGGCGGTCGTGCTACATTCGTCATATCAACGCTAGTATCACTGATATGGAGTCGTCATGACGGAACAACGGGTAGCTATCGTCACCGGGGGTTCGCGGGGCATCGGGCGCGCGATCGCCACGAAGCTGGCGGCGCAGGGCGCGGCCGTGGTGGTCGGATACGCCGGCGGTGCGGACGCTGCCGCGGAGGTCGTCGACGAGATCACCGCCGCCGGTGGCAGGGCGATCGCCGCGCAGGCCGATGTGGCGGACGAGAAGGCGGTCGCCGCGATGTTCGACGCCGCGCAGGAGACCTTCGGCGGCGTGGACGTGGTGGTGAACTCGGCCGGCCGGATGGCCCTGTCGACCATCGCCGACCTGGACCTCGACGACCTCGACCGGATGCACCGCACGAACATCCGCGGCACGTTCGTGGTGGCCCGCGAGTCCGCCCGCCGCCTGCGCAACGGTGGCGCCGTCGTCACCGTCTCCACCTCGGTGGTCGGCCTGCAGTTCCCGACCTACGGCGGATACGCGGCCAGCAAGGGCGCGGTCGAGGCGCTGACCCTGATCCTCGCCCGCGAGCTGCGCGGCCGCGACATCACCGTCAACACCGTGGCCCCCGGCCCGACCGCCACCGACCTGTTCCTCGACGGCAAGACCGACGCCCAGATCGACCAGCTGGCCAAGCAGCCGCCGCTCGAACGGCTCGGCACCCCTGACGACATCGCCGGCGTCGTCGCCTTCCTCGCCGGCCCCGACGGCCACTGGGTCAACGGCCAGACCGTCCGTGCCAACGGAGGGATCATCTGATGGCCGTCGTCCTGATCACCGGAGCGTCGAGCGGCTTCGGCCGGCTCACCGCCGAGTCCCTGACCGGCGCGGGCCACCAGGTCGCCGCCGGAATGCGCGACGTCGCCGGCCGCAACGCACCCGCCGCCGCGGCGATGAACGGCTGGGCGGTGGAGCTCGACGTGCAGTCCCAGGAGTCGGTGGACGCCGCCGTCGCCGCCGTCGTCGACCGCCACGGCCGCATCGACGTGGTCGTGCACAACGCCGGGCACATGGTCCTCGGTCCGGCGGAGGCCTTCAGCCCCGAGGAATACGCCGCGGTCTACGACGTCAACGTGCTCGGCACCCAGCGGGTCAACCGGGCCGTGCTGCCACACCTGCGGGCCCAGGGCTCCGGCCTGCTCGTCTGGGTCGGCAGCTCGTCGACCCGCGGCGGCCACCCGCCGTTCCTGGCGCCCTACTTCGCCGCCAAGGCCGCGATGGACGCGCTCGCGGAGAGCTACGCCGGCGAGCTGATCCGCTTCGGCATCGACACCTCGATCGTCGTCCCCGGCGCGTTCACCTCCGGCACCAACCACTTCGCGCACGCCGGCACGCCCGCCGACAGCCAGCGGGACAAGGCGTACGACGAACGCTACGGCGAGCTGCGCGCCGGGCTCAGTGACCGGCTCGCCGCGCTGATCCCGCCCGGCAGCGAGGCCCAGAGCGTCGCCGACGAGATCGTCCGCGTCATCGGGCTGCCCTCTGAGGCCCGCCCGTTCCGCACCCACGTCGACCCGAGCCGCGACGGCAGCGAGGTCGTCTCGGCGGTCGCCGACCGGATCCGCCAGGAGTTCTACCACCGGGCCGGCATCGCCGACCTGTTGTCCGCCAACCCCGCACTCTGAAGGAGATCACCATGCCGTTCGCCAACCTCAAGGTCCCCGCTGACACCCTCACCCCGGAGTCCAAGAAGAAGCTGATCGACGCGGTCACCGACGCCTACGCCGGCGTCTACGGCGAGCGTGCCCGCGCCACGACCCTGGTCCTCGTCGAGGAGGTCACCGAGGGCGGCTGGGGCCTCGGCGGCAACGTCCTCACCGCCGAGATGCTCGGCAAGAGCTGAGATCTGCCGGCCCTGTCTATGGTGGATCAATGGCAACGCTCAGGCAGGTCCAGATCACGTTCGATTGCGAAGAGCCCGAGCGTGTTGCTCAGTTCTGGTGCGAAGCGCTGGGGTACGTCGCGCAGGGCTCGACGGCGTGCGTTGATCCGACCGGAGCGGGACCGCGGCTCTACTTCCAGCGGGTTCCCGAGGGCAAGGTCGTCAAGAACCGGGTGCATCTCGACGTGCGTGTCGGGACCGGGCTCGTGGGAGCGGAGCGGCTGGCCGCGCTGGAGGCCGAGTGTGCACGGCTGATCCCGCTCGGCGCGACGCGGGGTCGACTGCTGCTCGCCGATGACGAGAACGAGTCGTGCCTCAACATGCAGGACATCGAGGGCAACGAGTTCTGCCTCGATTAAACGAACGCAGCCCGGCCCTCCGTGAAGGAGGACCGGGCTGCGTCGGGGCTGGTCAGCCCATGTGGGCACCCTCGGGGGTGGGAAGGTCCTGCTTGCCGACCTTGATGAAGACGGCGGCGACGACGGCGGCCAGCAGGATCAGCGCGGCTGACCAGGTGAACGCGTGGGAGTAGCCGTCCGCCTGGGCCAGGAGTCCGGCGCGGCGGCCCTCCGCGGGGTTCTGCGGCGGGTTCGCGACCAGGTAGGCGGTGATCGCGCTGGTGGCGATCGTGTTGAGCAGGGCGGTGCCCAGGGAGCCGCCGACCTGCTGGGTGGCGTTCAGTGCGGCGCTGGCGGCACCGGCGTCGTGCTCGGGGACGCCGACCAGGGCCAGGCTGGAGAGCGGCACGAACGTGAAGCCGAGGCCGAGGCCGAGCAGGATCTGGGCCGGGAAGAGGTGGGCCCAGAACGACGTGTCGAGGTCGATGAAGCGGAGCATCACCATGCCCGCCGCGGCCAGGACCGGGCCGAGGATCATCAGGGGTTTGGGGCCCGTCCGGGGCAGCGCGTTGGAGGCGACCGTGGCCGCGATCAGCACGCCGAGCGTGACCGGCAGGGACGCGAAGCCCGTCTTGAGCGGCGTGTAGCCCAGGACGTTCTGCAGGTAGAGCGCGAGGAACAGGAACGCCCCGAAGAGGCCCGCGCCGACCAGGACCGAGGTCAGGTAGGCCCCGCCGCGGTTGCGGTCGAGCACGATGCGCAGGGGGAGCAGCGGGTTCTTCGTGCGCGTCTCCACCAGCACGAACAGGATCAGCAGGACGATGCCGGCGCCGATGAAGCCCCAGGTCGTGCCGGAGTCCCAGCCCTTGCCCACCTTGGCGGCCTCGGTGAAGCCGTAGACCAGCGAGGCGAGACCCAGCGTGACGATGACCGCGCCCGGGATGTCGTAGGTCGTGTCGCCGTCCGCGCGGCTCTCCGGGACGAACTTGATCGCCAGGGCGAGCGCGAGCAGGGCGATCGGGATGTTGACCAGCAGGCACCAGCGCCAGCTCGCGTACTCGGTGAGCACACCGCCGAGCAGCAGGCCGACCGCGGAACCGCCACCGGCGATCGCGCCGTACACGGCGAAGGCCTTGGCCCGTTCCTTGGCATCGGTGAACAGCACGGTGAGCAGAGCCAGCGAGGCCGGCGCGAGCAGTGCACCGAAGACACCCTGCAGCGCGCGGGCGCCGAAGAGCATCGGGCCGGCAGTGGCGAGGCCACCGATCGCGGACGCCGCGGCGAAGCCGATCGCGCCGACCATGAAGGTGCGCTTGCGCCCCCAGTAGTCGGCGATGCGACCGCCGAGCAGCAGCAGCCCACCGAAGGCGAGCGTGTAGGCGGTGACCACCCACTGCTGGTCGGCCTCGCTGATGCCGAGGTCGGCGCGGGCACTGGGCAGTGCGATGTTCACGATGGTGGCATCGAGGACGACCATCAGCTGCGAGATCGCGATGACACCGAGTGCGGCCCATCGACGCGGGTAGAGCCCCGGCCCCGCCTCGTGGTGAGTGTCGGGTGCTGCGGACATGGCAGTGCCTTTCGACGGTTTGCGGGCCGCCGTGCACCGACCCCCGAAACCGCGATCGTACAGATGTTCGTAGGCCTTGACCTGGGAATACCGCTGCGTCAGGAATCACTCTTTTCCTGGGTTTGACCCGTATCCGGCAGCCCCTGCGGCAACGCGCTGTCGAGCGGCACGGCGGTGGCGGAGACAAGTCCGAGCTGTACCCCTTGGCGGGGGAGCACGGCGTCGAGCAACCAGTCCGCGGCCACACGCACCCGGTTACCCGGCATGGAAATCAGGTGATAACCGCGGGTGACTACTTTTGCCGGGAATCCCTTCAGGGGTACGCCAACCGGGTTCGCCGCCGAGTCGAGCCCACCGAGGTCGACCACAAAACCGAGATCGTGATGCTTGTACGCCCGCCGCCGCCCCTTACCGTACGAAGCGGCGATGTTGTGCGCAGCTGTCTTGCCCTGCCTGCTTGCATGCTGCGCGGTCATGCCGGTGATCTCGCCGGGACGCGTCAGGTCGGGCACGGCAGCGGCGTCGCCGATCGCGTACACATCGGGCAGACCGGGCACGTTGAGGAACTCGTCCACCACCAGCCGCCCCTGCTTGACCTCGAGCCCGAGGTTGTCGACGAGCGGATCGGGACGCACCCCGACACACCAGATCAATGACCGGGTCGGCACGAAATCACCATTGCTGAGATGTACGCCCTCGGCCCCCGCCTCCTTGACCGAGGTCTTGAGCAGCACCTCGACCCCGCGCCTGCCCAGCACCTCCCCGGCTGCCCGGGCGAGCCGCTCGTCCAGCGACGGCAGCACCCGATCGGCGGTGTCGATGAGCAGCCACCGCGCCCGCCCCGCCAGCTGCGGCCGGTGCCGGGTCAGCGCCTCGGTGAAGAGGACACCCTGGGCGGCGACCTCCGTACCCGTGTAACCGGCCCCGACCACGACGAAGGTGGTCCGTGCCTCCCGCTCGGCAGGGTCCTCGGCCGTGTCGGCCATCTCGATCTGCCGGATGATGTGATCGCGCAGGAAGAGCGCCTCGGGAATGCCCCGGAACCCGTGCGCATACTCGGTGACCCCGGGCACGGGCAGAAGCTTGTTGACGCTGCCCGCCGCGATGACGAGCCGGTGGTAACCGATGCTGCCCTTGCTGCCGTCCGGGTCGACATAGGAGACGGTGCGCGCGTCGAAATCGAACCCGTCGACCTCCCCGAGCACCAGCTTCACGCCGGGCAACGCGCCGGTGATCGACACCGAGACCCGTCGCGGCTCCAGGATCCCGGCCGCCACCTCGGGAAGAAGGGGCAGGTAGAGGAAGTAGTCCGTCGGGTTGATGATGACGATGTCGGCCGCACCGCGTGACTGTTTCGCGAGCGTACGAGCGGCTTCGAAGCCGGCGAACCCAGCTCCGACGATGACGATCCGCGGACGAGCCATCGGCGATCCTTCCGTCCGGGCGCCGGGCGGGCGCCGCCCCCACGAGCGTTGCCCACCGGACGCCGTCGAAACACCCCCGGTGGCCCGTGAATCCGCCCACTCCCGCCCGGACCACTCGGGGTTCTCCGGCGGCAGGCTCCCGTCCGCCAGCCCGGCGAAGTACGACTCGAACGCTTCCGCTTCCTCGTCGGGATCATGGATCGCGCAGTATTCGGCCTGCACCGCGACTGCCCGCCGCGCCAGCCCCGCGACGTCGGGCGACGCGGTGTAGAGCGAAGCCCAGATCTCCCGCGCCAGCACCAGCGAGGCCGCCTCCCACGGTTGCTCCGGAGTGCGCCGCCGGTTCGCCTCGGTGCGCGCCTTCTCGGGCAGGCCCCAGGTGCTGGTCACCAATCGGAACGGCCCGGCCCTTGGATCGAACGACCATGGCAGGGTCCGCCCGATGCCGGCCGCGCCGAACGCCTTCACCAGCCCGAACACCAGATCGTCGGCGGGCCCGCCGCTGAGCAGCAGGGCCCGGACCGCCGCGACGTCCGCCCGCAGTCCTGCCACCGCGGCCCACCCGATCAGCTCCGCGACGACATCGTCGAGCTCACGGCCGGCCGGCTCCGGCAGGTGCCGCGGCTGATGCCGGTACGACCCGCACGGCCCACCGACGTCCCACAGATGGGTCAGCGCCCCTACCGCTCCCGGCACCGCCGAGCACATCACCGCACAGTCGCTGTCGCTGACGTACGCGGCGAAGACAGGCTGCCCGGTCGACGCCGCCACCGCCCCGGCGGGCGCACACAGGTCCGGCGGATCGTCGAACCCCGTCGTCTCCAGCATCTGCCAGCCGTCGCCGAGCTCCCGCAGCCACCGGTGCTCGTACCCGAAACCGTCCACACCGGCCTGCTCAACAAGCAGCCCGGCCGGCCGGGCCACCACGATCGTCCCCCAATAGCCCACGCCGCATCCTATGGAGCGAGCCTGGTCCACGTGGTGAGGGAATCGCACCTGTCGAACGTCGCGCCCTTGAACATAGTGTCCAGGGCTGAGCGGGGGATGGCCTTACGATCGCTGACCTGGACCAGAATGCCGCAGGTGCCGACCTCGACCAGCAGCGAGCTGCCGCCCTTCGGCACCATGACGCTCTGGGCTTCCCCCTCGAAGTAACGCGCCGGGCGGCCCGCGATGGTCGTGTTGACCGGGTCGTAGGTCATCTCGTTCCAGCCCGCACCCAACGTCATGACCTTGATCTGGAGCGGCGTGTCGATGCTCATGTAGCTGGGGCGGTAGAGGTCGACCGTCGGCGTACGGTCACCGCCGAAGCCCAGGTCGGCCTGGTAGGTGCCGCTGGTGTTGGGCAGCTCGTCGACATCCGCGAAGGTGATCTTCCGGTTTCCGGGGATCGTCCGGAAGTGCACCGGGACCAGGATGTCCTCGGCCGGCCCGATCTCCACATACGTGGCGACGTCCAGCAGCAGGTCCTTGACCGGTTGATGACGTGGCTGGCTCGGTTCCGCGTCGATGACGGTGACCCAGACCCCTGACTCGTCCTGCCACCCGATGGTCGGGACCAGGTGCACCCCTTCCTTGGTGCCGGCCCAGTTCCCGCCGCCGCTGAGGTGGACGTCGACGCTTGCCGTGCCCCAGTACGCCTGGTGGTCCCCGACGGTGACCCGCTCGCCCTTCTTCAGCTTGCGGGCGTCATATGTGCCCGGGTCGTAGACGCGGACCTCTGCGCCCTCGTCCCCGCCCTTACGGAACGGCGTCATCCATTGCAGGGCACCGTCGGTGCCGCGATTCCAGGTGTACGGCGAGCCGGCGGCTCCGCGTACGGTCAGCTGTCCGGGTGCCCTGGTGGGCGTACTCGAAGCGGGCAGTGGATCGTCGGCACGCAGCCTGACCACCGCGGCCGGGACCAATGCTCCGATCAGCACCAGACAGGCCACCGCGGCAGCCGCACCGATCCGTCGCCGGCGTCGCACCCGCCGCGCCCCGGCCTGCACCCGCTCGGTCATCCCGGCCCCGTCCGAGGCGGTTCCCGCCAGCTCCTCGATGGAGCGCAGCAGATCGTCGGTCGTCGTCATGACAGCACCCCTTCACTCGCGAGCTCGACGCGCAACGTGGCCAGCGCCCGGCTGGCGTATCCGCGGACCGTGCCGCTGCGGCAGCCGAGCACCTCGGCGATCTCTTCGTCGGTCAGCCCCTCGTAGAACCGCAGCACCAGCACGACCCGTTGCTGGCGGGGCAGCGTCGCGAGCCGGGACCACAGATCGTCGCCGGTCTGAGGTGGTGGTGGCTCGGCCCGGTCGTGCCGGTCCAGGGGGACGAGCCAGAACCGGCGGCGGCGTTTACGGGACAGGAACTCGTTGGTGACCATGGTGCGCACGTACGCGTACGGCTCCTCCAACCTCCCGATCCGCCCCCATCGCACCAGCGCCCGGGTGAGCGCCTCCTGCACCACGTCATCAGCCTCAGCGCGGTCGCCGCTGAGCGCTGTCGCGTACCGCAGCAGCGCGGGCAGCCGCGCCGCCATGAACTCTTCGAACCGCATGTGCCCGTAACGCCGTCGGACGCCGATCTGCTGTGCGCCGCGCGAAGAGTTTTTCCTGTCGCGCGGCGGCCGTTGCCCAGGCCCCCTCCGGCGGCTCCGCCGCAACGTCCCGCTGAGCCGTGACCAGGTCCTCGCCCTCGGCGCCGGCCTGCACGTCCACCAGGAGGCCATCGACAAGACCGCCGCGGCCAAGGGAATCATCAAGAAGTAGGCATCACCCCACCCGACCGGACCGGCAGATGCCGTGCCGGTTCGGTGCGTTTACAGACCCTTCGGAAGCACGCGGGCGATGACGTTCCAGTAGTGGCCGGGGATGATGCGGGCCAGAAGATCACCGGCCTTGGCCTCCTTGCTGATGACGAGCCGCGGCTTGCGGGACTCGATCGCCGCCACGATCTGCCGGGCCGCCTCCTCCGGAGGCATGGTCAGCGCCTTCTCGCTGAAGGCCTTGGCCGCCGCGGCCTGCTGACCGTCGGGGTCGGGACCGCTGAGCCGGGCACTGGTGGCGATATTTGTCCGTACGCCGCCCGGGTGCACCACCGTCACGCCGACCCGCCGCCCGGCGAGCTCGTGGCGCAACGCCTCCGAGAAGCCGCGCACGGCGAACTTGCTCGTCGCATAGGCCACCTGCAGCGGCGGCGCCACCAGCCCGAACAGGCTCGACAGATTCACCACATGGGCGCCCGGCCGGGCCAGGAGCTGAGGCAAGAACGCTTTTGTCGTACGCACCACCGCGCGCAGGTTGATCTCCATGAGCCAGTCGAAGTCGCCCATCGAGATCTGCTCGAAGGAACCGCTCAGCGTCACCCCCGCGTTGTTGACCAGCAGATCCGTCCCGCCGAACCGGGCCTCGACGGCGGCCGCCAGGTCCAGCCGGTCGCCGCCGTCCGCGAGATCGACGACCTCGGTGGCCACATCCCGGGCGCCGGACGCCTTGGCCTGGGCGGCGACCCTGGCCAGGCCGTCGGCGTCACGGTCGACGAGGAAGAGCAACGCTTCGCGACGGGCCAGGTGGAGGGCGAGTGCCGCGCCTATGCCACTCGCGGCCCCGGTGATGACACACGTACGCCCGGCGAAGTCGAAACGTTCCATGATCGTCCCCTCGTCGTGATTACAGCCACGTGCCCTGATTATCGCCGCGGCACACCCTAAGTTGTTCCCTGTGACCGCACCTCGATCAGTCGGACCGACCGTTACCTCGCAAGCGGTGCTCGCCCCGCTCACCGACGCCGCGATCTTCCTGGTCGCGACGGTCCGGGAAGGTGGCGAGGAGGTCGTGCGTGACCTGCTCGAAGACCTCAGCGCCCTGCAGCGTTCCGTCGGGTTCCGCGTGCCCGCCGCGCAGCTCTCCTGTGTGACCGGCATCGGCTCCCAACTGTGGGACCGCCTCTTCACCGGCCCGCGCCCCGCGCAGCTGCACCCGTTCCGCCAGTGGAAGGGCCCGGCGCACACCGCGCCCTCGACCCCGGGCGACCTGCTCTTCCACCTGCGGGCCGGGCAGATGGACGTCTGCTTCGCGATGGCCGCGAAGATCGTCGAGCGGCTGGCGGGCGCGGCCGACGTCGTCGACGAGACGCACGGCTTCAAATACTTCGACGAGCGCGACCTGCTCGGCTTTGTCGACGGCACCGAGAACCCGGCAGGCGTGACGGCGGAGAAGGCCGTCCTGGTCGCCGACGACGACCCGGACTTCTCCGGCGGCAGCTACGTCATGGTGCAGAAGTACGTGCACGACATGTCCGCCTGGAACAAGCTGACCGTCGAGGATCAGGAAGCGGCGATCGGCCGCACCAAGCTCGACAACATCGAGATCCCCGACGGGCAGAAGGCCGCCAACTCGCACGTCAAGCTCAACGTCGTCGAGGACAAGGACGGCAACGAGCTCAAGATCCTGCGCGACAACATGCCGTTCGGAGAGCTCGGCAAGGGTGAATACGGCACCTACTACATCGCGTACGCAGCCACGCCCGACGTCCCCGAGCTGATGCTGCGCCGCATGTTCCTCGGCGATCCCTACGGCACCTACGACCGCATCCTCGACTTCTCCACCGCGTTGACGGGTGGCCTGTTCTTCGCACCCACCGGCGACTTCCTGGACGATCTCCCAGACTCGCCCTGAAAAGCACACGCTGCACCTATTCGTGGCACAGCAGGCGCACAGGCGAACTGCGCAGTCTTCTCGGTAGATCTGGCTGATCACCGAGGAGATGCGCTGCGATGACCGTCAACGAACGCCCGCACGACGGGCTCTGGGCTCCCGCCCCCACGGAGCCCGTTGTACTCGACGCCCATCCGATCGGCACCCGCCCGGTCTCGGTCACCGCGGACCACACCGCCGACCACGGCATCGCGCCGAGCCCCGGGCAACATGCCGGGCACGGCGTCGTGCCGGGTCCCGGTCAGGGCGTCGTGCCGGGTCCCGGTCAGGGCGTCGTGCCGGGTCCCGGTCAGGGCGTCGTGCCGGGTCCCGG
>NZ_BOMN01000034.1 GCF_016862215.1 Winogradskya humida
GCCGGGTCCCGGTCAGGGCGTCGTGCCGGGTCCCGGTCAGGGCGTCGTGCCGGGTCCCGGTCAGGGCGTCGTGCCGGGTCCCGGTCAGGGCGTTGAGATGTATCCCGCGTATGGCGGGGGTGGGTCGGGGTCGGGGGCGCCGCCTGAGTGGCGGCCGCCGACCGGGGGTGAGGGGCAGGCCGGTGTCGGTAGGCATCGGGCGAAGATCGCGGTGGCCGGGGCTCTCGTGGCCACCGCGATCGCCACGGCCGGCATCACCGTCGGGATCGTGAAGGCCGGCGGGGACGACAGCGGCAGTTCGGCGGCCGGTGGTTTCGGCGGCGGCGGGCAGGGCTTCCCCGGCGGCGGCCAGGGCGCGACGGGCGGCGGCCAGGGTACGACGGGTGGCGGCCAGGGGACTACGGGCCGTGGTGGCGGGACGACTACGAGCGCGCTGCACGGCACGTATGTGGTGTCGGACGGTAACGGCGGTTATGTCACGCAGGAGACGCAGGCCGGCACGGTGTCGGCGGTCAGCTCGGACTCGATCACGGTCAAGAGCGCGGACGGCTACAGCAAGAGCTACACGATCGGCGGCGACACCAGCGTCGACAACGGCCAGAGCAAGATCACGGAAGTTGCCTCCGGGCACACCGTCCGGGTCGTCGCGACGGCCTCGGGGGACACCTCGACGGCCACGACGATCACCGACTCGAACCTGGCCACCACCACCCAGCAGGGCGGCACCCAGGGCCAGCAGGGCGGCGGGCAGCAGGGCGGCGGCTTCGGCCAGGGCGCCGGCCCCGGCGGCACCACCCAGCAAGGCGCGACCCAGAACGGCACCGCTCAGCAGGACGGGACCACTCAGCAGGGTGGGGGCACGACGACGCAGGGCGGGACCACCACCGGTACGTGACGATCGAGGACCGCCCTGAATAACGCAGGTCGTCGTGTTTGCGGTTGTCCCGCCACGGTCACGCGTAATTAAATAGGCCCGTCACGCCTTGGATTCGGTCGTTTTGACCGCCTCGGCGAGGCGGGCCTTTCGCTTGCGGATGTGGCGCATGTGGAAGAAGACGTAGGCGCCGATGGCGAGAATGACCGCGGCTATCGCGAACCATTTGTATTCGTGGGCGCGGTCGATGATCTCGACCAGATGCGTGCCGAGGAGGTACGCGATGGTTGTCCACCAGCCCACCCACAGCGCCGCGCCGATCGCGTTGTAGATCAGGAATGTGCGCCACGGCATCGCGGTGATGCCGGCGATCACGCCGTTGAGCTGGCGCAGGCCGTCGATGAAGCGGGCCACGACCACGATCCGGTTACCGCGGCGGGCGAAGAACAATTCAGCCCGTTCCAGGCGTTCCGGGGTGATGAAAATGTATTTCCCGAAACGGTGTACCGCCTTGCGGCCGCCGCGAACGCCGATCCAGTAGCCGATGTTGTCGCCGAGCACGGCTGCGACGAAGGCGATGATTCCCACCGCCCAGATGTCCAGGCGTCCCCAGCTTGAGTAGATGGCCGCGGCCACCATGATCGTCTGGCCGGGAGCGGGCATCCCGAAACTCTCCACCAGGATGATGGCGGCAACGGCCAGGTAGCCCCATTTGTCGAGGATGGGGGCCACGCTGTGCAGGAAGCTCGGCAGGTCGGCGGAGGGCGGCATGGGCTCGGCAAGCTCCCGTCGTTGGCTCTGGGACCGGCGGCCCCGATCTCACACGGTATCCACCGGCCCGGGACACAAACCAAGGTGTGCCCCGACGATCCCTCGCCAGGGCACACCTTGTCCGGCTTCCGCCGGGTTAGCAACCGCAGTGCAACTAGCTCCGCGGGGGCACGTCGCTAGTTCTGCGGGGGTACGTCGCCCGGGCCACTACCCCAGGTCAGGCTGGGGGTGGTCGACAGGGTGTAACTGAGCTTTGCGCCCTTGGTGACCGCGTCGGCGGCGAGCCATCCCTTGGTGGTCGTTTTCCCGTTCACAGTCAAATTCTTTACGTAGATCGCCGTGTCGCCCGTGCGTGGTGCCTCGATCGTGAGGTCCTTGCCGGTCGCCAGGTGCACCACGGCCCGCGGGAAGAGCGGGCTGGTCAGGGCGAGTTCGGCGCGGGTCGGCACCGTCGGGTAGAGGCCGAGGGCGGAGAAGACGTACCAGGCGCTCATCGTGCCGGCGTCGTCGTTGCCGGGGATGCCGCCGGTGCCGTTGCTCCACTTCTGGTCGATGATCGCCCGGACCGTCTCCTGCGTCTTGTACGCGCTACCGAAGTAGTTGTAGAGGTACGGCGTCTGGATGTCGGGCTCGTTGGTGGCGTCGAACTTCGTGCCGCTCGTGGCGCTGAGGTCGAACGTGCCGTCGGGCTTGCGGAAGAAGCTGTCCAGCCGCTCGATCGCCGTGGCGTTCCCGCCCATCTTCTGGGCCAGCGTGGTGACGTCGGAGTAGACCATCCAGGTGTACTGCGCGCTGCTGCCCTCGACGAAGCCGGTGCCGGTCGAGGGGCTGAAGCCACCGGCCCAGGTGCCGTCGGCGTAGCGGTCGCGCATCCAGCCCTTGTGCAGGTCGCCGTCCGGCACCGGGGTCGGCACCGCCGGGTCGGCCAGTTCCAGCTCGCCGAGCTGCACGATCGGCTCGCCGCCGTTCGCCGTCACGGTCAGCCGGTAGTACGCGTACGGCTGCGGGTCGGCAATCGCGTACTCCTTGGTCTGCCCGCGCTGTTCGAAGCTCTGACCGGCCTGGGTGTCGAGCGTCGTCCACGTGGTGCCGTCCGCCGAGCCCTGCAGCGTCCAGTCCTTCGGGTCGCGGCCGGGTACGTCGTTGGCGGACGTCAGCGCGTACCTGCCGACTGTCAGCGGTGCATCCGTCCTGGCCTGCACCCAGCCGGTATTGGCGAACGTGAGCCACTTGGTGCCCTTGTCGCCGTCGAAGGCCTGGGCTTTGCCCTCGCCCGGGGGGTTCTCCGCGCTCGCCTGGATCTCGGTGATCCGCTCCCGGATGTTGTGCTCGAGGCCGGCATCGATCTGCGCGTTCACGTCGAACACGTTGCGCCAGTTGTGCGAGCGGGCCAGGAAGGCGGCGTACTTGTCGTCGTCACCGACGGCCTTGGCGAGCTGGGCGATGCCGTAGTCGGCCGCCGCGTCCTCCAGGGTCTCCGCGGCGCCGCCCCAGCAGTGGCAGTCGTCGGCGGGGACGTAGCCGAGCTGGAGGTACTTGTCGAGGGCGGGGCGCTGGCCGACGCACTCGACATTGCAGCCCGCGTCGCTGGAGTCGTTCGCCGTCGGTACGGTTGCGGCCGTGACGAGGGAGTCGAACGCGCCCTGGACGTCGAAGTCGCGGGCGCCGAACGCGTACATGCCGGCCACGGCGGCAGCGGCCGGGTCGCCGGACATCACCGCGGTCTTGCCGTGCTGCAGCAGCCAGCGGTCCCATTCGCCGTCGCGCTGGGTGGCATAGTTGAACAGGCTCTGCGCGTAGTCCGCGGCCATCTTCGGGTCGAGCAGCGCGAGCAGCTGAACCTGCGCCCGATACACATCCCAGCCGGAGAACGTCCCGTATTGGGCCTTTTGTCCTGTGGATAACGTGTGGACAGCGTCATCGGAGCCGTAATACTTGCCGTTCACGTCGCTGGTCAGCGTCGGTTCGAGCATCGAGTGGTAGAGCGCCGTGTAGAACGTCGTCTTCTGATCCTCGGTGCCGCCCCCGATGCCGATCTTCTTCAGCCGGGCCGACCAGGCTGAACGCGCGCCCGCCTGGATCGCGGCGAACGAGAGCCGGTCGGGTGACTCCGCCGCGAGGTTCGCCGCCGCGCCGTCGAGGCTCACGTACGAGATCGCGACGCGCATGTTCACGTTCGTGGTGCCGGGTGCGAAGGTCACGTACCCGCCGGAGCCCTTGCCCGCGACCGGCCGGCCGGTGCTGCTGTAGCCGCTGCCGCCCTGCGCGTCCGTGCTGCCCGGCGTGAGGGTCGCGTCCTTCCACGTGCCGGTGGCCGCGAACGGCTGGTCGAGCTTCGCGGTGAAGTGCAGCGTGTAGTACGCGTGCGAGTTGTCCGTGCTCTGTGGCCCGCAGAAGTTGCCGGCGCTGACCGAGCCGGTGATCGTCTGCGTGACCGGGTCGATGTGCACGCTCGCGTCCTCGCTCCCGGTCTCCGACATCGAGGTGCGGAACAGCAGGTTGGCGGCCTTGTCGGCGGGGAACGTGAACTTGCCGAAACCGGTCCGCGGGGTGGCGGTCAACTCCGCGCCCGCGCCGCTGTCCAGCCCGACCTTGTAGTAGCCGGGCTTGGCGACCTCGTTGGCGTGCGAGAACGTGCTGGCGAAGACGGCGTCGGTGGCGTCCGCGGTCGGCGAGCTGGTGATGTCGCCGACCTGCGGCAGGATCGGTATGTCGCCGTTGGCCCCCGAGCAACCGACCCCGCTGAGGTGGGTCAGGCTCAGCCCGCGGATCCGGGTCGCCGTGTACTGGTACCCGCCGGGTGCCGGGGTCGAGATCTGGGTCCCGCGCGAGGTCTGCGGGCTCCACGCCAGCATGCCGAACGGCGTGACCGCCCCCGGGTACGTGTTACCGAGGTTGGTGCTGCCGATGAGCGGGTTCACGTAGGCCGCCGGGTCCGAGACCAGCGGCGGGAGGTCGGCGGCCCGGGCGGCCGCCCCGATCGGGACTGTCAGGGCCAAACCCGCGAGGGCGGCTACGGTACGGCGTCCGAGCATGCGATTCCCCTACTGACATCGATGTCATGCCATGTCGAGGATCAGCCTCCATCCATACCTTCCTATGTGTCAATACGTGGCTGCTCCTTGGTCAGATGGAGCAGCCAGTTGGGCGGGTCGGTGTGGATCAGGGCAAACCGGCGGGGCGCGTCCCGGCCGTGGAGGGTGAACACGAACCGCTTCTCCGACCGGTCGACGAGCTCCCACCAGCCGATGTCGGCGATGAATTTGTGCTCGTCCGTGTAGGTCAAGTGATCCAGATCATGATCGGGCACGGCGACCGCCAGCCGGTTGTGCGCGGAGTCGGGCGGCAGGCCCTTGGGCAGCGCCCACGAGCGCAGCACACCCCCTTCTTCCAGGCGAAGATCGAAATGCGGGCGGGGCTTGCGATGGTCGTGCAGGACGAACGCCGGTTGATCGGTCACGCCTGCATTGAACTACTGCCCGGCGAGATCCGTAACGCCTTCTGGAGTGTCCCGGAGGAGGGCTACGTCTTGTCTGTTTCAGAAGCTCCGGCTTCGGCCTCGGAAGAGGCCACCACGGATGCTGCTGCGGCGTCTGAAAAAGTGCCCGGCCGTTACAAGAAGATCGCAGGCCATGCCCTCACTGCCGCGGCCATACTGCTGATCTTCGCCGCACTGATCCTGCCCAACATCATCAGCCGCTTCGAGCGCCCGGGCACCTACGTCCGGCTGCCGATCGAGGGCTTCGTCGCCATCGGGCTGCTGCTGCTCATCCCCAGCTCCAAGTGGAAGCGGATCGCCGCCGGCGTGCTCGGCGCCGGCCTGGGCCTGCTCACCATCGAGAAGATGCTGGACATGGGCTTCTACAAGTTCCTGGCCCGCCCGTTCGACCCGGTGCTCGACTGGGTGCTCTTCGACGACGCCGAGTCCTTCGTCAAGGACACCGCGGGCACCCCCGGCGTGGTCGGCGCGATCGCCGTCATCGCCCTGCTCGTGGTGCTGGTCCTGGGGCTGACCACGCTGTCCGCGCTGCGGATCATCAAGGTCGCCGACCGGCATCGCCGGATCACGCTGAGCACGGCGGTGAGTGGCACCGCGCTCTGGACGGTGCTGCTGCTGGTCGGCGTGACGACCTTCAACAACATGCCCCTAGCGGCACAGAGCAGCTACGCGTACGCGTACGCCCGTGCCCACATGGTCAAGCGCGGCATCAACGACGAGCGCAACTTCGCCCGCGAGGTGCAGATCGACGCGTACGCGACCACCCCCGCGGACCAGCTCCTCACCTCGTTGCGTGGCAAGGACGTCCTGCTCACGTTCGTGGAGAGCTACGGCCGCTCCGCGATCGAGGACCCGGCGCTCAACTCCGGCACGGTAAAGGTGCTGGACGACGGCTCCGCGTCGCTGGCGAAGGCCGGATATGTCGCCAAGAGCGGCTGGCTGACCTCGCCCACGGCCGGCGGCGGCAGCTGGCTGGCCCACTCGACGCTGCTCTCCGGGCTGTGGATCAACAACCAGCAGCGCTACCGCAACCTGACCTCCAGCGACCGGCTCACGCTCACGAGCCTGTTCAAGAAGGCCAACTTCGACACGATGAGCGTGATGCCGGGCGCCACCCGGGCGTTCCCCGAGGGCAACTTCTACGGCTACAACCGGGTCTACGACTCCCGCAACACCGGCTACGTCGGCCCCAACTTCGGCTGGGGCCCGCAGCCGGACCAGTACACGCTCGACTGGTTCCAGAAGAACGTGCACGGCCCGGCCCACTCGCCGCTGTTCGTGGAGATGCCGCTGGTCTCCAGCCACACGCCGTGGGCGCCGCTGCCGACGTTCATCGACTGGGACGACGTCGGCGACGGCTCGATCTACACCCAGCTGCAGAAGAGCGCCAAGCGGGCGGGCACGGTCTGGAAGGACCCGGCCAAGATCAAGCACGAGTACGGCCGCTCGGTCCAGTACACGCTGACCACGATCATCTCGTACCTGGAGAAGTTCGGCGACGACAACACCGTCATGGTCTTCCTCGGCGACCACCAGCCGGCCCCGATCGTCGTCGGCGACAACGCCAGCCACGATGTGCCGATCACCATCGTCGCCAAGGACAAGGCGGTCCTCGACAAGATCGCCGACTGGAACTGGACCGACGGCATCAAGCCCGCCACCAACGCCCCGGTCTGGCAGATGAGCGACTTCCGCGACAAGTTCCTCACGGCCTACGGCCCCAACGCCGACGTCAGCCGCGCACTCTCGCCCCCGCGTTAGGGCGCACCGCGTTAGGGCGCATCCGGCGGATCATGGCGGCATGCGCCGAGGTCCGTCAGATGCGCCCTCGTGTCGTGCGATGGCGGCAGGAGCTGGTTATGGGCACGAAGTTGCGCCGGAAGCGGCTATGCCGCAACCTTCTGCGGCGTCAAGTGTCAAACGTGGGCCAATCGCGTCTGGGCGGAAAACATGTGTTGTGCTGTCAGACGCGATTGGCCGGATTTGACGAGCGAGATTGCAGAAAGTTGCTGGATCCCAGGATCCGGCGCAACATTTAGCCTCACTGCGTAGGCGATCTTCCCCCTGGCATGACCCATCACATCTCCAGCACCACGCGGTAGCGGGCGTCGCCGCGGCGCACCCGCTCGATGGCGTCGTCGATCCGTGCCACCGGGTAGGTCTCGATCTCCGCGACGATGCCGTGCCGGGCTGCGAACTCCAGCATGAGCTGCACCTCGACCGGTGTGCCGACCACGCCACCGACGACCCGCCGCTCACCCGTCATCAGGTCGATGCCGCCGAACGACACGGGTGCGTGCGGCACCCCGACGAAGCACAGCGTGCCGCGGGGCCGGAGCGCTTTCACGTAGTCGCCCCACGGCAGATCTCCGGGCGCGGTCGACAGCACGAAGTCGAACGAGCTCGCCGTCAGGTCCTTGGCGGCGATGACCTCGTGCGCCCCGAACCGCCGGGCGTCCGAAGCCTTGGCCGCCGTCGACGTGATCGCGGTGACGTGGCAGCCCCACGCGGCGAGAAACTTGATCGCCAGGTGTCCGAGCCCGCCGACACCGACAACCGCGACCCGGTCCGTCGGGCGTACGCCGTTCCGCAGCAACGGCGGGAACACCGTCGATCCGGCGCACAGCAACGGCGCCGCCGCAGCCGACGGCAGAGCCTCGGGGATCTGCTGAACGTGCCGCCAGTCGCTGGCCCGTACGTGACTCGTGAACGCACCACCGTCGCCCCGGCCCACGAGGTCGTCCTTGTCCGGGCACAGGTTCTGCCGGCCGCTGAGACACCACTCGCAGGTCTCGCAGGACCCGCCGATGGCACCGACCCCGACCCGCTGCCCGACCGCCACGAACCGCGGATCCACGTCGGCGCCGACCGCGGTGACCACTCCGATGGACTCGTGCCCGGCGACGAACGGGAAGCGCGTGATCCCGTAGAGGTCGTCGATCAGGTTCACATCGGTCAGGCACACGCCGCAGTGACTCACCGCGACCTCGACCTCGCGTGGCTTCAACGGCGGCGCGTCACTCTCGATCGCCCGCACCGCAGCGCCCGCTTTCTCGACCGTGTACTTCAGCACGACTGCCTCCAGCTCGTTACCGACTAGTTGGTAACTAACGTAGGGCGACCTTGCCAAGAACGCAACCGACCAGTTGGTAACTTGTCATCATGAGAACCCGCGACGCCGACGGCACCCGCAAACGTATCCTCGCGGCGGCGACCGAGGACTTCGCCGAGCACGGCATCGCGGGAGCCCGCGTCGACCGCATCGCAGCACGCGCCGAGGTGGCCAAGGCCCAGATCTACGCCTACTACGGCGACAAACTGGCCCTCTTCCGCGCGGTCTTCAACCAGAATGCGGCCGTGCTCGTCGAGGCCACCCCGTTCACCCCCGACGACCTCCCCGGGTACGCCGTAGGCCTCTACAACGGCACCATGGACCGCCCGGACCTGATCCGGCTGCTGACGTGGGCCCGGCTCGAAGGCGTCCCCCCGAACCTGGACGACGACGCCTGGCAGGAAAAGCTCGACCAGGTCGCAGCGGCCCAGACAGCCGGCGTGGTAACCCCCGACATCAGTCCGGCGAACATCCTGGCCATGCTGGCGGGCGTCGCACTGAGCTGGTCAGCCGTCGCCCCCATGGTCCTCCCGCCCTCCGCCGACGACGAGCACCGCGCCGCCCTGCGTCTGGTCATCGAGCGCTCTTTCCACGCCTAGCCCGGGGATATCCCCCTTCCCCAGCCGTCCCGCCGCCAGCGGGGCTAGTTGAGGAAAAGTCGTATTCGCCACAAAAAACCTGCTTACGGTACGCGCGAATCGACTCACCCTCAGCCCTGGGACAACCATGTCAACGTCAGTTCGCCGCACCGTCATCGCAGCAGCCACCGCCTTCCTCATGGGGGCCGCGTTGCTAACGGCCCCCGCCCCCGCGCTCGCCGCGACCACCGCACTCGACCTCACCGTGGTCGCCGGCACCGGGACCACCGGATCGTCGAACACCGGTACGGCATTGACGTCCCAGTTGAACCAGCCGACCGACGTCGCGTTCGATCCCGGCGGAAACCTGTACATAGCCGACGGCGCGAACTGCCAGGTCAAGAAGGTCACCCCGCAAGGCGCCATGACCGTCGTCGTAGGCTCGGTCTGCAACCCACTTCCAGGTCTGATCCTTCCGAGCGGGCAGGCGACCGTCGCGCAACTTGGGACGCTCAGCGGTGTCGCCTACCACGGCGGCAACCTCTATGTAGCCGATCAGACCAGAGGCGCTATTTACAAGGTCGACCAGAACGGCGTCATTTCGTCCTACATGGTCGGCGCTATGTTGCTCGGAGTGCCGAGCTCGGCGCCTTTGACCAACGGGCCCGTTTTCCCCAAATCGGTGAGCGGGCTGAGGCAGCTCACGGTTGTCGGTAACTACCTGTACTTCGCAGCCGCTGGCAACCGCCAATTCGCCAAAGTCGACCTCACCACGGACACCCTCAGCGTCGTCGCGGGCACGGGCTCGGCCGGGCACGCCGGGGCGGGTGTCGCGTTGAACCAGACCTTCACCACCCCGGCGGGCATCACCGTGGATCCGGAAGGTGGGTTCACCTACCTCTCCGAGACCAGCTTCGGCGGCGAGGTCTACAGGGTCGACACGAACGGCAACCTGTCGGTCATCAGGAGCGGGCAGACGTACGAGGCGCTCGCCATGAACGCGGGCGGCGAGCTGTTCGGGGCGAACGGGTACGGCTTCCTGGACCGGATCGACGTGGGGAAGTACGTCGGGGACCTGACGCTGTTGGCCGGGAATCTGCTGTTCGCGTCGGTGCCGGCCGTGAACGGCCCGGCTCTGAACTCGCCGCTCGCCCAGCCGTACGGCCTCGACGTCGACCCGGACGGCCGCCTCTACATGGTGCTCCGCGGCAGCGGGCAGGTCGTGCGGCTTGCGAAGACGGCGATCGCTCCCGGAGCGCCCGTGGCCCCCACGGTGGTCGCAGGTCCGGGGCAGACCCGGGTGAGCTGGACCAAGCCGGCGAGCGACGGTGGTTCGACGATCACGACCTACAAGGTGCAGGCGTACCTGGGCAACGACGCTGTGGAGGGCAAGACCTGCTCACCGGAGACGACAATCCTGCTGACGTGCGACGTCACCGGTCTGACCAACGGCCTCACGTACACCTTCCGGGTGCAGGCGAGGAACACCGTCGGCTGGGGCGTGGAGTCGAGCGCTTCCGATGAGGCCACCCCGCTGGCGGTCCTGGGGGCACCGAACGTGGTCGCTGCGGTGCCCGCCCCGGGCAAGGTCACCGTGAAGTGGAACCCGCCGGCCTCCGACGGTGACTCACCGATCACCAAGTACGAGGTCCAGGTCTACGCCGACAACCAGCTCGTCCTGGACAAGTCGTGCCTGCTGACGATCGCCCCCCCGGTAGAGCCCACCCCGGATCCGACGGTTGATCCCACGGTTGACCCGACCGTTGATCCCACGGTTGACCCGACCGTTGATCCCACGGTTGACCCGACCGTTGATCCCACGGTTGACCCGACCGTTGACCCGACTGTCGATCCCACGGTTGATCCGACCGTTGATCCGACTGTCGATCCGACCGTTGATCCCACGGTTGATCCGACCGTTGATCCGACTGTTGATCCGACTGTCGATCCCACGGTTGATCCGACTGTTGACCCGACTGTCGATCCGACTGTTGATCCGACTGTCGACCCCACGGTTGACCCGACCGTTGACCCCACTGTCGACCCCACGGTTGATCCGACTGTCGATCCGACTGTTGACCCCACGGTCGATCCGACTGTTGATCCGACTGTTGACCCCACTGTCGATCCGACAGAGGAGATCCCGGGTGGAGGGGGCATTCCCGGGGGAGACCTCAGTATCTCGGGGAGGCTGGCGGCCTCGCTGGCATTGCGGCTCGAGCTTGAGGTGAAGCCGCCCCTGGAGGCTGTGACGGTGTTGCAGTGTGATGTGACCGGCTTGACGAACGGTACTGAGTACACGTTCATGGTGAAGGCGACCAACCAGGCGAACGCCACTGCCACGTCGGCGAGTTCGCTGCCGGCCACACCGGTGGACAAGCCGAAAGCGCCGGGCGCGCCGCAGGTGAATGCCGCCGCCGGCAAGGCCGTGGTGACCTGGTCCGCGCCGGACACCGGCGGTGCGAGCATCACCGAATACGTCGTCCGGGCGTACACCAAGGATGTGGATGGTCCTGTCTCTTCTTGTGTGATTGAGAATGTCACTGAGTCGACGGTGCTGGAATGCCCGGTCAACGGCCTGACCAACGGCGTGGCCTACACGTTTACGGTGACGGCGAAAAATTCGGAGGGTGACGGGCCGGAATCGGCTGAGTCGGCACCGGCCGCTCCTCTCGACAAGCCGGCGGCACCGACGGTGACCGGGGCGGTTCCCGGCCCGAGGGCAGTAACAGTTCGCTGGTCGGCGCCTGCCGACGGCGGCTTGGCGATCGTGGAGTACGTCGTCAGCGCGTACAAAGCCGGTGTGCAGGCGCCCGTCGGAACGTGCTCGCTGGGGACGATCACCCAGCAGACGGAGCTGGAGTGCGCTGTTCCCGACCTGGTGAACGGCGAGAAGTACACGTTCACGGTCACGGCGCGGAATTCGCTCGGCACCGGTCCGGAGTCTGCCGCGACGACGGCGGTCACCCCGGTCGACAAGCCGGCCAAACCGCTGGTGACCGCCGCGGTTTCCGGGTCGGCGAAGGTGACCGTGAAGTGGATTGCGCCGGAGGACGAGGGTGGCCTGCCGACCACCTATCTGGTCCAGGCGTACAAGAACAATGTCGCGGTGAACAACGCGACGTGCGTGCCGGTGCAGCCGGTGCAAGCAGTGATCAGCCTGCTGTCGCTGCCGGAGTCGCAGTGTGATGTCACCGGTCTGACCAACGGTGACGAATACACGTTCACCGTTACGGCGAGCAACACCATAGGTGATACCGAGTCTGATCCGTCGCAGCCGGCCATTCCGGTCGGCAAGCCGGGGGCGCCGTCGGTGACCGGTGTGCAGCCCGGCGCGGAGCGGGCATTGGTGACGTGGTCCGCGCCGACGCTCGACGGTGGCACGGCGATCACCGAGTACGTCGTCCGGGCGTACGCGAAGGGTGGGCAGTCGCCTGTCGCCTCGTGTCCGTTGACGGATGTCACCAAGGCCCTCGAGTGTGAGGTTGTCGGGCTGGTCAACGGCGAGACGTACACGTTCACCGTGACGGCGTACAACAAGATGGGTCCGAGCGAGGAGTCAACGCCGTCGCAGGAGGAGACCCCGATCGATGTGCCGGGCGCGGCCGCTATCACGGCGGCGCTTCCCAGCCCGGAGAAGGTGCTGGTCAAGTGGTCCCCGCCCAGCCTTGACGGCGGGTCGGCGATCACCAAGTACGTGGTGCGGGCGTACCGGGGCAACACGGCGGTCAACTCGTGTTCGCTGGACGATCTCACCGGTTCGCCCGCGCTGCAGTGCGAGGTCGCGGGTCTGACCAACGGCGAGAAGTACA
Organism: Winogradskya humida; assembly: GCF_016862215.1. Classification (GTDB taxonomy): domain Bacteria; phylum Actinomycetota; class Actinomycetes; order Mycobacteriales; family Micromonosporaceae; genus Actinoplanes; species Actinoplanes humidus. Next base: position 12,647 of record NZ_BOMN01000034.1, read on the forward strand.
CGTTCACGGTCACGGCGTACAACAAGAAGGGCAAGGGCAAGGAGTCCGCGGCGGAGCAGGAAGCGGTTCCGCTGGACAAGCCGAAGCCGCCGAAGGTGACACAGGTTGTCCCCGGTCCGGAGAAGGTCCTCGTGAAGTGGGACGCGCCGGAGGACACCGGTGGTCTGCCCATCACCGATTACGTGGTGCAGGCGTACCGGGACGGGGTCGACCTTGAAGGTGTCGGCTGTCCGTTGCCGGACGTCACTAAGGATTCGGTGCTCCAGTGCGAGGTCACCGGTTTGACCAACGGTGTGAAATACACGTTCAAGGTTTCGGCGGTCACGAAGTTCGGTGACGGCGAGTTCTCCGTAGCTTCACCGGAGGTCGTCCCGGTGGATGTGCCGGGTGCGCCGACGGTGACGGCGGCGGTGGCAAGCCCCGCGAAGGTGACCGTGACGTGGTCCGCGCCGGCGGTCGGCGGTGGCGCGGCGATCACCGGCTACCTGGTGCAGGCATCCAAGGACGGCGTGGCAGTCGCAGATGCCACCTGTTCGCTGACGGGTGTCACCGAGGAGACGGTGCTGGAATGCCCGGTCACCGGTCTCACCAATGGCACCGCGTACACGTTCACGGTCAAGGCCACCAACAAGGAGGGTTACGGTCCGGAGTCCGGTCCTTCGGCCTCGGCCACACCGGTCGACAAGCCGAAGGCGCCGGCCGTCACCGCGGTTTCGGCCGGGCCGAACGTGGCGTCCCTGACCTGGGCCGAGCCGTCCGATACGGGCGGCCTGCCGGTCACCTCGTATCGGGTGCAGGTCTATCAGGACGGAGTGGCGGTCAAGGACAGCACATGCGCGGTCTCCACGCCGTTCGCGTCTCCGTTGACGTGCAGTGTGTCGGGTCTGACCAACGGCACCACCTATACGCTGCGGGTGGCCGCCACCAACTCGGCCGGCACCGGACCGGAGTCCGCTGACTCGTCGGCCGTCACCCCTTCCGTGCCCGTGCCGCCTGTGCCCGCGGCACCCGGTGCTCCCGGGACGCCGACGGCTACGGCCGGGGTCTCGTCGATCACGGTGTCGTGGCCGGCCGCTTCCGGAGTCGTCACCGGCTACACGGCGTACGCGTCGCCGGGCTCGGCCTCCTGCACCACGTCCTCGGCATCGGACCGGTCCTGTGTGATCGGGGCGACCGCGGGCACCAGCTACACGGTGACCGTTGTCGCGCGTGGTCCCGGTGGCGCTTCGGTGGCGTCGGGAGCGTCGAACGCGGTGATTCCGACCGCGCCGGTGGAGCCGACGACCGTACCCACGGATGTCCCGGTGACCCTGACCACGGACAAGGGCCAGTTGTCGATCGCGACGCCGGCCCAGACGATCACCGTTATCGGTACGGGCTTCGCGCCGTTCTCGACCGCGAAGGTGACGATCTACTCCGACCCGATCGTGCTGGGCACCGTCACCACCGACGCCAACGGCTCCTTCTCGGTGCCGGTCACCATCCCTGCGGGCCTGGAAGCGGGCAACCACACGTTCCTCGCTTCGGGCGTGGACGCACAGGGCCAGACGCGGCAGATGGCGTTGCCGGTGACGGTGGCGCCGTCCAGCTCGGACAGCTCCGGTGCCAACGACGAGAACCAGACGACGACGCTGCCGGTGCCGAAGGGCGGTGGCATCACGCTGCTGGACGGCGACGGCAACCCGGCCACCACGGTCACGATCCCGAACCAGGGAACGTACGCGGTGGACGCCACGACAGGCATCATCACGTTCGTCCCGGTCACCGGTTTCGTCGGTAAGGCCAAGCCGGTCACGTACCGGATCACCGACTCGATCGGGACGATGATCACCGGTACCTACACCGCCGTGGTGACGGAGTTCAGTGCCCCGAACCCCGGCGGCCCGGAACCGTCGACCGGCTCGGTGAAGGTGGTCGTGCCGAAGCTCGTCGTCACCAGCGGCCAGCCGAAGAGCGCCACCATGACGGCCACCGCGACGTTCACCGCGGCGGTCAAGGGCCGCAGCACCGTGAAGCTCTGGAGCACGGTCTCCGGCAAGCGGGTCGTCCTGGGCACCGGCACGATCAGGACGACCACCGCCGGCAAGCGCGTGGCGGTGCGGGTCGTGCTGAACCCGCTCGGCCGGGCCCTGACCGCGCGGCCCGGCGGCTATGTCGTCGCCGTTTCGATCACGACCGTGCCGGACTCGGGTAAGACGTTGCGGGCCAGCAGCCGGACCAACCTGGTGCTCAGCTCGTTCACGGCACCCCGTGCGGTGTACTTCGCGACCGCGTCGGGCTCGGTCAGCAAGGCACAGGCCAAGTACCTGACGACCATGCGGGCCAAGCTGCACGGCGTCAAGTCGGTCACCTGCGTCGGGCACACCGATGACCGCGGCAACAAGGCGGCGTCCCTCGCACTGGGTCGCAAGCGGGCCAAGGCGGTCTGCAGCGTCCTCGCGGCCAGGCTGCACTTCCGCACGGTGATCGTCACGAAGGGCGACGCCAACCCGTCGGCGACCAACAAGACGAAGGCGGGCATGGCCCGTAACCGTCGCGCCGACATCATCGTCAACTACCGGTAAACCGCACAAGCATCAGACCAGGACTCGGTCGGGGAGAGCTCCCCGGCCGAGTCTTGCTTTGATCTCGGCCAGCGGCAGACTGCGCACCGTACGCCGCATACGTGCGATTCCCCGAAGGTCCTCGGCCGCCGTGGCCACGATGTCGACCTTGCTGTTCGGGTCGTCGACCCAGTCGACCGGCACCTCATGCGTACGCAGCCCCGCCTTCTCGGCCAGCACCAGCAGTTCGGTGTCGAAGAACCAGCCGGTGTCCTGGACCAGAGGCAGCACCGCGCGCCCGACGTCGGAGCGGATGGCCTTGAAACCGCACTGGGCGTCGGTGAACCCGGCCGACAGCGTCGCGCGCAGGATCAGGTTGTAGCTGCGGGAGATGAATTCCCGCTTCGGTCCGCGCACCACGCGGGAGCCGCGGCGCAACCGGGAGCCGATGGCCAGGTCGGAGTGCCCGGAGACCAGGGGCGCGACGAGCGGGAGCAGCGCCGCCAGATCCGTGGAGAGGTCGACGTCCATGTAGGCGCAGACCAGGGCGTCCGACTGCAGCCACACCTGCTTGAGCGCCCGCCCTCGGCCCTTCTCCGCGAGGCGCACGACGGTGACCTCCGGCAGGTGGGTCGCCAGGTGGTGGGCCACCTGCGGGGTCATGTCGGTGCTCGCGTTGTCCGCGATGGTGATGCGGAAGGCGAAGGGCAGCACCTGGCGGCAGTAGTCGAGGAGCCGCAGGACGCTGTTCTCCAGGTCCTTCTCCTCGTTGTAGACGGGGATGACGACGTCGAGTGTGGTCATGCCCTTCACGATCGGCCCGTAGCCTGGGCCCGGTTTGTGCCCTCGCTATGGGTCGGCTATGAGACGACCTTCCAGCTCTGTGGTGCCAGCTCGATCTTGTCGGTGCCGGGCCCGGGCACCACCGCCGGCTCATCCGCGGCGTTCAGGGCGACAACCAGGCTCGAATCACCGTCGTACGCCTCATAGACGAACTGCTGATTGGCCAGATGAACCGTACGGGTACGCGCCCGGTGCAACCACGGGTTCCGCCGCCGCAGCCCGATCAGCTCCTGGTGCAGGCGATAGAGCTTTTCACCGTACGGCGCCAGCCCGGCAGGCTCGTCCGGGAACTCGGGACGCACCGCGTCATCACCGCCGGCGCGATCCTCCTTGACGCCGCGGAACCCCTGCTCGTCACCGGACCAGATGCTCGGCGTGCCCGCGGTGGTCAGCAGGAACGCGAGGGCGAGCGGGATGTGACGCTCGTCGGTGAGCCTGCTCGCGATCCGCGTGACGTCGTGGTTGCCGACGAACGTCTGCGGCACGAACGTGTCGAGGAAGCCGTTGTGCCGTTCCAGCGCCCAGCTCAGCTCGAAAAAGTTGCCGTCGTTGAGGGCGCTCCACGTCGCCTTCCACAGCTCGTACTGCGTCACCGAATCCAGCGTCGACCGGGTGACAAAATCCGCGTAATCGCCATGGATGACCTCGCCGAACGCGTACGACTCCGGGAATTCCGCCCGGACCCGGGGCAGCACCGTGGCCCAGAATTCGGCCGGGGTCGCATACGCCGCGTCCAGCCGCCACCCGTCGGCCCCACGCCGCAGCCAGTGCTTCATCACATCGCTGACGTAATCGGCGACGGCCGGCTCGGCATGGTTCAGCGCGACGAGCGAGTCATGCCCCTCGAAGTTCGCCAGGGACCCGTCGGGCCCGCGCCGGACCCAGTTGTCATGGCCCAGCGCGGCATGCCGGCGCCCCACGTGGTTGAAGACGCCATCGAGGATCACCCGCAGACCCCGGCTCTTCGCGGCAGCGACGAGCTCATCGAACTCGTCGTCGCCACCCAGCCGCGGGTCGATCCGAAAATGGTCCACAGTGTCGTACCCGTGCGTCTCGGACGCGAAGATCGGCCCGAGCAGCAGCCCCGACGCGCCCATCTCGATCGCATAGTCGAGCCAGGGGAGCAGCTTGCCCAACCCGCCGCCCGCGTTACCAGGCTGCGGCGGATAGGCGCCGGCAAACCCGAGCGGGTAGATCTGCCACCACACCGCGTGCTGCACCCATCCGGCCTCGGTCATCCGGCCACTCTACGACCGGCCCTACTGCTTGGCAGCCTTCCGCGCCGCCTGCACGACCTTGGTCGCCGTCTTCTTCGCCTGACCGGCGGTCGTCTTGGCTGCCGTGGTCGAAGTCGAGGTGGACGGCGTGGTGGTGGACGGCGTGGTGGTGGACGGCGTGGTGGTGGACGGCGTGGTGCTCGAAGTGGGCTTGGTGCCGGCTGTGGGGCGGGCCGGCGCAGTGGTGCTGGCCGTGACCCTGGTGACGGTCTGACCGGAGGCGTTCTGAGTGCCGGAGACCTGGACGAACAGCCCGGTGGTGAGGTCCGCGAACGTGGCGGCCTTGCCGTCGACGGTCACGGTGGCCTCTGACCCCACAACGACCGCTGTGCCGGAATCGGTCGAGCTCGTGCTGGTGTCGTCACTCCTGCCGCGCGCCGGTCGGGTGACGGTGAGCGTGCCGGTAGCCGCGTCGATCGCGCTGATCGTCCCGCCGAGCCGGAAGTCCCAGCTGGTCACGGCGGTGACCGTGGTGATCGTCTTGGTCTCGCTGTCCGAGGAGCCGGAGCCGAATCGCACCCGCGCGCCCACTGGCACGTCGGCCAGGGTCGCGGCCTTGCCGTCCACGGTCACGGTGGCGCCGCTGCCGATGGTCACAGTCTCGGTGGCCGCAGTGCCATCCCTGCCGCGCCGACTGACCGTGACGGCCGAAGCGCTCGCATCAACCGCTGTAACCGTCCCCCCACCGCGCCCATCACGCTCGCCGTGCCCGCCGCCACGAGTGCCGTGGCCGCCCCGCCCCGCGCGGTCGCCGTCCTTCGCCGACGACCCGGAAGAAGACGACGACCCGGAAGAAGACGACGACCCGGAAGAAGACGACGACCCGTTCGAGGGCGACGAGGTCGAGCCGGTGGAGGGGGAGGGGGTGGAGACGGCCGCGGTGGCGGGGGCCGCGAGGAGGCCGGCCAGGGCGATTCCGGCGACGGAGGCGAGGACGGCGGTGAGGTGGCGCTGGCGCATGGGCGGGCTCCTGGGGTGGTCGGAAGCGGTGGATCAACAGCTCCGACGATCCGGGGTGCGCCTGTGCGGACCTTAGTGATCAGGGTGCTGTCCGGCTGCGTGCCGGGTGCAGCCAGGTT
>NZ_BOMN01000035.1 GCF_016862215.1 Winogradskya humida
AAAACTTGCCGCCCAGCTAGGCGACCCGCTCCCGGGGCACTCGTTCAACTTTACTAGGTCTTCCTGGCCGTGTCAACCGGTTTCTCCCGGTTGGTGCCGTTCGTACCTAGCGCACCCTTCGTCCCGAGCTCGTCACGGGCTGCGCAGGGCAGCATCGCTACGATCTCGAAGTTCGAAGGATTTGGAAGGACGGCCGGTAGCTGATCTCCCTGACCCGGTCACTGGCTTCCCAGTTTTCCGTCTCAGTTCGCTTCGCTTGCCTCGCCCGTTTCCCTTCCGGCTCGCAAAACATTACCCGTTGGTTTCCTGGGCTCCAAATCGGCCCCCCGGGTTTCCAGCTGCAGGGTTTTGACCTGGGAAGACGCGAATCGGGTCGACGCGGCCGGCGACGCGGCGTCTCAAATACGGGTACGCAGCGTAAGCGCCGGACCGGGCCGGTGCGTGAGCGTTGTGGCCAGAGGGTAGGAAGTAGGGACCTGATGAGGGAGGACTCATGGTTGCCACCACACCGGTGGATCGGCTCGCACCGGGCGATCATGCGTGCCTGACCTACTCGGACACCGAGGAGCGGCTGGACATCCTCGCCGCGTTCATCACCGCTGCCAGAGCACGTGGCGACCGTACGGTCTGCTTCTCGGAGAAGGCCGACGAGCTCCGGGCCGCCCTGCTGGACCGCGGCGTGGACGAGGGGTTCGCCGTCACACCGGTGGATCAGCTCTGGGGTGCGCGGAAAGCCCCGGACGCCGAGACGATGGTTGAGCTGCTCGCGCGGGAGCTCCGGGCGGCGATCCGTGACGGGCACCGAGGGCTGAGTATCACCGCGGACATGTGCTGGGCGTCGCGTCCACAGGCGAACGCCGAACAGCTGCTCGTCTTCGAGTCCGCGGTCGGCGGGCTTTTCGAGGGCGGCCGGTTCACGGCGATCTGCGAGTACGACCGGGAGAGCTTCGACCCGGTGACCCTGGGATACGCGGCACGCGTACATCCGCGGACGGTGGCGGCGACGGTTTATCACGAGGACGCGGTGCTGCGGATCTGCAGACAGCACGTGCCTCCGGGCGTACGTGTGGCTGGGGAGCTGGATTACACGCGGGCGCAGGCTCTGACCGATGCCCTGGCCGAAGCGGTCCGCCTTGACCGTGACATCCATCTGAACCTCAACCAGCTGGCGTTCATCGACGCCGGCGCTGCCGCGGTCATCCTGCGCACCGCCGCCGGGCTCCCCGACCAGCGCCGGATGGTGGTGGTCTGCGGTGAACCGATCGAACGGACGCTGACGATCGCCGGCGCCGCAGAAGTCCCTGCGCTACGGATGCTGGTTCGCCATGGTGAACACTGAGAGGACCGGCTCCGTGCCGGGCCGGAACACACCGAATCCCCCACCCCGAGCCGCCCAACCCAGAAGTCGGTCCCGCTCGGAGGTTCCGCGCCGGCTGATCGACCAGACCTTCAACCGCAATGATCTGTACGCCCTGCGCAGCGCGGTCGGCGCGCACGTGACCCAGGTCGCGGACGAGCGTACGGCTGAGGATGTCGTTCTGATCGTCCATGAGCTGTGCAGCAACGCTGTCCGGCACGGCGGTGGCTCCGGGCGGCTGCAGGTCTGGGTTGCCGGGGGCGCGCTGCACTGCGAGATCAGCGACAGTGGCCCGGGGTTCGCGCAGCCGGGGCTGGTGGGCCAGGCCCTGCCGGCGCCGTCGCTGCCCGGGGGTCGCGGGCTGTGGATCGCGCGCAAGATGTCGGATCTGCGCATCGTCTCGGATGACTCCGGCACCACCGTCACGGCGACGATCGCGCTGCGGTGACGGTCGGACTCCAGTGACGGGATTCGACTCGGTACGTGAGGCGTTCGCGGCGCATCCGAGTGACGGTTCGGCGTTGTGCGTTCTCCGGGACGGCGAGGTCGTCGTGGACCTGCACGAGGGCCGGCGCGATGCCGCGCGCACCCGGCCGTGGGATGCGCGGACGCTGGTCAACGTCTACTCCGTGGGCAAGCCGGTGATCGCCCTGGCGGTTCTGTTGCTGGTGGAACGCGGCCTGATCGGTCTGGACGATCCGATGGCGCGGCACTGGGCGGATTTCAAGGCCGAGGTTTCGGTACGCCAGGTGCTGACCCACACGTCCGGCCTGGTGACGTTCCCCAAGACCCGGGATTCGTCCGCATGGAGTGACTGGGAGCTGCTCTGCGCCGATCTTGCCGACGCCGAGCAGGAGTGGCCACCGGGGACGGTCGCCGCGGAGCACGCGCTGACGTACGGGCATCTGCTCGGTGAGCTCGTGCGCCGGGTCACCGGACGCGACCCCGGCGAGTTCGTCAGCGCGGAGATCGCCCGGCCGTGGCGGCTCGATTTCGGCTTCGGGCTCGGTGCGGCCGATTCGGATCGGTGCGCTGAACTGGTGTGGGGTAAATCCTCGACGGCCGTCGTCTGCTCAGCAGCTCCCTCGTCGACGAAATGGTCTCGCCCCAATTCCGGGGAGTGGACCGCTATATCGGCCGCGAGACGACCTGGGGTCTCGGGGTGCAGATCGAGAGTGACGGGACCTGGGGCATGGGCGGTCTCGGTGGCAGTGCTGCGTGGGCGGACCCGGGCCGCGGCCTGGCGATCGGCTTCGTGACCCGGTGTCTGGACGACTTCGCCCGGGTTGACGCGATCGAGACCGCGATCCAGTCGTTGTGACTTCTCATCTGGCCCGCCACCTGACCGATTCTGAACCCCCGCGGAAGAGGAATCACCAAGGTAAAGGGGGCGGTCATGAGGGGGCGATGGCAGACAGGGCTGGTGGCTGCCATCCTCATGGCCGCTGCTCTGGCGCTGCCCGGGGCTTCGTCCGCGGGCAGCGCCGGTCTTACCGCCGCACCGGCCGGCACCCGGGCCATGTGGGTCTGGGGAAATCAGCCGTCAGCCGAGATCGTGCAGTGGGCGGCGGCTCAGCGGGTGTCGGAGATCTTCGTCTATGTGGCGCCCGACGTGCTCACCAACGGCGATCTCGAGCGCATGCAGGAGATGAAGGAGCGGGCCGACCCGCTGCGGATCAAGCTTCGGGCGCTCGGTGGCGACCCCGCGTGGGTCAGCAATCAGGCGGCCGCGTTGTCCTGGCAGCGAACCGTGGTGTCGACCGGGCTCTTCGCCGGCATTCACCTGGACGTGGAGCCGTACCTCACGGATGGTTGGACTGATGATCTGAACGGGACGCTCACGGCGTACCTGAAACTGCTCGCCAGAATGCGGGCGGCGAGCACCCTTCCGCTCGAGGCGGATGTGCCTTTCTGGTTCGGTGAGTACAAGGTCGGTAACAGGAACCTCGCCGATGAGGTGCTGAAGCGGGTCAACGCGGTCACCGTGATGAGTTATCGCGACACCGGCACCGGCCCGAACTCGATCGTGGAGATCAGTCAGGACTGGCTGACCCGCGGTAAGGCGGCGGGTAAGCGCGTGCGGTTGGGCGCGGAGACCGAATCGCTCCCGGACTGCCCGCACTGCACATTCGCCGAGGAGGGTGCCGGCAGGTTGCGGGAGGAGCTGGCCAAGGTGGATGCGGCGACGCGCAGAACGGCGGCGTTCGCGGGAATCGCCGTACACCGATATGGGACCTGGCGCGCGCTCCCGGCCTGATATACACGTCCGTGGAAGCGCTCCCGAATTTTGCCGGGAGAGGTTTTCGACCGCCATCCGGCGGGCAGGTTGTCGCGGGTCCTACCGGCCATCAACGGACGAACGCAACAAGTCGGCAGGACCCGCTTTCCGCTCCGGCGAACCGAAGTGGAAACCTCACGGCCGCAACCAGACCGCCTCGTCGCGATGCGATTCCAGCGGTCCCGGGTAGTCGAGGCCTGAACGCACCGTATCGGGCAGACGCCAGGGCTGGTGCACAGCCTTACCCCGAACCGACTTCAACTCCGGCACGTAGCGACGAACGTACTCGCCGTCAGGGTCGAAGCGCTCCCCCTGACGGATGGGATTGAAACGCCGGTAGGGCTTGGTGTCGTTGCCGGTGCCGGCGACCCACTGCCAGTTGCCCGAATTGTTGGCCACGTCGCCGTCGTTGAGCCAGCGGAAGAACCATTTCACGCCCTCGCGCCAGTCGAGGTCGAGGTGCTTGGTCAGGAACGCGGCCGTGATCAGCCGGGCGCGGTTGTGCATCCAGCCCTCGGCCATCAGCTGGCGCATCCCGGCGTCGACCACGGGCACCCCGGTCAGCCCGTCCTTCCAGTGCTGCAACGCGTCCGGGTCGTTGCGCCACTCGCGATCGCCCGACTCGCGGTAGGCGGTCGTCGAGATCCTGGGGAACGAGTAGGTCACCTGATAGTAGAAATCACGCCAGCAGAGCTGCCGGACAAAGGCAGCGGATCCGGGACCGTCCTTCTCCCGCGCGGCGTTCGCCACGGCCAGGGGAGACAGACAACCGAAACGGAGGTACGCGCTGAGCCGCGAAGTTCCGTCCGCGGGCATGTCATCGTGCAGCTCGTCGTACGGGCCGAGGTGCCCCAGCCAGTTCTTGAGCCGTCGACGCCCCTCGGTCTCACCGCCGTCGACCGCCTCCGGCGATTCCCCGGCCGGTGGCGGCGGCAGCTTCCCGGCGTTCACGTCAGCCGGGAGCGTGATCTTGCGGGGGGTGGCCACCTCATCGCGCCACTTCGCCGACTCCCAGGAGCGGTAGTACGGCGAGAAGACTTTGTAGTAGGCGCCGCCACCGCCGGGGCGTACGTCGCCGGGAGCCAGGACATTGGTGCCCGGGAAGAGCTTGAGCGAGATGCGGTGCCGCTCGCACTCCTCCTGCAACTGCTGCTCGCGACGCCGCGCGTAGGCGCTGACGTCCTGGGTGAGCGCGACACCGTCGGCCTCGACCTCGCCGGCCAGGCGGATCGTCTCGGCGACCGGGTCACCCTCGCGGATGACCAGGTCGCCGCCGCGCGCCCGGAGGCTCTCGCGCAGGTCGGCCAGGCTCTGGTGCAGGAAACGGGCCCGGTTGGGCGAGAGCTGCTGCAACTTCGGGTCCAGCACAAACAGCGGCACGATGGTCTCGGCGTTGGCGCAGGCCGAGGCGAGTGCCGGGTTGTCGTGGATGCGCAGGTCACGGGTGAAGAGCACGATTGCCGTACGCATATCTGCCTCTCAGCCTCGCACCAGAGCGGGCAGCGGGGTCCCGGACCTGGTCAGCAGTGAGCGGGCCGCCACCCGGGCCCGGGTCTGGTTGGGAACCGTGGCGCGGCGCACGAAGACGTCGTAGTCGGCGGCGACAACCTCGTCGAGGATGCCCGCATAGAGCTGGTACGCCGTCCGCATGCAGGCCTGCGACCCGGGCAGGAGCAGCGGGATGCCGGGCGCCGCGGCCGCGTAGTGCTCGTCGGCGCGGGCCACTTCGGCCTTGATCAGAGCCTTGATCGCGGGTGTCGAGCGGCCAGCGGCGCGGGCCGCGAGCAGGTCGTCGCGCGTCACCCCGAACTCGGCGAGGTGCTCGTCGGGCAGGTAGGTGCGACCACGGTCGAGGTCCTCGCCGACGTCGCGGATGAAGTTGGTCAGCTGGAACGCGATGCCGAGCTGCCGGGCGGGCTCACGGGCCGCGGCCGGGTCGCTCGAGCCGAGGATCGGCAGCATCATCGTGCCGATGACCGCCGCGGAGCCCTCCATGTATTCGAGCAGGTCATCGTAGGTGGCGTAGGACGTCACTGTGAGATCCATCGCCATGCTGTGCAGAAACGAGTCGAAGTCGTCGACGCTCAGGTCGAAGACCGCGATCGTGTGCAGCACCGCGGGCAGCAGCGGGTCGTCGCCGCGCTCGCCACGCAGGCCGGCAACGAACCGGTCGGACCACTCGGTCAGCAGTGCGGCCCGTTCGGCGGGCGGCAGCTCTTCGGTGCGGTCGACGATCTCGTCGGCGTAGCGCGTGAACCCGTACAGAGCGTGGACATGACGGCGCTTCCATGCGGGTAGTAGGCGGGTGGCCAGGTAGTAGGTGCGGCCGTGGCTGCGGTGCAGCTGGCGGCACCGTTCGTAGGCGGCTTCAAGGTCCGTCTCCACGTTCCCACCCTCAGTTGTATCGACTCAGCATTTAAATCGACTCAGCAATCGACGCAACAGGCAGCCTACGGTAATCTCGGCGCGTGGCCAACGACATCCTCGCCGGAAAATCCCGGGGTGGAATACCTCGTCAACCGCTCCCGGCGCTCGCCGCGGAGGGGTTGCTGAAGGCTGTCGAGGGCACGCTGGAGGACTTCCTCGCCCACCAGGTCACGGCGCTCGACGAGGTCGACCCCGACCTGGGCGGGTTCGCCCGCACCACCCGGGATCTCGTGCTCGCCGGCGGCAAGCGGCTCCGGCCGACGTTCGCCTACTGGGGCTGGCGCGGTGTCATCGGCACCAACGAGCCCATCGGCCAGGTCCTGCCGGCCCTCGGCGCCCTCGAGCTGATGCACACCTTCGCCCTGGTCCACGACGACGTGATGGACGAGTCGGTGACCCGTCGCGGCCGGCCCACCGCTCATCGGCTCTTCGCAGCGCAGCACCGCGACGCCGGGCGGATCGGCGACGCGACGCGCTTCGGGGCCTCCTCGGCGATCCTCGTCGGCGACCTCTGCCTCGTCTGGGCCGACCAGCTGCTTGCCCAGACCGCCCTGACCACGGCGACGCTCTTCGCGGTCCGTGCCTGCTACGACCGGATGCGTATCGAGGCCGTCGCGGGGCAGTATCTCGACGTGCTCGGCGAGAACCAGCCCGCGCAGTGGTCACTCGACCAGGCTCTGCTCGTGGCTCGCTACAAGACCGCGAGCTACACGGTGCAGCGTCCGTTGCAGTTCGGCCTCGCGCTCGCCGGGCGGTCGCGCGACGAGACCGGCGCGATCGACGAGGCCTACCACCGCTACGGGATCGCGGTGGGCGAGGCGTTCCAGCTCCGCGACGATCTGCTCGGGGTCTACGGCGACCCGGCGGTCACCGGCAAACCGGCCAGCGACGATCTGCGTACCGGGAAGCCCACCGCTCTTCTGATGATCGCCCAGCAACTGGGCGCGTCCTTCGACCTGGAAACACCGGCGACGGCTGATCAACTCGAGCATCAGGCCGAGATCATCGTCGAGACCGGGGCCGTCGCCCAGGTCGAATCACTGATTCTGCAACGTGTCGAGCAGGGGGTCGCCGCGCTGGCCGGCGCTCCCATCCACGACGACGCGCGGGCCGCGCTCACCGAACTCGCCGTCACGGCAACCCACCGACCGGCATGACCCCCTGGAGCTGTTGACGTGCGAAAAGTAACCGGAGCTACCGATCACGTGGTCGTGGTCGGGGCCGGACTCGGCGGACTGGCATGCGCGCTGCACCTGGCCGCGGCCGGGCGACAGGTCACCGTCGTCGAACGCGAGTCCGTCCCGGGCGGCCGAAACGGGCGGCTCGCCGTCGACGGCTATCAGTTCGACACCGGACCCACGGTGCTGACCATGCCGGAGCTGATCGAGGAGCCGCTGGCCGCCGTCGGCGAGAAGCTGTCGGACTGGCTGGAGTTGACGCCGGTCGACCCCGCGTACCGCGCGTACTACCCCGACGGATCCACGCTGGACGTGCTCACCGACACCGTCCGGATGGCCGCCGAGATCTCCCGCGTCTGCGGACCCCGCGAGGCCGACGGATACCTGCGGTTCGTGGAGTTCGCCCGGCAGCTGTGGAAGCTCGAGCGGGACAACTTCATCGACCGGAACCTCGACAGCCCCGTCGACCTGATGAACCTCAACGTCGTCAAACTGCTGGGCATGGGGGCGTTCCGGCGGCTCCAGCCGAAGATCAACCAGTACTTCCGCGATCCGCGTACCCAACGGATCTTCTCCTTCCAGGCCATGTACGCAGGCCTGGCGCCGCACGACGCCCTCGCGATCTACGCGGTCATCGCGTATCTCGACTCCGTCGCCGGGGTGTACTTCCCGAAGGGCGGCATGCACGCGGTGCCCCGGGCACTGGCGGGCGCGGCCGAGAAGCACGGCGTGCAGTTCCGCTACGACACCACCGTGACCCGCGTCGACATCTCCAACGGGCGCGCCACGGGTGTGATCACCAACACGGGCGAGCGCATCCCGGCCGACGTGGTCGTGCTCAACCCGGACCTCCCGATCGCCTACCGCGATCTGCTCCCGGAGACGAAGCGGACGCGCAAGCTCGTCTACTCGCCGTCGTGCGTGGTGCTGCACATCGGGTCGGACCGCACCTACTCGAAGATCGCCCACCACAACATCCACTTCGGATCCGCGTGGAAGGGCACGTTCGACGAGGTCATCCATCAGGGGCTGCTCATGAGTGACCCGTCCCTGCTGGTCACCAACCCGAGCCGCACCGACCCCGGCGTCGCCCCGGAAGGCCGGCAGACCTACTACGTGCTGGCCCCCACCCCCAACCTCGACAAGGCACCCTTCGACTGGAAGGGCGGGCTCGGCCGGCGGTACGCGGATGAGCTGCTGGGCGTCCTCGAACAGCGCGGCTACATCGGCTTCCGGGACGGTGTTGAGGTGGAACGGATCGTCACCCCGGACGACTGGGCCGAGCAGGGCATGGCGGCGGGCACCCCGTTCGCCTCGTCACACACGTTCGCGCAGACCGGACCGTTCCGCCCCGGCAATCTCCACCCGACACTGCCCAATGTGGTGTTCACGGGTTCTGGGACGCAGCCGGGTGTGGGCGTACCCATGGTATTGATCTCTGGAAAGCTGGCAGCGAGCCGCGTGGTCGGTCCACTGCAAGGGGAAGGGGTCCGGCTGTGAGTGTCCCGCTCGCACGGGAGGGGCACCTCGTCGAGCTCGTCGACCCGGACGGTCTCGCCGTCGGACAGACCACGGTCGACGAGGCACACCGCGCTCCGGGCCGGCTGCACCGGGCCTTCTCCGTCTTCCTGCTCGACCCCGAGGGCCGCGTGCTGGTCCAGCAGCGGGCGGCAACCAAGACCCGCTTCCCGCTGCGCTGGGCCAACACGTGCTGCGGGCACCCACTGCCCGGCGAGGCCCTCCCGGTGGCCGCTGAACGTCGCCTGCACGAGGAGATCGGCCTTTCGGGCGTCTCGCTGTCCGAGGTCGGCGTGTACTCCTATTACGCGGAGGATCCGACAACCGGCCGGGTGGAGTACGAGTACGACCACGTCCTGCTCGGTCACGTTCCCACCGCCTTCGACGAGGGCGTCGTCGCCGATCCCGACGAGGTGGCAGACCTGCGCTGGGTCTCCCTCGACGAGCTCACCACAGCGATCATGAACGACCCCCGGGCCCACGCCCCCTGGCTGCCCGGCGTCACCGAGCGACTCCAACGCTTCCTCGAAGCCGACGACACCGCGGAGTGGTCAGGTGGCCGATGAGGCCCTGACGGCCGGAGCAGTCGCCCGCCGTTTGGGCGTCGCCGTCACCACTCTGCGTACCTGGCACCAGCGCTACGGCCTGGGCCCCAGCCATCACGTCCCTGGCCAGCACCGGCGCTACACCCCCGAGGACCTTGAACGCCTCCAGGTGATGCGGCGGCTCACCGGGCAGGGCGTGGCGCCGGCTGAGGCCGCTGCATGGGCAAGGCGCGTTCCCATACCCCTGGACCCCGGGCCGGTTTCTGAGCCGTCTTTGGTGCCGGCTTCGGTCCCGGCTTCGGTCCCGGCTTCGGTCTCGCCTGAGGTCGCTTGGCCCGAGGTTGCTGATGGGCTGAGGGTCACTGCCCGTGATGGGGGCGGGCATACGATTCGTACGGGTAGAGCTGGGCCGGTCGCCCGGGGAGCGGCCCGCGCGGCCATGCGACTCGACGCCCCGGCCCTGCGCGACATTCTCGAGATGAACGTGGCCAACCATGGTGTCATCGCCACCTGGGACGAGGTCATCACACCGATCCTGATCGGCGTCGGCGAACGCTATGAGGCGACCGACCGCTACATCGAAGTCGAGCACCTGGTCTCACGTACCGTCACCGAAGTCTTGAGCATGGTGAGCCGGCCCGCGAGCAACCTCGTGCCTCGCGTGATGCTCGCGGCGGCTGATGAGGAACAGCACACGTTGCCGTTGGAGGCGCTGGCTGCGGCTCTCGCTGAGACGGGGGTGCCTTGTCGGTTCCTGGGACCGCGGGTGCCTCCACGGGCGCTGGCTGAGGCTGTGGCCCGGACCGGACCGGTTGCGGTCGTTCTCTGGTCGCAGCTGCCGCAGACGGGGGATGTCTCTCAGTGGGAGCACCTTCTCACGGGTAGACACAGCCCTTTGCTGGTCGCGGCTGCTGGGCCCGGGTGGCCTGCCGAGCTTCCTGATGGGGTGGTGCGGCTGGGCACGCTGGCTGAGGGCGTGCGTATGGTCTCCGCGGCCGCTGCCACACATTGACGTGTGGCGCCGGGCACACTCTGCGTCTCACGCGCCCCGGGCAGGCGGTGTTTATGCAGTTCAGGACGCTTGCCAAGGAGCCTGCGATACCGGTTTGGATGACAGGGCAGCCATCACGTATGCTTTTGGAGCCTCAAGCGGGGCCGCCCGGTTGGGGCTTACGCCGCAGCAGTTGCGAATGTGCAATGATGGCGAAGTTGCCCTCATCGTCTAGTGGCCTAGGACGCCGCCCTTTCAAGGCGGTAGCACGGGTTCGAATCCCGTTGGGGGTACGGACCGGCAACGGTCAGCATGTGCAAGAATGAGTACCAGCAACACCGAGCAGTAAAAAGTAGTAGCAAGGTCCTGTGGAGCAGTTGGAGTGCTCGCCGCCCTGTCAAGGCGGAGGTCGCGGGTTCAAGTCCCGTCAGGACCGCCATAAAGCCAGCCGCAATCACCATCGAGCGGCAACGGCCAGGTAGCTCAGTTGGTACGAGCGTCCGACTGAAAATCGGAAGGTCGGCGGTTCGACCCCGCCCCTGGCCACCAAGCCTCTCGCCGGGCTTTGAGCATCGCCCACCTGCGGAAACGCCGGGTGGGCGTTTTGCTGTCCAGACTGCCGACCGCACTTCCTGTCGACACAGGTCTCCTGTGGTCACGTTCCTAGGCGCCCGCCGTCACTGCGTTGTCAGCCAACTCAGCGCCGCGGCCGCAGCAGTCGCCCGCCGCGGCCGCAGCAGTCGCCCGCCGCGGCCGCAGCAGTCGCCCGTCGCAGAAAAGATTCTGGGCACGAGGACGCCAGAAGCCTCCACCCTTGGCCGGATGACGCAAGGTCCTCAAAGGCTGCACTACATTTCGCGACATCGTCGGCTTGCACAGACTGCGCCCATGGGTTGTCATGAGACCAGGTGGCATGAGAACATATGTGCGCTTCAGAGCAACCTGTCTTGAACGATTCGCTTTTTATTGGCGACAGACATTTGCACGCCTTGGATCGCTGCGACCAGAGGGCCGTTCAGCCCCGTCTACGCCGGCGACGCGCGTGCTCACGCTGCACGTCTTCCCCGTTGGTTCCCCGGTGAAGGGTGAGAGATGGTATGCCGTTAAAGGTGCGCGAGATCATCCGAGCGATCGAAACAGACGGCTGGGAGTTGGTGGGCATGCGGGGAAGCCACCGGCAGTACAAACACCCGATCAAACCTGGACGAGTCACCATCGCCGGAAAACCAAGCCGGGACTTGCCGCCGGGCCTGGAGCGAAGCATCCTGAGACAAGCTGGTCTGACAGGGGGCAATCAGTGAGCGCATACGCAGTGATCATCGAGCGTGCCGAGGACGGCGGGTTCGGTGCCTGGTCGCCAGACCTTCCTGGTTGTGTTGCGCTGGGCGACTCTCGCGAGGACGCGTTAGCCGAGATGCGCGAGGCCATCGCTTTCCACCTGGACGGTTTACGGGAGGCCGGTGAGCCGGTGCCGACGCCGACCGCCGAAGCTGTGGATCTGTTCGCGGCCTGACGCACGACAAGCCACGCTGGCGACTCGGACGGCGGTTACAGGCTCGACGAAGCAAACGCCACCGTCACCCGCCCTCAGGTAAGCCCGTGGCTCGCCGCCGCCTGCCATCCCGAACAGGGGCGGGCGAGGACCACGTCGCAGATAGCTACCACGGGCGGGGCGATTTCCATGGGCGTGGGCGGTGAGCACTGAACAGGGAAGTCCACATCAGATTTTCGGCCTGGGCCGGCTTTCTTGACCGACATCTCGGGCGTTGCGCCGCCGATCACCATGAGTGGATCATCCAGAGTTTGCGTTGAGTGTGTTGGCTACCCGCTGCGGGGTCTCGTAGCAAGCTGCCTCGCGAACTGGGCTGACGGACCTGATTCCCAACCCAGAGGAGAGCGTGAACGGCCTGGTTAACGGGCAGTAGTGGGTAATGGCCTACTTGAAAGCGCAGAGTCCTCCCGCCATGACTGAGATTCGGCGGTGGGTGCTCGACAGTCCCGCGCAGCTGAAGATTTTGCGGGCTGCGTTGCATGAGGCTATTACCGGGCAGGTGCTGCCGGTGGGGGCTGTGCTGGATGAGATTCCCGAGAAGATGGTGCTGGTTGCTACGGAGCTGGCGACCAATGCGTTGCGGCACGGGTTGCCGCCTACCACGACGCGGCTGGGGCGGAACGGGGATCGGTTTGTGCTGGATGTGACCGATCATGCTCCGGAGGTTGTGCCTGAGTACAGCGAGGGGCGGGCGCTCGGGGCTGGGGGGCTGGGGTTGCAGTTGGCGAAGCAGTTCGCGCTTGATATCGGTTGGTATGTCGAATCAGATACGAAGCATGTGTGGGCTGAGTTCCCGCTGCCGGGCTGATTTAGGATCGCGGGAGTTGACCACTTCAGAGGTGTTCGTGACTGAGCCCAGCTACCAGATTGCCAGGGAGGCGAGCCGTGTTCGGCTCTCCGGCGATTTTGACATCAATGCCCGCGATGACCTGCGGGAAGCGCTTGAGGGAGCCGTCCGGGAGGACGGTGCCGCGGGAGTCGTCGTTGACTTCGCGGCGGCCGAATTCATGGACAGTGAGGCCTTGGGCGCGCTGATCGACGGGTTCAACGCCGGCCGGGCCGCCGGGGTGAAGATGTCGATCGTCAACGCCCACGGCATCGTGTTGCGGGTGCTTGACGTGTCCGGGGTGCTCGCGCTCTTCGACTGACCGCTAGACGTTCAGCAGGTTGCCGGGGCCGGCCCAGCGGCGGATGATGCGCTGGCGGGTGTGGAGCTTGCCGTTTACGCGTACGCGATAGGTCCGCTTTGTTTCTCGAAGTGTCTGCCATGCCCGGCTTCCGCTGCCCGTGGGACGCAGGACCCAGGTGCGGCAGTCGGTGCGGTGGGAGCCCGCGACCTTCGTGGCGAGGCAGCGCTTGGTGATGCTCATCCGGTACGGGTTGGCGCCGGTGTTGCCGGAGGTGTAGAAAACCCGGGACATCGCCTGGTACCAGTTCCACGCCATCTTGGAGTAGCCGAAGTCGTTCGGGTGGTGGAGGTCGTGCAGGTCGATGCCGCCGACCGAGGACTGGTCGACCACCGTGATCCGGTCGTCGTGCTTGCTCGCGACGACCCCCGGGATGAGGCTGTTGTAGATGCGGTCCTGGGCTGCCTCGTGGGGCACGCGGGACATGATGATCTGCGCGACGAAGAGCTGAGCCTCGGGGCGGTCGGCGCGGATCTGGTCGATCAGCGCGGACAGCTTGCGGGCGGTTGTGTACGGGCCCTCGCCCTGGGTGATGTTGTTGGTTCCGGCGTGCACCAGGACCACGTCCGGGCGGTAGGTGCTCAGCCAGGAATCCAGGTTCGCGGAGAGCTCGTCGATCGTCCAGCCACCGTGCCCCTCGTGGCTGATGTTGGTGCCCGTGCCGTCGGTCTGCGAACCCACGTAGTTGATCTCCATGCCGCCCTTGATGAGACGGTCGGCAAGATCCATCCGGTACGAGGACCGCGTCGGCGAACCGGTGCCGCGGGTGATCGAGTCGCCGAGCGGCATGACCCGGGTGGCCTCGTACGACTGGGCTCCCGCCATCCACGAGGTGGCAGGCGCCGGGGCTGCTGCCACCGCCGGGGCCACCGCGGGTGCCACGACGGCGGCGGCGATCTGCGGGGCCCCGACAAAAGTCGCCGCACCCGTCGCCAGCACACCGGTCAGCGCCAGCAGACCCAGCCGCCGGACGCCGCTCTTACCCTGCTCACGAACTCCCACGACAAGCCCCTCCCGATCACCTCAGACGTTCTGAAGTTCGGCCCGGAGCAGGGACGGACGATCACCAGTTGGTAGCCGTGGGTTGTGATCAAGGTGCGGGTGTTCTCAGAGCAGATCCAGGATCGCGGTCGCGCAGTCGTCGGCCGTGCGGGTGGGGCGAATCGGCAGGGACTCCGGCCACGGGCGGCCGCGGCGCAGCCACACCGTCCGGAGCCCGGCTGCGGCTCCCCCGGCGATGTCGTACTCCGGGTGGTCGCCGATCAT
The DNA here is from genome assembly GCF_016862215.1 of Winogradskya humida. Lineage (GTDB taxonomy): Bacteria > Actinomycetota > Actinomycetes > Mycobacteriales > Micromonosporaceae > Actinoplanes > Actinoplanes humidus. The sequence continues at coordinate 14,300 of NZ_BOMN01000035.1, forward strand.
CCAGCCGCCGTCGGCCAGGGAACGGCCCGCTGCCTCGGCGCCGAGCTCGAAGATGCGGCGGTCGGGCTTGCGGACGCCTGCGCCGCACCCACCGCCGGGTCGAAGCGCACGTGAGCCCCACGCCCGACCGCAGCTGGGTGAGAACGTCGTCGGCCGATTGAGCCTGGCCTGAATCCTGGCCGCCAGTTACGGCATCGCTCAGGCCGCGCGGTGGCGGAGGGTGGCGACCGTGGAGCCGGCGAGGGCGAGGAGGCAGTCGGGGAGTTGGCCGTCGGCGATGGCGGCGCCGAAGAGGGCTTCGCCGGTGGGGACGTCGCCGTTGACGTAGGCGCTGACGAAGCGGGCTACCCAGCGTTTGTCGTAGCGGGCGTCGTCGATTCCGGGGAAGTCGAGGGTCCAGCCGCCGCCCATGGGGATGTTCTGTCCGACCATGGTTGCTGCGAGACACCATGCGACGTCCCAGGCACCGACGACTCCCGAACGGTCGACGACCGCGTCGAAGGTGCCGACCACCGCGTCGCTGTCGCCGCTGAGCGCGCAGTCCAGCACCTGCGCAGCGTCGTCGAATGCGTGCTGTGGTACATCGGTCACGTCAAGAAAGGTACGCGGATCCGTCAAGAAACGCCGGGCCAGAGCGACTACGCGCCGCGGAGCAGGCAGGTGAGGCGGGCTGTGCAGACGCGGTCGCCGTCCTCGTCGGTGATGACGATCTCGTATGTGACCGCCGTGCGGCCCCGATGCACCGGCGTGGCGACACCCGTGACGGTGCCGGAGCGGACGCCCTTGTGGTGGGTGGCGTTGATGTCCACGCCCACCGCGAACGGGCGGTCGACCGTGGCGCCGTGCAGGACCGCGCCCACCGAGCCCAGGGTTTCGGCCAGCACGCAGGAGGCGCCGCCGTGCAGCAGGCCGTAGGGCTGGGTGTTTCCCTCCACCGGCATTGTCGCGACCACTCTTTCGGCGGTCGACTCGGTGATGTGGATGCCCATCCGCTCGGCGAGGGAGCCGACGCTCCCGTTACCGAAAAGGGCCTGCATGCCGTCCGCCGCGGTATTCACGTCGGCCTACGTTACCGGTGAGTTTCCTGGATTCCAGCGACTTCTGTCACAACTCAGGGGTGCGGTACTGGTTCAGGGCACCTACCTTGGGAGCGACCCAAGGCGACCCCCCCAGCGAGGAGACAGCAATGAGCGACCCCCAGGAGATCGTGGAGACCCGCGGGGACGACCGCGTCGATCTGCTCGCTAGCGACACCAACGGTGACGGCAAGCCCGACGTGTGGGTGTCCGACACCGATGGCGACGGCAAGCCCGACCTGTTCCAGTTCGACACGGACGGCGACGGCAAGGTCGACATCACGATGGTCGACCTTGATGAGGACGGCACCCCGGACACGATCGTGGACGGCGACGGCGGACACCCTCCGGTTGTCTGACCTTCTGCTCAGGCGCCGCCGAGGCTGCTGATCAGGGCCCAGAGGACTGCTACGGCGAGGGCCGTGGAGAACACCGCCGATGCGGTGCGTCGCCACGGTCCTTTTCCTTCGGGTACGAGCGCCTCCGGGTGGCCCAGGTTCACGAGCAGGTGACGCTGGCGGCGTACCTCGTGGTGCCAGCGGGTGAGGTCCGTCGTGCCGCGGCTCAGCTCGACCGCGAGGCGGGCCTGGGCGTGCTGCAACCGGCGGACGGCTCCACGGGCGCGCCAGCCGGCCCGGGCGCGGGCGTGGGAACGGGCGCTGGCCCGGCGCGACCCGGTCTTGAGCGCCTCCACCTCCGACGGCGTGATCAACTCGGGGTCGTTCAGCTCGACCAGAATCGCTGCGTAGTAGTCGGCCTCGCGGTCGTGGGCCGAACGCACGAGCAGCCAGATCAGCACGAGCGGCGGCAGGCCCTTGAGCACCAGGACCGCGAGCAGGGCCACCGCGCCGTTGCCGAGGCCGTCGCGCAGGAGCGGGGAATTCCACAGGACGTGCGACGCCCAGGCTCCGAGGACCGCCAGGGTTGCGGCCCCTATCCGGGTACGCCTGGGGCGCTCTCCACGAACGACCAGGTAGCCGATGCCCGCGCCGGCGAGCGCGCCGAACAGCGTGTGGCTCCAGACTCCGGAGAGGAAGCCGCGCAGCAGGAACGTCGTGAACACCGGTTCCACGGTGTCGCCGCGGCCGGCCAGGGCTACGGCGCTCATCGCGTACACGATGTCTTCGATGATCTGGAAGCCCAGGCCGACCACCGCGCCATAGACCACTCCGTCGAGCACGCTGTTGACCTGAGCGCGGGCGATCAGCACGATCGCGACCACGCCGAGGGTCTTGGCGATCTCCTCGACCGTCGGGCCGGCCAGCGCGGCACCCCAGTCGGCGGCCAGGCCGGGTGAGCCGAGCTTGGCGATGATGTCGTCGAGGGCGCCGCTGCCGGGGATCGAGACGGAGGTGGCGACCAGGCCACCCCACGCGAACGCCACGGCCAGGAGCACCGGGGGCTCCCGTTCGAGGAAGTCGAGCTCGGCGACCACGAACGAGAACGGCACGGCGAGCAGGGCGAAGAGCAGGGTCGCGGTGAGCAGGGCGATCGGAAAGGTCGCGGCATAGTGCGCTGCGATCAATGCCATGCGTACGCCGCCGGCGGCCAGCAGCGCGACCACGATCCAGAACGCGGGGCGGCGGATCAGTCCCAGACCCGGTTCGGCCCCGGGCTGGACGGGGGCGGTGCGTTCGCTGCGCAGCCTCGGTTCCGCGGTCATCCGGGCGGCTCCGCGTGGTACTCCAGCGTGCGGGTGCTCTTCTCGATGGCTGACAGGGTGGGTCCCAGATCCAGGTCGGCGCCGCTCACCGTGACCTCGATGGTGTGGCCGTCGGCGACGAAGACGGCGTACCGGCCGCCACGACCGGGACCGCTGTATCCGCCCTGCAGACCCTGCAGGCCGCCGATGGTCGCGACCATGAGGTCGGGCCCGGTGACCTGGTATCCGGAGTTTCCGATGATGCGCTGGCGGAGCCGGGCCACCGCGGCCGACAGCGACCCGTCATAGGGCTCGACGGTGATCAGGTAGCGGACCGTCCCGAGCCGGAAGAGCACCTTCCCGGTGTCCTCCGCGGGCCTGGTCACGGTGAGATCGATGCTGGCGCCGGGTGGCGGTGTCACGAACACCCCACCCCCGATCTCAAAAGGGCGATCGGACCGCACCGGACGTTCGGAGGGCAGCGCGTGGTTCAGCGCGGGGAGCCCGAAGGCGAGACCGCCGAGCGCGGCGACCACCCCACATGCACCGAGGAGATTCGTCAGCTGACGCCGAGTAACCCTCCTCATCCCCCATACGCTAACCGCCCGTGGCGGCTACCTCTCGATGGAGAACGATTTGTCCTTTTGTTCCGAATGTTCGTGGAGATAGGAAGAAGGCACCGCCGCGATCAGCCAGACACCGTTCTCGCTGCGGTGGAAGACATGCCCCGCAGCGGCCATGGCGGCGGTGTCGACCACGAAGATCACGACGTCCGGGGAGTGCCGGCGACCGACGGCCAGCGCCGTTCGCCGGTCGGGCGACAGATGCACGTGGTGACGGCTCCCCGGCCGCAACCCGTCCCGCATGATCGAGGCGAGGTTCTGCCGTGCCGTGCCGTGGAAAAGCGTCGCGGGCGGGTCGGCCGGGGCGAGCCCGAGGTCGATGTCGACCCGGCGGGAGTGACCCTGGCTGGCCCGGATCCGCTCGACGCCGTCCGGCCCGGTCGTCACGGCGATGCGGCGGCTCGTCTTGACCTGCTCCCTGGTGAGTTCGGTCATGTATGTAGCTCCATGACCGCAAGGTAGTAAGGACGGTCCTGCTCGTCGACCGATTTCAGGCGCCACGGGGTGCCCTGGAGCAGTTCTTCCAGCTCCGCCACCGAGCAGAACAGGTAGTCGAACCAGTTCGTGGCATGCAGCCGGTAACGCAACCGGAGTCGCAGTTGGCCCCCGAACCGGCCGCGCTCGCGGTTGCGCTCGTGATAACCCACGTGGACCGGGTCGGTCGTGCCGTAGGGGTCGGTGCCCTGCGCGATGATCCGGGCGCCGGGACGGGCCAGGGCGGCGAGCGCGGCGAGGAAGACCGGCGCGCGATCGCGGCCCTCGAGCAGCCCCACATTGTTACCCAGCAGCAGGAACGTGTCGTAGCGGGTGGTCGTGCGGGCGTACTCGTCGACCGGGGCGATCACTGTGTCGCGCAGGCCACGCTTGCGGGCGACCTCGATCGCACCGGCAGAGATGTCCAGGCCGGTCACGGCCATGCTGCGGCGCTGGAGCTCCAGCGCCGTGCGGCCGGCGCCACAGCCGATGTCGAGCACCGCGCCACGGCACATGCGCAGCGCCCGGTGGTCGTGCGGCTGCCACTCGTCCGGCTCGGCTACGTACTGGTCGGCGGGAGCGCCGTTGATCAGGCCGTCGTCACGCTCGATGATCTCGATGACCGGACGGGGCACGCGACCGCCGGCCAGGGGGCGGGGGCCGATACCGGACCGTACGGCGTACGCGTCGCGGACCAGCTCGCCGAAGACGTCACCGATCGGGGGTTGTTCCATTGGCACTACTCTGCCGCCTGGAAACGATTAAGGGGCGATCGCCTTCCCCGGCGTTCGCCCCTTTTATCGGTCCCAGCCCGACTCGACTGCGCGGTTCGTCAGTCGCCCTGACGCTGCGAGGGAATCTGTCCCTGCAGCAGGGCACGAACCTCCGACTCCCGGTAGCGACGGTGCCCGCCCAGTGTGCGAATTGCGCTGAGCTTGCCCGCCTTTGCCCACCGGGTGACGGTCTTCGGGTCGACTCGGAACATCGACGCCACCTCGGCCGGCGTTAGTAGCGGCTCAGGATCGTGCGTACGCGATGCCATCGGTCACTCCTCCACAGGTACCTAAAGACATCGGCCGGGGTCCCGCCGGCCGGTGTGTGTTTCATGGTCCGGCTAGTCCCCGATGTCCGACATGGGCCGAACGGCCGAAGGTCCCTAGATAGACGGTTGAAGCATGACCGATTTATGCGGGTTTTCTACGCCAGAAAGTGTCTTGTTTGGACCTAAAATCACGCTTCGGGGGGTGGCCGTTACGAAGAGTGTTCACCTTGGGAGCGCTTCCATCTGCGCCGTTCCGTCCTATTTCAGCTGGTCAGAGCGGCATGAATGGTTCTCAGTTGCACCGCTCCAGCAGCTGCACGGCGCGCCATCGGTCGACGATCTTCTCGTACGCCTCCGTGGCGGCATCGGCATCGCCCCGCGACAGCGCGGAGAGCCCGGCCGCCACCAGTCCGGGGGAATCGTCCGCCTGCAGGTCATCGTCCTTGAGCAACCCCGTCAGGCCGCCGTAGTCGAGCTCGACGATCGACCGCGGGTGGAACTCCTCCAGCCAGCGGGTGCCCTCCTCCACCGCCTCGGTGATCGGCGCGTCCCCCAGCGACTTGCGCAGCACCGAGACCCCCCGGTGCGCCCGGCGGCGAGCCTTGGAGATCTCCGTGCGGTAGCGCAGCGTGCGCCGGCCCCCGGACAGGTTGATCTCCCGCTCGTCCAGGTCGACGAAGACGAACCACCGCAGCGGCACACCCCACGTGGCGACCTGCTCATGCACCCGGGGAACGCCGTGCTCCAGCACCTTCGCGCCGCTGCGCCAGTCGTCCACGACGGCCTTGGCCTGCCCGGCCAGCACCGGCGGCACGAACGCGTCCGCCAGCACGCTGGGCACGCCGTCACGGGCGTTCAACGCGGCCTCGGCGACCCGCAGGCGCAGATTCCAGGGGCAGACGAGCAGCGTGTCACCCCACTCCATGACGTACGCCTCGTCGGGCAGATCGGGCAGCCGGGTCCAGCCGGCCCCCAGCGCCTCCAGCACCGCGGTGCGCTGCCGGACCGGGCCCTCGACCGGTCCGAGGGCACGGCCCTCGCGCGCGTAGCGCCGCCAAAATATCTGGCGCTCACGGTCGAAGGCGGTCAGTGGCTCGTAAACCCGCAGGTACGACGCGAACAGTGACGGCACGGCGCGATCCTTTCACGAAATCGCCGCCGATTGACTTCCCCCGCTGCGTCAATCGGCGCCCACGCTGGGGCCCTAAGCTCTTCGTGATGTCCGGCATACCCCGGCGGACAGGTTGAGAGCGCCCCACAAGGGCCACACCACCGACACTCAGGAGAGCAGCAATGGGCGTGTTCGTAAGCAGCGACGGCATCGAGGCCGCCGGGCACGAGCAGGTCGTCTTCTGCCAGGACCGGCACACCGGTCTGAAGGCGATCATCAGCATCTACTCGACGGCCCTGGGCCCCGCGCTGGGTGGCACCCGGTTCTACCCGTACGAGAGCGAGGAAGCGGCCGTCACCGACGCGCTGAACCTGTCTCGCGGGATGGCCTACAAGAACGCACTTGCTGGGCTTGACCTGGGCGGCGGCAAGGCCGTTATCTGGGGCGACCCGGCGCTGGACAAGTCCGAGGCGCTGCTGCGGGCGTACGGCCGCTTCGTCGAGTCCCTGAACGGGCGCTACTACACCGCGTGCGACGTGGGCACCTATGTACCCGACATGGACGTCATCGCCCGCGAGACCCGCTACGTGACCGGCCGCAGCGTGGAGCACGGCGGCGCCGGCGACTCCTCGGTCCTCACCGCCTGGGGCGTCTTCCAGGGGATGCGCGCCGCGGCTGAGCACACGTGGGGCCGTCCGACGCTCTCCGGCCGCCGGGTCGGTATCGCCGGGCTAGGCAAGGTCGGCAAGTACCTCGCGGGTCACCTGATCGAGGACGGCGCCGCGGTGGTCGCCACCGACGTCAGCCCGGCGGCCCAGGAATGGGCGCGAACCACCCACCCGCAGATCGACCTCGTCGACGACGCCCAGGCACTCATCACGAGCGACCTCGACGTCTACGCCCCCTGCGCCCTCGGTGGAGCCTTGAACGACGACACGGTCGCCGTCCTGCGCGCCAAGATCGTCACGGGTGCCGCGAACAACCAGCTCGCCCACCCGGGTATCGAGAAGCTGCTGGAGGAGCGGGGCATCCTCTACACGCCCGACTACGTGGTGAACGCGGGCGGCGTGATCCAGGTGGCCGACGAGATCGAGGGCTTCAACTTCGAGCGGGCCAAGCTGCGCGCCACGAAGATCTTCGACACCACGAGCCAGATCCTGCGGCTCGCGGATGACGACGGGGTACCGCCCGCGGTCGCGGCCGATCGCCTCGCGGAGCGCCGGATGGCCGAAGTGGGCCGACTCCGCAGCATCTACCTGGGTTGAGGCTTTTGTACGCCGTCGCGCGTCCTTTGGCGGGCACGCCACGACGCGCGACGGTGGTACACGTAACCCGAGGTGCCGAAGGCGGCATCGTCCATGTACCGTAAGACCCACGAGAGATGCCTGACGTCATCGGGGCCCGCCTTCGGGCTGCCCCGAATTCTGTGCGAGGGGGTCGAGCCATGGGGCGCGGCCGTGCTAAGGCCAAGCAGACAAAGGTGGCCCGGGAGTTGAAGTACCACTCCCCGAACACCGACCTCACCGCCTTGCAGCGCGAACTAGCGGGTGCCGGTAGTAATCCCGATCACCGTTTCGACGACGACAACGATGAGTTGGTCGATGACGATGATGAGGATGACGCTGACGACGAGCAGGACCGCTGGTCGCCTTCACCAAGGCGTTGACCCGCGCGACCCCGACGACGCAGAGCATGCGGCACGCCGCATGCTCCCGTTTGTCGCGGTCGCTCCGGAATGACCATGATGCCCACAGGGGAGACCTCGTGGGTGTCATGGACTGACCGCGGCGGTCCCACTTCCCCGACGCACATCTTGATGACTCCGCCGAGTTATCGGGATGCTCGGCTGTTCGCGTGCGCAAGGTGATGAGCTTTGTTGCCATGCGCACTAAGCGCACCGTGAGTTACTCACGGTGCGCTTAGTGCTGTGCCCTGCTCGTTTTGTGCCCCACTCCCGTCGCTTCAGCCGGGGCCGGCCGTTCGAGCTGCTTCAGCGGGGGCGGCTGGTTCAGGTGCTTCAGCGGGGGCGGTTGTTCCAGTTGTAGAACGTCGGGATGTTTTCGAAGTGGTTCCAGGCGCAGACCGCTGAGCCGTCGGCCGGTGTTTCCGCGCGCTGTTTGCGAGCCTCTTCGGCCTCTGCCAGCAGGCTGGCCAGGCCCTCGCTGGTCTCGCGGACCCGTGCCGTGACCGGGTCGGTGTCAGACGGCCGTGGGCTGGTGGTCTCGGGCATGGTCCAGCACTCCCTCGAGTAGGCGAATCTTGCTGTTGCGGCAGTGGTCCGTCGTTGTCACGTCGAACCGCCCGTGCTCGAAGTAGCGGTTGGCCGCGTGGGCTCCGCCGCAGAAGCCGAAGTAGGGGCATTGCGTGCGGCAGGCCTCGACCCCCTCCAGGAATTCGCGGATCCAGGGGGTGCCGGTGGCCCGGCTCAAGATCTCCGCCAGCGGGGTCGTCAGCACGTTGCCGCTGCTGAAGTCGCCGTAGCGGGGGTCGGAGAAGCCGGCCAGCTCGGGTGAGAGCAAGACCACACTGCCGTCCTGGGCCACGGTGGGGATGGGATCGAGGCGGCGGGGCAGGAGCTCGTCGGCGGTGCCGTCCAGGACCGCGGCGGCGTACCGGAGGGACCATTCGATCTCTCGCAGGTGGATGCTGGGATTCTTGCGCCAGGCGGTGACCAGCTCGGCCCAGAAGGCCTTGACGTCCTGCTCCGGGTGCCGGTTGGTGCGGGTGTTGACGCCTTCGAGCTCCTCGACGTTGATGCCGAGCACCTCGCAGCCCAGCTCGAGGAAGTATCCGTAGAGCTCCGTAGCCAGCCCAGGGACCGGGCGGCCCACCACGCAGAGCGCCGAGAACGGGATGTCGTGACGGCGCAGCGCCTCCACCCCACGCATGATCCGCGCGTAGGCCGGCTTGTCACCTCGGGTGACCCGTTCGCCGTTACGCGCCTCGGGTCCGTCCACGCTCACACTCACCCGGATGTCCCGCTCGGTGAAGAACTCGCACCAGGCGTCGTCGATCAGGGTGGCGTTGGTCTGCACGTGGTGCTCGACGCCCTCGGCGAAGGGTTTCAGCAGCTCAGCGAAGTGCTCACGACCGGCTGCCAGGGGCTCACCCCCATGCCAGACGACCGAGAACCTGCCCGTACGCGACCAGGGGTTCACAGCGGCGGCAACCGCCGTGGCCACCTCGACCGGCATCTTCTTGTCGTGCCGGCGCAGCGGCAAGTAACAGTAAGAGCAATCTAGATTGCACAGCGTAGTGGGCTGCATGACGACGTAGGTGGGAATTTCGGAGATTCCGCGCATCCCATTCCAGCGCTCTCCCACGGCCACCTCCCCGTTGGTACCTGAGGCCAGGCTAAGTCCCGGCGTCCACCCCTGTTCAACCGCCCGCAGATCCTCCAAGACATCGATGCTCGCAAATCATTGCACAACGGGAAAACAAACCGGCCCGCCCGGTCCGACTTTCTCCGCGTACATCGCGCAGCGTGACGGACCGGACGGGCCGGCGGAACGTTTCCGAACGGGATCAGCCCCGGGTGTACTGGCCGACCATGTGCACCTGGCCGGAGCCCTCGATGATCTCGCCGACCTGCCACGCCTCGACACCACGGCCGGTCAGGTAGGCCATCGCCCGGTCGGCGTCATCGGCCGACACGATGGCGAACATGCCGACGCCCATGTTGAACGTGGCCTCCATGTCGGCACCCTCGATGCGGCCCTTCGCCTGGATCAGGTCGAAGATCGGCTGCGGGCGCCACGAGGAGCGGTCCACGACAGCGTCCAGGTGCGCGGGAAGGACCCGGTTCAGGTTGCCGGGGATGCCGCCGCCGGTCACGTGGCAGAACGCCCGGACGTCGGTCTCCTCGATCAGGCCGAGGCAGTCCTTGGCGTAGATCTTGGTGGGGGTCAGCAGCTCCTCGCCGAGCGTGCGCTGGCCGCCGAAGTCGTCGACCACCGTGTCGAGGCGCATCCGGCCCGCTCCCAGCAGGACGTGCCGCACCAGCGAGTAGCCGTTGGAGTGCAGCCCCGAGGAGCGCATCGCGATCACGGCGTCGCCGAGCTCGACCTTGTGCGGGCCGAGGATCTCGCTCTCCTCCACCACGCCGACACCGGTGGCGGAGACGTCGTACTCATCCGGGCGCATGACGCCGGGGTGCTCGGCCGTCTCGCCGCCCAGCAGCGAACAGCCCGCGTAACGGCAGCCGTCGGCGATGCCGGCGACGATCTCGGCAACCTTGTCCGGCACGACCTCGCCGCAGGCGATGTAGTCGAGCATGAAGAGCGGCTCGGCGCCACAGGCCACGAGGTCGTCGACGACCATGGCGACCAGGTCGATGCCGATCGTGTCGTGGATGTTGAGCTGCTGCGCGATCACCAGCTTGGTGCCGACACCGTCGGTCGACGACGCGAGGATCGGGCTCTTGTACTTCGCCGCGTTCAGCTTGAACAGGCCCGCGAAGCCGCCCAGGTCACCCATGACCTCGGGACGGTTCGCCCGCTTCACCTTCGACTTGAGCAGCTCGACCGCCCGGTCGCCGGCTTCGATGGAGACGCCCGCGTCCGCGTACGTCGCCGTGCGCTTGCGTCCGGGACGGGCCGCCCCAGCCGACCATGGCTGGCGGTCGGCGCCCTCGGCGCCGTTGGATCCGGCACTGTTGCGCTCGGACACGTGCGTCACGGTTCTCCCCTTTGATGGTGGTGCTGAGCTTCGCCCGGTGACGGGCTTTTTCGGTGGCGGCACGGATGACCGCCTCGTCGACCCTAAGGCCGGGGCCCTTCGGACCCCAAGACCGGTGGCCTGCCGACACTACGGCGGGCTACCGGTCAGGTACGCACGATCGCCGTTTACGGGCGGTGCAGGGCGTCCACGCCGCCCGGGCTGCCCACGAGCGGTTTGGCCGTCGCGCGCTCGCCCTCGGTGTACTGCTCGTCCTCGTACTGCTGCTCGAGGCCGGCCACCGCGGCACTGGTCGCTGCCGGCGTCGAGGCGGGCATCGCGGCCCGTTTGCCGACGCTCTCCAGCAGATGCTTGCCGATCAGATGCCCGGCCGGCAGCTCGATCGGATACTGCCCGTCGAAGCAGGCCATGCAGAGTCGGGTCTTGGGCTGCTCCGTCGCCCCGATCAGGCCGTCCAGCGAGACGTAGCCGAGGCTGTCGGCGCCGATCGAGCGGCGGATGCCGTCGATCTCCAGGCCGTTGGCGATCAGCTCGGCCCGGGTGGCGAAGTCGATGCCGTAGAAACAGGGCCACTTCACCGGCGGGGAGGAGATGCGCACATGGATCTCCAGGGCACCGGCCTCGCGCAGCATCCGGATCTGGGCGCGCTGGGTGTTGCCGCGCACGATCGAGTCGTCGATCACCACGATCCGCTTGCCCCGGACGACCTCGCGCAGCGGGTTGAGCTTGAGCCGGATGCCGAGCTGCCGGATCGTCTGCGAGGGCTGGATGAAGGTGCGGCCGACGTAGGCGTTCTTCATGAAGCCGGCGCTGTAGGGGATGCCGGAGGCCTCCGCGTAGCCGATGGCGGCCGGGATGCCGGACTCCGGGACGCCGATCACCAGGTCAGCCTCGACCGGGTGCTCCTTGGCGAGCCGCCGGCCGACCTCGACGCGGGCCGCGTAGACATTACGACCGGAGATCGTCGTGTCGGGGCGGGCCAGGTAGACGTACTCGAAGAGACAGCCCTTGGGCTCGGGGGTCGCGAAGCGGGTCGAGCGCAGGCCGTGCTCGTCGATCGCGAGGATCTCGCCCGGCTCCACCTCGCGGACGAAGCTGGCACCCACGATGTCGAGCGCGGCGGTCTCGCTCGCCACGGCCCAGCCACGCTCCATGCGACCCAGCACGAGCGGGCGCACCCCCTGGGCGTCGCGAGCTGCGTACAGCGTGCTCTCGTCCATGAAGACGAAGCTGAACGCGCCACGCAGTCGCGGGAGCACCTCCATGGCCGCGGCCTCGACCGAGAGGTCGGGACGGCTGGCCAGCAGCGTGGTCACCATGGCGGTGTCCGAGGTGGCGTCGCCGACGTCGAGACCGCGCTCGGCGATCTCGCGGGCCAGGTCGGCCGTGTTGACGAGGTTGCCGTTGTGCGCCAGGGCGATCGTGGTGCCGGCCGTCGTGGCCCGGATCGTCGGCTGCGCGTTTTCCCAGTTGGATCCACCGGTGGTGGAGTAACGGGTGTGGCCGATCGCGAGATGGCCGCGCAGGCTCGCCAGTGTCGGCTCGTCGAAGACCTGGGAGACCAGGCCGAGATCCTTGTAGACCACCACGCCGGAACCGTCACTGACAGCGATGCCAGCCGCTTCCTGACCGCGGTGCTGCAATGCGAAGAGGCCGAAATAGGTGAGTTTGGCGACCTCTTCCTCCGGGGCCCAGACACCGAAGACGCCGCAGGCATCCTGGGGTCCGCGGTCCTGGGGGTCGAGATCGTCGGTCAACCGGCCGTCGCCTCGGGGCACGCGCTTGCTCCCTCATGCTGATCTGCTCGGAAATGCTGGGCTGTTCCGAGCAGCCAGTGTACGCGAGCCACCGGGGAATCAGCCCTGGTGCACAGGGAGGTACGGAGTGAGATCGGTGCGTATACCGCTGGCCCGAATCCGCCCCGATTCGACCGCATCGCCCCAGCTCAGTCGGCCTGTAGCAACCAGCAGCCAGGTCATCGGATCGGTCTCGACCACATTGGGCGGAGTGCCACGGGTGTGCCGGGGACCTTCGACACACTGAATCGCACCGAAAGGTGGAATACGGACCTCCACCGATCGGCCGGGGACGGTCCGCGCGAGCTCCGCGAGCAGTGCTCGCACAGCGTCACGAAGAACTTCGCGGGTAGGTTCACCGCCGCCGTCCAGCGCGTCCAACGCCTGGTCGACCGACTCGGATTTATTGTGCGCAGCAGACACGTCGGGACAATACGACCCGGCATTCGGCCACAACCCGGCGGCCCTGGGTCGCGCGGACGTCCTTCGACAGGGCATAGTGGCCGACGGTGTGTATTCAGCGCGGGATCCATGGGCCTTTTCATCAGGCGGCCCGGGGACCGAGCGACCGGAAGGCGGTGGACGTGACAACGCACCTACGAGCCCGGGCTGTCCAGGCCGGTGCGTTCTTGGCGCTGGTGGGTGCCGCGATCTTCGCCGCCCCGGTGGCAGCACTCGCGGATGCTCCAACAGTATCTATCAGTAGCCTGTCGTCAGGGGACATCCCCTCCGGTGGCACAAGCACGCTGAAGTTCACGGTCAAGAACTCGAACAAACTCATCGACGGCCAGAACACCGACGCGTCGGCCCGGATCGTTGTCAACAGCAACGGCATGAACTGCGGCGGCGATTGCGACTTCGACGAGACGATCGCGCCCACGCAGACGTCGCGTGAGTATTCGGTGACGCTGACCGCGCCCACTGTCGATGCTGGAGAGACCAAGTCCTTCAACGTCGTGATCACCGCGACGATCGGCGGCCAGCCCGGCAGTGCCAATCGGAGCATCAAGGTTCGCGGCGCGGACAAGCCCCAGTCGATCCGCCAGGTCAGCGGCAAGGTCAAGGACCAGGACGGCAAGGGAATCGCCGGCGCGACCGTCGGCATGCGCGACAGCAACGGCGCGACCTTCCAGATCAGCTCCGGCAGCAACGGCGCTTACTCCTTCCGCTCCACCGATGCCAAGCCGATCGCGGTCGGCTCGCTCTCCGTCGGGGCGATCAAGGACGGCTACAAGGGCGACCCGGTCAACGCATCCGGCGCGGACGGCAAGTCGATCAACGTGCCGCTGACGCTCACGCTCATCGCGGCGACCACCTCACCCACGCCGTCACCCTCGGCCACGACCAGCACCGAACCGACCGACGAGGCCACCGACGAGGCCACCGAGGACGAGACCGACGCTGCCAGTGACGAGGCGGCTCCGGCCCCGACCAACGCCGCCAACAACAGCGACGGCTCCGGCTCGACGCTGTTCATCATCCTGGGCGGCCTGCTCGTCGCCGCGGGCATCGGCGCCATCGTGCTGGTCATGATGCGCCGCAAGAGTGCCGCAGCCGACGACGACCCGGACGGCCCCAACGGCCCGAACGGCGGAGGCCCGGGCGGTGGCCCTGTGCCGGTCGGCGCTGGTCGCTACGCCGGTGCTGACGAGACCCGCCTGTCGGCTCCGGTCGGTGGCGGCCGGGTCAGCGACGCCACGATGATCGCGCCGCGCTCTGGAGCACCGTCCATCGCGGACGCCCCGACGATGATCCACCGGACGCCCGTCGCGCCGCCGGTCGACGAGGAATTCCCTGACCCCTACGGAGCGCCGTTGCCGCAGAACGGTGCGTACAACGCTCCGGGCGGCTGGGGCACCGCGGCGGCAGGCGCGGCCGGCGCTGCGGGTGCGGGTGCGGCCGGCGCTTACGGCGGCACAACCCAGTTCGGCGGTGCCCCGGCGGCGGCTCAGAACGGCTACGACGGGTACGAAGAGCAGGGCCAGAACGGTTACGACGGGTACGACGACCACAACGGGTACGGCGAGCCCGCCGGCTATGTCGCTCCGGAACAGCAGCAGCGTTTCGACGAGCCCACCGGCATGTACCGGCCCGAGGCCGAGCCCGCGTATGACGGCGGCTACGGGCAGCCCGCCGGCTCGTACCAGAACGGCGGCTACGGAGCCGATCAGGACGATCAGGGCGGTTACGGCGGCAACTACGGTGGCACCGGCTCGTACGGCGGTGGCGCACCTCAGGGTGGCGGTCAGTACGGCGGCGGTGCTCCGCAGAGCGGTGGCGCTTACGGCGGCGGTGCCGCTCCGCAGAGCGGTGGCGCTTACGGCGCTGGTGCCGCTCCGCAGAGCGGTGGCGCCTACGGTGCTGCGCGCGGCGATTATGGCGACCAGGGTGGCTACGGCGACCAGGGCTACGACCAGGGCGGCCAGTACGGCGGCGGCTATGGTGGCGCGCCCGCCGCGCCTCAGGGCGGCGGCCAGTACGGTGGCGGCCAGTACGGCGGGGCCCCGCAGCAGGACGGCGGATACGGCGAGCAGGACGGGTATGCGGAGCAGGGCGGCGGCTACGACCAGCGCGGCAACGGCTACGGGCCCGAGCAGCAGAGCGGCCGGCGCGGCGCCCCGCGTCAGCAGCCTCCGGAAGCCACCCGGCAGTGGGAAAACTGAGTTCGTGAAGTAGGCAATGGCCGGTTCCGCCACCACGGCGGGACCGGCCATTCGCTTTACAAGAAGCGGAAGATCGTGCCAGCGGGTTCGAGCGGCTGGGGCTCGCCGTGGAACTCGTGCACGCCGACGGTGAACATCACGTCCTCCGGCGCGTGGAACGCCCGTTCCGCGAAGCCAGCCTCGGCGAACCAGGCGCGGATGGCCGGGGTCAGGTCGGGTGCGCGGCGGGCTCGGGTCCAGATGACCGTTGCGCCTTTCGTGCACAACTGCGGGACCCTTTCGATCGTTCGGCGTACGTCGGCGTCGCTGATGTTGCCCAGGACGCCGGCCAGCAGCACCAGATCCGCCCGGCCCAGGTCCTGATAGGTCGTCAGGTCGCCCGCGTCCGCGCAGATCACGGTGACATTGTCGAGTCCCGCCTCGCCGATGCGTTCACGCGCCGCCGCCACGTTGCGGGGATCGAACTCGATCAGATGAGCCCGAACCGGGCCGGCGGCCAGCACGCCGATCAGGTCATGGCCCTGGCCTGCGCAGACGCTGACGATGGTGGCGGCGTCGGACTTCGAGTCGAGCCACTCGGTGAGGTGGTGCTGGATGAGACGCAGTCGCCGGGACAGGGGTGACTGTTCGTCGGCGTAAGGCAGGTGCCAGTCCAGCCAGTCCTTGGTGGATGCCATTCCGGTGATCCTGCCAAAAGAACGAGGCGCCACGGCCGGAGCCGTGACGCCTCGTCTCGCTTCTGCTGATTACTTGGTTGCGACCTCGGCCGGGCTGCCGAACAGGTTGCGCATGGTGGAGCTGAAGGCTTCGCGCAGCTCGTCCAGGCCGAGCGAGAACTGGTTGTGGATCTCCAGAACCGGCTCTTCGGTGGTGACACCGATCGGGGTGCAGGGCACGCCGTGCTCGGCGGCGAGGGCGGTGAAGGCCTTGTCGTGACCACGCGGGACGGCGACCACGGCGCGGCCGGCCGACTCGCTGAAGAGCCAGACAAACGGCGTGGTGGCCGCCTCGTGCTCGGGCAGCGTGACCCGGGCACCGACGTTGCGGCGCAGGCAGGACTCGACGAGGACCTGGGAGAGGCCGCCGTCGGAGAGGTCGTGGGCCGCGACGACGTGCTCGCGCTCCGCGGCCTGCCGCATGAGCCGGCCGAGGCGCTCCTCGTGGGCGAGGTCGACCTTGGGCGGCTTGCCACCGAGGTGGTTGTGGGTGACCCACGCCCACTCGGAACCGGACAGCTCGCAGTCGGTGTTGCCGAGCAGGAAGAGCAGGTCGCCCTCCGCGGTCGGCGGCGGCGGGAAGCCCATCGGCACCCGGGTGGCGACGTTTTCCAGGACGCCGAGCACACCGATGACCGGGGTCGGGTGGATCGCCGCGGCGCCGGTCTGGTTGTAGAAGCTGACGTTGCCGCCGGTCACCGGGATGTTCAGCTGCTGGCAGCCGTCGGCGATGCCGCGCACGGCCTCGGCGAACTGCCACATGACGGCCGGGTCCTCGGGCGAGCCGAAGTTGAGGCAGTCGCTGACGGCGATCGGCTCGGCGCCGCTGATCGCGACGTTGCGGTAGGACTCCGCGAGGGCCAGCTTGGCGCCCTCGTAGGGGTCGAGCCGCGCGTAGCGCCCGTTGCCGTCGACGGAGAGCGCGACACCCAGGCCGGTCTTCTCGTCGATGCGCAGCACACCGGAGTCCTCGGGCTGCGCCAGCACGGTGTTGCCGAGGACGTAGCGGTCGTACTGCTCGGTCACCCAGCTCTTGTCGCAAAGGTTGGGCGAGGCGATCATCCGCAGCACCGTCTCGCGGAGCTCCTCGGGCGTGGTCGGCCGCGGGAGCGTCTCGGCGCGGTCGGCCTGGAGCAGGATCAGGTCGGCGGGCTCACGGATCGGCCGGGCGTAGACCGGGCCGTCGTCGGCGAGCGAGCCGGGCGGCACGTCGACGACGACGTGGTCGTTCCAGCTGATCAGCAGGCGCCCGGGGTGGCCGGCGGCATCGCTCGCGGTGACCTCACCGATCGCGGTGGCCCACACGCCCCACTTCTCGGCGACGGCGAGCACCTGGTCGAGCTTCTCCGGCGTGACGATCAGGAGCATGCGCTCCTGCGACTCGCTGGCCAGGATCTCGGTGGGCGACATCGACGCCTCACGCAGCGGCACCCGCTCGAGCCAGACCCGCATGCCGGTGCCGGCAGCCGCCGCGGTCTCGGTGAGCGCGCAGGTCAGGCCGGCGCCGCCGAGGTCCTGGATGCCGGCGACGAGGCCGGCGTCGTACATCTCGAGGCAGCTCTCGATGAGCAGCTTCTCCATGAAGGGGTCGCCGACCTGGACCGACGGGCGGCGCTGCTCGGCGCCCTCGTCGAAGGTCGCCGACGCCAGCACCGAGACACCGCCGATGCCGTCACGGCCGGTGCGCGCACCGAGCAGCACGACGATGTTGCCCTCGCCGGCGGCTTCCTTGTGCTGCAGCCGCTCGACCGGCAGCACGCCGATGCTCAGCGCGTTGACCAGCGGGTTGCCCTGGTAACAGGGGTCGAAGACGATCTCGCCACCGATGTTGGGCAGGCCCAGGCAGTTGCCGTAGCCACCGATGCCTGCCACGACGCCGGGAAGCACCCGCGCGGTGTCGGGGTGGTCCGCGGCACCGAAGCGCAGCGGGTCCATCACCGCGATCGGGCGGGCACCCATGGCGAGGATGTCGCGCACGATGCCGCCGACGCCGGTCGCCGCACCCTGGTAGGGCTCGACGTAGCTGGGGTGGTTGTGCGACTCGACCTTGAAGGTGACCGCGAGCTCGTCGGAGATCTGCACCACGCCGGCGTTCTCACCGATGCCGGCGAGCATCCGGGTGTTCTTCGGTGCCTTCTCGCCGAACTGGCGCAGGTGCACCTTGCTCGACTTGTAGGAGCAGTGCTCGCTCCACATGATCGAATACATCGCGAGCTCGGAGGCGGTCGGACGACGGCCGAGGATCTGCTTGATCCGCTCGTATTCGTCGTCCTTGAGGCCGAGCTCGGCGTGCGGCTGCAGATCGTCCGGTGTCTCATTGGCGCGCTCGACGGTGTCGACCGAGCCGAACTCGCTGGCCAGGACGTCGGTCGCGGCGAACGCCGAGGCGGACAGCTTGGCCGCCGGCTGCTCGGGCGTCTTGGAGACGGGAGCGGTATCGGGCTGGGTGGTCATCGCGTCGCTCCCCCTGTGAGCTGACCGCCAGCGACCCCGGCGAGGTGTCGCAGGGCGGAGGTGAAGAAGCCTAGGCCGTCGAGCGACGGACCGGTCAGCGCCTCCACGGCGTGCTCCGGGTGCGGCATGATGCCGACCACGTTGCCCGCCGCGTTGGTGATCGCGGCGATGTCACGCTGCGAGCCGTTCGGGTTGCCCCGGGTGTAACGGGCGACGACCCGGCCCTCGGCCTCGAGCTCGTCGAGCGTGTGCGTGTCGGCGACGAAGCAGCCCTCACCGTTCTTCACCGGGATGAGGATCTCCTCGCCCTCGGTGAAGGTGTTGGTCCAGGCCGTGTTGGTCGCGCCGATCCGCAGGTGCTGGTCGCGGTTGCGGAAGTGGAGGTGCTGGTTGCGGGTGAGCGCGCCGGGCAGGAGGTGGGCCTCGCAGAGAATCTGGAAGCCGTTGCAGATGCCGAGCACGGGCAGACCCCCGCGGGCGGCGTCGATGATGGTCTCCATCACCGGCGCGAACCGGGCGATCGCGCCGCAGCGCAGCGCGTCGCCGTATGAGAAGCCGCCGGGCAGCACCACGGCGTCGACGCCGTGGATGTCGGCGTCTCCGTGCCAGAGACGAACAGCCTCGCCGCCGGCGATGCGCACCGCGCGAGCGGCGTCACCGTCGTCGAGGGATCCGGGGAAGGTGACGACACCGATCCGCATGGTCACGCGCTCACTTGGGCGGAGTCACCGGCCTGCTCGTCGACCCGGATCGAGAAGTCCTCGATGACCGGGTTGGCGAGCAGCTTGTCGGCGATCTCACGAGCGGTGTCCAGGTCGGGTTCACCGTCGAACTCGATCTCGATCCGGCGTCCGATGCGTACGGAGGAGATGGCACTCACGCCGAGCCGTGGCAGCGCATTTGCCACCGCCTGGCCCTGCGGATCGAGAATCTCCGGCTTGAGCATGACGTCGACGACGACGCGAGCCACGGGCACTCCTGACTGAAGGTTCGCAGTTGGGTGGCCCTCTAAGGGGCGAGCGGCCAAAGCCTACCTTGCGCGACCCCCGGTCGACCCATCGGCCGGTGTCGGCAGAACGACGCAACCGGCGCTGAGCAGGGCATCTCGACCGTGATCTCAGCCACCACCCCCAGAGTGGCGGCACCGAATGATCACTCTCAGCCACGCTCAGACGCCGGACAGTGATGCGCGTCGATATCTAGAGAATGGGAGCCGGGGAATACTTGGCGGCCTCCGGGTGCGCGGCCACGATTTCGGCGACCCGGTCGGCCACGGCCTGCACCTGGGAGGGGGCGGCGCCGACAAACGCCGCCCGGTCAGCGACCAGGGTGTCGATCTCGGCGCGGCTGAGACCCAGGCGGGAGTCGGCGGCGAGCCGGTCGAAGAGGTCGTTGTCGGCGATGCCCTTCTCGCGCATGGCCAGGGCCACGCCGACCGCGTGCTCCTTGATGACCTCATGCGCGACCTCGCGGCCGACACCCTTGCGGACCGCGGCGACCAGGATCTTCGTGGTCGCGAGGAAGGGCAGGAAACGGTCGAGCTCGCGGGCGATGACCGCCGGGTATGCACCGAACTCGTCCAGGACGGTGAGGAACGTCTGGAAGAGGCCGTCGGTGGCGAAGAAGGCGTCGGGCAGGGCCACCCGGCGAACCACGGAGCAGGAGACGTCGCCCTCGTTCCACTGGTCGCCGGCCAGCTCGCCCACCATGGAGAGGTAGCCGCGGACGATCACGGCGAGGCCGTTGACGCGCTCGGAGGAGCGGGTGTTCATCTTGTGGGGCATCGCCGACGAGCCGACCTGGCCGGCCTTGAAGCCCTCGGTCACCAGCTCCTGGCCGACCATCAGGCGGATCGTGGTGGCGAGCGAGGACGGCGCCGCGGTGACCTGGGCCAGCGCGGAGACCACGTCGAAGTCGAGCGAGCGCGGGTAGACCTGGCCGACGCTGGTCAGGACGCGCTCGAAGCCGAGGTGATCGGCGACCTTGCGCTCGAGCTCGGCTAGCTTGCCGGCGTCGCCGTCGAGCAGGTCGAGCTGGTCGGCGGCCGTGCCGACCGGGCCCTTGATGCCACGCAGCGGGTAGCGGCGGATCAGGTCGTCGAGGCGGTCATAGGCGATGAGCAGCTCCTCGGCAGCGCTCGCGAACCGCTTGCCCAGCGTCGTGGCCTGCGCGGCGACGTTGTGCGAACGGCCGGTCAGCACCAGGTCGCTGTATTCGACGGCCCGCTCGGTCAGCCGGGCCAGGGTCGTCACGATGCGACCCCGGATCAGCTCGAGCGACGCGCGGATCTGCAACTGCTCGACGTTCTCGGTGAGGTCGCGCGAGGTCATGCCCTTATGGATGTGCTCGTGACCGGCGAGCGAGCTGAACTCCTCGATCCGCGCCTTGACGTCGTGGCGGGTGACCCTCTCGCGCGCCGCGATGCTCGCCAGGTCGACGTCGTCCACGACCCGCTCGTAGGCCTCGACCACGCCGTCGGGCAGGGCGATGCCGAGATCGCGCTGGGCGCGCAGGACCGCGAGCCACAGCCGGCGCTCCATCCGGATCTTCTCCTCGGGCGACCACAGGTCGACGAGGTCGGCGGAGGCGTAGCGGCTGGCGAGGACGTTCGGGATGCTCACGGGGCCAATTCTTCCATGGGCGCCGCGGGTGCTCTGCCCTCCGTCGGCGACCCTGTGGATAACTCGTGGCGCAAGTTGCGTACGTCACTGCTGGAGACCATGGCCAGGACTGCGAGGGCGATCAGTCCTGCGGCGCCGATCAATGTCGTCCGCACCCCCACGGCTTCCGCGATCGGCCCGGTGGCGACCTGGCCGATGGGGATGGCGAGGTAGGACCCGACCATGTCGTACGAGTACACCCGCGCGAGTTTGTCCGCCGGCACGTGCTCCTGCATCGTCGTCTCCCACGCGATGCCGAATTCCTCGATGGTGAGGCCTGCCAGGAACGTCGCCGCGATCAGCAGGCCGAGGTGCGGCGCCACCCCGAGGGTCAGGACCGGCAGCACCTCGAACGCGGTGCACAGCACGCCGACGAAGAGCAGCCGGCGGACCCGCAGACGCATGGCGATCAGCGCGCCGAGCAGCATCCCGAGGGTCTGCGCGGCCAGCACGAAGCCCCAGGCCCGGCGCCCGACCGTCTCGTCCGCGACCAGCGGTCCGAGCACGTTGATGCCGCCGCTGATACACGCGTTGATCACGGAGAACGCCGCGACCACCACCCACAGCCACGTCCTCGACCGGAACTCCGTCCACCCGGTTCGCAACTCGGCGACGATGCCGGCGCGCTCGGCCGGGACGGTGGGAGCGGGTGGGATCCGCAGCAGGGCGAAGCAGGCGGCGGAGCAGAGAAAGGTCACCGCGTCGATGGCGATGCCCCAGCCGGGGCTGATGGCGGCCACGATGATGCCGCCGACCGGGGCACCCATGATCATGGCGCCGTTGAACGAGAGCCGGCTGATGGCGTTCGCCTGCTGGCGCAGCTCGGCCGGGAGGAGCTGGGGCAGGATCGCCGACGAGGCGGGCAGGGCCAGCGCGGCGACCATGCCGTTGATCGAGGACAGGACGATCAGGAGCGGCACTGTGGCCGTACCGGAAAGAATCATGCCTGCCACGGCAGCCTGGGTGACCGCTGCCGCGATGCTCGATCCCACCATCAGCAGGTTTTTCGGTACGCGGTCGGCGAGCGCACCGCCGAACAGCAGGAAGAGCACGTTGGCGAGCATCCGCGCACCGACGACGAGCCCCAGGTCGGTCGCCGAGCCGGTGAGGTCGAGCACCGCGAACGCCAGCGCGACCGGGGCGATGGCGTTGCCCAGGGCATTGATCGTGCGACCGGCGACCAGGAAGCGGAACGGCACGTAGCGCAGCGGCGCGAGCATGCTCACGACTCCTCCATGCGGAACATGGCGAAGGTGGTGCTGGTCCGGACGGTGCCGGGGGTGCGCGGCGCCTGTGCCGCCGAGTGGAGCTCACGACTCAGTTGAGCGAGGCGGTCGCGGATGCTGTTGAAGAGGTCGGGGTCGACCCACAGCTCGGCGTCGGTCATGGAGGCGCCGACCGTCCAGTCGCCCTCGCCAGTGCGCCGGGTCAGCTCGTCGGCGACCGCGCCGAACAGGCCGCGTTGGGTCTCGGCCCAGCCGGGTTTGAAGCCCTCGGCGGGACGCTCGTGATCGCGGGCGGACGACACGTACCGGTAGCGCTTGGCCACGCCACCCCGGATCCGCTCCTCGCCCTCCTGAACGATCAGCCCGACGGCGAACAGGCTGCGCAGGTGGTAGCTGGCGTTCGCGTGGGTCAGGCCGAGCTCCCGGGCGAGCTCGGCGGCAGTCATCCCCGCACCGGTGAGCAGGGACATCATCCGCAACCGGACCGGGTGGGACATCGCCCGCAGCCTTGCCTGACGTTGCGCCGGCTCTTCTCCCAAAGACATGTTGGGGAGTCTAGGGCGAGGCGGGGCTCACTGTCCAACACTTGCTTGGGGGTTGAGAGACTGCAGGACGACGAGGTTCTCGCTAGGGTTACTCGTGAGTAGGTCTGGCGCTCATCCCGAAAGGTCCACCGATGACTGATTTCAGCCCCGAAGCTCTCGCGACGATCGGCCCCAAGGAGTTCTCGCAGCTGGTGAAGTCCACGCCGGACGCCAAGCTCGCCGAGGTGATGTCCTCCGACACCCGCGGCAAGATCCTGGACGAGGTATTCGGCCGGATGCCCACGCTCTTCCGCGCCGACCGGGCCGGCAGCACCCAGGCCGTCATCCACTGGATCATCACGGGCGGCGCCGGCGGCACCTCCGACACCTACGAGACGGTGATCGAGAACGGTGCCTGCACGGTGACCAACCAGCCGGTGCGCGAGCCCAAACTGGCGATGACCATGGACCCGCTGACGTTCCTGAAGGTCGTCTCGGGCGACGGCAACCCGATGATGATGTTCATGACCGGCAAGATCAAGGCCAAGGGCGACCTCGGCCTTGCCGCGCAGGTCGCGAAGCTCTTCGACATCCCGAAGAACTGATCCGGTTACGCCGGCTTTCCCCTCGGGGAAGGCCGGCGTCTCCCATTAAAGCGCGATTCGGCCCTCGACTGCGGCGAGGGCGATGTCGGAGCGGTGGTGCGAGCCGTCGAGCTTGATCCGGCCGACCAGCTCGTATGCGGCCGCGCGGGCCGCCGCCAGGTCGGAGCCGGTCGCGGTGGCGCTCAGCACCCGGCCGCCGGCGGAGACCAGGGCGCCGTCGTCGCGGCGGGCGGTGCCGGCGTGGATCACACCGTCGAGCTCGCCACCCTCGATGACGTCACCCGTGCGAGGGGTTCCGGGGTAGTTGTGGCCGGCGACCACGACCGTGACCGCTGAGCCGTCGCGCCAGCGCAGCGGCGGGAAGTCGGACAGCGTGCCCGCGGCCGCCGCGTGCAGCAGCTCGCCGAGCGGCGAGTCCAGCATGGCGAGCACGACCTGGGTCTCCGGGTCGCCGAAGCGGGCGTTGAACTCGATGACCTTGGGGCCGGACCTCGTCAGCGCCAGCCCCACGTAGAGCAGGCCGGCGAACGGGGTGCCGCGCTTGCGCATCTCGGCCAGCGTCGGCTCGACCGTCTCGGCCATCACCCGCTCGACCAGGTCGGCAGGCACCCACGGCAGCGGCGCGTAGGCACCCATGCCGCCGGTGTTGGGGCCCTCGTCGTTGTCGAGTGCCCGCTTGAAGTCCTGCGCCGGCATGAGCGGCACCGCAGCCGTGCCGTCGGTCACCACGAAGAGCGAGACCTCGGGGCCGTCCAGGAACTCCTCGATGACGACCTGACCGCACTCGTCGGCGTGCTGCTTCGCCACGGCGAGCGAGTCGGTGACCACCACACCCTTGCCGGCCGCGAGCCCGTCGTTCTTCACGACATAGGGCACGCCGAACTCGGTCAGGGCAGCGTCGGCCTCCTCGGCGGTCGTGCACGCGAAGGACCTGCCGGTCGGCACGCCGGCGGCGGCCATGACGTCCTTGGCGAACGCCTTGGAGCCCTCCAGCTGGGCCGCGGCGGCGCTCGGGCCGAAGCAGGCGATGCCCTTGGCGCGCACGGCGTCGGCGACACCCGCGACCAGGGGCGCCTCGGGCCCGATCACCACCAGGTCGGCACCGACCTCGACGGCCAGGTCGGCGACCGCCGCAGGGTCCGTAGCGTTGACATCACGCAGCGTTGCGACCGCGGCGATGCCCGGGTTGCCGGGAGCCGCGATGAGCTGCTCCACCGAGGGGTCGGCAGCGAGGCCGACCGCGAGAGCGTGCTCGCGGCCACCGGATCCGATCAGAAGTACGCGCACGGGGCAGATCTTACGGGCCGCCGGTGATCACCTTCGAGGTCGTCCACATGGTCCACAGTGCACGCGGTGCGACAGCCGGATGACACCCTGTGGATAAGTAGGGCGGCCTGTGGATAACTGGTCCGACCTGTGGACAACCCGGAGGCGGTGAGCTGGGGAGTCGCGTAAACTTCGGCAGTACCCGGGCCTCTCCGCGTACGACGTGTTTCAACGGAAGGCGTCAGAAGTGCCGGTGATCGTTTTGGTCGGCGCCCAATGGGGCGACGAGGGCAAGGGCAAGGCGACGGACCTGCTGGGCGACCGGCTGGACTACGTGGTCAAGTTCAACGGCGGCAACAACGCCGGCCACACCGTGGTGATCAAGGGCGAGAAGTACGCCCTGCACCTGCTGCCCAGCGGCATCCTCACCCCCGGCGTGACCCCCGTGATCGGCAACGGCGTCGTGGTCGACCTCGCCGTGCTCTTCCAGGAGCTCGACGGTCTCGAGGCCCGCGGCATCGACACCTCCCGCCTGCGGATCAGCGCCAACGCGCACGTCATCGCGTCCTACAACCGCTCCCTCGACAAGGTCAGCGAGCGGTTCCTCGGTGCCCGGCGGATCGGCACCACCGGCCGCGGCATCGGCCCGACCTACGCCGACAAGATGAACAGGCTCGGCGTACGCATCCAGGACCTCTTCGACGAGTCGATCCTGCGGCAGAAGGTCGAGGCGGCCCTGTCGTTCAAGAACCAGGTCCTGTCGAAGATCTACAACCGGAACGCGATCAAGGCCGAAGAGGTCATCCAGGAGCTCCTCTCCTACACCGAGCGGCTGCGCCCGATGGTCGGCGACACCGCGCTCGAGCTGTCCCAGGCCCTCGACGAGGGCAAGGTCGTGCTCTGCGAGGCCGGCCAGGCGACCCTGCTCGACGTCGACCACGGCACCTACCCGTTCGTGACCAGCTCCAACGCGACCTCGGGCGGGGCCTGCACCGGCTCCGGCATCCCGCCGACGCGGGTCGACCGGGTCGTGGCGGTCCTCAAGGCGTTCACCAGCCGGGTGGGTGAAGGCCCGTTCCCGACCGAGCTGCACGACGAGATCGGCGACTACATCCGTGAGGTCGGTCACGAATACGGCACCACCACCGGACGCCCCCGCCGCATCGGCTGGCTCGACCTGGTGATGGGCCGCTACGCCCAGCGCATCAACGGCGTCACCGACTTCGTCCTGACCAAGCTCGACAACTACGACGGGCTCGACGAGATCCCGGTCTGCGTCGCCTACGAGGTCAACGGCGTGCGCCACGACGAGATGCCGGTCAGCCAGACCGACTTCCACCACGCCGTCCCGGTCTACGAGACGCTGCCCGGCTGGAAGAAGGACATCAGCGGCTGCCGCAGCTTCGACGAGCTGCCCGAGAACGCCCAGCGCTTCGTGGAGTACGTCGAGGCCCGCATCGGCGCCCGCATCTCGGTCGTCGGCGTCGGCCCCGGTCGCGAAGAGGTCATCGAGCGTCACTCGGTCCTGAGCGCGGCCTGACATGTACGACGTGATCCTGCTGAGCCTCGCCGAGGGTGGGGGCTCCGGCGCGGGTGGCTGCGGCGGTGCGTGCGGAGCCTGCGGCGTCCCGGAAAACTCTGGCGGCGCGACGGCTGGCGGCGGTGCGACGGCTGGGTGTGGGCATGAGCACAGTGATGGGGAGCGGTGTGCGTCGTGCGCGGCTCCTCGGGTGCCGGTGTTGCGGTGTGCTGAGGCGTTCACCGAGGCTGGGGCGCGGGTGGAGACCGTGGTCGCCGGGTCCGACGCGGAGATCGATGCGGTTATCGCGCGATTCGATGCTCCGGCGCGTACGGACGGATTGGTCTGGCCCGACCCGGACAGCAAGATTCGGCTGGTTGTGGCGGTCGCGACCGATGGGCAATTGAGGGCGGTCGTGCGCCGGCTCGTCCGGAGATATGCGCCGCCGCCCAGTAAGCGGCCCGCCGATCTGGCCGCGGATCGTACGGTTCCCGACCTGCCGCCGATCGCGATCCTGCCCCTCGACCCGGCCAACACTGGTGACCTGGCCGCCCAGCTCGGGCTGCCCCGCGACCCGGCCAAGGTCGCGGCTGCGGTGCTCAACGGCACGGTTCGCCGCCTTGACCTGCTGCGCAACGATGGCGGCTCGGTCACAGTGGACGGCGCCCTGGTGGGTGGCGTCGACGAGGCCGGGCGTGCGGTGCCGTGGCGGGGACGGGTCGAGGTCGACGACGCGGTGCTCTCCGACGGCAGCGATCACGTCATCGCGTGTGCGATCGGCAACGGCGGGGCATATGCGGAGTTCGACGGAATCCAACTGCTCGCCGAGGGCGATCCCACCGACGGCCGGGTCGAGGTCGCCGTTGCGGTCCCGGTCGTGGTCAAAGAACGGTTCAAGAAGCCACGGGTACGCATCGAGGTGCGTCGCGCCCGCGGCAGAGCCGTCTCGGTGCTCCCCCGCGACGGCGAACTCCAGTTCCTGGACGACGGTGTGGCAGGAAGCACTACCCGCAAACGCTCCTGGTGGACCGAGCCCGGGGCATGGGCGGTGTACGCAGCATGACCGTTTGTGCGACGCTGGTTGGTACTGGCACGTAGGTTCGAAAACTGTTTTACGGGGAGGTCGCATCCGTGGAGGACGAGAACGCCGAACGCGTCTACGTCCCGGGTACCAACGGCTCGCCACCCGACCGGGACGTCGAACCGTTCTGGCCGCCGGAGGAGCTGAGCGCCCCGGTCGCGCCCCATGGCGGCCGGCCGGCGCAGCAGGACCCGGCGCAGGCACGCCCGCCCCTTCCGGGAACGGGCGATTCCGGCGTGTATCGGCCCATGGACCGCGGGGCGCAGCCGTCGGACCCCTACGCGCAGCCTCCCGGTCCTGCCTATGGGCAGCAGCCCGGGCCCGGTAACGGGCAACAACCTGGCCCTGGTTACGGGCAACAACCTGGCCCTGGTTACGGGCAACAGGCCGGCCCCGGTCAACAGTCTGGTCACGGTAATGGGCAGCAGGCGGGGCCTGGTCAACAGTCCGGCCCCGGTAATGGGCAGCAGGCGGGGCCTGGTCAACAGTTTGGTCCCGGTAATGGGCAGCAGGCTGGGCCCGCTTACGGCGGGCGGGCGGGTGGGTCGCCCTTCGGCGGGCAGGGCGGGCCGCAGCAGGGCAATCCCGCCCCGGGGCCGCATGGCACGCAGCAGGCCAGGCCCGCTTTTGGCGCTCCGGCTCCTGGGCCGGTGTTCGGCACGGATGGCAACCGAGCTGATGGTGCGGCGCCGATGCATGGTGGGCCGCCCGTCCATGGCGGTGCTCCCGTTTTTGGTGGTGGCGCTGTGCATGGCGGTGCGCCTGTTCACGGTGGATCGCCCGTTCATGGTGGTGCGCCTGTGCATGGGGGTGCACCTGTTCATGGCGGCGCGCCCGTGGTCGGAGGCGGGGCGTCCGTGGTCGGAGGCGGGGCTGCGCCGGTGCACGGTGGCGGCAGCGCGCAGGTCAACGGCGGCGGCGCGCAGGTCAACGGTGGCGGCGGGCAGGTGAACGGTGGTAGTGGGTCTTTGAGTGGCGCTTCGGGGAGTGGTGAGGTGCCGGTCGGTGGGGCTGCTGGGCAGGATGCGGCGCCGCAGGAGGGTGCTTCGCAGGGGGCCCAGCAAGGTAGTGGGCGGCCGTGGGCCAGTCCGGCTGCGTCGGTTTCGGCTGCGCCGGATTCGCGGCTTTTCCGGGGTGGAAACAATCCGCCGCCCGGGCTGAACCCGGCGAGTGATGCCGGGGATGAGGACGGGGCGGACGAGGACGGCGGGCAGGGGCACGGGTCAGGGGATACGCCCTGGTCGCAGCCGCCGCAGCGGGCTATCGCGCCGGTGGTGGAAGAGGCTGCTGTGCCGGTGCCGCCGAGCGCTGACACGTCTCGGTCCGGGGCAAGTGCCACGGTTCAGGAGAATGGCGGGCCGACGTATCACCCGACTGCGACACCGCAGGCCGGGGCCGAGGGGCGTCCCGTTGCGGAGCCGAACGACTCGGGGGCGGTTTACCGGGCGGCGCCGGTTGCGCAGGATGGGCGTACCGAGGGAACTGCGGGACGGCCGGGGCCTATGCCGCCGCAGCCGGGACCGCAACAGCCCGGCCCGCAGCAGATGCCGCCTCAGCCGCACCCGGAGCATCCCGGGCCGCACCAGACCGGGCCGCACCAGACCGGGCCACAACAGCCTGGGCCACAACAAACAGGGCCACAACAGCCGGGGCCGCTACAGCCGGGTCCGCAACAGGCAGGGCCGCAACAGCCCTATCCGCAGCAACCGGGGCCCTACCAGCAGTGGCCGCAGAACGGGCCGCAGCAGCCGCCGACGCCGCCCGGGCCGTACCCGCCGCAGGTGGACCCCCGGGCGGTCGGGCCGCGGTCGCAGGATCACCAGCAGCCGAGCCAGCCGCCCGTAGACCCGTACCAGCAGCTGCCCTGGGTTTCGGACGGGACGCCGACTGCGGAGGAGTTCGCGCGGCGGCGGTTGGCGAAGCCGGTTGATCCGACCGCGACCATGGGGCCGCGGGCGATGCTGCAGAAGACCACGATGGGTCTGGTGCGGCTCGCGCCCGGTAAGCGGGAGCAGGAATACAAGCAGGACGTCGAGATGGTCCGGCGGAACTTCGGTGGGCTGCGGCAGGTGACCGTGGTCAACCCGAAGGGCGGCGCCGGCAAGACCGTGGCGGTGCTGCTGCTCGCCATGACGTTCGGGCAGAAGCGCGGTGGCTACGTGCTGGCCTGGGACAACAACGAGACCCAGGGCACGCTGGGCATGCGGGCGCAGCAGGACTTCCATGCTCGTACGGTTCGCGACATGATGCGGGATCTGCATCTGTTTCGGGGATCGCACGGGCGCGTCGGTGACCTGTCGCAGTATGTGCGGGCGCAGGGCGAGGGCATGTTCGACGTGCTCGCGTCCGATGAGTCCGCGACGGCGGGTGAGATGCTCACGGCGACCACGTTCGCCGAGATCCGGGAGATCGTCAGCCGGTTCTACAAGCTGATCTTCGTGGATACGGGTAACAACGTGCGGGCGCAGAACTGGCAGGCGGCGATGGATGCCACCGACCAGCTCGTGATCACCATGTCGGCGCGTAACGACTCGGCGGAGACCGCGGCGCGGATGCTGGACCACCTGGAGCAGAGCGGGCGGCAGCGGCTGGTCCGGCAGGCGGTGACCGTCGTGTCGATCCCGTCGACGCGTAAGGACATCGACCTGCCCGCGATCCAGCGGCACTTCGCGGCGCGGACCCGGGCGGTGCTGCTCGCGCCCTACGAGAAGTTGATCGACTCGGGTGAGCCGCTGCGGTACGGGCAGCTCTCCACCAACACGCGCGACTCCTGGCTCAAGATCGCAGCCGCGGTCGCTGAAGGGCTCTGAGCAAGAGGGCCGGGCCGTCGTCGGCTCGGCCCTCTACTCACGGTCAGGACAGGGCGTCGGCCGCAGCCGGGTCGCTGTCGCGGAGGAACTGGGCGCAGCGGGCCGCCTCGTCGGACTCGCCGATCTGGGCGGCGGCCTGGGACAGGGCGTGCAGCGCGCGCAGGAAGCCCTGGTTGGGCACGTGCGACCACGGCACCGGACCGTGGCCCTTCCAGCCGTTGCGGCGCAGGGCGTCGAGGCCGCGGTGGTAGCCGGTCCGGGCGTACGCGTATGCCGTCACCGGCTGCTTCTCGGCCAGGGCGTTCTCGGCGAGCGCCGCCCATCCGCCGCTGAAGGCCGGGAAGCGGGCCGCCACCTCCTTGTATGCCTCGTCGGTGCCGGTCTTCGCCGCCTCGACGAGGGCACCGTCGGCGGCCTCGTCGGCGGGCAGGCGGGTGGCCGGGGGTTCGGGAAGGAGATTCTGCATGTTCCTATTCAACCCGGACCCGGCTCCTACATTCCTGAGGGTCCGCTGTTATCCCACTCCGAGCCCAGCTTGTGCAGCCGGTCGGTGTATTCGATCCGCGTCGACCACGGCTCCGGCCAGGCATTCATGCCGAGGGCGGCGCCCGCGAAGGCACCCGCCAGGCAGGCGATCGAGTCGGAGTCGCCGGAGGATGCGGCGCCCCGGCCGAGGACGGCGATCGGCTCGTCGGGCGAGATCAGGTAGCAGTACAGCGCGGTGGCCAGCGCCTCCTCGGCGATCCAGCCGGCGCCGGTGGCCAGGCACGGGTCGCCGGCGAAGTCACCGCGGCGTAGGGCCCTCTCCACGCGGGCCAGGGCGGCGTCCGTTTCGTCCCAGCCGAGCGCGATGAACTCCGCGGGGCTGTTTGCCGTGGATCGCTGCCACAGGTCGCCGAGCCAATCGCCGCGGTAGTTGGTGCGCTCGGCGGCACAGCGCGCACGCAGCCGGGCAAGAAGATCTTGAGGATCAAGACCATCGGCCAGCCACCGTACGCTCAAAGCAGTCAACTCACTCGCCACCAGCCCGGTCGGGTGCCCGTGGGTGAGCCCTGCCTGCAACTGCGCACCACCGGCCAGCTGGTCCTCGGTCAGCCCCGGAGCCAGGCCGAGCGGGGTGACACGCATGTTCGCGCCGCACCCCTTCGAGTTGATCTGCGACGCGAGCTGCCACGGTTTGCCGTCGGCCAGCTCGCCGCACGCGCGCAGGCAGGTCATTCCGGGTGCGCGGTTGTTGTCGGGGCTGATGGCCCAGGCGAGGAACCCCTGGCGCAGGTTCTCCGCGAAGACGTCCGGCGTCACCGGGCCCGCGAGCATGGCCTCGCCGACCGCCAGCGCCATCTGGGTGTCGTCGGTGACGAGCGCCGGATCCCCCGACAACTCCTGGGGGCCGCCCGGGCCATACCTGGCGACGATGGTCGCGTAGTCCTGGAACTCGGTCGGCTTGCCCAGCGAGTCTCCGTAGGCCAGCCCGTACAGCGATCCCGACGCATTTCGCACGGTGGCTACCCTACGGGGATGTTCGGGGATCCTCAGCAACCTTTTGATGCCACCGAGTTCGAGGTCGAGTCACGGGCCGAGTTCGAGGTCCATCTGGCCAAACGTTCGCTCGCCGACCTGATCGTCCTGGGGCTGCGGCTGGACCAGGACCCACCCGACTTCACGGGCGTAGACGTCACCGGCACGTTCTTCATCGGCTGCGAGCTGGCGGACGCCGAGGTGGAGATCGACCTCATCCGGCGGGGCGCGCATCTGATCCCGCCGTTCGACGCGCGGCCGTTCCCGACCCATCCGGCGCATCTCTACACGCCGGAGGACCTGTCGTTCGGGTTCGCCCAGGACGGCTTCGCGGGCATGTACGACACCCGCGTCTACCAGCACTACCTCGAGCACGGCGGTGCCGCCCCGGATCTGCGGGAGGCGATCGCGCAACGGCTGCACGACGCCGGCATCGACAACGCGCTCGGCAAGGCGCTGGCAGCCTGGTTCGAGGCGCACGGGCCGCGCGGGGCGGTCGGGATCATGGGCGGGCACGCCGAAGCGCGGGGCTCAGACGCGTACAGGATGGCTGCTGATCTTGCCCATCGGCTGGCCGCGGCCGGACGGCTGATCGTGACCGGCGGCGGGCCGGGGGTGATGGAAGCGGCGAACCTCGGTGCGTATTTCGCGACCCGGGCCAAGGCTGAGCTGGACCGTGCGATCGACCTGCTCGCGCCGGCACCGGCCTTCATGGACCATGATCCGTTCACGGCAGCGGCTCTAGCGGTGCGCGCGGAATTCCCGCCGCCGACCACGGACTCACGCGATGTGGTCGCGCAGCTCACGCATGGTGGTCTGGCGCTGCCGACCTGGCTGTACGGGCACGAGCCCGCCAACCTGTTCGCGGGCCAGATCGGCAAGTACTTCTCCAACGCAGTACGCGAGGACTCGATCCTGAGGCTGGCCCGGGGCGGCATCGTGTTCGCGCCGGGGTGGGCGGGTACCGTGCAGGAGGTGTTCCAGGCAGCGACGAAGACCTTCTACCGGACCGACGGGCCCTCGGGCGCGTTCGTCTTCCTGGGTGTGGCGCACTGGGCGAAGCTGCCCGTGGTGGACCTGCTCAAGCCGCTGCTGGCCCGCTCTCCGCACGGCGACCAGTCGGATCTGATCGTGGTCACCGACTCGATCGACGAGGCGATGGCGGCACTCGAGGCGTAGTTGAGTAGCGCGGCCGTCGCACACTGTCGGCATGGGCACGATTCTTTTCGGTACGGGCTTCCTGGTGGCGGTCGCTGTGGCGGTGTGGCTGGCCGTGCGCGACCGCCCGGTCCACCTGCCGCCGTCGCGGTCCTTGCCGCCGCCGACCGGGACTGACAATCCGACACCGGGTTGGTACGGCGGCTCCCCGTCCCCGGACTACGGCGGCGGATCGCCGGGCGGCGGGGACAGTGGCGGCGGGGGCGGCAGTGGGTCTTAGGCGATGTGGACGCGGCGCCAGCTGTTGATCGGGAGGTCGCGTTCAGGGATGTCGGCGATGCCGTTCTCGTCCATGGCGTTGTAGATCGCGAGGCGGCCGCGGTCGAAGAGGAACTCGACGGCGTGCAGGATCCGGGGGCGCCACTCCGCGTTGGTGGTGCGTTCGATGATGTTGACCTCACGCAGGGCCTTGCCGCGGACCTTGCGCAGGGCGGGGTGCGGGTCGGCGCGCCAGTCGAGCTCGATGCCGGTGCCGTACCAGTCGACGGGGGCGCTCATGTCGACCTGGTCCCAGGAGATCGAGCACTCGTCGAACTTGCGGTGCGTTATCTCGACGTTCGTCTCACCGAAGCCGAGGATCACCGGGCCGTCGGCGAACCAGCCGCGCGCCGCGAGGTCCCACATGAGCCAGCCGGAGACCATCTTCTTGCCGATGAGCCGCGAGAACCGTGCTCTGTGGACTGCGGCGAGGGCCACGGCGTCGTGCTGCCATTCGGGATCGTAACCCTCGATGCCGAGCAAGATCACCGCCTCCGGGGAACAGAAGACGATGATCGTACCCATTGCATAGTGTGATCCTGCAACGGAACAGCGGCCGATCCCCATCGATGGGAACCGGCCGCTGTCGTGTGGTTACCGCAGAGTCACTTCGAGAGGCTCGTGCCCGTCGAGCGCAGGTGCTCGCAGGCCTCGACGACGCGCTGCGCGAGGCCGTTCTCGGCCAGCTTGCCCCAGGCCCGGGGGTCGTACGCCTTCTTGTTGCCGACCTCGCCGTCGATCTTCAGGACGCCGTCGTAGTTCTTCATCACATGATCGACGACCGGGCGCGTGAAGGCGTACTGAGTGTCGGTGTCGATGTTCATCTTGACCACGCCGAAGTCCAGGGCGCCCTGGATCTCGGAGAGCAGCGAGCCCGAGCCGCCGTGGAAGACGAGGTCGAACGGCTTCTCCTTGCCGTACTTGGCGCCGACCGCGTCCTGGATCTCCTTGAGGATCTCGGGGCGCAGCTGGACGTTGCCCGGCTTGTAGACGCCGTGCACGTTGCCGAAGGTCAGGGCCGTCATGTAGCGGCCCTTCTCGCCCAGGCCCAGCGCGGCGGCGGTGGCGAGCCCGTCCTCGACGGTCGAGTAGAGCTTGTCGTCGATGTCGGCCGAGACGCCGTCCTCCTCGCCACCGACCACGCCGACCTCGATCTCGAGGATGATGTGCGCGGCCGCGGCCTGGGCCAGCAGCTCCTCGGCGATCTGCAGGTTCTCGTCGACCGGCACGGCCGAGCCGTCCCACATGTGCGACTGGAACAGCGGGGCGAGCCCCTTGCCGACGCGCTCCTTGCTGATCGCGAGCAACGGTCGGACGTACCCGTCGAGCTTGTTCTTCGGGCAGTGGTCGGTGTGCAGCGCGATGTTGATCGGGTAGTTCTTGGCGACCTCGGTGGCGAACTCGGCCAGGGCCACCGCGCCGGTGATCATGTTCTTCACGGTCGGGCCGGAGGCGTACTCCGCGCCGCCCGTGGAGATCTGGACGATGCCGTCGCTGCCCGCTTCGGTGAACCCCTGCAGGGCCGCGTTGAGGGTCTGCGAGGACGTTACGTTGATCGCTGGATACGCGAACGCGCCTGACTTGGCGCGATCGAGCATCTCGGCATAGACCTCAGGGGAAGCGATGGGCATCGGGAGCGCTCCTTGATCTTCGGGACGGGACCGGGCTGTCTCCGGTTAGAAAGTATCCCGCAGGGCTGGACCGTCACGGTAATCGCCCCGTTACCCAAGTGCTAGATCGATAGTGCACCTACGCTCCGGTGATGCTCCTGTACCGGATGGTGTTCGTGCTGCTGGTGATGGCCGTGAGCGGGATCGCCGGCCCCATGTCAGCCGGCGGCCCAGCATCGGCCGCGCCCGCCCTGCCCCGGCTGAAGACCATGCTCGGTCCGATCACGATCGCGCCCGGCACCGAGGACTTCACGACCGACCTGGCCGGCGTGCTGGCCGAGCGCGATGATCCCGTGCGGGCGCACCGGGTCCGCTACACGATCGACGTGAGCGATGTGGATGACCTGGTCACGCTCACATTCGGCGGGTACGCGGACGACATCATCGTCGCCTCCGGACCGTCGCCCTGTGCTCTCGAGGGCTCCGTCTTCAGGTGCGCGCGTTCCGGCGTACGCCCATCGGCGGGCTTCGTCCTCGAACTGGGTTTCTTCGAGGTGACGTCGTCGGACACGGCTGTCCCGGGCGACTCCGGCACCATCAAGGTCACCGCGCGGGTGGACGACGGGCCTGCGACGGTCAGCACTTCCGTGGTTCGCATCGGGGAGACGGTGGACCTGGCTTCTACGGGAGATCTGCGGGTGTCCGCAGCTCCGGGGCGTACGGCGAGGATCAGCCCTGGGGTTCGCAACGCCGGGAAAGCCACCGTGACGGGAACGGTTCTGGCACTGCAGATGCCGCGCGAGCTGATAGCTACGGACGCGAGCAATTGTTACTACGAGGAGCAGGTTTACTGCGTTTTCGACCGGGACCTGGTGCCCGGCAGGTCCTATGCGCTGTCGGAGCCGGTCGAGCTGCGGCCGCCGGCGGACTCCGCGCAGGGGAGCCGGGCCGAGTTGATGATGCAGTGGCTCACCACGGCGGCGTGGGAGGACTGGCAGGCAATGTTCGACGGGCTGCCGGGCAAACCGGGGACCGGCGATCCGATCACCCTCGTGCCTGCCGCTGCGGCGGCCGGTCTGCCGCAGGTCGACGTCAATTCCGATCAGTACGCCGGAGTCGTGCTGACGGTCACGGGTAAGCACCCGCCGAAGCTGGTGGTGACGGCTCCCGCGGTGACGATCCGGCCGGGTAAGAAGGCGACCATCCGGGTGGGAGTGCGTAACGACGGCCCCGGCACGCTGCGCAGCCTCTTCGACAACAACTGGCTGATGACCCGGATCAAGCTTCCCAAGGGAGTAAAAGCCACCACCCGGGACCGGCGGTGCCTGGCGGAATACGGCACCACCGGCTCGTTCACCTGCTGGACCAGCGAGGGCACGATCGCGCCCGGCGAGGCGGTCAGCTTCGCGTTCACCGTCACCGCGGGCCGGAGGTTCGCGGGTGGGACGGGCACCGCGTCGACCGGCGCCTGGGTCGGCGCGTTGTCGAGCGCAAGGACAACGCTGCGGTTGACCGTCCCCGCCGGGCTGCCGATCACGGGTCCTGCAGTGTGGCCCGGTGGCCTGCTGGTCGCGGTCGGAGCGCTGCTTTTTATCTCAGGACGTGATCGGGGTTGGCCAGCACCCAGTCGGCGAGCCCGTCGGAACGGACCGCCGCGTAGAGATCCTCGGGGTCCTTCGGGGAGCTGACTGCGACTATCTCGGCGTCGGCCAGCGTGGCCGCGGCCCCGAGCAGCGTCTGAGTGTCGCCGTCCATGGTGACGCCGTTGCCGCCCGCTCGGACCAGCTTGGCGATCCGGGCGGGGTCGGTGACCGTGCCGTCGGTTATCACCCGGGTGGCGAGCGCCTGAAGCACCCGCTCGGGATCGGTTCGCAGCACCGGCGTCACGGTGTCGGCGTCGAGCTGCTCGCACTGCTTCGACCGGCAGACCTCGATGCCGTTCACCGCGCCCGTGATCGCGCGGAACGCCCGGTAGTCGACCGTCGCCGTGGCGGCGAACTCCACGCCGGTGAACGCGGAGACCATGCTCGTGGTCCTCTCCGGGCCGCCGCGGGCCAGCGTGTTGCGCAGCGAGCTTTCGGCGCGGGGCAGGCCCACCGCGTACGCCCGGGAACGATCGGCCGAGATGTGGATCATCACTACCGTGTCTGCATGCGGATCCCCCGATGCCGCAGTCAGGCGGTTCTCGCTACCGATCACGAGGACGTCGAGCGGGCCCGCCACCGCGGGCTGGGACGGCCCGATGCTGCTGAGCACGTTGACGGCCGGCGCTTGTTGCGCACCCTGGTGCCACTGCTGGAACGCGACGGGCAGGGCGGCGCCCGCGAGCACCACCGCCGCGGCCGCCCCTGTTGTTCGCAGGACCAGTCGACGGCGCTTTGCTCGTACCCACGCGATATTGATCTTGTCTCGCACCGGGCCGGTGGCCGGCGTCTGATCCTCGTGCCGCTCGAAGGCCGCCCGGAGCTCCTCCTCGATCCTGCTCATCTGGCCTCCACCAGCTCGGTGCGGAGCGTGGCGAGCGCCCGCGAGATGGACGAGCGGACCGTCCCGACCGCGCAGCCGAGCACGTCGGCGATCTCCTGGTCGGGAAGGTCTTCGTAGTAACGCAGCACCAGCGCCGCACGCTGACGACGCGGGAGGCCGGAGAGCATGCTCCAGACCCGGTCGCGCTCGGCGGACCGGTCGGCGTGGTCGGAGGGGACCGGGACGCTCGGATCGGGCTCGGCCCGCAGCAGGACACGGCGCCACCAGGAACCGCGGCGCAGCTCGATGAACTGGTTGGTGAGCATCCTGCGCACATAGCCGTCGGGCGAGTCGCTGCGCTGGACGCGTTTCCAGTTCAGCTGGACGCGGACCATCGTCTCCTGGACGAGATCCTCGGCGCTGTGCGGATCACCGGTCAGCATGGTGGCATAGCGCAGCAACGCGCTCAGCCGGCTGTCGGCGAACTCCTCGTAGGTCACGGGCACCTCCGCACCTACGACGGGATCGGACCCCCGAATCATTGCGGTGGCGCGCAAATCATTCGCTCACATTCCTGGCCGCTGGGATCATCAGCGCGTGCTGCTCACCGTGACAACCACCCACCGGCCGGCGACCGACCTCGGTTACCTGCTGGTCAAGCATCCGGACCGGACGCATTCCTTCGACGTGCCCACCGGCACGGCGCATGTGCTCTACCCGGAGGCGACCGAGGACAGGTGCACCGTCGCCCTCCTTCTCGACGTCGATCCTCAGCGTCTCGGGGGCGGTCGTAAGCAGCAGGCATCGCCGGATTCGTTCACGCTCGGGCAGTTTGTCAACGATCGGCCGTACGCCGCTTCGAGCCTGCTGGCCAGCGCACTCGCCAAGGTCTTCCGCAGTGCGCTGCGCGGCGAGTCGAAGGACCGGCCCTCGCTGGCCGCTACGCCGATCCCGTTGGAGATCCATGTGCCGGTGCTGCGGTGCAAGGGTGATCCGGTTGCGCTCTTCGAGCCGCTGGGGTGGACGGTCACCGCGCGGGTGATTCCGCTCGACGATGTGCCGGAGGGGCATCCGCTCGCCGGGGACAGCGCGTATGTGGATCTCACCCTCACCGGGACGCTGCGCCTTGCCGACGCGCTCAACCATCTGTACGTGCTGCTGCCGGTGCTGGACGACGCGAAGCACTACTGGGTGGCGCCGGACGAGATCGACAAGCTGCTGCGGTCGGGTGAGGGGTGGCTGGCTTCGCATCCCTCGAAGGAGCTGATCGCTCGGCGGTACCTCGCCCATCGCCGTTCCTACATGCTCAGCGCGCTGGAACGCCTTTCGCCGGATTTGTCGGCTGATGGCGATTTGTCTGGGGAGTCGGCGCCGGCAGCTCCCCGCGACCCCTCGCTTGCGGAACAGCGCCGGGACGCCGTGCTCGCTGCGCTGGCAGCTTCAGGCGCGTCACGGGTGCTTGACCTCGGGTGCGGTGGCGGGGCGTTGCTCGCTGGGCTGATCAAGGACATGCGCTACACGGAGATCGTCGGGACTGACGTGTCGTCAAAGGCGCTCGACCTGGCTCACAAGCGGCTGCATCTGGACAACGTTCCTTCGCGGCAGGCGGGGCGGGTGACGTTGTGGCAGTCGGCGTTGACGTATCGCGATGATCGACTGAAGGGCTTCGACGCGGCCGTGTTGATGGAGGTCATCGAGCATCTGGACTTGTCGCGGTTGCCCGCGCTGGAAGCTTCGGTGTTCGGTCATGCGCGCCCGGGGACCGTGGTCGTGACTACTCCCAATGCTGAGTACAACGTGCTGTACGAGGGGTTGAGCGGGATGCGGCACAGTGACCATCGCTTCGAGTGGGGGCGTTCATCCTTCGCCGCTTGGACAGATCGGATTTGTACGACTTACGGCTACAACGCCGCACTGAGCTTTGTGGGCAATATGGACAAATCGGTCGGCGGGTCCACCCAGATGGCCATCTTCACGCTGCCCAGGAAGGACGAGTCGTGACCGAGATCGACATCCCCGAGCTCGCCCTCGTGGCCCTCGTCGGCATCTCCGGATCCGGCAAATCCACCTTCGCGCGCGCCAACTTCGCCCCGACCCAGGTGCTCTCCTCGGACTACTTCCGGGGCCTGATCGCCGACGACGAGAACGACCAGTCCGCGTCCGCCGACGCGTTCGACGTGCTGCACTACGTCGCTGCCAAGCGGCTCAAGGCCGGCCGGCTCACCGTCGTCGACGCCACGAACCTGCAGTCGCACGCCCGCGCCGGCCTGGTCAAGGTCGCCCGGGAACACGACGTGCTGCCCGTCGCCGTGGTGCTCGACGTGCCGGAGTCGGTGGCGTGGGAGCGTACGCAGACCCGCCCCGACCGTACGTTCGGCAAGCAGGTCCTCACCCGCATGCACCGCGACCTGCGCCGTTCGCTCGGGCAGCTCGCCCGCGAGGGATTCCGCAAGGTGCACGTGCTGCGGGGCGCCGACGAGATCGCCGGGGCCACGATCCGCTACGAGAAGCTCTACAACGACCGGCGTGAACTCACCGGGCCGTTCGACATCATCGGCGACGTGCACGGCTGCCGCGCCGAGCTCGATCTGCTGCTCGAGAAGCTCGGTTACCCCGCGGAGGGCGTACACCCCGAGGGTCGCACTGCTGTCTTCGTCGGTGACCTGGTGGACCGTGGCCCGGACTCCCCCGGGGTTCTGCGGCGCGTCATGGGCATGGTGCGTGCCGGGAGCGCGATCTGCGTACCCGGAAATCATGAACAGAAGCTGGCCCGCAAGCTCAACGGCCGTCAGGTGCAGCTCACCCATGGCTTGCCGGAGACGCTCGCGCAGCTCGAGCAGGAGCCGCCGGAGTTCGTCCAGGAGGTCCGGACGTTCATCGAGGGGCTGGTCAGCCATTACGTGCTCGACGGCGGCAAGCTCGTGGTCGCGCACGCGGGACTCAAGGAGGAATACCAGGGACGGGCGTCCGGGCGGGTGCGGTCGTTCGCGCTCTACGGCGAGACCACCGGCGAGACCGACGAGTACGGGCTCCCGGTGCGCTACCCGTGGGCCCGCGACTACCGGGGCTCGGCGGCGGTCGTCTACGGCCACACGCCGACGCCTACGCCGGAGTGGATCAACAACACGATCTGCCTCGACACCGGCTGCGTGTTCGGTGGGAAGCTGACCGCGCTGCGCTGGCCTACCCGTGAGCTGGTCTCCGTGGCGGCCGCCCGGGAGTACTACGAGCCGGCCAGGCCGTTGGTTGTGGAGCGCCCGGATACGGGACTCGACCTGCAGGACGTGACCGGCCGCCGGCACCTCGACTACGGCTACGGCCGCACCACCATCCCCGCGGAGAACGCCGCCGCGGCCCTGGAGGTCATGAGCAGGTTCGCGCTCGCGCCCGAGACCCTGATCTGGCTGCCGCCGACGATGGCACCCTGCTCGACGGCGACGGTCGAGGGGTATCTCGAACACCCGTCGACGGCGTTCGCGGACATGCGGTCGGCGGGCGTCGGCACCGTGGTGTGCGAGGAGAAGCACATGGGGTCGCGTGCCGTTGTGCGGGTCTCGCGGGAGGGGGCGGGGGATGCGATCTGGACGCGTACCGGCAGGCCCTTCTTCGACGCCGAGCGGAACGCGGCCCTGCTCATCCGGGTCCGGGCCGCAGCGATCGAGGCGGGAGTGCTCGACGACGGCTGGATGCTGCTCGACACCGAGCTGCTGCCGTGGTCGGCGAAGGCCGGCGGGCTGATCCGCGAGCGTTACGCCGGGGTCGGCGCGGCCGGACGCGCGGCGTTGCCTGCTGCGCTGACGGTGCTGGACCGGGTGGCGGCGCGCGGACTGGACGTCACCGCGTTGCGGGAGCGGATGGCGCTGCGGGCGGAGGAGATCGCGGGGTATTCAGCTGCCTACCGCGCGTACGTGCGACCCACCGACGGCCTGGACGGGGTGACGCTCGCGCCGTTCGCCGTTCTCGCCGCCCAGGGCGTCAGCCACAGCGACAAGGACCACGGCTGGCACCTGGACATCGCCGACAAACTGGTCGCCGCCGATCCGGCGCTGTTCACGCCGACCCGGCGAATGCTGGTCGACCTGAGCGACCCCGAATCCGAGCGGGCAGCCACCGACTGGTGGCTCGAGCTGACCGGAGCGGGCGGCGAGGGGATGGTCGTCAAGCCGTGGGCGGGCCTCGGCGCGACCGACACCCGCGGGCGGCTGGTCCAGCCGGGCGTCAAATGCCGTGGCCGCGAATACCTGCGGATCATCTACGGACCCGAATACACCCGCCCCGAGCAGCTCGAACGTCTCCGCGCCCGGAACCTGGGCCGCAAACGAGGGCTGGCCCTGCGCGAACACGGTCTGGGCCTCGCCGCCCTCGACCGCGTCGCCGAGCAGGCGCCGCTCTGGAAGGTGCATGAGCTGGTCTTCGCCATTCTCGCCGCGGAGTCGGAGCCGGTCGACCCGCGGTTGTAATCCACAGCATTCATACAGCTGCCGCTTGGGGAAGGACCGGTACCCTTCCTCCCGTGGAGCTTCATGCGCTGACCGAACAGCTCGCGTTCAACCCGCTCAATGCGAAGGATCTTTTGCAGACCTTCGGGTTGATCGGCGTCTGGGCGATCCTCTTCGCGGAGACAGGCCTGCTCGTCGGGTTCTTCTTCCCCGGAGACTCCCTGCTGTTCCTGGCAGGTGTGGCCGCGTCCCCCGTCGCCAACGCCATTTTCGGCGACGGGACCCGGATCTCCCTGGCCGGCCTGCTGATCGGCGCGCCAGTCTGCGCCATCGCCGGCGCGCAACTCGGCCACTACCTGGGCGCGCGATACGGCAAGCGCATGTTCGAGAAGAAGGACAGCAAGCTCTTCAAGCGCGAATACGTCGAAAAGGCCGAGTACTACTTCGAGAAATTCGGCCCCGCCAAGGCGGTCGTCCTGGCCCGCTTCATCCCGATCGTCCGCACGTTCCTCAACCCGGTCGCCGGCACCCTGGGCATGCCCGCCCGCCAGTTCTTCATCTGGAACGTCGTCGGTGCCATCCTCTGGTGCGACGGCGTCCTGCTGATCGGCTACCTGCTCGCCCAGCAGATCTACGACGCCATCGGCGACAAGATCGACCACTACATCCTGCCGGTGGTCTTCGTCATCGTCCTCATCTCGATCCTCCCGATCCTGATCGAGATGCTCCGCGAACGTAAGGCCAAGAAGCGCGCCGCCGCCGAGGGTGTCCCGGCCGACGAGGCGACTCCCGCTGCCGCGATCGGCGTGGTCGCCGCGGCCACCGTCGCCGGCCTGGCCGAGGAGTTCACCGACCACCACGGCAATGCGGGACGGCAGGACTTCAACCAGCCGGAGTCGCGCCAGGGATTCGGGCAGCCGGGGTTCGGTGAGCAGGGGTTCGGGCAGCCGGGGGTCGGTCAGCCGGGGGTCGGTCAGCCGGGGCACGCGCAAACCGGCTATGACGCGCAGCCTGGCTATGGGCAGCAGGGTCAACCGCAGCAGGGGTATGGGCAGCAGCAGGGTTACGGCCCACAGGATCAGGGTCCGCAGGGCTACGGCCAGCAGGGCCCCGGTCAGCAAGGCCCCGGCCAGCAAGGCCCCGGCCAGCAGGACTATGGCCAGCAGGACTATGGCCAGGGTGGCTATGGGCCGGACAGCTACGGTCGTTACCCGCAGCAGGATCCGCAACACGATCCGCAGCAGCAGAATGGCGAGCCGCGGCCGTACGGTCAGCAGGATGAGGATGAGCCGCGCAATCATCGGCCGCGCCACTCAGCCTGAAATCAAAAACTTCATGTCGTAGCTCGGCGGGTGGTGCAGACCGCAACTCCCGTCGAGGCCGGGCGCAGCGAGCCAAGAGCCTGGCGGCTCAGAACGGCTCCCTGCGCCCTTCTTTCTGCATAAGTGGTCACCCTTTTTCACACCCACGGGTGGCCCGCCCAGGTTTTTCCCGAACGTTCCTCAGACCGCTATCGGCGTTTTCTCCGCGAGCCGGTCCAGGAATTCCCCGGACACCTCGCGAACGCTGCCGAGACGCCCGACGGTCAACGCCTGATAGGTGAGCCGGGCCGCTTCCTCAAGGTTGCGCGCCCGTTTGTGAGCCAGTTCCACACTGTCGGCCAGCACCACAAAACCGTGCTGACTGAGCACCAGACAGTTGGTGCCGTCCGCCGCCATCGCCGCCGCCACGGCCGCGACCTCGGTGCCGCCGGGCTCCCGGAACGGCACGGTCGCGATCCGCCGCAGATGGTCGGCATGATCGGTGGTCACCAACCGGATGCGTTCGCCCAGGGCGTCCAGCAGCAGCGTCATCGGCGCGTGCACGTGCACAATCGCCTGAACGTCGGGCCGGGTCCGGTACAACGCCAGATGCAGAGCCAGCTCGCCACTCGGCTCGAGCCGCGGCGGGGTCACTTTCCGGAGCGTGGCCGGCGAACCGTCGAAGATGCGTACAGCGGTGAAGGTGCTGCGGCTCAGCCTCTCGAGCCAGCTGCCGCGACCCGTCACCCAGCAAGCGCCGCCGCCGTCCTCACTGAAGCCGACGTCCTCACTGAAGCCGTCGCCGACGTCGTCGCAGACGTCCGCGGCGGCGATACGAGCGGAAAGGTTGCCACCCGCGCCACAGGCCAGACCGGCCTGGACGACGTCGTAGCCCACATGCGCGAGCTGATCGCGCAGATCACCGGGCACGTAATTCACCCGTCAACTCCTCGGGGTCCTGGGGGTGGATCCACATGGAGGAGGGGTTCCCGCCTGGCGTCACCGAACTTCCCATGCGTGACGCCAGGCCACTGCCCGCCCGCTAGGGAGCGGTTCCAGCCATTCCGAGCGGGGCTGCTCCGCGCGGCCCGCCAGCCGCGTGAGCGTTGCCCAACCCGTACCAGTCTCGCCCTGACCCGGCTCCCACTCT
Source organism: Winogradskya humida (assembly GCF_016862215.1). Lineage (GTDB taxonomy): Bacteria > Actinomycetota > Actinomycetes > Mycobacteriales > Micromonosporaceae > Actinoplanes > Actinoplanes humidus. The sequence continues at coordinate 58,225 of NZ_BOMN01000035.1, forward strand.
CGAAGCCGGACTGCCTCTCGCTCTTGCTTTCGCTCCTGCTCCAGGCCGGACCTGCTTCCCGCGCTGAGGCCAAATCGCCCCTTGCCGGAAGCCGAGACCCGGCCTCGTTGCCAGACCCGGTCTCCGATCGCGCCCGGTCCCACCATGGACCGGCCACGTCCTTCAGACCTGGCCTCGCGTCGAGGCCTGTGGCCGGCGCCGCGCGACCCCGTCCGTCGCGTGTGCTCCGACCTGACCCGCCCAGATGCGGTGAGCGGGCTCGCACCTTTCCGTTCCGTGCAATTCCTGGCCCGCGCGGGCCCTTGGGAGACCCGCGCGAGTCTCAGCGAGCCTTTTTGGTGGCTCGCTTACGCGGCGGGGTGAGCAGATCCGCGATGGTTGCGATCGCGGACGGCACCAGCCGGTAGTAGGCCCACACTCCACGCTTTTCGCGCTCGAGCAGGCCGGCCTCCGTCAAAATCCGGAGGTGGTGGCTCACGGTCGGCTGCGACAGACCCAACGGTGCGGTGAGGTCGCAAACGCACGCCTCGCCGTCCGTTGCGGACTGAATAAGGCTCAGCAGTCGAAGCCGAGCAGGATCCGCGAGTGCTTTGAGCACCCCGGCCAGTCGCTCCGCATCCGCACGTTCAATAGGCTCGCCGGCCAGCGGCGAGATCTGAGGCATTGTCATTTCCGCCAACGCAGTTCCCACGATCTCCATCCTTCCACCAACTGCATCGATTCTCCTGCATGTGCGCAGGAACGAACCGGCTGACTTTCAGGCCGTAAGGCCGAAGTCGATCGAACGGTAGGCCGATCGGCACGTCTGTCCGGCACCCCGCACGGCAGCGCCCGCATCCCGATCCACCATTCCGGCTACACCGACTTCGGTCTCTGCCTCCTGCAACGCCTCAGGCGCCGTCTGGTCGCTGCCCATCGCTGTCGAGCTGCTCGATCCCCGCCCCTGGAGTGAGCAGCCCCACATTTCGATTTCACGATCAGTACGGTCTCCACCCGGCGCCCGCCCGGTCGCCGGAACGTCCTTGTCCCACACCGTCACCCGGTGCGAGGCGGTGTTGCAGTCAGCATCACGACCCGATGAAAGCACGGCACAACGCTGCGCGACGGGCAATTCAGTGATGAATTTACGCAGGTCGTGGTGGGCTTCCATGACATCGAGAGTACTGGCTACCTCGAAACTGGAACGTTCTGCCCTGCCAGGGCGGAAAGGAACTATTGACGCACGCCTAAACCAGTTCCTTACAGGAAATAATGTTAACTGAATCACCCGGATGAACTGGTTCAGACCTCGCATAGACGCAGCTCAAAGCCCTTGAACCCACCCCGCCGCCCCACCCCCCAGACAACGAAGGTCATCGAACGAGTACGCACCGACACCGAAGCCTGCATGACACATGTGCCCGTCCTCTGGGAAACCCCGCCCACTCAGCGAAATTCGACAGACCCTCGTCGCCCAACGCCACCCGTTCGGGTGACCCACATCCGTCTATGCGATGTCCCCCACTAGCTGGACTGACACGTCCAACACTGAATTTCATCCACAAAATCCCACCCCCGCCCCAACAGACAGTGACCCCCGCAACTAAGCGGCCACCCCGCCCACCGCCACCTCGGCGAACTCCTCGCAACGGCAACCCCGGCCCGACCGCCATCCACGACCGGCCCTTCCAGATAACGGCTGCGGGCGAGATCACACCACCCACCAGCCATAAGCCGACTCACTTCCACCACCCGAACGAGTCCACGCCACATTCCACAAACGCACCCGCCAACCTTCAAAAGCGCTGCGCCCAGGGCACGGTCCAGCTTCCATCCGGCATTGGGGACGAGGGGGCCACGGCTCGGGTCCGCTCACAGCCGGGCAAGCACCCCCGTGCCAACTGACAGACCCGCGCCTGCTCCCATGCCAGCTCGTGGACAGGTGGGGCCCTGTGCAAGCTCAAAGAGGGGG
>NZ_BOMN01000036.1 GCF_016862215.1 Winogradskya humida
CGGGCGGGCCCGTGTCAGCTCAGAGACGGGCCTGAACAGCGCCGGTCAGAGACGGGCGACGGCTCCCGTGCCGGCTCGGAGGAAGGCCTGCACGGCGCTGCTCGGAGAAAGGACTCTGCACAGCGCCGATCAGAGACAGGCTGGCCCTCACCGCCACTCTGAACGGCCCCGGGGATGCACGTCTGTGCGACAGCTCGAATTACTCCGTGGGTGCGGGCGGTGCCGGGTCGGAGAGCGGAGCTGTGGACGGTTTGGGCTTGTCGGTCGACGTCTCGTCAGCCTTCGAACCGTGGCCCGGGTTGATCGAAGCGTCGTTGATCGAAGCGTCGTTGATCGAGGCCTCATGGATCGAGGTCTCGTGAACCGCGGCAACTCGGGGCTCCGGGTGTTCTGTGCCGGCCGAGTTCGGCGGCTGCAGGACGGAATCGTCAGCGGAGGTCAGGGGCTGCGGTTGCGGGACAACCCCGTCGGGCGGCTGTGGGACAGCGGGCGGCGGCTGCGGCGTTGTGGGTGCGGGCGGGGTGGTGGAGGGGGCCGGGGGCTCTGTTCGGGCGGCGGGTTGCTCCGGGGCGGAGGGGGGCGTGGGCTGGGGTGCTGCCCAGGGGCTCTGCTCAGCGGGGGTGGTGGGCTGGGTGGGTGCGGGCGACGGCGATGGGTACGGCGCGCCGTATGTCGGCTGGCCGTATGCCTGCTGGTCGTAGCCCGGGGGCGGCTCGTATCCGGTGGGCTGACCGTAAGTGGGCTGACCGTAGGTGGGCTGGGCGGCTCCCGGTTGGGCGTAACCAGGTTGAGTCGCGCCGGGCTGGTCATATCCAGGTTGGCCGTAGGTGGGCTGGCCGTACTCAAGCTGGCCGTAGGCGGGCTGAGGGGCGCCGGGCTGGCCGTAGGCGGGCTGGGTGGAGCCGGGCTGGGGGATGGCGCCGGGCTGGCCGTAGGTGGGCTGAGGGGCGCCATAACCGGGCTGGCCGTACGCAGGCTGGCCGTAGGCGGTTTGACCGTAGGCAGGCTGGCCGTAGGCGGTTTGACCGTAGGCAGGCTGGCCATAGCCGGGCTGGGTGCCTGGGGTTGCGTAGGGGTCTGGGTGGGTGGGCTTGGGGGCGCGGCCGAAGAATGCTCGGGGGGACAGCAGGATCAGGGTGGCGAGTAGGGCGTAGGCGAGCATCTGGGCGATGGAGAGGGTGAGGTTCAGGGGGATCCAGGCGCCGGGGTAGGCGTCGGTGAGGAGGGCGCCCAGGGTGCCGGGGGTGGAGTCGCCGTTTCGCTGGATGCCGACCGTTGTGGTGGAGGCGCAGCCGGCGAGGAGACCCAGGCCGCAGATCACGAGGGTGGCGATGCGGGTGGGGTTGCTGCCTCTGCGCAGGCCTACCGCGAGGGCGACGTAGAGCGCGAAGAGGAGGACCGCGAGGATTGCTCCGACCGTGGCGCCGATCCAGATGACCATGACGTAGTTGTCGGTGTCGGTGCCGCCGCCCGACGTGGTCTGGAAGCGGTCCACCGTGCCGGGCGCGATCACCAGGGCGGCGACCGCGTACGCAAGTCCCGCCACCGCCATCACGATGAGCAGCAGGGTGGCGAGGCCGACCGTTGTGGGCCGGGGTGCTGCCTCCGGGGCAGGCGCGGGGGCGGCTGCGGCGGGGGGCTGGACTGCGTACGACATTGACGTCTCCCGGGTGATCCGTTGCGGACGAACCTACCTGGACGCGCAACGCGCCGCCGGACTTACCCGGCGGCGCGTGACGGAGGCGTTCTTTACGGGGCCGGATCGGTAGGCGGACGGTGTTCCCCGGGCGGCGACGGCGGGGGCGAAGAGGGCGGGCCTGAGGAAGGCGGGGGTGATGCGGGTGGCTGCCCCCATGGGTCCGTCGCCGGGAGGCTTCCGGTGTGCGGCTGGCCGCCGGAAACAGGCGGAGGCTGCTGCCCGGACTGAGGAGAGGGATAGCCGGGCTGGGGATAACCCGGCTGGCTGTAACCGGGCGGGCCGTAACCAGGCGGCGGCGGGACAGAGCCGGGCTGGCCGTAGCCGGGCTGTCCAAAGCCGGGCTGGCCGGGGTAGGTCGGGTATGGCACCGACGGGTCCCAGGCCATCTGTGGTTTGCGGAAGTAGGCGTTGGCCGCCGGGAGCATCAGCAGGATGACCGCGCCGAGCAGCGCCACGATCCCGATCACCGCCAGCGTCATGGTCACCGGGGAGTACCAGGAGGGCAGTGCGGCCTCGAGGCTGTCCTGAACCTGTTGCTGGGTGGGACCGGACGTGGTGTCGGTTTCCAGGTCGAGGCTGCCGGCGACGGAGGTGGCGGCCAGGCCGAAGCCGTTGCAGCAGAGGAAGATGCCGCCGATCACCCAGGTGGTGATGCGGGAGCCGCGGCGGGCCCGGTTGTTGAAGATCGCGAGGATGACCAGGCCGGCGGCGACAAGGATGTTGATTGCCACGCTGACCACTTCGATGGCGACGGCTGCCGTGGCGCCCGCTGAGCCTTCCGGCGTTGACGCGTAGAGGTCGTTGTAGACGTCGGATGTGCGGGAGACCATGCTGAGGGCGAGGATTGCGCCGATCAGGGATCCGGCCGCGGTGACGTAGAGCAGGTAGGACGAGACGGTGACCACCGTCGGGCGTGCTGTCGGTGCCGGCGCTGCCGGTTGCATCGGGGCTCCCCTCCTAGGTGGCGCTCACGGTATCCCGCGGCCGCCAGACCGCACGATGCCCGACCGTTCCGTCATGACATGTACGGTCGAAGCCCTAGATAGGGCGTATTCAGATGAAATACATCGCTCGATCAGGGGGCGACAGGAGTCGATCCCGCCCCATAGACTCCAGTCCGTGGCGCGCCGCAGGCAAGTGACTCCCTCGGCGTCGCCCTGTGCCCGTCCGAGTCGCCGCCCCCGCTCACTGATCGCCGGGGCCGAGGCAGACCGGATCCGGGGCCCGTCCCGATTGCGCAGGCCGCGTGACTACGCCGCGGCCGCCCCTGACCTTCTAAGGACCGGTGAGTCCCATGCAACACGCAGACACCCTGACCGTCGTTCACCATGACGACACGAGAACCAGATACACCGACGTGCGTTATCAGCTGCACCGCGGCGGGATCAGGATCTGGTCCGAGGACGGCGAGTATGCCTTCACGGACATCCTCATGACCCACGCCTACCGGCAACGGGAGGCGAAGGCCAGCTAAGAGGCAGCGGCCAGCTAACAGGCAGTGGCCAGCTAAAAAGCAACAACGCGAAACGGGGCTCCGGGATAACCGGGGCCCCGTTCTGCGTACCAAATCAGCCGCGCGACACCCGCAGCCCGTCCTTGCCCTCGTTGATCTCGACCACGACGGTGTCGCCGTCGACGATCTCGCCGGCCAGCAGCGCCTTGGCGAGCGAGTCACCGATCGCCGACTGCACGAGGCGGCGCAGCGGGCGGGCGCCGTAGATCGGGTCGTAGCCGTGCTCGCCCAGCCACTGCACGGCGGGATCGGTGACGTCGAGGCGGAGGCGGCGGTCGGCGAGGCGGTCGCGCAGCCGCTGGAGCTGGATGTCGACGATCGCGGAGAGGTCGCCGGCGGTCAGCGACTGGAACACCACGATGTCGTCGAGGCGGTTGAGGAACTCGGGCTTGAAGTGACCGCGGACGGTCGCCATGACCTCCTCGCGCCGCTCGTCCTCGCTGAGGGTGAAGTCGGAGATGATCGACGATCCCAGGTTGGAGGTGAGCACCAGGATGGCGTTGCGGAAGTCGACCGTGCGGCCCTGGCCGTCGGTGAGACGGCCGTCGTCGAGGACCTGCAGCAGCACGTCGAAGACGTCGGGGTGGGCCTTCTCGACCTCGTCGAGCAGCACCACGCTGTAGGGGCGGCGCCGCACGGCCTCGGTGAGCTGGCCGCCCTCCTCGTAGCCGACGTATCCGGGCGGGGCGCCGACCAGTCGGGCGACGGAGTGCTTCTCGCCGTACTCACTCATGTCGATTCTGACCATCGCGCGCTCGTCGTCGAACAGGAAGCCCGCGAGCGCCTTGGCCAGCTCGGTCTTGCCGACGCCGGTGGGGCCGAGGAACAGGAAGCTGCCGGTGGGCCGGTCGGGGTCGGCGACGCCGGCGCGCGCACGTCGTACAGCGCCGGAAACCGCGGTCACGGCCTGGGCCTGACCGACGACCTTGGCCTGCAGCGACTCTTCCATGCGGAGCAGCTTGGCGGTCTCGCCCTCCATCATCCGGCCGGCCGGGATGCCGGTCCAGGACGCGATGACCTCGGCGATGTCGTCCCCGCCGACCTCTTCCTTCACCATCGGCGGCTCGGTGTGCTCGTCGTCCTCCGCGGCGGCTGCCGTCTCGATCTCGGCCTCGAGGGCCGGGATCTCCTGGTACTGCAGGCGGGAAGCCTTCTCCCACTCGGCGTCGCGCTGGGCGCGCTCGAGCTCGGCCCTGGTCTCGTCGAGCTTCTTCTTCAGCTCACCGACGCGGTTGAGGCCGCCGCGCTCGCGCTCCCACCGGGCGTTGAGGGCGGTCAACTCCTCCTCACGGTCGGCGAGGTCGCGCTCGATGCGCTCGAGGCGGGCGATCGACGCGGGGTCGGTCTCCTTCTCGAGGGCCAGCTTCTCGATGCGCATCCGGTCGACCTGCCGCTGGAGCTGGTCGAGCTCGACCGGGCTGGAGTCGATCTCCATGCGCAGCCGGGAGGCGGCCTCGTCGATCAGGTCGATGGCCTTGTCCGGCAGGAACCGGTCGCTGATGTAGCGGTCGGAGAGCGCCGCCGCCGCGACCAGGGCGGCGTCGGTGATCTGGACCCGGTGGTGGGCCTCGTAGCGGCCCTTGAGCCCGCGCAGGATGCCGATCGTGTCCTCAACCGTGGGCTCGCCGACGACCACCGGCTGGAAGCGGCGCTCGAGGGCGGGGTCCTTCTCGATGTGCTCGCGGTATTCGTCGAGCGTGGTCGCGCCGACCATGCGGAGCTCGCCGCGGGCCAGCATGGGCTTGAGCATGTTGCCGGCGTCCATCGAGCCCTCGCCCTTGCCGGCGCCGACGATGGTGTGCAGCTCGTCGAGGAATGTGACGACCTGGCCGTTGGAGTTGCGGATCTCCTCGAGGACGCTCTTGAGCCGCTCCTCGAACTGGCCGCGGTACTGCGCGCCGGCCACCATCGCGCCGAGGTCGAGCGAGACGAGCTTCTTGTCGCGCAGGGACTCGGGCACGTCACCGGCCACGATGCGCTGCGCGAGGCCCTCGACGATCGCGGTCTTGCCGACACCGGGCTCACCGATCAGGACCGGGTTGTTCTTGGTACGCCGTGACAGCACCTGGATCACCCGGCGGATCTCGGCATCGCGCCCGATCACCGGGTCGATCTTGCCGTCGCGCGCCAGGGAGGTGAGGTCGACGCCGTACTTCTCGAGCGCCTTGTAGGTCTGCTCGGGGTCCTGGCTGGTCACGCGCCGGTCCCCGCCCCGCACGGTCGGGAACGCCGCGACCAGGGTCTCCTCGGTGGCACCGGCGTCGCGCAGCACCTTGCCGACCGCGCCGCCGACCCGGGCGAGACCGGCCAGCAGGTGCTCGGTGGAGATGTACTCGTCGCCGAGCGGCTTGGCGAGCAGCTCGGCCTCGCCGATGGCGTTGACGAACTCGCGGGACAGGCTCGGGTCGGCGGTGCTGGAACCACGGGCGGACGGCTGCTGCTCGACGGCGCGCACGGCGGCGCGGCGCACGTCAGCCGGGTTGGCACCGACCGCGCGCAGCAGCGCCGACGCGGTGGAACCGCCGGTGTCGAGCAACGAGAGCAGCAGATGCCAGGGCTCCACGGTCGCGTGCCCACGCTGATTGGCGTCGGCAACCGCACCGGTGATGACGTCGCGGCTCTTGGTGGTCAGGCGTTCGGCGTTCATGAGCTCCCCTGCTTCGGAGACGGCAGATCGTTCGGGTACAGCAGATCCATGTTGTGAAGCGCTCCGAGACTTGAGCCTATTCCACTCAACTCTGGATCGGCGACCCCAAGCGAGGAAAAACACGATGGGCAACTTCCGGGGCGGGCCGTAACGTGCGGGTAATGGCCCTGGAGACAACGCGGCGTACGCCGCGGCTCGCTCGTGCCCTCATCCCCCTCGGCCTGCTGTTTCTCTCCGTCGGCATCTCGACGGCCCTGGTCGGTCCGTTCCTGTCGCTCTTCCTGAGCACCGAGGTCGATGCGAGCCCCGTCATGGTGGCCGCCTTCCTGGTCGCCTCGCCCGTCGCCTCCGTGCTCGGCTCGACCGTGATCGGGCGCTTCTCCGACCGGCGGCCCATCCGGCGCCTCCTGCTGGTCGCGGGTGGCACGGCCGGCCTCGTCGGCACCGGTCTCACGGCCGTCGTCCGGGACTACTGGATCCTGCTTGGGCTCTCGGTCACTGCAGTCGCCGTGGCCGGCTCCCTCTTCCCACAATCCTTTGCGTACGCCCGCCAGGTGCTCGAACGCGACGCTCCGGACAGGGTCGCGCTCGGGATCAGCGGACTGCGTACCGTCTTCTCGCTGGCCTGGGTGGCGGGCCCCGCCCTCGCCGCGGTGATCCTCGGAGCCGGCGGCTTCACGTGGATCTACGCCACCGCGGCGCTGATGTACGGAATCGCCGCCCTGATCGGCCTCTTCTGGCTCGACGAGGTGCCCGCGCCCGCGGTGCCACAACGGTCGGCCGGAGATCCGGTGCCGCTCGACAAGCTCGAAACGCCCAGGTGGGTGCTGTTGTTCACTGCCGGCGCGTTCACGCTCATGCAGGCGCCGCTGACGCTGTCCGTGCAGGCGATGCCGTTCTTCATCACCGACGAGTTGCACGGCCGGGTCAACACCGCGGGCCTGGTTCTCGGGCTGTGTGCCGCCCTGGAGATTCCGCTCATGCTCGCTCTGGGAGCGCTCTCCACACGGGTACGCCTGGGCCGCCTGCTGTTCACGGGGGCGCTGTCCGGGGTGGCGTACTACGCCCTGATCGCCGTCTCGACCAACATCGCGACCCTCTTCGGCGGTCAGCTCCTCAACGCGGTGTTCATCTCGGCCATCTCCGGGCTGGGGATCTCGTACATGCAGGAGATGCTGCCCCGGCACCCCGGGCGGGCGACGACGCTGTTCAGCAACTCGTTCCCGCTCGGCGCGATGCTCGCCGGGCCGCTGCTCGGGCTTTCCCAGCAATTCGGCTACCGGTTGGCGTACGTACTCTGCGCATTCCTCTGTCTTGCGGGACTGGTGGTGCTCCTCCTGGTACGCCGCGCACGTTAACGTGGGGGTGTGCGCGTACGGGTAGAGCAGACTCCACTCCCTGGTATCGGTGTCCGTCACGACCTGGTGACGTCGTCCGGGCGTACGGTCGGCGTGGTCTCGCACCGCAACGGCCGTCGCGACCTCGTCCTTTATGACGTGGATGACCCCGACGCCTGCCTGGCCTCGATACCGTTGACCGACGACGAGGCGGAGGCCCTGGCCGACGTCCTCGGCGCGTCACTGATGCTCGGGCAGCTCTCCGGGCTGCGCCAGCAGGCAGCCGGCCTGCTGACCGAGCAGATCCAGCTCCCCGCGGGCTCGCACTTCGTCGGCCGCCAGCTGGGCGACACCCGGGCCCGCACCCGCACCAGCGCCTCGATCGTCGCCGTGCTGCGCGACCGCGAGGTGATCGCCTCCCCCGGCCCGTCGTTCGTCTTCGAGGCGAACGACGTGGTGGTGGCCGTCGGCACCCGCCAGGGTCTGGACGGCGTGAGCGCCATCTTCGCCGGCAACGACGACGACTGAGGGTAACGACGGGTGCACAGCACGACGATCCTGCTCATCGAGGTCGGCGCGCTTCTGTTCGCGCTGGGCATGCTCGGCCGCATCGGCCGGCGCATCGGTCTCTCCCCGATCCCGCTATATCTGCTCGCCGGGCTCGCATTCGGCCACGGCGGCTTCATCCCGCTCTCCGCGAGCGAGGAGTTCATCGAGGTCGGCGCCGAGATCGGCGTCATCCTGCTGCTGGTCATGCTCGGCCTGGAGTATTCGGCGACCGAGCTGGTCGGCAACCTGCGCTCCGCCGCGCCCGCCGGGCTGATCGACGCCCTGCTCAACGCGCTGCCCGGGGCCGGGTTCGCGTTCCTGCTCGGCTGGGGCTGGGACGCCGCGCTGGTCCTGGCCGGCATCACCTGGGTCTCGTCGTCCGGCGTGATCGCCAAGGTGCTCGGCGACCTGGGCCGGCTCGGTAACCGCGAGACCCCGGTGATCCTGTCGGTGCTGGTCATCGAGGACCTCGCGATGGCGTTCTACCTGCCGCTGGTCACCGCCGTGCTGGCCGGGGCCGGGCTCGTCGGCGGAGCAAAAGCGCTGGCCGTCGCGGTGATCACCGTGATCGCGGTCCTCGTGGTGGCGATCCGCTACGGGCACGCCATCTCCCGGTTCATGTCGGTCAAGGACGCGGAGGCCCTGCTGCTCAGCGTGCTCGGCCTGACGCTGTTCGTGGCCGGCGTCGCCGCCGAGCTCAACGTGTCGGCCGCCGTCGGGGCTTTCCTGGTGGGTATCGCGCTGTCCGGCCAGGTCGCGCACACCGCCGTGGTGCAACTGTCACCGCTGAGGGATCTCTTCGCCGCGGTCTTCTTCGTGTTCTTCGGCCTCTCCACCGACCCTGCAGCGATGCCTCCGGTACTGCTCCCGGCATTCGGACTGGCGATCCTGACCATGGCGACCAAGGTGCTGACCGGCGTGCTGGCGGCCCGGCGCGGTGGGATCGCCCTTCCGGGACAGGTACGAGCTGGGCTCGCCCTGATGCCGCGAGGCGAGTTCTCCATCGTCATCGCGGGGCTGGCCGTCGCGTCCGGCGTCGAACCCGAGCTGGCGCCGCTCGCCACCGCGTACGTCCTGATCACCGTGGTCAGCGGCCCGATGCTCGCCCGCTTGCCCGACTACGCCTGGTTCAAGAAACTCCTTCGCCGGGCCAACACCCCGCGCCGGACACCCGACCCGATCGCTGCCGTTGACTGACCTTAGGGCGCATTCAGGCAGCTGGGAGCTACTGATCAGTATCCGAAAGTGAGCTTGGGTCACTTCCGTCGGGTGTTCGTAACGCGCTAACGTGTCGCCGCACACATCGCGTTATCAGGGCCGCCAGCGACGCACTCGGAGATGAGGGGCTCCGGGAGCAGGCGCGGGGCCCACTGCCGGGGAGGACGGCGGACAATGATCGAGCAGGACAAGGCGGCATCGTGACCGTGCAAGAGTCGGCGTTCTTCGGGTTCACCAACCCGGTCGACCCACGGCCGGACGAACTGCAAGCGTGGGCGTACCACCCGGAAGCCGTACCCGTCGACGCCATGCCACACGACTGGGATCTGCTGATCTCAGGCGATGTGCTGGCCCCTACGCTTTTCGAGCTCGCGATGGACCGGCAGTGCCCGGCCCGCCGTTTCGCTCTGCACTGCATGTACATCTACGCGGCCGATGGCGTACGACCGAACGCGTCGTCGCAGCGTAAGCGCAGGCTGAAGAAGTACGTGGAGCGCGCCGAGGAGGTCGGTGACGAGCCGATGGCCATCTGGGCGCACAACTGCCGGGTGCTGATGACCCGGCCGGAGCTCTTCGACTACCAGGACTGGATCGAGGGTGGCCTCACCCGTTATCCGCGGCGATTGGCTCTCTTTGGGCGCAAATAGGCATTTTGGGAAGGGCCGTGGCTGAGCCGCGGCCCTTCGGCCTTTGATCACGGTCACTATCCTGCGAGGCGATGTCGTCACGCAGGGAACGCCGCCGCAAACGCAACGCCGCCCGGCCACCGGCCGCAGCCCAGCCAACGGCTGTCACCCTGCGGCCTTCTGTCGCGCCCGGTTCTGCTGCCGGTCCTGGCTCCGCCGCCGGTCCACGCTCTGCCGCCGACCCTGGCATCGCTGCTGACCCCCGCTTCGCTGCTGACCCTCGCTTCGCTGACGATCCGCGGTTGCCTGTCGACCCGGGGCCGGTTGCGCCCTCGAAGCCTGGTCGGCACTTCGGGGTCGCGTTGTCAGTGCGTGCCGGCGTCGGCCTTGGTCTCGCGGCGGTTCTGGCCTTCGCTGTCCCGGCCGTTCTGATCCGCATGTCGGACTTCGACGAAGGATTCCGCAACGGTACGGCCCGCGCGACGTGCACGATCACCGGATGCGGGCCCGGCGCGATGGCGTTCGTGGGCTGGCTGCTCCCGATAATCCTGCTCGGCTACGCGATCACCCTCTGGCTGGGGCTGCGCCACTGGTCAACGTTGACCCGGATCTGCTGGCTTTTGGGAGGTTTTGGGCTGTTCCTGGCGGGGGTGCCGTTCTTCCCCAGCCCCGGCGGCCCCGCTCTCACCGCCATGATCGATGCGCCCAACGGCGTCGACTTCGCGGACGGGCTGCGCTGGGGGGCCTGGACCGCGGTGGCCGCAGTGATCATGATCGGCGCCGGCCGGGTCCTGACCCGCCTGCGGATATCGGAACGCGCCGACGCCGTTCTGGGCTTCGCCGCCTTCATCCTGGTCCTGGTCAGCGGCAGTGGCGTCGGCTCGATCGCGACCGTCGAGGGCAACGAGCTGACGACGACACGGCTCTTCCCCGAGCAGCAGGTGCGCGTCGGGGATGACGTGCTGACCTGGAGCTCAGGGACCGATTTCGACTTCGACGGCTGTCGTGACGACTTCCCGAACTGCCTGCGAGCGCTCGAATTCGACTTCACCACCACCGACAGCGACGCCGTCGTGCACTTCCAGGTGGTGCAGTTCATCGACGAGTGGCGAGCTCAGGGCGCTGCGGACGATCTGGCGGACGACACCGGGGACCCGGCAAGCCTGCGGGTCAAGAACGTGACCAACCGCTGGCTGGTGATCTCGACGGTGCGGCACGCCGATGGCCGGGCGATCGCCGACGACGAGCGGAAATGGCTGCGCTGGCCCGCCGCCGAGCTGGATTACGCCTTCCGCCGCTCGGTCAGATACAACGTCGGCAAGGCACCCACGCCCTCGGACACGATCGCGCCGAAGAGCTAGTTCTCGCCGGGCCGGCGGGGGCGCCAGACCACCAGGGCGGTGGAGGGGCGCTCACGGCGTACGAGATCACGGCCGGGGTATGCCGCCAGGGTCTCCAGCTCCGCGATCCGCTGATAAGCGGCCTCGAGCTGGGCCTGGAGCTCCGCGGCGCGTTCCTGGAGATCACCGGCGAGCTGCTCGAGACCGATGATCCGTTTGATACCCGCCAGGTTGACGCCTTCCTCCTGGCTGAGTTTCTGCACCTCGCGCAGGAGCGCCACGTCGCGCACGCTGTAGCGACGGCCACCGCCGCCGGCCCGGCCGGGCTGCACCAGGCCGAGCCGGTCGTACTGGCGCAGGGTCTGCGGATGCATCCCGGCCAGCTTCGCAGCGACTGAGATGATCAGAACCTTCGCGTCGGAGGCCTGCTCCATCGAGATGCTGATCTCTTCGTACATATGCCACCTCCCGAAGGGACTGATTTCTCTTTTATGCCCGGCGAAGCCGGGCGTCAAGCTTTGCTCGCTCCGCGATGGGGGTGAGCTTGGAGAATTGCTCCAGGGCGTCACGTGCCTCGTCGGTGATCTCGGCCGGGACCTGCACCTCGAGGGTGACGAGCAGGTCGCCGACCTTGCCGTCGCGGCGCTGCACGCCCTTGCCCCGTGCCCGCAAGGTTCGCCCGCTGGGCGTGCCCGGTGGCACCCGGAGGGTCACGGGACTGTCCAGAGTGGGCACCCGCAGGTCGGTGCCGAGCACGGCCTCCGCGATGGTGATCGGCACGGTCAGCGTGATGTCGTCGCCGGTACGCCCGAACAGGTCATCGGCACGCACCCGGACCTGCACATACAGGTCGCCGGCCGGGCCGCCCTTCTCACCCGGCTCGCCACGGCCGCTGAGCCGGATCCGCTGCCCGTCGGCGACACCGGCGGGGAAGCGGACATTGATCGTGCGGTTCTTGGTGACCCCGCCCGTGCCCCGGCACTCCGGGCACTTCTCCTCCACGATGGTGCCCGCGCCCTGACACTCACGGCACGGCTCGGAGAAGCTGAACGACCCCTGGTTACGGGAGATCAGGCCGGAGCCCTGGCACTGCGGACAGGTACGCGGCTGGGTGCCGGGCTTGGCACCGTTGCCGTGGCAGGTGTCGCAGACCCCCGGCGAGCGCAGCGTCAACGGCAGGGTGGTGCCCTGCACCGCGTGCGAGAAGTCGAGGGTCACCTCGGCCTCGACGTCGCGGCCACGCTGCGGCCCGCGCCGTGGCCCGGCACCGCCCGTGCCACCCGAGAAGATCGAGCTGAATATGTCGGAGAAGCCGGCCCCGCCGAAGCGGCGATCGCCCGCGCCACCGGCGCCGGCACCCGCGTTGGCCCCGCTGAACCCACCGAACAGGTCGGAGGGGTCGAACTGGGAACCGCCACCCGCGCGAGCACCGCGGCGGAACGCGCCCGAGCCGAACAGCGAGCGCATCTCGTCGTACTCTTTGCGCTTGCGGTCGTCGGAGAGCACGTCGTACGCCTCGGAGGCGGCCTTGAAGCGCTCCTCGGCCTCCGCGTTGCCGGGGTTGTGGTCCGGGTGGTTCTCCCGGGCCAGTTTCCGGTACGCCTTCTTGATCTCGTCGGCGGAGGCGGACTTACCCACCCCGAGAACGGCATAGAAGTCTTTCTCCAGCCAGTCCTTCTGACTCATTCAGCCCACACCTCCTCACTCGGGTGTGACAGGTCCCGCCCGCCGGTGCGGCGGGCGGGACATGTGGTTGTCACTCGGGGTCGGCGACCGCGACCAGCGCGGGACGCAGCAGTCGCTCGCCCAGGCTGTAGCCGCGACGCATGACCTCGACGCAGGTCGACTCCGTGACGTCGGCCGATGTCAGGTGGGCGACCGCCTCGTGCCGGGTGGGGTCGAACGGGTCGCCCTTCTCGCCGAACGCGACGAGACCGAGCTTGCCGACCACCGTGCCGAGCGCCTCGGCGACGCTGGCGAACGGACCCACCAGGTCGCCGTGCTCCCGCGCCCGGTCGATGTCGTCGAGCACCGGCACCAGGGCCGTGAGCACGGTGCCGGTGGTCAGCTCGGCCGCGGCACTGCGGTCACGGTCGACCCGCTTGCGGTAGTTCGCATACTCGGCTGTCACGCGCTGCAGGTCGCGGGTGCGATCCTCCAGCTCGGAACGCAGCGCCTCGAGCTCCGCGCCGAGGCCCGGAGTCGCGGGCACGCCGGCCTCCGGCTCCTCGGCAGCGCGGTGCGCACCGCCCTTGAGCTCTGTCGGCTCCTCGGGCTGGACGGCCTCGTCGGCCTCCTTGGTCACCGTGGTGTCCTTACCCTTCACGTCGATCTTGCGGCGATCGCGGATGACGACGCGTTCGGTCGCCTGACCGTCGTTTTCGTCGTCCGCCCGGCTCACTTCTTGTCGTCCTCGACGATCTCGGCGTCGACCACGTCGTCAGCGCCACCGGCCTGCGGGCCGGTCGGGCCGGCGTTCGGGCCGGCGTTCGGGCCGGCAGAGCCACCAGCGGCACCGGCGGGGCCGGACTCACCGTCGGGGCCCGGAGCGCCCTCGGCGCCCTGCTGCGAGTAGAGCAGCGAGCCGGCGGCCTGGGAGACCGAGGCCAGCTTCTCGTGGGCGTTCTTGATCTTCTCGATGTCGCTGCCACCGAGCGCGCCGCGCAGGTCGCCCAGCGCCTCGCTGATCTGGTTGCGCGAGTCCTCGGGAAGCTTGTCGCCGCTCTCGGCGAGGAACTTCTCGGTCTGCCACTGAAGCTGCTCGGCGAGGTTGCGCGTCTCCGCGTCCTCCTTGCGCTTCTTGTCGTCGTCCGCGTGGTCCTGAGCGTCGCGCATCATGCGCTCGATGTCGTCCTTCGGCAGCGCGGAGCCGCCGGTGATCGTCATCTTCTGCTCCTTGCCGGTGCCCAGGTCCTTCGCGTGCACGTTCACGAGGCCGTTGGCGTCGATGTCGAACGTGACCTCGATCTGCGGCACGTTGCGCGGCGCCGGCGGGAGACCGGTCAGCTCGAAAGTGCCGAGCTTCTTGTTGTACGACGCGATCTCGCGCTCACCCTGGAAGACCTGGATCAGCACGGACGGCTGGTTGTCGTCAGCCGTCGTGAAGACCTCGGAGCGCTTCGTCGGGATCGTGGTGTTGCGCTCGATCAGCTTGGTGAAGATGCCGCCCTTGGTCTCGATGCCCAGCGACAGCGGGGTCACGTCGAGCAGGAGGACGTCCTTGACCTCACCCTTGAGCACACCGGCCTGCAGGGCGGCGCCGACGGCGACGACCTCGTCCGGGTTGACGCCCTTGTTCGGGTCGCGGCCGGTCATCGACTTCACGAGGTCGGTGACGGCGGGCATCCGGGTCGAGCCGCCGACCAGGATCACGTGGTCAACGTCGGCAACCTTGACGCCGGCGTCCTTGATGGCCTGCTCGAACGGGCCCTTGGTGCGGTCGAGCAGGTCCTGCGTCATCCGCTGGAACTCGGCCCGGCTCAGGGTCATGTCGAGGTGCAGCGGGCCTGCGGGGCCGGCCGTGATGTAGGGCAGGTTGATGCTGGTCGTGCTGGCGGCCGAGAGCTCGATCTTCGCCTTCTCAGCGGCCTCACGCAGCCGCTGCAGCGCCATCTTGTCGGCGCCCAGGTCGATACCGTGCTCGCCGCGGAACGTCTTGACCAGGTGATCGATGACCCGCTGGTCCCAGTCGTCGCCGCCGAGGTGGTTGTCACCGGAGGTCGACTTGACCTCGATGACGCCCTCGCCCAGCTCCAGCAGGGAGACGTCGAACGTGCCGCCACCGAGGTCGAAGACCAGAACGGTCTGCTCCTTGGTGCCCTTGTCCAGCCCGTAGGCCAGGGCGGCCGCGGTGGGCTCGTTGACGATGCGCAGGACGTTGAAGCCCGCGATCTCACCGGCCTCCTTGGTGGCCTGGCGCTGCGCGTCGTTGAAGTAGGCCGGCACGGTGATGACCGCGTCGGTCACCGTCTCGCCGAGGTAGGCCTCGGAGTCGCGCTTGAGCTTCATGAGCACCCGCGCGGAGATCTCCTGCGGGGTGTACTTCTTACCGTCGATGTCGATGGACCAGTTGGTGCCCACCTCACGCTTGACCGAACGGATGGTCCGGTCAGGGTTGGTCACCGCCTGACGCTTGGCGACCTCACCGACGAGCACCTCGCCGTTGCGGGCGAAGGCAACCAGCGACGGAGTCGTCCGAGAGCCCTCCGCGTTGGCGATGACGGTGGGCTCGCCTCCTTCCAGAACGCTGACGCAGGAGTTCGTGGTGCCGAGGTCGATGCCGACCGCTCGTGCCATGTTCGCTTCCTCGCTTCTCTGTTTCTTTAAGCTCGGGCCCGGAAGCCCGTACCGAAAGCTTGTCGCCACAAGTTGAGTGGACCGGACTCAATGATGCCACGGGATCACCAGACCGCAAGTCGAAGTTGAGCCGACCCGGCGCAACCTGCCTGCCGAAGGTTCCTGTCCGGTCACGACCGGTGGGGTTGCTGTTGTCTGTCATGCATCGATCGGGCACGCTTTACCCGTGACGACACACGGTGACGCGGTCGGTCCATCGGCCACGCCTGCCGTAACCGACACACCCACGAGCAAGATCCAAACCAACGGTGGCCCGGCCAGGTCTG
The DNA here is from genome assembly GCF_016862215.1 of Winogradskya humida. Lineage (GTDB taxonomy): Bacteria > Actinomycetota > Actinomycetes > Mycobacteriales > Micromonosporaceae > Actinoplanes > Actinoplanes humidus. The sequence goes on from NZ_BOMN01000036.1 coordinate 15,552, forward strand.
CCGCTCCTGCTAAGCCTTCAGGTACGCCCCAAGCGTCCCCCACCGCATCACCAGCTGACTCGAATTCAATGACAGAGACAGGCAAATCCGAGGAACCCGGCATCGCAGCGCCCTCCCCGCTCCCCGCGGAGACGCCGGCGCCGATGCCCGACGCCCAGGCAGACGTGGCTGATCAAGACGTGGCCCCATCAGATCCCACCCCGGCAGACCCGACCCAGGCAGATTCCGCCTCCGCTGATTCCGCTCGGGCTGATTCCGCTCGGGCTGATTCCGCCCCGGCGGACAAGTCCAAGGCTGAGCCCCAGGTAGGCGAGGCAAAGCCTGAGGAACCCAAGGTCGAGGAGCTCAAGGCCGAGGAAACCAAGGCCGAGAAACCTAAGGCTGAGGAACCCAAAGTCGCCACGCCGGAAGCCGAGGAGCCGAGGGCCGTCGAGCCCAGGCCTCGGCCGAAGCCGTCGCCCAAGGCCAAGCCCGCGCCGAAGTCGGTGCCCGCCGTTCAGAAGGCGGCCGAGCCGGCAGCTGAGGCCGAGGCCAAGCCCGCGGTTGCGGCCTCCGAGCCCGGCGTCGCGAAGACTGAGGAAGACGTCCTGGAGACGGCTGAGTCAGAGGTCACTGCGCCGTCCGAGCTCAAGGTCACCGCGCCGGCTGAGCCCACGGTCACCGCGCCGGGTGAGCCCGAGGTCACCAAGGCCGAGGTCACCAAGGCCGAGGTCACCAAGGCCGAGGTCACCAAGGCCGAGGTCACCAAGGCCGAGGAAGCTAAGACCGGGGAAACCAAGGCTCAGGCCGAGGCGGAAGTCGCGACGGCCGAGGAAACTGCCGAGGTCAAGGCTGCGGAGCTTGAGTCCGACGAACCTGTGACCGCCGCCGAGCCTGTGACGGCCGTTGAGCCGGAGACCACCGCTGAGCCTGAGACCACCGTTGGGCCTGGGACCGCCGTTGGGCCTGGGACCGCCGTTGGGTCTGAGACCGCCGTTGGGTCTGAGACCGCCGTTGGGTCTGAGACCGCCGTTGGGCCTGAGACCGCCGTTGGGCCTGAGACCGTCGAGGTCAAGGCTGCGGAGGCCGGGGCTTCCGATGCTGAGAAGGGTGCCTCTGCGGGGCCGGCGGGGGTGCCGGAATGGCCTCCGTCCAGTGCTCCCAGCGCGGGGAATACCGTGACTACGCAGCGGCGGCCGGCGACGCTTGATGACCTTGCGCCGATGCCCAAGGCGGTTCCGACTGCGGCGGCTGCGCCGACGATGGCTTCGCCGGATCGGGGGAAGCCGGCTCGGGGGAAGCCTGTTCGCAAGGAGCCGGTCAGGACTGCTGCCAGGAGTGTTGCGCAGGCTGAGGTTCCGGCTGAGCCGCCTGCTGCGCTCGGTTATCTGGCGACTGCGCTTTCGCGGTTGCGGGCGACGATCGGCGGGACCACGTATCCGCTGACGATTCCCTCCGCTGAGGAGGCCCGGAAGGTCGGGGCGTCGCTGGTTTCGCAGCTTGACGATTATCTTCTGCCTCGGTTGGCGCGGCTTGATGCTCCGCTGCTCGTGGTGGTCGGCGGGTCGACGGGGGCGGGGAAGTCGACGCTGGTGAACAGCCTGGTTCGGGCTCCGGTGAGCACTGCTGGGGTGCTGCGTCCTACTACTCGCTCTCCTGTGCTGGTGAGCCATCCGAATGACTCGTCGTGGTTCCGCAAGGGGGAGCTGCTGCCGGGGCTTACGCGTACGGTCGAGTCGAGTGCTGATCCGCACACCTTGCAGCTGGTGTCCGCGCCGGCGCTCGGGCCCGGGTTGGCTTTCCTCGACGCTCCTGACATCGACTCGGTGGTCGATCGGAACAGGCAGTTGGCTGCGCAGTTGCTGGCCGCGGCGGATCTGTGGTTGTTCGTGACCACCGCTGCTCGGTACGCGGACGCCGTACCGTGGGAATTGTTGAAGACGGCGCGGTTGCGCGGCACTGTGATCGCGCTGGTGCTGGATCGCGCGCCTGCTGATGCTGCTGTGGAGGTCTCCACGCACCTGGCGGAGATGCTGACCGAGCATCACATGGGTGCGGCGCCGTTGTTCGTGCTGCCCGAGACCACTCTGGACGGTCAGGGGCTGCTCTCCGAGGATGTCACGCGCCAGCTGCATGACTGGTTCGCCCAGCTGGCGGCGGATTCCGGTGCGCGGGCGGCAGTGGTTCGCCAGACCCTCGACGGGGCGCTCGGGGCGCTCGGGCCGGCGGTTGAAGGACTCGCTGTGGCCGCCGATGAGCAGTCGGTGATCGCGAAGGCGCTGGATGAGCGGGTCAATGCGGCTTTCCGTACGGGGCGGCGCAACATCGAGGACGGCCTGCGGGACGGGCGGCTGCTGCGCGGCGAGGTGCTGGCGCGTTGGCAGGAGTTCGTGGGCACCGGGGAGTTCTTCAAGTCGCTGGAGTCGAAGGTCGGGCATCTGCGCGATCGGCTCGTGTCGGCGTTCACCGGCCGGCCGGCGCCCGGGCGCAATCTGCAGAACGCGCTCGAGTCGCAGATGATCACGCTGGTCCGGGGCGTTGTGTCGGATGCGACCGAGCAGGCGTACGCGTCGTGGCAGGCGTACCCGGCGGGTGTGGATCTTCTGGAGCCCGCGTTGCAGAAGCCCGCGACCGACCTGCCGCAACGTGCCGAACGCATGGTCCGGGATTGGCAGCACTGGGTGCTGGATCTGGTGCGCAAGGAGGCCGGGGACAAGCGGATCGTGGCCCGGGGGGCCGCCTACGCGGTCAACGGTGTCGGGCTGGCTGTCATGATCACGGTCTTCACGGCGACGGCGTTCATCCCGACCGGCGCCGAGGTCGCGGTCGGGGCGGGCACGACTGTCGCGGCGCAGAAGGTGCTCGAAGCGGTCTTCGGTGACCAGATGATCCGCAGCCTTGCCGCCCGGGCTCGCGCGGAACTTCTGACACGCGTTAACGTGCTGCTCGACGCGGAGGCGGCCCGGTTCACGGATCGCACCGCCGCCGTGGGGCTCGAGATCGAACCGGGCGCCACGCTGCGGCAGGCCGCGGCCGAGGTAGAGCGTGCCAGGGAGGAACTCGCGTTGACCGGGACGCAGTCATGAGCAGCATCGTCGACCGCGTCAAGCGTGCGCTGACCAATGATGACCGGGTGGATGCCCGGCAGTTGGCCGAGCGGCTGGAGGCCCTGCAACGGTTCCTCCGGGTCACCGACCCCTATCTGCCCGACAACGACCTGGGCGCCGCGCACACGCTGGTCGAGCGCGCAGGCGGCCGGCTCGCGCTCTCCCAGGACCACACGGTTGTGGCGCTAGCGGGGAGCACGGGCAGCGGCAAGTCCAGCCTGTTCAACGCGCTGGCGCGGCTGAAGCTGTCGCCTGTCGGCGTGCGGCGGCCGACCACCGGCCTCGCGCACGCGGTTGTGTGGGGCCCGCTCGAGCCCGCCAACCGGCTGCTGGACTGGGTCGGGGTGCTGCCCCGGCAGCGTTTCATCCGGGAGAGCGCCCTCGACGGCGACGACGAGGCCGCCCTGCGCGGGCTGGTCCTGCTCGACCTGCCCGACTTCGACTCCGTCGAGCAGAGCCACCGCATGGAGGTGGACCGCCTGCTCGGGCTCGTCGACCAGGTGGTCTGGGTGGTCGACCCGCAGAAGTACGGCGACCGCATCCTGCACAACGCGTACCTCAAGCAGTTCAAGTCGCACGCCGACGTGACGATCGTGGTGCTCAACCAGGCCGACAGGCTGAACCCCACAGACACCGACCTCGTGCTCACCGACCTCAAGCGGCTGCTCGACGAGGACGGGCTCGGCGGCGTGCCGGCCATGGCCACCTCGGCGAAACAGCCGGGCATGCTCACCGAGCTCCGCGAGGCTCTGGAGAAGACGGTCGCCGAACGGCAGGCCGCGCTGCGCCGCCTCTCCGGTGACGTGGACACGGTGGGCGACCAGCTCGCGGCCACGATCGGGCCGCCGGCCGCGGAGGACGAGGTCGACCGGGCGACCGTACGCCAGCTGACCGAAGCTCTTGCCAACTCCGCGGGAGTGCCGGCTGTGGCGGCGGCGACCGCGGGCTCCTACCGGCACCGGGCACTTGCCAACACCGGGTGGCCGCTGGTCCGCGGTGTGCGCAAACTTCGGCCCGACCCGCTGAAACGACTCCACATCCGACCGTCGACCGGGGCTTCCGCGTGGGACGACGTCGGCATCCCCACGGAGGAATCGCTCGCGCCGGTTCCGCGTACCTCGGTGCCTGAGGCCGATGCCGCGCAGAAATCCGCGGTCGGCCTCTCCGTGCGGGCGGTCGCCGACCGGGCAGCCGCACCGATCCCCGAGATCTGGGCCCCCGCCCTCAACGCGGCGGCCCGATCCAAGCTCGGCGACCTGCCCGACGCGCTCGACCGCGCAGTTGCGAAGACCGATCTGGGCATGGACCGCAAACCGCTCTGGTGGACAGCTGTCGGCACGCTGCAATGGCTGCTGACGATCGCCGCGGTGGGCGGTCTGGGCTGGCTTCTTGCCGGGTACGCCGTCCGCGCGCTCGGTCTGCCCAAGCTCGACTACCCCATGGTCGGCTCGGTGCCGCTGCCGACGTTGTTGCTGCTCGGAGGCCTGCTGGTCGGCCTGCTGCTGGCCCTGCTGCTGCGCCCGATCGTCAACGCCGGGGCCAGACGCGCCCAGCGCAGAGCCGAGCAGAAGCTGCGCCAGTCGGTCACCGAGGTGGGGCGCGAGCATGTGGTCGCGCCGGTGCGTGAGGTGCTCAACGCGTACGCCCAGGCGCGCGAAGCGCTCACGGTCGTCCGTTCGGAATAGAGCCTGCGGCCTGCTCTGCCGGTAGGCTCGCGGCATGGCAGCAGCACCTCAGAATCCGTACGACGCGGTCCTCCACGCGGCCCGCGACGTGGCGAAGCTCGGCTGCGCCCTGGACGCCGAGATGCTAGGCACCGCACTGCTGGGCAGCGTGTATTCGGTCGCCACGACCGACCGCGCCCAAGCGGTGCGCGACTTCGTCGGCGAGTTCCTCAGCGCGACCACCAGGCGGCGCACAGCCTCCGCGACCACCATCCGCGAAGTCTTCGCGGCGCTCGTCCCGGAGGCGGCCGGCGCCGGCGAGGTGAAACGCGGCTCGCTGACCCCCGGCTGGGCCGACCAGCTCGGCCGGGTGCGCCCCACCGGCTGCTACGCGTACGGCGATGTCTATGGAGACCAGACGTCCTACCTGGTCACCTTCGCCTACGACGACCTCGAGGACGGCGGCCCCGAACACGCCATCGTCGCCCTGGTCGACCACAACATCGGCATCACCAAGGACGTCTTCGTCGGCAGCCCCGCCGAACGCATCCTCGCCCAGGTCCGCGAAATGTGCGCCGGCGACGAGCTGACCTGGTTCCGCGAGGAAGACCCCGCCCGTCTGCGCAGCGAAGTCAGCCGGCACCTCGAGATCACCGACGACCTCAGCGACCTCCCACAGGACGGCAACCTCTCCACCGACCGCGCCCTGGCCACAGCCCGTCTCGGCCTGCTCCCCAAGTCGACCGTCCCCGCGCTGGTCGAGCCGCCGGAGCTCAGCGGCCCGGACCGCGAGCGGCTCCTGCGCGACTTTCTCTCCTCGGCGGAGGCGTCCCGCTTCGGGCTCGAGAAGATCTCGGCTGATGACGAGCTCGCGTCCCTGCATTTTTGCCTGAGCCTGCTGCTGGATCACGCGGCCAGCCTTCCCGACCCGGACCCGCTGCGGTGGAGTCCGGCTGTTGCCGGGCTGTTCCTGCTCGACTGGGTGCACCGCCGCGCGGTCCTCGACATGGACGACGCGGCGATGCTGCCTCGGGTCACGAGGGCCTGGTCCGCATATGCGATGCGGAAGCGAGGGCTCCCGGATGCCGCTTCATCGCAGACGGACACGCTGGTCGAGGAGATGATTCCGGAGTTCGCGCGGCTGTATGCCACGGGCGAGAAGCGGAGTCCCGCCACTGCCGCGGTCGCCCAGCTCATCTCCGAGGGCGTCGACCCCAACGACCCGGAAGCCATCGACGCCTGGATCGAGACCAACCGCCACCGCCTCTCCGACGACTGATCTGAATCCGCGACCGGGCCTTGGTTGGGCTCGGCTTGGCTGGTTGGGCTTGGCTGGTTGGGCTTGGCTGGTTGGGCTTGGCTGGTTGGGCTTGGCTTTCAGCGTCGGTTGGTGCTGGTGTCGTGGTTGGCGTGGTGGCGGGATGGGCGGGAGCTTCGGCGCAGGGCTGCCTTGCGGGCTTCGTCGGTTCGGTGGGTGTGCGTGACCTGGGCTGACTGCTCCGGTCTCGCCGCGATTTCGCCGGACTGCGATTGGTCTGCCTGCTGCGATTGATCACCGCGGTGGGATTCATCGGTGTGATGCGTCTGGTCGGCCCGGTTCGCCTGGTCGGCCCGGTGGGTTTGGTCGGCCCGGTGGGTTTGGTCGGCCCGGTGTGGTTGGTCGGCCCGGTGTGGTTGGTCGGCCCGGTGTGGTTGGTCGGCGCGGTGTGGTTGGTCGGCTCTGTGGGCGCCGTTGTAGCCGCGGGCGGTTGCGGGGGTTTCGTTGGTGCGGGGTGGGGCGGGCTGGTGGCGGTGGCTGTTGTGGGTTCGGTCCGTTTTGCGGGCGGGCCTGAGATTCTGGGGGCGTTCGGTCACCGTTGACCTCCGGCTGGTGTCGAACCGGTCGGCGCTCGCCCACCGGTTGCTTCTGGCGTTGGTTTTCTTGAAGGCGACGTCGACGGCCGAACGACGAGGACGATCCGGGCAAACGTTCCGGTGCACGGGCTTGGCCGACGGGTCACGGGTTTCGCTATCACCCAAATGGTCGGAATCATCCGCACTGTCCTTGTCGTCACTCTGAGCAGAGTCGGTGGGATCTGCCGGGTGGTCAGACAGATCATCGGCATCCGCGTCATCCGGGTCGGATTTGTCGGGTTCGCCGGGTGGATCGACGTCACCCGCCGAATCACGCTCAGAGTCGACTCCCGAACCACTCGCCGAATCACCTCCGGAGTCGGCTCCCGAGTCGCTCGCCGAATCACCCCCGGACTCGGCTCCCGAGTCGCTCGCTGAATCCCCGTCCGAGTCGCTCGCTGAATCCCCGTCCGAGTCGCTCGCTGAATCCCCGTCCGAGTCGCTCGCTGAATCCCCGTCCGAGTCGTTTGCTGAATCCCCGTCCGAGCCGACTCCCGAGTCGTTTGCAAAATCGCCGTCAGGGTTGGTTCGCGGGTCATCAGGGGAGCCGCCTGAATCACCCGTCGGGCCGCCGGACGAGCCATCGTCATGCCCGTCCGGGGTGCTCGGATCATCGCTCTTATCGTCTTTATCGGAATTGTCCGGATTAGACGACGAGCCGTCGGGTTCAGCCGGACCGCTTGACCCATGCGGATCGGCGGGCATGATCGAGCCGCCCGGCCCGTCCGCGGAGCCGGGCCCGATCGGGGCGCCGGGCCCGATCGGGGCGCCCGGCCCGATCGCAGCACCGGGCTTGGTGGGGGCGGTGGGTGTGATGGGTTGAATTCGGCCCACGATGTCGTCGTCCTTCACGTGCCCACCCCTCCCAGGGTCGCCATTGGCGGAGTTGTCGTCGGCGGGGTTGTGCTGCCCGGGGTCACCCGCTCGGGGAGCTGGCGATTTGCCGGAATCCGCACCACCCGGGACAGCACGCGGAACACCATCCCCAACACCATCCGGCCCGGTAGTGGATCCAGACCCCGGGCGAGGCTCAGCTCCCGGACGCGGCTCAGCCCCGGGCTGCGGCGAAGTGCGGGTGTTGTCGGCTTTGGGCGTACCCATGGGGGGCTTCTTTTTTTGGGGTTGGCCTTGGATGTCCGGCGGGGTGGCCGGCGCTGGGGGCGTGACCTGGATCGGGCCTGCGGAGGCCGGGGGGATGAACGGCACGTCGGGGACGGCGGGGCGGTCGGTGGCGAGTTGCCGGGAGCCGGCGGTGATCGCTGCGAGCGTCGGCAGGGAGGCCAGGCCGACCAGCATCGCCACGATCAGCACGTAACGACGGGTTGTGCCGGTGAAGCCCTGGGCGCTGTAGACGCCGTTGAGGCGTTTGCGGAGGACTGTCAGCGGGCGTTCGGGGTTGTCGTCGTTCGGCTGGTCCGGCACGGCCGGCACCCTCCCCAGAGTAAAGATCCATATGGATTCGTCGCGGCTAGAGGGGTGAACGACGCAGGGGGCTTTGGGGAGCGGTGGGGATCGGGCGTTACGGCGGAAGTGATGGCACGAAAAGGACTTTATTGGGCAAATACGGTCACCGATAAACCCGCAAGATTTCCGATCTGTGATCGACCTGACCTGTGGCGCCCCTCACGTTCTCTGCGAGGATGAGGGGGAGGGCACCGCCGCCGTCGCCTTCGCTACCAGCGGAGCTGCGGTGGGGGCCGTCACTCCCCGGCGGGGTCTGTGATCACGTCGTCGGGCCGCGCGGCAACCTCACCCGGTCAGGCGCGGCATACCAGCGGTCGAGCCGCGCGGACGGGCAACACCCGCCGTGGGCGTTGAGATGAACAGGGAGACACGGATGGCGAACGGCGAAAGCGAAGTCGGGGCTGATGCTCCGGCCGGCGGTTTCGTTCAACTGCTCACCCCCGAAGGTGAGCGCGTCGACAGCGTCACCACGGCGGAGGGGGTGACCTATTCGGTCAGCTTCACCGACGAGGAGTACCGCGAGCTCTATCGGGATCTCGTCACGGTCCGCCGGCTCGATGCGGAGGCGACCGCCCTGCAGCGCCAGGGCGAGCTGGGCATCTGGGCGAGCCTGCTCGGTCAGGAGGCGGCGCAGGTCGGTTCCGGGCGGGCGATGCGCAAGCAGGACATGGCGTTCCCGACGTACCGCGAGCACGGCGTGCTCTACACCCGGGGGATCGACCCGATCATGCCGTTCGGCCTGTTCCGGGGCGTGGACCAGGGCGGCTGGGATCCGAACGAGTACAAGTTCAACACGTACACGATCGTCATCGGTTCGCAGACGCTGCACGCGACCGGTTATGCCATGGGCGTGACCATGGACGGCAGGACGGGCGGGCCCGACGGCGAGGCCGTCATCGCCTACTTCGGCGACGGCGCCACCAGCCAGGGCGAAGTGAACGAGGCCTTCGTCTGGGCCGGCGTCTTCAACTCGCCGATGGTGTTCTTCTGCCAGAACAACCAGTACGCCATCTCCGAGCCGCTCGAACGCCAGACCAGGATCCCCCTCTACCGCCGCGCGGCGGGCTTCGGCTTCCCGGGCGTTCGGATCGACGGCAACGACGTGCTCGCTTCGTACGCCGTGACCAGGTCAGCGCTCGACAACGCCCGCAACGGCAACGGCCCGACGCTGATCGAGGCCTACACGTACAGGATGGGCGCGCACACGAGCTCCGACGACCCGACCCGCTACCGCATCGCGAGCGAGGTCGAGTCGTGGAAGGCCAAGGACCCGATCAGCCGGTTCAAGGCTTTCCTCACCAAGCAGCAGCTCGCCGATGACGACTTCTTCGGTCAGGTCGACGAGGACGCCCGTACCCTCGCCCTGAACCTGCGCGAGCAGGTGCTGGCGATGCCCGATCCGCAACCCATCTCCATCTTCGACAACGTGTATCCGAACGGCTCGCCACTCGTCGACGCACAGCGTAAGCAGTTCGCCGACTACCAGGCCGCGTTCGAGGGGAGTGCCCACTGATGTCCGAAACCCTCACTCTCGGCAAGGCTCTCAACCACGGCCTGCGTCGCGCCCTGGAGAACGACCCCAAAGTCGTCATCATGGGCGAGGACGTCGGCAAGCTCGGCGGCGTCTTCCGGATAACCGACGGCCTGCAGAAGGACTTCGGCGAGAACCGGGTCATCGACACCCCGCTCGCCGAGGCCGGCATCGTGGGCACGGCGGTCGGCCTGGCCATCCGCGGCTACCGGCCGGTCTGCGAGATCCAGTTCGACGGGTTCGTGTTCCCCGCGTACAACCAGATCGTCGCCCAGGTCGCGAAGATGTATTACCGCTCGCTGGGCAACGTGCGGCTGCCGATCGTCATCCGGATCCCCTACGGCGGGGGCATCGGCGCGGTCGAGCACCACTCCGAGTCGCCCGAGGCGTACTTCTCGCACACCCCCGGCCTCAAGGTCGTGACGTGCTCGAACTCCGCCGACGCATATTCGATGATCCAGCAGGCGATCACGTCCGACGACCCGATCATCTTCTTCGAGCCGAAACGCCGGTACTGGGAGAAGGGCGAGGTCGACCTGTCGCTCGCGCCGCAGGATGCGTACCCGCTGCATTCGTCCCGGGTCGCGCGTGAGGGCGGCGACGCCACCCTGATCGCTTACGGTCCGATGGTCCGGGTCGCTCTTGACGCGGCCGAGGCTGCCGCCGAGGACGGCCGTAACCTCGAGGTCATCGACCTGCGGAGCCTCTCACCGCTCGACCTCGACCCGGTCTACGCCTCAGTGCGCAAGACCGGCCACGCGGTGGTCGTGCACGAGGCCCCGGGCAACCTCGGCCTGGGCGCGGAGATCGCCGCCCGGATCACCGAGGAGTGCTTCTACTCGCTGGAGGCACCGGTCCTGCGCGTGACCGGCTACGACGTGCCCTACCCGGCCGCCCGCGTCGAGGAGGAGTACCTGCCCGACCTGGACCGGGTGCTCGACGCCGTCGACCGTTCGTTCGGCTGGTGACCCGGATGTCACGGATCAAGGACTTCACCCTGCCCGACCTGGGCGAAGGTCTCACCGAGGGCGAGATCCTCACCTGGCTCGTCAGCGTCGGCGACACGATCGAGCTCAACCAGCCCATCGTCGAGGTCGAGACCGCCAAGGCGGCCGTCGAGATCCCGGCCAAGTGGGGTGGCGTGGTCGCGAAGATCCACGTCGAGGCCGGAACGACCGTCGAGGTGGGTGCGCCCATCGTCTCGATCGACACCGACCCGACCGCCGGGCCCATTCCCTCGGCGGAATCCCTCGCGGCCGTCGAGATCGCTCCGGAAGAGGGTGCGGTCGAGCCCGGTCTCATCGGCGGGCCGGCCCCTGGCGGGCGCACGGCTGTGCTTGTCGGTTACGGCCCGAAAACCGTAACTGCCAAACGCCGACCCCGGATAGGTACGCCCGACACCTCCACAACCGCAGCTACGCCAACCCCGCCTGCGGCGGCTCGCGCGACTCAACCTGCGGCCGTCGCTCCGGCGCCCGTAGCTCCCGCCCCGGCGGCACCTCCCGCTCCGGTTCCCGCGGCGGTGCTTTCGTTGAAGGTGCTGGCCAAGCCGCCCGTACGCAAGCTGGCCAAGGATCTTGGTGTTGATCTCTCCAGGCTCGTCGGGTCGGGGCCGCTCGGTTCGGTGACACGTGCCGACGTACACGCCGCAGTGGCTGCTGTTGATGTTGTTGTTGATGCATCCGCCGCAGGGGCGTCCGACGGTTTCCGGGAGCAGCGAATCCCGATCAAGGGCGTCCGGAAGCTGACCGCGGCGAACATGGTCGCGTCGGCGTTCACCGCGCCGCATGTCACGGAGTTCCTGACCGTCGACATCACCAAGACGATGAAGGCGTTGGAGCGACTGAAGGCCCGCCCCGAGTTCCGGGAGATCCGGCTCTCTCCGATGCTGTTCGTCGCCAAGGCCGTACTCCTCGCAATCAAGCGGCACCCGATGGTCAACTCCAGCTGGTCCGGCGAGACCAACGAGATCGTGATCAAGGAGTACGTCAACCTCGGCATCGCGGCGGCCACCGAGCGCGGGCTGATCGTGCCGAACATCAAGGACGCCGGTCTGCTCTCCATGCGCGAGCTCGCCGAGGCGCTGAACCTGCTGGTCCAGGTCGCAAGATCGGGCAAAACGCCGCCGGCCGACATGGCGAACGGCACGTTCTCGATCACGAACGTCGGGGTTTTCGGCATCGACACCGGCACGCCGATCCTGCCGCCCGGCGAGTCCGCGATCCTGGCGTTCGGCGCCGTACGCCCGACGCCCTGGGTGCACAAGGGGAAGATCAAGATTCGCCAGGTCACCACGCTGGGCCTCTCGTTCGACCATCGCATCATCGATGGCGAGCTGGGCTCGAAGTTCCTGCGCGACATCGGCCGCTTCCTCGAGGACCCGGAGGGCGCACTGCTCTCCTGGACCTGATCTGTTTTTTATTCTGCAACCAAGCTGCACCACCTTTGATCCTTAGGCTAGTAAGCGGGATCACCCTCTGAATCGTTGGCATGCTGGGTTCCGGCGCGGTTTAATTAAGCCAGCGCCGGAACCACGGCACGTCCAACAAGGCCAATGAAGGCCAGGGGGAGAGCACCACAATGAGCGCCATCAGCCGCATCCGCAGCCGCCGTCTTGCCAAGCGCGACGCCCGCGCCATCGAGCGCGCCATGCAGGCGGCGCCGACCCAGTCCATGCGTAACGAGATCGCGATCTTTGCGCAGCAGCGCACTTTCTGATCGCTCCCGATCACGCTGGGTAAGGCGAGAACCACATAAGCAATCACTTCACCCGCCGCGTCTCTGATCGTCCGCCCGATCGACGCGGCACCGAGAGCCCCGACCGATACACAGGTCGGGGCTTCTCGTTATCTCTGTGAGATTTTCGGACCACCCACTCCGGACACTCCGCCCGCAATTGATGGCATTTGTCCAACGTGTGCATGATCACGTTCGGACTTTTTCGGGCACGTCGCCCGCGTCCCACGGCGTACACCGGGATTCCTACTCTCGGCTACGCCCGGTACGGTTGGGCACGGTCACCCGCCCCGGCTCGGCCGGCCGGGTCATGTGGCCGGGGTCATGCTCCAGCTCTGCAGGGTCGGCCGCGTCCGTGCATAAGCTGGCACGGCCGACAGTCATGGAGGAGGCGGTTATGACGTCCGATGGCCAGCACGCCGGCCGGCAGCCGGGGGCCACATCGGGCCGCGGAGCTTTCCCGCCCGACAACCGCCCCGACACAGACGGTCACGCTGCGTCCGGTTCCGCTCCGTCGTACCCGCACGCCGAGGATTCGCTCCCCAGTGCGTACGCGCCACCCCCGCAGTCGACCCCCAACGGCGGCTCGCCCTTCGTGGTCCCCGCAGTGGCGGACGCCACCCCCGGCCCGGTCTTCGGCGCCCCCTCTTCGCCCCAGGACCCTCGTAGTACGGAGTCAACGCCCTTGCCTTCACGCGGCCAGTCGGCTCCCGATGCCCCCTCCTCGGGCTGGTCCCCCCAGCCCCCGGCCACCGACGCATCGGGCCAGGTCCCGTTCCGCCACGCACCCGGCGGCCAACTCCCCCAGCGCAACCCCGGCATCGCCGGCGGCCCGCTAGCCGGCCCGGTCGGCGAGTTCAACGGCTTCGCCCCGACGCGCGGCGCCGCCCAGCCGCCGGCGACCCCTCCCACGGCCTCGCCTATCGCGGCACAGGCCCAGCCCTTCGCGGCACAGGCGCAGCCTCTCGCAGCGCAGGCCCAGCCCTTCGCGGCACAGGCCCAGCCTCTCGCAGCGCAGGCCCAGCCCTTCGCAGCGCAGGCCCCGGCAGCTTCGACGCCCGACCTCCCCCGCCGCTCCCCGGGCGAGGGCCGCGGCCCGTTCGAACGAGGCACGGCAGCCCCCGACGACGCCAACGCCCCCGCCACCGAGCGCGCCCCCGGCGTCTCAGCCTTCGGCGACCAGCGCGTCCGCGTCCCCGGCGCCACCCTCACCGACTACCCGGACAGCCCGCCCACGGTCGACGGCAGCACCACACCCGCCCAGGACCTCACCGGCTTCCCCGTCCGCGGCGACGCCCCCGAGGGCGCCAGCTTCCCCCTCCGCGGCAACTCCGCCGGCGAGAACAGCAGCTTCCCCGGCCTCCGCGACGCCCCCTTCGCCCCGATCAACGGCGACCTCCCCTTCGACCCGGCCGACTCCCGCTTCACCGCCCCGGACTCCCCGTTCGGCCCCTCCAGCTCCGAATCGCCCTTCACCCGCCCCACCGACCTCGCCAGCACCCCATCCGGCTCCTTCGGCCCCAGCCCCAGCCCCTCGCCGAGCCAGTCCCCGGATTCCTCCTACGGCCCGCCGTCCTCACAGCCCTCCTTCGGCCCGCCGTCCTCAACCTTCAACACCCCCTCGCAGCAGCCGTTCAACGCGGCCTCGCAGCAGCCGTTCGGTCAGGGCCAGTCCTCGCAGCCGGCGTTCGGGCAGAACGCCTCCTCGGACTCGCCCTACGCCCAGAGCGCCTCTTCGGACTCGTCGTTCGGGCAGAACTCCTCTTCGGACTCGTCGTTCGGCCCAGGTCAGTCCTCTGACTCGTCCTTCGGCCCAGGTCAGTCCTCTGACTCGTCGTTCGGCCCAGGTCAGTCCCCCAGCTCGTCGTTCGGGCAGGGCCAGTCCTCGGACTCATCGTTCGGCCAGGCCTCATCTTCGGAACCCCCGTTCGGCCAGGCCCCGACTTCGGCCTCCCCGTTCGGCCAGGCCCCGTCTTCGGCCTCCCCGTCGTCCGGGGGCTCCCCGTTCGGACCGGGCCCGTCGTCGACCGCAGGCGCGAACTCCCCGTTCCGCCCCGGCGC
>NZ_BOMN01000037.1 GCF_016862215.1 Winogradskya humida
GTTCGCCCCGCCCCAGGACGCCAACTCGCAATTCAGCCGCGACGCCGGAACCCCCTACGGCAAGCCCCCGTCGGACCCCCCGTTCGGAACGACCAACTCCGACTCCCCGTTCGGATCCAACGGCCCGGAGTCCCAGTACGGCACCCCGACTCCCGGCGCCCAAACGCCAAGCGCCCAAGCCTCGGGCACCCAGTACGGCTCACCCAGCGCTGACTCGCCGTTCGCCCCGACCGGCCCGGAGTCCCAGTACGGCCCGGCGGGTTCCGACTCCCAGTACGGCACCCCGAACTCCGGCTCCCAGTACGGCACTCCAAGCTCCGACTCCCAGTACGGCGCCGCAGGGTCCAACTCTCCCTACGGCAACCCGAACTCCGACTCCCCGTTCGGTGCCGCGGGCTCGAACCCCCAGCACGGCTCAGCGGGCTCCGACTCACCGTTCGGAGCAGCGGGTTCAAACTCGCCGTTCGGCGCAGCGAATCCGAACTCCCCGCACGGCTCAGCGGGTTCCAACTCCGCGCACGGCTCGGCGGATTCCAACTCTTCGTTCGGTGCGGCCGGCTCTGATTCGTCGTTCGGCTCGGCCGGATCCGACTCCCAGTTCGGCAGTTCGCGCTCCGACCCCCAGCACGGTGCCGCCGGCTCGGACTCCCAGCACGGTTCCGCCGGCTCGGACTCCCCGTTCGGCTCGGCAGGCTCGGACTCGCAGTACGGAACTCCCGGCTCCGACTCCCCGTACGGAACTCCAAGCTCCGACTCGCAGTACGGAACTCCCGGCTCCGACTCCCCGTTCGGTACGGCGGGCTCTGACCCGTCGTTCGGTACGGCGGGTTCGGCGGCCCCGTTCGGCGGTGACGACAACTCCCGCTCGGGTGGCTACCCGCAGCGCGTTCCGGGCGCTTCCTTCGAGGCCCCCGACAACGGGCAGCCCGAAACGTCAAGCGGCTACCCGCAGCGAGTCCCCGGCGCGGCGCTCAGCACCGGCGGCGCCCTCAGCTCAGGCGGCGCCCCCGTCGTAGCCGAACAGCGCCCCGCCGCGGTCCCGCACCCGCGTGACCCCGCCGAAGCGCCCGAAGCCGCAGACCACGCCGGCCCCACGCCGTCAGGTCCGGCCAAGGGCACCGCCCGCCCGGTCTCCGCAAGCGCCTCCGTCCCGGTCTCCAGCCGCGTATCCCCGCCGCCGGACGCCGAAGAAAGCGCCCCGCCGGCAGCGAACCCCCAGTCCCGCGTGTACGGCCGCCCCCCGGAGCCCGAAAGCCCGGACGAGCAGGCCGGCCAGAGCGAAGACGGACACGCCCCCTTCGGCGCAGCACCCACCTCGGGCGCCTACGGCCAGCCGGAAGCTGATCGCAACACGTTCGGCCAGCCCGAAAACAACAGCTTCCCCCCAGCAAGCCAGCACGAGAACAACAGCTTCGGTCAGGCTGACGAACGGGACAGCTTCGGTGCCCCGGCAGGCCGCTCCGGCACCTACGGCGGCGCGATGCCGGGCACCCCGGACGCGGCTCCGACCTCGGGCGCTTACGGCACCCCCTCGTCGGGCGACTACGGCAGCCCGTACAGCTCAGCCTCGGACGATGCACCCGACAACGCGTACGGTGCGTCCTCAAGCGGCAGTTACGGCGCGGCCATTGACAGCGGTTATGCACCCCAGGGCGACGGTTTCGGTTCGCCTGCCGACGGTGATTCGCGGAATGCGGGCCGGAGCTCGGGCAGTGCCCGCGTGTCGCCCCCCTCGCAGCCGTTCGCGCCGGGTTCGCCCGCGGCAGCCTCGACGTCCGGGCAGCCTGCTGCTTTCGGGGGCGCGGCGTCCGTACCGAATCAGGGGTCTGCTCCGGGCGAGGGTTACCCGCCGAGCGCGCCGACGTCGGGTCAGGAGTTCGACTCCGAGCAGTCCGGTGGTCACGGCTTCCCGGCCAACGCGCCGACGTCGGGCACTTACGGTTCCAGCCCGGGAACGTACGGTTCCAGCGCACCGACCTCGGGCAGTTACGGCTCGGCGCCCGGGACGTACGGTGCGAGTGCGCCCACGTCCGGAAGCTACGGCTCGAGCGCGCCGACGTCCGGGCAGGCGTTCCCGTCGTCCGCGCCTTCGTCGGGGCAGCCGGAGTCGGGCTACAACGAGTTCACCTCCGACCTCGCCGGTCGGGGACGTCCGGGGCAGCCGAACCACCCGGGCCCGGTTCCGGGTAACCCGGCGAGCCGTACCATGCCGCCGGACTTCAGCGAGCACACGATCGACGTGTCGGGCCGCGGCCAGGACCCGTACGTGCCTGCGCCCGCCCTGCCGGCCATGCACGCGTCGCAGCCGTTCGAAAATGGTTTCCCGCCGCCGAACGACTCGACGCACCCGTTCGGCGAGCGCCCCCAGGGCAACAACGCGTTCGGCGGCCCCGCCAGCCGGGCCACGGTCACCCCGCCCGACCCGGACGCCACGGCGAGCTGGCCGGGCACCGAGGCGACGGGCGGCCCGGACCCGTTCAGCTCGTTCAAGCCCGAGACCAGCCAGTCGGTGACCGAGGTCGCCAAGCCCGAGACCCCGCACGTACGCATGCTGCCCGTGCTCCTGGGTGTCATCCTCGGCGCCGGCCTGCTGGTCGGCCTGACGTTCGGCATCACCTGGCTGATCGCCCGCGGCTCGGACAGCGGCGGCTTCTCGGTCAGCGCCGGCGACTGCGTCAAGCGCGACGGTGACAAGGCCGTCGCCGCGAACTGCACCGACGCCGGCTCGTTCGAGGTGACGGCCATCGTCGACACCAAGGACCAGTGCCCCGACGTCAACCAGCCGTACGTCGTCAACCCGACCAGCGACAACAAGTCCCAGGTCCTCTGTCTCAAACCGAAGTCCTGAACCTGACGTGGTGCTGAACCAGGCTTGAGCCTGGTTCGGCACCATCGCCGGGTGCGTGCTGAAAAATGGGCGTCCCGGGTCTTCCTGACCGCCGGTGCTCTCCAGGTGGGTGGGCTTTACCTCGACCTCCAGTTGATGCCGTACGCGGGCACCCTGGCACTCACCGCCCTGCTGGCGTTCGCCCTGGCCACGCCGCGGGTGGAGGGAAGATCACGCCGGGCCGGTCTCATCGGCCTGGCGTCCCTGGCCCTCACCGCCGGCCTGGTGGATGCCGACACCGACGGTTTCGGCTGGCCGGCGGAGTTTCCCGGCGGCAGCGACCTCAACGCGCTGGCCGAGTCCGGCTCGTTGATCCTGGCCGCAGGGGCGCTGACCGTGGCTGTGCTGGACCGCTCCCGGCTCCGTCCGCGATGGTGGCATCCACCCGCAGCGATCGGCGCTGTCCTTGTCCTCTGGGCTGTCTGCGAACACGGACGGTTTTCGGTGGTGTCGCGGGACACGATGCCGGACCTGACGGCGCTCGGCCCATTGCTCGCGCTGTCCATCGTCATCGTTCTCGCACTCAGCCTCGTCATGACCACCACGCTGGCCTCGCGCGGCCCGATGACCCGGGCCGGAGCCGGGCTGTTCCCCGTCCTGGTGCTCGTCTTGATCGCCCTGGTGCAGATCCCGGACAACGACCTGCTCAGAAAGCCCCGCCCCGCACCGCCGGTTGCCGTCCTGGACAGGGATTCCGTGCTCAACCTCTGGCAACTCTCTCAGGGCGACGCGTACGGCATGCCCGCCCGCGGCTCCCTTGGCATGGCCACGCTGGACCCGCTCCCCGCCCCACCGAAGATCGCCGACATCGATGCGGTCACCGGGTCACCGTTCGCCGAGGACAGAGCGGACTCGTGGCCCCGCGCCAAGCCCGCAATCCTCGCCGCACTGCTCCTGCTCGCGATGGTCGCCCTGGCCACATCGCTGTTCCCGGTCCCTGACGACAGCGACAGGTTTGCCTGAGAACAGTGACCCTCGCCTCGCCGCCCCGGCTCACGACGGGCCGGGGCGCGGGGCAAAATTGCTCACATGGATGCGCGCGTGCGGGCTCCCGAGTTTCGGGCTCGGGGTTGGTTGAACACCGGCGGCAAGGAGCTGAAGCTCGCCGATGTTCGGGGCAAATTCGTCCTTTTGGACTTTTGGACCTTTTGCTGTATTAACTGCCTGCATGTCCTGGATGAGCTGCGGCCGCTCGAGGAGAAGTACGGCGACGTTCTTGTGGTGATCGGCGTGCATTCGCCGAAGTTCGAGCATGAGCGGGATCCCGAGGCGCTGGCGGCCGCCGTCGAGCGCTACGGCGTGCATCACCCGGTTCTTGATGACGCTGACATGGTCATGTGGCAGCAATACGCGGCCAAGGCGTGGCCGACGCTCAGCGTTGTCGACCCCGAGGGGTATGTCGTCGCGTCGATGGCGGGTGAGGGGCATGCCGAGGGGCTGGTCCGGCTGCTCGACGAGTTGATCGCCGTGCACGAGGCGAAGGGCACCCTGCACCGCGGGGACGGGCCCTACGTCCCGCCGGCGGCTGATGAGACCGTGTTGCGGTTCCCCGGCAAGGCCATCGAGCTGCCCAGCGGCAATCTGCTGGTCTCCGATTCGGCCCGGCATTCGCTGGTGGAGTTGGCCCCCGACGGCGAGACGCTGGTCCGGCGGATCGGCAGCGGGCGGCGGGGCCAGGTGGACGGGCCTGCGGGCGTTGCGAGTTTCTCCGAGCCGCAGGGGCTCTGCCTGTTGCCCGACGGTCGCACGGTGGTTGTCGCCGACACCGTCAATCATCTGTTGCGCGGGCTCGACCTGGAGACCGGTGAGGTCAGCACGCTGGCCGGCACCGGGCGGCCGTGGCGTTCCGCGCAGGACGACGGGGTGGCGCTGTCGTCGCCGTGGGATCTGGCGTGGTACGAGAATCGAATCATCATCGCGATGGCCGGGATCCACCAGTTGTGGTGGTTCGATCCCGAGCTGGGGACGCTTGGTGTCTACGCGGGCACGACCGTGGAGTCGCTGCGGGACGGGGCTGTTCCGGATGTGTGGATGGCGCAACCGTCGGGGCTCTCGGCGTACGGTGCAAGGCTCTGGATTGCGGACAGTGAGACGTCGGCCCTGCGCTGGATCGAGAAGGGTGAGTTGCACACCGCTGTCGGTCAGGGGCTCTTTGATTTCGGGCATGTTGATGGTGCTGCGAAGCAGGCGTTGCTGCAGCATCCGCTCGGTGTCGGGGCGCTGGCCGACGGGTCGGTGCTGATCGCCGACACCTACAACGGTGCGGTGCGGCGGTTCGATCCGGCGACCGATGAGATGTCGACGGTTGATTCCGGGCTGGCGGAGCCGAGCGACATCCTGGTGACGCGGGCCGGCGAGGTGCTCGTGGTGGAGTCGGGTGCGCATCGGCTGGTGAAGCTGGCGCCGGGCGCGGTGCGGACGGTTGAGGGTGAGCGGCATCGCACCGAGCGGCCGGCATCGCCGTTGGCGCCGGGCGAGGTCACCCTGGACATCGTTTTCACTCCGCCGCCGGGGCAGAAGCTCGACACGACGTTCGGTCCGTCGACGCGTTTGGTCGTCTCGGCTGCCCCGCCTGAGCTGCTGCTCGAGGGCGAGGGCACCGGCACGGAGCTGTCGCGACGGCTCGTGCTCAACCCCGATGTTCCCAAGGGTGTGCTGCAGGTCGTGGCGCAGGCCGCGACGTGTGACGCGGACGTCGAGCATGCGGCGTGCCACCTCACCCGGCAGGACTGGGGTGTGCCGATCGTGATCGACCCCGCGGCTCCGAGCCGGCTGCCGCTCATCCTGCGCGGTCTGGACGTATAAAACCGCGAACCCTTTCCGCTCCGGTGACGGATAAGAGATGTCACCCTGCGAGTGGAAAGGGGCACCATGGCAGACGATGCCGAGCTCATCGGCCGGTCGAGGAGCAGACCCGAGGCCTTCACGGGCATCTTCGACCGGCACGCACCGCACATCCACCGCTATCTGGCGCGGCGGCTGGGCGATCAGAGCGCCGACGACCTGGTCGGTGAGGTCTTTCTGGTCGCGTTCCGGCGACGTGACGGCTATGACCGTACGCGTCCCGATGCGCGTCCCTGGCTCTACGGGATCGCGACGAACCTGGTCGCCCAGCACCGCCGGGACGAGGCGCGTGACTTCCGCCTGCGCACCTCGATCGCGCCGAGCGCCGACGTCATCAATCACGCCGACCAGGTGGCGACCGATCTGAGCGCCGCGGCCCTGCGTGACACGTTGCAGTCGGCGCTGGCCGAGCTGAATTCCGGTGATCGTGACGTGCTGCTCCTGGTGGCTCAGGAGGAGTTGACGTACGAGCAGGTCGCCGCCGCGTTGGAGATCCCGGTGGGCACGGTGCGGTCGCGGCTGCATCGGGCGCGGGTCGCCGTACGTGCCGCGTTGGGCGGGAGCAATCCGCTGGTTGTGTTCGAGGAGGGCGTACGCCATGGATGATCTGACTTTGATCCGCGATCTCACCGAGGATGCGGTCCTGCCGAACGCGAAGCGGCTGGCACCGGCCCGCGCGGCTTTCATCGCCGAGGCCGGTCTTGCGAAGAAGCGTTTCTGGAGCATGGGCCGGATCGCCTTCGCGGGGACGGCGGGTCTTGCCGCAGCCGCCATTGTTGTTGTCGCTGCCGCAAAAGCGCCCGCGCCGACGCCTGCACCTGCACCTCCACTTGCGCTGGCGCCTACGGAAAGGCCCCTCCGCCTGGCATCCCAGGTCCTTGACGAGGCAGCAGATGCCGCGTTGCGGCAGAAGACGGTCGTTCCACGACCCGACCAGTTCTTGTACCTTTCGCAGCGCGGCGCCGGCGGCAAAGTTGTGTACGAGGGGTGGTTCTCCATCGACGGCAAGCATGACGGGCTCGCCATCCGCTCCGATGAAGGCGAGACGGTCCTCGAGGCCTGCCGTCCGGGCAAGAAGACGATCGAGGGCGACGACTGCAAGCCGGACGCGCACTACCTGCCGGATTTCCCGACCGATCCCAAGAAGCTGCTCAAGCAGATCGAGAAGGACGCCAACCAGGACACGGAGGAGGCCCGGACGAACGCCATCGCCAAAGATCTCTGGTACTACGCGGAGCAGTTCTGGCTGACGCCGAAGCAGCGGGCTGCGGTCTATCGGGCCGCCGCGACGGTGCCCGGGCTCAAGGTGATCGAGGGGGTGACGGATCCGGCCGGACGTAAGGGAACGGGGGTGGCCTGGACATACGGCGCTCAAGCGATGTGGATCTTCGACCCGGAGACCAACGTGTTCCTCGGCTCACAGACCACCACCACCGACGTGGCCCTGGTCGATGCGGTTCGCGACAGGTAGGTCATTTGTCAAGGGCGTTTGGACTACTTCCCGGCAACCTACGGTGTCGTAGCCTTATCCCGTGACAACCGAAACCCCCTTCCAGATTAAGCCCGCCGATCTTGGCAAGCCGCGTCTGCGCGGGCGGTTGCATCAGTACGCGTTCTTCGTCGCACTCGTCTGCGGCGTCGTCCTCTGCTCGATCGCGCTGACCCGACCAGGGATGTCACCGTTCGTGAGCTGTCTCATCTACAGCGTCACGGTCTGCGGGCTCTTCGGGATCAGCGCGCTCTACCACCGCCGGACCTGGACCGAACGCGGCTACCAGATCATGCGGCGGCTGGACCACTCGATGATCTTCATTTTCATCGCGGGGACGTACACACCGTTCTGCGTCCTGTTGCTGAGTTCCGGTAAGGCGACGGTCATGCTGACCCTGATCTGGGTCGGCGCGCTGGGCGGGGTCGCACTGAAGAGCGTTTGGCCGCACCTGCCCCGATGGGTGGGTGCGCCGCTCTATCTTGCCCTGGGCTGGGGCGCGGTCGCGATCCTGCCGGACGTGCTGCACAAGGGTGGCGTCACCGCGTTGGTCCTGCTCGCGGCCGGCGGCGTGATCTACAGCGTCGGCGCGGTCTTCTACGCCCTGCGCCGCCCGAACCCGTGGCCGACCGTCTTCGGCCACCACGAGTTCTTCCACGCGTGCACCCTGATCGCGGCGCTCTGCCACCACGTCGCGATCTACTTCTCGCTCTACGCCTAGCCTCAGACCCGGCTGTCGTAGGCCTCGCGCGCGTCGAGGACGTCGCCGATGTGCATTTCCGCCCAGTCCTGCAGCGCGTTGCAGAGGCTGAGCAGACTGCGCCCCAGCGTGGTCAGCGCGTAGTCAACCCGGGGCGGCACCACGGCGTGCACCGTACGCGTGACGATCCCGTCCCGTTCCAGCCCGCGCAGGGTCTGGGTCAGCATCTTGGGGCTGACGCCGTTGATCCGCTGGGCCAGCTCCGTGTATCGCAGCGAGCCGTCCTTGAGCGAGGACACGATCAGTACGCTCCACGCGTCGCCGATCCGGTCGAGCACCTGGCGGCTGGGGCAGTTTTTCGCGTACACATCCGTTTCCACCTGGTTACTATCCCTCAGGTGAGTACTGCACTTCAAGGTGCTCACTCTCCTTTGGGAAGTGATCCTTGACCTGCCTCGTTGTGGGAATCGAAAGCCTTTCACCGAGCTAGGGAGTCATCGTCATGACCATCGTCGTCACCGGAGCCACGGGACACCTCGGCCGCCTCGCCATCGAGTCCCTGCTGAGCCGGGGCGTACCCGCCGGCGAGATCGTCGCGGTGGGCCGCAGCGTCGAGAAGATCAAGGACCTGGCGGACAAGGGTGTGGTCGTCAAGAAGGCGTCGTACGACGAGCCGGAGTCGCTGGACGCGGCGTTCGCGGGCGCCGACAAGCTGCTCTTTATCTCGGCCAGCGAGCCGGGCCGGCGCATTCCGCAGCACACGAACGTCGTGAACGCCGCCAAGGCCGCGGGCATCAGCAAGATCGTCTACACGAGCGCACCGTTCGCCGCCACCAGTGACGCGATCCTCGTCACCGACCACCGTGCCACCGAGGAGGCCCTGACCTCCTCCGGCATCCCGTCGGTCTTCCTCCGCAACGGCTGGTATGTCGAGAACTACAACCTCCCGACCGCCCTTGACCACGGCCTGGTCGGCGGCGCGGGCGAGGGCAAGATCAACATTGCCCCGCGGTCCGACTACGCCGAGGCCGCCGCTGCCGCGATCCTCGCGGATGGCGTCGACCAGAAGGTGTACGAGCTGGGCGGCGAAGGCGTCACGCTGGCCGAGCTGGCTGCGCAGGTCAGTGAGGTGTCGGGACGCGAGGTCACGTACACCAACCTGACCGAGGAGAAGCACGTCGAGTTCCTGGTCAGCGTCGGCCTGCCGCAGGAATTCGCGGTAGTGCTCGCCGACGTCGACCGCGCGGCATCGCAGGGCGCCCTCAACACCGGCACCGCCGACCTGGAGAAGCTCCTCGGCCGCCCGGTGACCCCGATCGCCGAGGCGGTCCGCGGCGCCCTCGCCTAGCTTCAGGGATTTTTTTAGGGGCGTCACCGGATTACCGGTGACGCCCCTTTGTAACGACTGCCCACTTCCGGCCCATCTTGAGCCGGCCCCTCGTTCAGCCGTACGTTTTACTACGCCCTACTCAGGCACCATAGCTCGGCGGCGGCGGGGGATTGCGCCGCGTGGTCTCACGGTATTCCTGCACGACCTCACCGTCGTTGCGGTAGACCGGCTCCTCACGGATGACCGGGCGCTCGTCGACCACCGCTGCGGGACGGCGGCGGCTGTTCCAGAAGTAGAGCGTGAGAACAAGACCGACCAGTCCGGCCAGCATCAACACGTAGCCCACCACGTTGATGTCCAGGCCGCTGATGTTGGCGTTGACCGCGAACGCGAGGATCGCTCCCAGCGCCAGTAGGAAAATGCTTCCGCCGATGCCCATGATGGACCTCCCTGGCTCGTCGCTGCCGCTTCGAGCCGCGGCAATATGTCGATACGTGTGTCTACCCACGTGACGGAAGGCTCAATCAGGCAAGCTTGGACCCATGACCGCGAGAACCCTTGTCCTGTTGCGCCATGCCAAGGCGGAGGACCCCGGTGACCTGCTCGACTTCGAGCGTCACCTGACCGACGGCGGACGTGCGGACGCCGACGCCGCCGGAGCCTGGCTGGCCGACGAGCGGCTGAATCCGCGGCTGGTGATCTGTTCGCCGGCCACCCGGACCAGACAGACGTGGCAGGGAGTGTCGGTCGCGCTGGCTCAGGCCGCACCGGACAACGGGTCGTCCGAGGTCCATTACGAGACCGGCTTGTACGACGGCGGGCGTACCGAGGTCATCGACCTGCTCCGCGCCGTCCCCGACACCGTACGCACGGTCCTGGTCATCGGTCACAATCCGACCATGTCCGATGTGTCTATTTTGCTACGCCCGTACGAGGGTGGCGGTGTTGTCGAGGGTCTGAAGACGTCCGGTCTCGCCGTGCACCGCTTCGAGGGCTCGTGGTCCGACACCGAGCCCGGCGCGCTACCCCTGATCACATCGCACACCGCGCGCGGCTGACCTTCTTCCAGGCATGGAAAAGCCGGCGGACACCGTTGTCCGCCGGCTTTTCGTCCTTGC
This sequence comes from Winogradskya humida, assembly GCF_016862215.1. Lineage (GTDB taxonomy): Bacteria > Actinomycetota > Actinomycetes > Mycobacteriales > Micromonosporaceae > Actinoplanes > Actinoplanes humidus. The sequence goes on from NZ_BOMN01000037.1 coordinate 10,369, forward strand.
GCTTTTGCTCAGAAGGCCTCTTCGGGAAGGTCCATCACGTCGAGGGTGGTGTTCTCGATGATCCGGCGGTCCGAGCCGATCCGGGGCAAGACCTCGCGGGCGAAGAACCGCGCCGCCGCGACCTTGCCCTCGTAGAAGGCCTTGTCACTGGTGGTCAGCTCGGTGCCGAGCTGCTTGAGGGCGACCTCGGCACCGCGCAGCAGCAGCCACGCGACCGTGACGTCACCCAGGGCCAGCAGCACCCGGCGTGAGGTCAGCCCTACCCGGTAGAGCTCGCGGGTGTCACCGCCCTGCACCGCCTGCAGCCAGGTCATCTCGATGCCGAGGATGGCCTGCAGCTCGCCCAGTGCCTTGCCCAGCGACTGCCGTTCGACCTTGAGCTGACCGTTGCCGGCCTCGCTGTCGATGAACTCCTGCATCTCGGTCGCGATGGTGGCCAGCGAGACGCCGCCGTCCTTCACGATCTTGCGGAAGATCAGGTCGAGGCTCTGGATCGCGGTGGTGCCCTCGTACAGCGTGTCGATCTTGGCGTCGCGGACGTACTGCTCGAGCGGGTAGTCCTGCAGGAAGCCGGAGCCGCCGTAGGTCTGCAGCGACTCGTGGCCGAGCATCTCGTACGCCCGCTCCGAGCCGACGCCCTTGACCAGCGGGAGCAGGAGGTCGTTGACCCGGCTGGCCGCCTTCGCCGCCTCGGTGTCTCCCGCGGCCTGGGCGATCGCGACCTTGTCCTGCCAGGTCGCTGTGTAGATGACCAGAGAGCGCAGGCCTTCGGCGTACGCCTTCTGCAGCATCAGCGAGCGCCGCACATCCGGGTGATGCGTGATCGTGACGCGGGGTGCCGCCTTGTTGGAGTTCTCCGTCAGGTCGGCGCCCTGCACGCGGTTCTTCGCGTACTCCAGGGCGTTCTGGTAGCCCGTCGAGAGGGTGGCGATCGCCTTCGTGCCGACCATCATCCGGGCGTACTCAATGATCATGAACATCTGCCGGATGCCCTGGTGGACGTCGCCCAGCAGCCAGCCCTTGGCCGGGGTGCCGTGCTCGCCGAAGGTCATCTCGCAGGTGTTGGAGACCTTCAGGCCCATCTTGTGCTCGACGTTCGTGGCGTAGACGCCGTTACGTTCGCCCAGCTCGCCGGTCTCCGCATCGAAGTGGAACTTCGGCACGATGAACAGCGACAGGCCCTTGGTGCCGGGGCCACCCACGCCGTCGACGCCGACCGGGCGCGCGAGCACGTAGTGGATGATGTTGTCGGTGAGGTCGTGCTCACCCGAGGTGATGAAGCGCTTCACCCCTTCGATGTGCCACGAGCCGTCCTCCTGCTGGATGGCCCGGGTGCGGCCGGCGCCGACGTCGGAACCCGCGTCGGGCTCGGTGAGCACCATCGTCGAGCCCCACTGCTTGTCGACGAAGAGCTTGGCCCACTTCTTCTGCGCCTCGGTGCCCTCGACCTCGACGACGTGCGCGAAGGAAGGGCCGGAGGAATACATCCAGACCGGGGCATTCGCCCCCAGGACCTGCTCGGCGATGGCCCACCACAGCACCCGCGGCGCGAGCGTGCCGCCGAGGCTCTCGGGCAGGTCGAGCCGCCAGAACTCGGACGCCATGAAGGTGGCATACGACTTCTTGAACGACTCGGGCAGCGGCGCGGTGTGATCCGCCGGGTTGAACTTGGGCGGGTTGCGGTCCGAGTCGGTGTAGCTGGCCGCGAGGTCCTCCCGGGCGAGCCGGTTGACCTCGGTGAGGACGTCGCGCGCGGTTTCCGCGTCGATGCCGTCGTACGGCGCCTGGCCGAACGCACGATCCGCCCCGAAGACCTCGAAAAGGTTGAATTCGAGATCACGCAGGTTGCTCTTGTAGTGAGTCATGTGTTCTGGCCCCGCTCTCAGGACGCGAGTTACCCGTCAGTAACTAACACTGTATTACCGCGCAGTAGTCATCGACAAGTCGCCGCCGATCAAAAGGTTGTGCGCCGACTTGGGGGCTAAACGTCTCCGATCGGGTGGGAGGCACGACAACCTTTCGGACATTTGCGAGCGACCGCACCCCCGGGACGTATCGACGCGGGAAGAGGCTCGTTTCTCCGTGTGTACGCGCAGGACGTACGCAGACCCGGGGAGGTCACGTCATGTTCGCCACGATCAAGAGTCTGATTCCGGAGCCTCGCCAGGCGGACCAGCCGCGCCACTACGTAGGTCGGCACCGGCAGCCTGAGACCGTCTCCGCCAGGGCCGTCGTGCCGGCCCCTGCAGCGCCCTCGTCCCACGAGTCGATCCCGGCAACGGCGCCGGATTCGCCCGTTTCCCTGGCCAGTGTTGGTAGTGACTCCCACGATCCGGGCGAACCGGTCGAGGAGCCCGCGGCCTAACTGCCGGCCGCGCCAACTTCCCAGCTCGGCATCGGTACGCCCGGACCTCCGTCAGGCCCGGAGTACTCGAGCAGCACGAGGGCGATGTCGTCCTCGAGCCGCCCGCGCACCCAGTCGACGAGAGCGGTCTCCAACGACGCAAGACCGTCGCCGACCGTGCCGTGCCCGAGCAGCCGCCACGCCCGATCCGCCGTCGGGAAGAACTCGCCGTCCCGCCGCGCCTCGCCCAGGCCATCGGTGAAGAGCAGCAGCCGGTCGCCCGGCTCGAGCCGCTCGACCCGGGGCCGGGCCACGGGCATGAAGCCCAGCGGCGGCGCGGGCGACGGCGGTTCCAACGCGATCACCTGGCCCCGGCGCAGAAGGAGGGGCGCCGGGTGTCCACAGTTGACGATGGTCAGCGTGCCGCCGCGCTCCTCGATGAGGGCGGCGGTCACAAAATCCTCGTCGCCGACACTGCGGGCCACGGCGCGGTCCAGGTCGGTGACGATGGCGCGCAGATCGGCCCGCTCATAGGCGACGTGCCGGTAGGACCCGAGCACGATGCTGGCCAGGCGGACGGCGTCCAGGCCCTTGCCTCGTACGTCTCCGATGATGATCCGTACGCCGTACGGCGTGTCCAGGGCCTCGTACAGGTCCCCGCCGATGTCAGCGGCCGTGGATGCGGAAATGTAGCGGTCGGCCACCGCCAGCGGCCCGATCTGCGGACCCAGCGGGCGCAGTACCGCCTGCTGGGCCACCACGGCCAGCCGCCGCAGCTCCTCGATCCGCAGGTCCTGCCGCTGCCGGGTGCGCGCGACAACCGCCGCGAGCCCGGTGCCGAGCGCGATCGCGAGCACGTTGACCATCGCCGCCGGATCCACGTTGCCGCTGGTCGCGACGAAGACGGCCCCCACCACGGTGGCGAGCACACCCACACCAACCACGGGCTGCCAGTATGCGAACACAGCAGCCACGATCGGCACTATCGCAAAGAGACCCACGAACCTCGACAGGCCGTGATCCGCCGCTGACAGTCCGGCGATGACCACGAGCAGCACAAGGGCCGCGCCGATACCGGCACGGGAACCTGGAGTGATCGGGCGACGACCCGACGGCAATGTAGGCATGGGTACGCCGAACAGCATGCCTGATGGACTTGAGCAACGGCACCAAGTTGACCCGTTGTCCGATCGGGTTCTAACCGGTCGTACCTTTACACTCTCACGGAGTGTCAGCTGATCTCCGCGCCCTGTTGATCGCCGCGTTCCGCTGGACCGATCCCCCTGGCGGTGCCGTCCTCGTCAGCGACCGGTCCGGATGGTGGCGCGATCCCCGGATCCTGGACGGCCTGGGTCCCGCGCTCGCCGGCCTCTTCCCCGGCTCACCGACCGTCGTCGTGTCGCCCGAGGTCACGGGGTTTCTCATCGGACCGCTGGTCGCGCGTGCGGCGGGCGCGGGCTTCGTGGAGGCGTACCGGCAAGGGGCCCGGCGCCCGATCGCCGAGCCGATGACCTGGGTGGAGATCCCCGCGGATCACCGCGGGGAGCCCCAGCACCTGGGCGTGCGAACCCATCTGATCGGTACGCACGACCGCGTGCTCATCGTCGACGACTGGGCCTCGACCGGCGCCCAGTCCCGAGCCCTGTCCACACTCATCCGGAGTCTCGGCGCCACGGTCATCGGCACCGCCGTGATCGTGAACGAATGTCCCCCGTCCGTGGACGACATCCGCGGCCTGCTCGACGGAGCCGACCTCTAAGCCGGGCTCTTCCAATCAGCCAGCACGCCGCGGGTGGGCTGCCAGCCGATCGCGTCATACTCCGCCAGGCCACGCAGGACATACGGGTCCTGGGCGATCAACGCCTCCGCCTCGGCCCGGGTGTCCACAGCGAGCAGGATGATGCCGCCGGTCACCGGGTCCTGCCGGCCCGCCGAAGGCACCAGACCGCGCTCCTCGAGCCCGGCGACGAACGCCAGGTGATCGTCGCGAGCCTCGTCCACCGTCTCGAGCGGCGCCAGATAGGTCGAGATCATCAGGTACATGGCGGGATTCTCCCAGGCTTCAGTTGGTCTTCCAGGTACGGAAGTTGTGCGAGCTACGACTCGGGGTCGGGCCGCGCTGCCCCTGATAACGGGAGCCGTAGACACTAGAACCGTACGGGTGCTCCGCCGGGCTGGACAGCTGGAAGATGCACAGCTGCCCGATCTTCATCCCCGGCCACAGCTTGATCGGCAGATTGGCCACGTTGGACAGCTCCAGCGTGACATGCCCCGAGAACCCCGGGTCGATGAAGCCGGCCGTCGAGTGCGTCAGCAACCCGAGCCGCCCCAGGCTGCTCTTACCCTCGAGCCGCCCCGCCAGCTGATCGCCGAGCGTGATCACCTCAAGCGTCGAAGCCAGCACGAACTCGCCCGGGTGCAGCACAAACGGCTCACCGTCGGCCACGTCCACCAGAGCGGTCAGGTCATCCTGCTGCTCCGCCGGGTCGATGTGGGTGTAGAGGTGGTTGTTGAACACCCGGAAGAAGCGGTCGAGCCGCACGTCGATGCTGGACGGCTGCAGAAGCTCCGGCTCGAACGGCTCGAGAGCGAGGGTGCCCAACTTGATCTCGGAGACCAGGTCACGGTCGGAGAGCAGCATCGCAACACCATACCGGTGAGGTGAAAAACGCTGGTCGGGTGGTCTAATCGAACAAATGTTCGATAGAATCACCCCATGGCATCCTGGTCCGATTTCGCCACCGCCGAGCCCGAGCTCGCCTCGGCCATCCGCGCGCTGCTCCAGCAGTACGGCCCAGGCATGGGCTACCTGGCCACCGTCCGCGCCGACGGCGGCCCCCGCGTCCACCCGGTCTCCCCCGTCATCACCGACGAGGGCCTCTACTGCTTCATCGTCAACTCCGCCAAACGCACCGACCTCGAGCGCGACGGCCGCTACGCCCTCCACACCTACCCCCCGGAAGAAAGCGACGACGAGGCCTACCTGACCGGCCACGCCCACCCCGTCACCAACCCGGCCGTCATCACCCACCTGGCCGACGCCCTCAACGCCTCCCCCGCCGTCGACTGGCGCCTCTTCGAGCTCTCCATCGACTCAGCCATGCTCCGCCGCCACGGCCCCGCCGGCGCCCTCCCCCTAGCCATGACCCTCCGCTTCCCTCCAATCACCCTCAAGTGGCAATCCCCCACCCACCCGTCATCCCCCTCCACCACCACGGTCTCCCTCTCCCCGACCCCCACGCGCGCGAAGCCAGCACTAGCGACGCCCGCCGCACTCGCACCCGTGCCCATGCCCATGCCCGTGCCCGTGCCCGCACTTTCGCCCGCGCCCGCCTCTGGCTCGGCGCCCGCCCCTGCCAGATCCAGCGCGCCCGACCCCAACAGCTCCGCTCGCAGAACGCCCGATCGCGTCACCCGCACCATCACCGACCCCGCGGCCTCAGCCTCGGCCGACCGCTCAATCGCCCAGCTGACCGCACACATCTGAGCGATCACCCGCGGCCACACTCCCCGAGGCCGGCTGAGCACCCGCCCCGCAGAGCGGTCTGAGCAGCGCACAACAAGATCGAACCGGAAGCAAAACACCCAAGACTCGAACCGAAAGACCACAAAACGTAGACGTCGGCCGGGCCCGCAAGCACCAAACGGGGCGCTGCCAGGCCAGGAGGAAGCTGGGCAGCGCCACACCCGGCCGACGTCTACTCGACCCGCAACCACACCACCCCCACTAATCGGGTACAGTGGTCCCGCTGCGGGTGTAGTTCAATGGCAGAACATCAGCTTCCCAAGCTGACAGCGCGGGTTCGATTCCCGTCACCCGCTCAAAGTTAGGGGTCCTCTATCTGCGGAGTGCGCAGATGGGGGACTTTTCGCATTCTGCGATGGGGGCCGAGCCCCCAAACCCCCACGGTGCGGATTGTTGCGGTGGGTGGGTGGGCGCTCTGTGCAGCCGCGGTCTGGGGGCGGGCGCGGTCTGGGGGCGGGCGCGGTCTGGGGGCTTCAGTGGTTCGGGGTGCGGCCGTGAATCGCTGAGTGGGCGTTCGTGCTTGCTGCCTCCTTGGCGTGGAGCGCCGTTGTCTTGGGCGATCGCCGCACTGGATGGTCCGGCGCGAACGACACGACCGCCACCGTTGCAGCGCCGCGAACTCTGCGTCGGCGTGGAAGGCAAATCGGGTTGTGTTTCGCGGCCGGGCTGGTCCTTGCTGACGACGGGTCTCGAGCTGACGGTCCTGAGTCCATTCCGGGCGGCCGCCCGAGCCAGGGTCCACCGTCCTCAAGCATCGGCTCTACGACATCGACGACAGGGATCAGCAGACCCCCGGCGGCCGCACCGCCGATGACCGCACCGCCGGCGACTTGGAAGGCGAATTTCAGCTGGCAGCGATGAACGAGACGCTGGGTACGACAGCGTTGTTCATGCCTGCTCGCGCTGAAGTGGCTGTGGAATTTTGCTGCTGTGGAGGCGATGGGCAGGAGGCCGCGGCGAGGGCTGATCGTGTTGTCTGCGCTGTGGCCACGTGCGGGCACGGTGGGGTGCCCGTTTGGTGGTACGGGGATGGACCACTTGATCAGGGGCGGGCGTTAGCGTCGGGGTCATGGCCCCACGACGAGGGACCGACCCTGGGGTCGGGGAGCGGATTCGGGCGCGGCGGTTGGGGCGGGGGTGGAGTGTTCGGTTTGCGGCTAGTCGGGCTGGGGTTTCGCATGCGACGTGGAGTCGGATTGAGCGGGGGCTGCAGGGGGCTGACAACCGGTTCATGTTGGCGGACATAGCTGGGGCTTTGGAGTGTGCTCCGGTTGATCTGGTTGGGGTGGGGGTGCCGGCGTCCGATCGGGCCACTGCGGCCGCGAGGGCTGGGGTGCTCGGGTTGCGGCGGGCGTTAGTTGATATTGATCTGAGTGAGGCGCCGGCTGGGTCTGCGCCGCCGTTGGCTGAGTTGAAGCGCACCGTTGCTCTTGTCGAGGCCCTGCACCAGGCGTGTGACTATGCCGGCGCTACCCGGGTGCTGCCGGGGCTGCTGCGGGACCTGCATACGGAGACGGCTGGGCCGGATCATGTGGAGGCGTTGCGGCTGCTGTGTGATGCCGCGTCCAACGCCTCGTCGGTGTTGCGGAGTTTGGGGTTTCCCGCGGACGCGTGGCTGGGTGCGGAGCGGTGCCGGGACGCGGCGGAGGCGTCCGGGGATCCGGTGCTGCGGGGGCACTCGGCGTACATATTGGCCAGGGCTTCCATTGCTTGCGGGTCGTATCAGCGGGGGCAGACGATCGCTGAGCGAGCCGTGGATCAGCTGGGGCAGCATCTTGGGCGGCCGGGGGGACCGGAGACGCTCGGCTCTTTGCATCTGGTTGCCGCGCTGGCCAGCCGGTGCCGGGACCGAATCGATGACAGCCGGGAGTCGCTGACCGAGGCTGCTGTGCTGGCCCGGCGCACGGGAGAGACCAACACGATGGGGATGTTCTTCGGGCCGACCAACGTGGACATCTGGCGCATGAGTATCGAGGTCGACGATGGCGACCCAGGGCTCGTGGTGGAGATCGCTCAGCGGACCGACGCGGCGAGGATCCCGGCCGGGGTGCGGCAGGTTTTCTACTACGCCGACACTGCCCGGGCCCTGACCCGCATCGGGGGACGGGATCGGGAGGCGGTTCGCTATCTGCTCACCGCGGAACGGATCGCACCCCAGCACGTACGCACAGCAGCGGAGCTCGTCGAACCCATCCGCGTGCTGCTCGATCGGTCGCGGCGGCAGGCCGGCGGGTCCGAGCTGCGCGGGTTGTCCGAACGTATGCAGGTCGGGGGCAGTTAGTCTGCCGCTGTGGAGCAGCTTCATGACATCGAATATCGGGGATTCGCCAGCGACAACTACGCCGGGGCGCATCCTGAGGTTCTCGCAGCGATCAACACCGCCAACGGCGGACATCAGGTCTCGTACGGCGCAGACGTCTACACACAGCGCCTGGCGGACGTCATCCGCGAGCAGTTCGGCGGTCAGACCGAGGTCTTCCCGGTCTTCAACGGCACGGGTGCCAATGTCACGGCGTTGACCAGTCTGCTGCCGCGGTGGGGTGCCGTCATCGCCACCAGCACGGCGCACATCCACACCGACGAGAACGGGGCGCCCGAACGGATCGGTGGGCTGAAGCTGCTGACGGTCCCCACCCCGGACGGGAAGCTGACCCCTGAGCTCATCGACCGGGAGGCCTGGGGCTGGGGTGACGAGCACCGGGCGCAGCCTCTGGTCGCCAGCATCACCCAGACCACCGAGCTGGGCACGCTCTACACCGCGGGCGAGATCCGGGCGATCGCGGAGCGCGTCCACGCCAAGGGGATGACCCTGCACATGGACGGCGCCCGGATCGCCAACGCGGCCGCGGCCCTGGGGATGCCCTTGCGGGAGTTCACCACCGATGCGGGTGTCGACATCCTGAGCTTCGGCGGCACCAAGAACGGCATCCTCTACGGCGAGGCGATCGTCGCGCTCACCCCGGCGGTCGCCGACGGACTCATCTACCTGCGCAAACTCAACATGCAGCTGGCTTCGAAGATGCGGTTTGTCAGCGCACAGCTGCTCGCGCTCTTCGAGAACGACCTGTATCTGCGCTCGGCCGGCCACGCCAACGCCATGGCTACCCGGCTGCGGGCAGCGCTCGACGAGGCTGTCGCCGCCGGGAAGATCACCGGCCTGAGCTTCAGCCAGCCCACGCAGGCCAACGCCGTCTTCGCCGAGCTGCCCAACGACGCGGCGGACCGCATCCGCGAGAAGTTCCGCTTCTACGACTGGGATCGGGCAGCACGTCAGGTCCGCTGGATGACCTCCTTCGACACCACCGAGGCCGACATCGACACCTTCGTCACCGCAATCTGCCAGGAACTCGCCGCGGACCGGTAAGAAGCCGCCGCAATCTGCCAGGAACTCGGCGTGGACCGGTAGGAAGTCGCCGCCGGCCACCAAGAGGCACCCCGGGCCGGCAGGAACTCGGCGTGGACCAAAACGGCGGTGTTGGAAACGTGCGGGCGGCACACTGACCAACGGACCTTGGAGCCGGAAGGAACGCATGTGGATCTCACGTGGGCAGACCTCGCAGAACCTGTCGTCGGAGGATTGGCCGCCATCCTCGGCATCTACCTGACGGAGGAGGGGCTGCACGTCCTACGCCGCCGCGGCCGCCTACCTGCCCGCTGGAATCACAACCGCACCTTCCTGCTCCCCCGCACCAAACAGCCCACCGAGGACCAAGCGAACTGACGGAGCTGGCAACGCTCACAGCGGTGCCGTGGAGCCGACGGCGAGCAACTTGCCCACGTTGTCGATGCCCGTGCGAATGAGCGCGCCGTATTCATCGCCCGACAACGTGCCGGCCAGGCTCGCGGCCTCGGCCAGGTGTTGCTCTGCAGGGGCCCGCTCGCCGAGACGTCGATGGGCGTCGGCCAGGTTGAGGTGGAGCGAGGGCAGAAAGGCGTGGGCCCGCTCGTCGCCGAGGTCGGCCACCGCGGCCAAGGCGCGTTGGTCCCACATCAGCTCGTCGGCGACGGACTCCTGAAGATCGGCCAGGTAGTGGGCGATGCTGGCCCGATGCAGGGGGTCACCGGCCGCCCCGACCTCGGTCCAGAGCTCCTGCAGGGCCGCACGGGCCGGACCTTTGGCGCCGGCTCGGCCCGCCTTGACGGCTTCGGTGAGTCTTTCCAGGGTGTCAGCTGTCATGCGTCCACCCTGCTGCCTCCACCAACTGGAGAGTCAAGCCCCGGAACGAGCCAAAATCAGCCCTCCCGCGTACGGCGGAATTCCTCTTTGAGTTGTTCGCGGCGAAGGTGGTCGGCCATGCGCCAGGCGGCCATGTCGGTGTCGGAGCGGCGCTGCAGCTCGGCGTACGCGTCGAAGGCCGGTTCGACCTTTTCGAGGTAGCGGGCGGCGTCCTGCATCGGGACCTTGCGGGCGAGCAGGTGCAGCAGCACGTCGCCGGGGTGGCGCAGGCCGCCGACGACGTCCGAGCCGCGGGTGACCGTCAGCTCGCCGTCGGACCAGTGCAGGTAGAGGCTGTATTGCCCACCTGCGTGTTCGATGTGTACGTCAACTACGGATCCGGCCACGGACTCAGCCTATGAGACGGAGCTAGCTAAGAACCTCGATATCTTTGGCGATCGTGTCGTGCTCGCCCTTGGCACCGTCGTCGCCCTTGACACCGTCCGCGTCGAGCCAGACCTTTTCGTCGCGGACGTAGTAGAGGCTGTCGCGGCCGGCGCCACCCGAGTAGTAGTCGGCTCCGGACTCGCGGCCGGGCAGGTCGTCCCAGATGGTGTCGGCGCCGGGGCCGGCCCAGATGGTGTCGTTGCCGGTCATGCCCCAGATCTTGTCGTCGCCACCGCGAGCCAGGATCGAGTCGGCGCCGGTGCCGCCGTTGATGCTGTCATTGCCGGCGCCACCGTCGAGACGATCATTACCGTCCGAGCCGTCGAGCCGGTCGTTGCCGCCGCTGCCCCAGAGCTTGTCTTTTCCGGAGTCGCCGTAGAGCGAGTCGGCGCGCGGGCCACCGTAGACGGTGTCGTTGCCGCTCCCGGCGTACACAGAGATGCCCAGGTCGCTCTTGTTCTGCAGCCAGTCGTTGCGGTCGCCGAGGTGGATACGTACCCAAGTGGGGGTCTTGCTTGTTGTGCAGCGGACCTTGGTGACGTCTTTGCCGACGCGCTTGCAGCCTTTGCCGGGCTTGATGGTGACCTTGTCGTCGATGGTGACCGTGCGTCCCGAGCGGGTGATCGTGACCTTGTTGGTCTTTCCCGATCCCGCGGTGTACTGCACCTTCGTGCTGCTGACGACCGATGCGGCACCGGTCGCGGCCGCTTGAGCCGGGCTCGCCAGCAGGAAGGGGGCAGCGACGAGGGAGCCGGCGATGGCCAAGCGAAGGATCATGACCGGGAGTGTAGAGGGATCAGTCGATGGAGAGGAACACGTTGTCGATCTGGCCGGCGTACTGGTCGTTTCCCCTGTTGGCGCCCTTGCCACCGATGCGCAGTGGCGCGGGGTTGGCGATCGAGAGGCCGGGCGGGATCGGGACCGACGCCTGTTCCACACCGTCCACAGTCAACTTCAGAGCGGCGGCTTCGCGGGTGCAGGCCAGGTCGTGCCAGGTTCCGTCGGCGACGTCCAGCTGCGGTTCGGCGCGGTAGATCTTGTTGCGGCCGGCGATGACGCAGCTCGGGTGGCCCTTCTCGTGGTCGACCTGCACCTTGAACTGGCTGCCACCGCCGACCGAGTAGCCCTTCTGGACGATGTTCGCGCCGTCGGCGAGGTCCGCGTGGGTCATCAGGATCGACGCGCCGTAGCGCAGCGGGCGCGTTCCCGGGTTCAGGTTGTCGTCGCGTACGCCTTCGAGGATCGCCCGTGGGCAGTCGGATTCGGGCACGGACGTGCAGCGCGCCGGGTACTGCACCGCCAGGCCCGCGCCCTGCGGGATCAGGCTCAGCGCGCCGCCGTTCTGGCCCACGGGCGTCAGTTGGTAGCCGCCGTGCACGTCGGTGATCGGCCGGGATACGCCGCCGTCGAAGGTGTAGCGGATCGAAACCGGTGCCGCCGCCACGCCGACGTCGCCCGCCGCAAGGATGTCAGCCGACCCCGGAACCGAGATAAGGAGGCCCGCTGCCGGCAGGACGGCCAGCCGTGGCGCGGCATCCCCACGTCGGGAGAAATGAGCGGCCGTGAACACGCCGGTTGCGAGGACAGCGATGGCGAGGAGTGCCACGAACAAGGTCCGACGATTGACACGCATCCAGACCTAACGAAACGATCAACTCGGGGGTTCGCCCACCACGGCGTGCAGGACGTCGTCCAGCGCGATCACGCCGAGCGGGCGGCGCCCGTCGCTGACCAGGACGATGTGCCGGCGGTCGCGCCGCATGGTCAGCAGCAGGTCGGCCAGGTTGCGCTCCGGGGGCACCACCGCGAGCGGCCGGATCAGCTCCGCGGGGATCGGCTCGCTGCGTTCGGCGCCGGCATAACCCAGGACATCCTTGACGTGTACGAATCCGAGCACCCGCCGTGACTCGCGCTGCACCACCGGAAAACGGGACCGCCCGCTCCGGGTGGCCACCGCCTCGATCGCCGCGGGCGTCGCGTCGTCCGCCACCGTGGTGACACCCGACCAGGGGGTCACGAGGTCACCGGCCTTGCGCTCGTTGAGCCCGAGAGCCGCGTGGATCCGCTCGTACTGCTCTGTCCCCAGCAGTCCCTCGGCGCGGGCCTGGGTGACCATGCCCGCCAGCTCCTCGGCCGTGAACACCGTCTTGACCGCGTCGGTGGCCTCGATCTTCCACAGCGACAACACCAGGCGGGAAGCCCAGCGCATCGCGGTGAGCAGCGGCCTGGTCGCCGTACAGAAAGCAAGCATGAAGGGCCCGAGAATCAAAGCGGAACGTTCCGGGCCGGCCAGGGTGATGTTCTTCGGGACCATCTCGCCGATCACCGTGTGCAGGAAGACCACGACGACCAGGGCGAGCACGAAGGCGACCGGGTGCTGCGCGTTCTCGGGCAGGCCCGCCGCTGCGAACGGCCCCTCAAGCAGGTGCGCGAGCGCGGGCTCGGTGACAGCACCGAGGGCGAGCGAGCAGATCGTGATGCCGAGCTGGGCACCGGCGATCATCAGGGGGATCTGGTTCATCGCGGAGAGCGCCCAGCGGGCCGGCCGCGAGGTCTCGGCGAGGGGCTCCAGCGCCGTACGCCGGGACGCGATCAACGCGAACTCACCGCCGACGAAGAGCGCGTTACCCAGCAACAACACGATCGTGACCAGCACTTCAGTCATCGGTGGGCTCCGGCGCCGGCGCGACGACGCGCACCTGCTCGATGCGGTGCCGGTCGACCTCCAGCACGGTGAATTCCCAGCCCTCATCGGTGCTGGTCTCCCCGGCCACCGGGATGTGCCCGAACTTGGCCAGCAGAAAGCCCGCCAGCGTCTCGTACGGTCCGTCGGGGAGCCGGAAACCGGTCTGCTCGACGATCTCGTCCTCCCGGAGCAAACCGTCGACCAGGAACGTACGCGCACCGCCCGGCGCGGTCAGCTCCGGCTCGGCATCCACGTCGTACTCGTCGGCGATCTCCCCGACCAGCTCCTCGATCAGGTCCTCGACCGTGACCACACCGTCGGTGCCGCCGTACTCGTCGACCACGATCGCCAGGTCGGCGTCGGCGGCCCGCAACGCGGAGAGCACCTTGTCGAGGCCGAGACTCTCCGGGACGTAGACGGGCTCGCGAGCCACCGTGGAGACCGGAGTCGTGGCCCGGCGCTCGGGTGGCACGCCGAGCGCGTCGGAAACCCCGACAACACCGACGACCAGGTCGAGCGTCGACTCGTACACGGGGAATCGGGTGTGTCCTGTGCTGCGCGCGACCGTGATCAGATCCTCGACGCTCGCGGTGGTCTTGAGCCCGACCACGTCGACGCGTGGGGTCATCGCCTTGGCCGCGCGTTTCTCGCCGAACCGGATCGTGCGTCGCAGCAGCTTGGCGGTCTCGGTCGGCAGGGCGCCGGCCCGGGCGCTGATCGCGGCGAGCAACCCCAGCTCCTCCGGCGACCGGGCACTGGCGAGCTCCTCCTGCGGCTCGATGCCGAGCCTGCGCACCAGCCAGTTGGCGGAGCCGTTGAGCGCACCGATCATCCACTTGAACGTGCGGGAGAAGCTCCGCAGCGGCGCGGCCGTCGCCAGGGCCACCCGCATCGGACGGGCAAGGGCCGCATTCTTGGGTACGAGCTCCCCGAACAGCATCGACACCAGCGTCGCCAGCACCAGCGCGAGCACGTGCGTGACAGCCTCGGTGTGCTCGCCGGCGAGCGGCTCGATCGCCGGCGTGAAAAGCCGGGAGAGCGCGGGCTCGGCCAGATATCCGGTCAGCAGAGCGGTCAGCGTGATGCCAAGCTGCGTACCCGAGAGTTGGAAAGAGAGCTCGTGCAGCGCGTGCCGGACCGTCTGCGCCCGCCGGTCACCCGCCCCGGCCCGCTTTTCGATCTCCGCCCGGTCGACCGTGACCAGCCCGAACTCGGCTGCCACGAAGAACGCGTTGCCCGCGGTGAGCAGCACGAAGGCGCCCAGCGGAAGCACCGCGGTCAGGAACAGGCCGTCCATGATCGGTTCACCTCGGCCCTTATTGTGCCGGACCCGGGCAGCGGGCGCGTGCCCCCGGTCGATGCCACGATTTTCGATAGGCTCGCCGGATGAACCTGGCCGAGGAATTCGCGCTGCTCGCGTACGGGGACGACGGTGCGCCTGTGACGGACGGCATTCACCTCGACAACGGGCTTGCCGGCGCCCTGCTGCTCGAGCTGGCGCTGGCGGGCCGCGCTGACATCGAGGAGAAGAACGTCGTCATCCGCGACGCGACGCCGACCGGCGACCCGCTTGTGGACGACGCGCTCGCCCGGATCGCCGCGGATGAGAAGAACCGCAAACCCAGCCACTGGGTGTCGAAGCTCGCCAAGGACGCGCGCAAACGGACCATGGAGCGCCTGGTCGAGACCGAGGTGCTGGAGAAGCAGAAGGACAAGGTGCTGCTCGTCTTCAACCGCACCCGCTATCCCGCTCCGCACGGCGTTCAGCCGACGCCCGAGACCGAGGCCCGGCAGCGTTTGACCGCGGCGGTGACCACTTCTGCCGTGCCGGATCCGCGTACGGCTGCGCTGTGTGCCCTGGTCGGCGCGACCGACCTGGACCGCAAGATCTTCCGTGAACTGGACCGTAAGGAGGTCAAGGCGCGGTTGAAGGAGATCTCCGAGGGTTCGTGGGCGGCCGCGGCCGTGAAGAGCACGATCGACAGCATCCAGGCCGCGATCATGGTGTCGATCGTCGCGGCCACCAGCACGGCGGCCGCGACCTCCTAACTCCGACAGGCTTTGACTCCGTCAGGACGCAAAAGCCGAGCGACGGCGCAGCTCCACCTCGGCCGCCAGCTCCGGGGCCCGGTCGAGTGCCGAGGGCAGGCCGCAGGACGCGAGCCAGTTGGCCAGCATGGTGTGGCCGCCCTCGGTGAGCACCGACTCGGGGTGGAACTGCACACCCTCGATCGGCAGCGTGCGGTGCCGCATCGCCATCACCACGCCCGACTCGGTCCAGCCGGTGACCTCGATCTCGTCCGGAAGGGTGTCGGGGAGCACGGCCAGCGAGTGGTAGCGCGTCGCGGTGAACGGATCCGGCAGGCCGGCGAGCACACCCTCACCCTTGTGCTGCACCGATGACGTCTTGCCGTGGAGCAGCTCCGGGGCGCGGGTGACCGTCGCTCCGAAAGCCGCCCCGATCGCCTGGTGACCGAGACAGACCCCGAACATGGGCAACTTCCCCGCGTACGCCCGGATCACGTCCATCATGATGCCGGCGCGTTCCGGCGTACCCGGACCGGGTGAGAGCAGGACCCCCGCCGCGCCGAACGTGCCGACCTCCTCGACCGAGATCTCGTCATTGCGTCGCACTTCGCACTCGGCACCCAGCTGGCCGAGATACTGCACGAGGTTGAAGACGAACGAGTCGTAGTTGTCGATCACGAGGATGCGCACGGGGGTCACCTGGCTCAGCTCAGCTCGGGGAGGGGTGGGGATCGTTCGACGCCGTGTTGTACGGAATCTCGTCCGGCCCGAGGATCGAATCGTCACCCGGCACCGCGTTGGGGTCCTGCTGCGCCGGGCCGCTCTGCTCGGTGCCGGTGCCGACCTGCACGTCGTCGAAGGGCAGCAGCGGCGTCGCCCACGGAAAGACCCAATACCAGAGCAGAGCGCCGATCGTCACACTCAGTACGAGTGAGCCGGTCAGCTTGCCCCACAGCCCGAAGGGAAGTTTTCGCCAGATCCAGGCGTACACGCCGTCTCCCTACGCCTTCCCGAAGTCGGTGGGCTTACCGTCCAGCGGCAGCGACTTGTCACGCTTGACGGTGTCCACCAACTCCGCGTGCACGATGAGACGCTGATAGTTGTTGAACTTCGGATTACAGGTCGTCAGCGTCAACAGCGCCTCGGTCGCCTTCTTGCCCGGCTTGTTCGGCACGGGCGCGACAACCTGGACGGCGGTCGGCTTCACGACCTCGCTGTTGCGAACCTTGTACGTATACCAGTCGCCCTGGGTCTCGACGCCGATCACGTCACCCGGCTTCAACTCGTCCAGCCGCCAGAAGATCTTGCGGATCCGGTGCCCGGCAACCGAGAAGTTGCCGACCTCGCCCGGCATGGCCGTATCGGGGTAGTGCCCCGGCGAGTAGCGGATGTCCTGCGGCCGCACACCGTTCGTGACAACCCAGTCCATCCCCAGCTTCGGAATGTAGAGCCGCCCCACCAGGTCATCCCCGGGCGCCGCCCGAGCCTTCTTGGTCGGACCGGTGCTCGGCGCCACGGTCGGGTCGTTCCACTGCTCGGCCAGCTGATCAGACAGGCTGTCCTGCTCGTCCTGGACCTTCGCCGAGTTGCCGAACACCTCGTACCCGGCGAACAGCAGCACCACCAGCCCGAACGTGATCATCAACTCGCCGGACACCCGGATGCCGGACCGGATCCGGGACCCCAGCGTCGGCCGGGTCAGCTCCGAGTAAACACTCTTGTAGCCCTCACCGGTCTGCTCGGGCCGGAGCTTGACGACCTTCTCACCGCGCTTCGCCTTGACCTCCTCGGCCGGTTCACCGCCGGCCTCCCGGCTGGCCGCCGCGCCTGCAGCGACAGCGGCCACGGAGACCGCACCGACAGCGTCCCCCGTGTCTTTCGGCAACGGGGTCCGAACCGCCGGAATCGCCTCCTGCTTCGCCGACGGCTGCGTCATCGACGGCACGGCGGGAAGAAGCCCCGTCGGCGCGTCGATGGTACGGATGATCGCCGTCGCCGACGGGTCGCCGTTCCGAAGTTCCTGCCCCCGATTTTGCCCCACCACTCCCGGCCCACCGTGCCGGTTCCACCGATCAGCAGCCTCCACGCCCCCGACCTGCGCAGACCGCGGGTCCTGGGGGTTGGTTCGGGGCAGTCGCGGGTCACTGGCGACTCCACCGGTCTGCTGCGCCAAGCGCGGATCGCCACTGACGGGTTGGGGCAGACGCGGATCGCCACTCACGGGTTGAGGCAGACGCGGGTCATTGGCGAGCCCGCCGGCCTGCGCCGAGCGCAGTTCACCGCCCTGTCCCGAGCGCAGATCACCGCCCTGTCCCGAGCGCAGATCACCGCCCTGTGCCGAGCGCAAGTCGCTGCCCTGTCCCGAGCGCAGATCACCGCCCTGTGCCGAGCGCAGATCGCTGCCCTGTCCCGAGCGCAGATCGCTGCTGCCCCAGGCGCCGGTGTCACTCGCGCCGGCCCAGGCTCCGGTCTCGGCGCCCGTGGACCAGGCGGTGCCCGAGTCACCGCGCGTTCCGGCCGGGGCCGTCTGGGACCAGGCCGCGGTCTCGTTGCCGGCGTTCACCCAGGCCCCGGCGTCACTGCCACGATCCTGCCGACCCACCGCATTCGGCGCCGACTGGGCCTGAGGTGCACGCGCTGCCATCTGGGCCTCAGCGGCCTGCGGCGACTGAGGCTCCGAGGCCCGCCGCCGTCCACCGCGATACGCGTCCTGCTCGATGCCGTTACCCCCAGCGGCAGCCGGCGCCTCCCGCACAACCCCGCCGCCATCAGACGCCGTCCCACCAGCTCCAGACGCCGTCCCACCAGCTCCAGGCGCCATCCCCCCGGACCAAGGTGTCATCCCGTTGGGCCCTGGCGTCGTCGAGTTGGGCGGAGGCGTCACCGCATTGGGACCAGGCCCCATCACACCGGACCCAGGCGCCATCGCACCGGACCCAGGCGCCATTCCGTTGGAAGCCGCCGGCGCTGAAACACGAGGCGAGACCATCGCGGGAAGCGCCGCCGTAGGAGCCGCAAGAGGCGAAACCGGCGCAGCGCCCGGAGCAGCACCCTGAGGCGAGCCCAGCACAGAATCCCGAGACGAGACCGGCGCAGCACCCTGAGACGAGACCGGCGTACCAAGCTGAGACGAGACCGGCGCAGCAGCCCGAGAAGACGCGACCGGCGAACCGGGAGCAGCCCCACGAGGTGACGCCGGAGCAGCAGCACGAGGCACCGCGGCAGGCGATCCCGGCGCGGCACTCTGCGGCGAGATCGGCGCAGCGGCTTGCGGCATCCCAGAAGTCGGCAGCGGCGCAGAAACACGAGGCGCATCGGCCGGGCCGGCAGCAGGCCCCGAGGCCGAACCACCCGAAGACGGCGCGAAAGGAGCAGCTGGCGCCGAAGCCGGACCACCCGCAGGCGGCGTGAATGGAGCAGAAGTCGCCGGCGGCGTAACAGCAGGTGCGGGCGGCGCGAAGGGAGCCGCAGGCGGAACGCCCCCAGCGAAGAAAGCGAACTCACCCTCAGCCGCACCTACGGCGGGAGTGGCAGACCGAGCGCGAGCAGCCGCAGCCGCCCGAGCCACCACCGGGTCAATCCCAGCCGGCCCGTCAGCGCCACCATCACCCGAGTCACCCGAAAAGTCCGATTGTACGCTTTTCGCAGCAGGCTCCACGGAAGTCGCAGCGGGAGATTCGGGAACAACCGGCTCAGGCCAACCACTGCCGGCCGCCGAGTTGATCGGCCCGCCCGGGATACCGTCCGGCACCGCGTCGGTGATCCGAGGGATGTATGCGGTCTGCGCGTCGCCGTCGGGCGCGCGGTGTCGCCCGGAGCTGGCGTTGCCACCCGGGGTGGCTTCCGGGGCCATTACTTGGTGACCTCGGCGGATCGGAGGTCACTCGACCCGCCGTACGCCCGCACTGTCGCGTTCCTCTCGACGGTTTCCGTGTAGCCGAGGCCGAAGTCGGCGACCGCGTCCCGGAACTGCTGGACGCCCTCGGAGGAGTCCAGGGTCCGGTGCATCGCCGCGGGATTGCCCACCGCTGTGATCTTGAATGGTGGCGAGAAAACCTGGCCGTGCAGCAGCAGCGTGTTGCCGACACAGCGTACCGCGCTGGTCGAGATGACGCGGACATCCATGATCGACATTGCCTCCGCACCGCCTGCCCATAGCGCGTTCACCACGGCCTGGACATCACCCTGATGAACGACAAGGTCGTCGTTCTGCGGGGCGTCGGCGCCGGTGTCCGTGGGGCGGCGTGAGGAGTCGTTGAGGACCACGGTGACGCCCTCGCCGTGCAGGGCGGTGAAGCCGGCCTGCTCGCGCAGGGCGTCGGCGCGCTTGCGGGCCTCGTTGACCGGCTCGTCCACCTCGGCGAACCGGCGGCTCTCGTCATCGACTTTGGCGCGCAGGGCGGTGGCCTCGGCGTCGCGCTCGTCGAGCCGCTCGCGCTTGTCGGTGATGAGCTGGGCGAGCTGAGGCCGGCGGTCGTCACGCAGCGCCGTCCCGTCGGCCGTGGTGGCCGACGTGGTGAACAGCAGGCCGGCCGCGAGGGCGATCAGCGGCACCACCATTCCCCAGCCGCGCTGACGCTGCCCGCGACGTCGGGGCCGAAGGCCGCGAATGGCCCGGCGCATGACAAGTCGCCACGAGGGCGTCCCCGTGGTGTACTCCACGTCGGTCTTACCTCCCCGAGCTACTCGAGACTTCCCGAGCTGATTCCGCATGTTTTTGGCTCAAGGCAACCGCCGGGTGCCTATGAGCGTGCCGCCTTGACTACGCTAGCTATCGAACAGTATTCGCCAAGGGCAGCTTTCGGTGTCCCCGGAGCCGCTCAGGGGTGGGTTGTTCACCACTTGTTGCCCTCAGGAGAGCGCCGTGCCGAAGTCACAGGTTCGCAAGAAGAAGGTCTACACGCCGCCGACGGACATCCGTCCGGCCAGTGCGGCCACGTCCAAGAAGCCGAGTCCGGTCTGGCTGCCCATCACGGCTGTCTTCCTGATCGTTTTCGGCATCGCCTGGCTGGTGGTCTACTACCTCTCCGAGCAGCGGTGGCCGGTCGAGCAGTGGCAGTACTGGAACCTTCTCGTCGGTTTCGGCTGCATGGTCGCCTCCCTGGGCATCCTTTCCCGCTGGCGCTGACCGCCGGCAGCGAAAGCTGACCGTCGGCCGGTGAAATCCGGCCGTCGACCAGCGAAAGCCGCGCACCCCCCGACCCACAGCGGTCAGCGGGGTGCGCTTTTCGCGCTCACCCAACCGCGAACCAAGCCGTGGACCAAGCCGCGAACCGAGCCGTGGACCAAGCTGTGGACCAAGCTGTGGACCAAGCTGTGGACCAAGCTGTGAAGGAAAGCGGCGACACCCGCGCGCAAAGCGATTACCCGTGGGTAACATAGGTCGGCACCCGACCGAGGAGGCACAACGCAGATGGGCGTCGCGCAGATCATCGCCACCGTTCTGGCCGGCACGATCACTCTCGTGGCCGTCGTCCTCGCGGTGCGTGCTGTCATCCAGATGACGGCAGTGATCCGGCAGGGTCAACCAGACCCGGCCCGCTTCGAGGACAAGGGCACCCGGGCGAAGACCATGCTGGTCGAGACCCTGGGTCACACCCGGATGCTGAAGTGGGGCGTCGTCGGCGGGGCGCACTGGTTCGTGATGGTCTCCTTCATGGTGCTGTTCCTGCTGGTGGTCGAGGCCTACTTCGAGGTCGTCGACCCGACCGGCGGGCTCCCGATCATCGGCCACTGGCTGATCTACGGGCTGGGCACCGAGCTGATCGGCATCCTCGGCCTGGCCGGGATCGTGGTGCTGATCGTGATCCGGCAGCTGGCCAGGCGGAAGCCCCGCAGCCGCTTCACGGGCTCCACGATGTGGCAGGCGTACTTCGTCGAGGCGATCATCGTCGGGGTCCTGGTCTGCGGTTTCCTGATCCGCGGCTTCAAGGTCGCCAACGACACCTTCGAGTTCCCGGCCTGGGCCACCCCGCTCAGCCACGGTGTGGGCGCGCTGCTCCCCGCAGCCGAGGACGGTCCGACCTGGGTCGCGCTGGTCAAGCTGTTCATCTCGATGGGCTGGCTGATCACCATCGCGCTGAACGTGACGATGGGCGTGGCCTGGCACCGCTTCCTCGCGTTCTTCAACATCTTCTTCAAGCGCGCCCCGGAGAAGCCGGCCGGTTCCGGTCTCGGCGCGCTGCGCCCGATGATGAGCCAGGGCAAGCCGCTCGACTTCGAGGAGGCCGACCCCGAGAAGGACCAGTTCGGCGTCGCCCAGGTCGAGCAGTTCACCTGGAAGGGTCTGCTGGACTTCTCCACGTGCACCGAATGCGGCCGCTGCCAATCGCAGTGTCCCGCTTGGAACACCGCGAAGCCCCTCTCCCCGAAACTGCTGATCACGAGTCTGCGCGATCACGCGTACGCAAAGGCTCCGTATTTGATCGGTGGTGGCGGTAAAGACCTCACGGGCGAGGAAAAGGCCACGGCGGCCCAGCTCGCACACATGGACGTCCTCTCGCTGGCCGAGGGCAACAAGCCCCTGATCGGCACGGAGGAAGAGGGCGGGATCATCGACCCCGACGTCCTCTGGTCATGCACCACCTGCGGCGCCTGCGTCGAGCAGTGCCCCGTGGACATCGAGCACATCGACCACATCGTCGACATGCGCCGCTACCAGGTGCTGATCGAGTCCAGCTTCCCGGCCGAGGCCGGCGTCATGCTGCGCAATCTGGAAAACAAAGGCAACCCGTGGGGCGCACCGCAGAACACCCGCGAGGACTGGACCAAGGGCCTCGACTTCGAGATCAAGCGGGTCGGCGAGGCCGATTTCGACTACCTGTTCTGGGTCGGTTGCGCCGGCGCTTTCGAGGACCGGGCCAAAAAGACCACCCGCGCCGTGGCCACGCTGCTGCACGAGGCCGGCGTCGATTTCGCCATTCTCGGCGAGGGCGAGACCTGCACCGGTGACCCCGCCCGCCGGATCGGCAACGAATTCGTCTTCCAGATGCTCGCCCAGCAGAACGTGGAAACGCTGCAGGAAGCGAAGGTCAAGCGCATCGTCGCGACCTGCCCGCACTGCTTCAACACCCTGGGTAACGAATACGAACAGCTCGGCCTGAAGGTCGAGGTCGTCCATCACACCCAGCTCCTGGCCCACCTGGTCGCCGAGGGCAAACTCACCCCGGTCCAGCCGGTCGACGGCGGCGTCACCTATCACGACCCCTGCTACCTGGGCCGGCACAACCGAGTCTTCGACGCACCCCGCGAGGTGCTCGGCAGCGCCATCGAGGGCGGCCTCACCGAAATGCCCCGCAACTCGGAACGCTCTTTCTGCTGCGGAGCCGGCGGCGCCCGCATGTGGATGGAAGAAAAAATCGGCAAACGCATCAACGTCGAACGCACCGAGGAGGCATTGGCCACCGGCGCGAAGACAATCGCCGTCGGCTGCCCCTTCTGCTACACCATGATCGGCGACGGCGTAACCGGCAAGGGCGAGCAGGACAACGTCGAAGTCATCGATGTGGCCACCGTTCTCCTCCGGAGCATCAAGGGCGAAAAAGCAATCTCATAAGTACGCCCGCCGCACCCACAACCGCACCAGCCCCGAACCCCGCCTCCGGCGGCTATCGCCCGCGACCATTCCCCGGCCCAGGCCGTCACGCGCGCATCCGGCCGTGGCGGCCCAAGACCGCCACGCCCCCAAAACCCAAAACCAAACCCCGCACCAACCGCTAAATGATCAGCGGTTCGATCCCCACCCCGGGCTCCCGCCGAGGCGACACTTTCCGGTGCCTGATACGCCATCCCAAATCGGTGCGCACCAGCCGATCCGCGTATGTATAACTGGCAACCGACCCGTCCCTTCCCAGCGCCAGCGCTTTCGACCAAGCCCTGGCTCCGTCGCCATCCTCGACAACCAGAACATTGGTGACATGCAGAGCAACCGTGTCACCAGGCCCCCGGCTGTGCGCGACCCCGATATACGTGTCGAGGCGCTCCTGGGACGGCCCCGCATGCGGCACCGGAGCAAGCCCGAGATCGCTCGTGTCAACCACAAGATCGGCCGTGAACACCAGATCGAACCGGTCATACGCAGTGGCATCGCACAGGTGACCGTGAAGTG
The DNA here is from genome assembly GCF_016862215.1 of Winogradskya humida. Classification (GTDB taxonomy): domain Bacteria; phylum Actinomycetota; class Actinomycetes; order Mycobacteriales; family Micromonosporaceae; genus Actinoplanes; species Actinoplanes humidus. The sequence continues at coordinate 33,663 of NZ_BOMN01000037.1, forward strand.
AGATCACCTCGTGGATCGCCAGCTTGTCATCGGCGGTCAGAACCATCGCAACTCCATACACCTAGCCGGATACGCGACGACCGACGTTAACACCGCATCACGCCGATAGATCAGCGCAAATCGACCAGTTGGCCTTCGGCATTGAGAATCGCGGTGATGCCCCGTTCCGCGGCGGCGCGACGGAAGCGGTTCTCGATGTCCGGCTGTTCGACGTAGGTCGGCGGGTTGTCGAACAGCCCGTAGTGCATCGCGCAGACAGCTCCGGCACCGAGCGCCACCGCAGCCTCCACCCCCTGCTCCGGCGTCATGGTCACCGGCACATTCGCCTCGTACCCCTCGAACCGAGCGACCACCCCGTTGACCGGCACGAAGGCAACGTCGAACGGCCCATGATCCCGGGCGATCTGCCACCAACTCCCGTGCCACATGGTGTCCCCGCAGTGGATGATCCGCCGCCCGCCACCCTCCACAACCCAGGCGACCTGGTCGGCGTCGTTGCCTCGCCAGTCCAGCGAGGTCACCGGCGTGACGGTCAGCCCGCCGAGGTCCCGCGCCTGCCCGAGTTCCTGGGCCACCACGGGGAGGCCCGCGTCGATCAACGCTGCCGCGACCGGTTCGTGGCAGCCGACGGTCCCCCCGCCGCCGATCCGGGCGAGCACCCCATGGTCGTAGTGGTCCGGGTGCAGATGCGTGATCAGGGCATGGGTGCCCGGCGAAATCTCGATCGGCGGCAACGGCCGCCTCGGCACGCCCATCGCCGGCGCGAGCGGCTCGGCGTTCTCCAACGGGTCGATCAGCAGCCGGGCGTCACCGAGGCTGATCTCAAGACCGGCCCAGGCCAGCCGGCGTACGCGCAAAGTGTGGCTCATGCCCGACGACGCTAGAACCTTGTTGTTGAGAAAGTCAACAAGCAACTTTCTATTCTCAACAAGGATCGTTAGGCTGACCCCGTGCGCACCTACGGTCAGTTCTGCGGCATCGCGAAGGCACTGGACCTCATCGGGGACCGGTGGACCCTCCTGATCGTCCGGGAGCTCCTCGCCCTCGGCCCGTCCCGCCACACCGACCTGCGCAACGGGCTGCCCGGCATAGCCAGCAACCTGCTCGTCGACCGGCTCCGCGAGCTCGAGGAGGCCGGTCTGATCCGCCGGGAGGCAGCGCCACCACCCGTCGCCACCACCCTGTTCACGCTCACCGACCGCGGCCGTGAGCTGGAGTCGGTGCTCCGCGAGCTCAGCCGCTGGGGTGTCCCCCTGCTCCACGAGTCCACCGGCCTGGGGACTTTCCGCACGCACTGGCTCGCGCAGCCCGCCCGGGCGCTGACGGATCGGACCCCCGACGAACCGCCGGTCGCGATCCAGCTGCACGCCGAAGGCAACGAGGACCTGGTGCTCGAGGTGAACCACGGCGTCGTGCACACCCATCCGGGCCGCGTGGACGAGCCCGCGGCAACGCTCACCGGAACACCCCAGGTGCTGACCGCGCTTTTGACCGGAGGGCTGTCGTTGCACGACGCCGAGCGGGAAGGCCTCCACCTCAGCGGAGAGCTCGACGCCGTCCGCCGGATCCTGCCGGAGCGATGACACGACGAAGCCCGGCTGCTTGAATCAGCTGCCGGGCTCCGGGCGTACCAAAAGCTAATTGAGAAGGTCGTCGACTGTGCCTTCGCCGCCACCTGTGCCGTCATCCGGCGGGGGGCTCGAGGCACCCGGGTCGCTGCTCGGCGGGTCGGAAGGCTCCGGCTCCTTCTCGGCGATGACCGTGAGCACGATCTTCGTCGACTTGGACTTCTTGCTGTTGGCGCTCGGGCTCTGGCTGACCACCGTGCCCGGGGTGCCGTCCTCGTTGCTCTCCTCGGTCGTCACGTTGGTGAAGCCGAAGGATTTCAGCACGGCCTTGGCCGAGTCCTCGGTCTGGCCCTTGACGTCCGGAATGGCGACGAGGTTGCCGCGGGAGACCGTGATCGTGATGGTCGTCCCCGGGTCGACGTTCTCGCCTTCCTTCTCGACGTCGATCACTGTGCCGCTCGCCGACGAGCTGTCCTTCTCGGCGATGTCCGTCTTGAGACCCTTGGACTCGATGGCCTCGACCGCGACGCTCTGCGTGCTGCCCTTGAGGCCGGACGGCACCCGGATCTGCTCCGGCGGCGAGCAGACCTGGATGGTGATCTGCTGGTCGAGCGGGACCGCGGTGCTCTCGACCGGCGTCTGCCGCTCGACGGTTTCCTTGCAGTCCTGCTTCGGGATGGAGTCGCCGACGCTGACGTTGGTGAAGCCGGCCTGGGTCAGGGCGGTCTTCGCGTCACCCTCAGAGAGGCCGGTCACCTTGGGGATGGCCTTGGTCACGGGAGCGTCGTTGTTGTCGTCGTTGCCGCCGGCGAGGGCGAGCCCGATGCCGAGCGCGACCACCGCGAGCACGCCGAGCGCGGCCAGCGCGGCCATCACCCACGACGAGGTCTTGCGCTGCGGCTGCTGAGGGCCGCCGCGCTGGGGACCGTACCCGGCCTGGATCGGGCGGGTCATCGCCGTCGGCGCGCCGCCCATGCCGCCGGTCATCGCCATGGTCTCGGCCTCGGTCATCACCGCGGGGGCCATGACCGGGCGGCCCGCAACCGCGCGCAAGGCGTCGGCGCGCATCTCCTGGGCGCTCTGGTAGCGGTTGAGCGGGTTCTTCGCGAGCGCCTTGAGAACGATCGCGTCGATCTCGGGCGGCAGGTCGTGGACGATGTCGCTGGGCGCCTTGGGCTGCTCCCGCACGTGCTGGTACGCCACGCTGACCGGGCTGTCGCCGACGAACGGGGGGTGCCCGACGATCAGCTCGAAGAGCACACAGCCCGCTGCGTACACGTCGGAGCGGGCGTCGACGGACTCGCCGCGCGCCTGTTCCGGCGAGAGGTACTGGGCGGTGCCGATGACCGCGCTGGTCTGCGTCATCGTGGTCGCACCGCTGGCCAGGGCCCGGGCGATGCCGAAGTCCATGACCTTGACCTGCCCGTTCGGCGTGATCATCACGTTGCCGGGCTTGATGTCGCGGTGGATGATGCCGTGCCGGTGGCTGAACTCCAGCGCGGCGTCGATGTCGGCGAGGATCTCGAGGGCGCGACGCGGCTGGAGGCGCTGCTCGGCCGCGAGCACCTCCTTGAGCGTCTTACCGGGCACGAACTCCATGACGATGAACGGCTGTTTCTCCCCGGCCGCGGAGATCTCCTCGCCGGTGTCGTAGACAGCCACGATCGCGGGGTGGTTCAGCGCAGCGGAGTTCTGCGCCTCGCGGCGGAAGCGCTCCTGGAATGTCGCGTCGCGGGCCAGGTCGGTCCGCAGCATCTTGATGGCGACGTCGCGGCCGAGCCGCAGGTCGCGTCCCCGGTGCACCTCGGCCATACCGCCGTAGCCCAGCAGCTCGCCGACCTGGTACCTGCCACCGAGCAGGCGGGAGGGCGCCGTCATAACGTCTGTCGTCCTTCGGTCGCGGGGATGAGGCGGTGCGGAGCACCGGCCTGCTTCGTAAGACGGTACGACGCCGCCGCAGCACGTTGATCGGCCGCGCCCAGTGAGCTGGTGTTGCCGTTCTTCAGAAGGAACGAGATCACACCGGCACAGAGCAGGACAAGCAATGCCAGCACGACGGCCAGCACGATGAGGACCTGCCGGCCGCCCGAGCCGTCACCCTGCTTGGCCGGAGCCATCTGGGGGTGCGACATCGGCGGGGCCGACGGGTGTCGGTAGGGCTGCTGCTGCGCCGGGGGGACCGAGGCAGCGCCGCGCGCACCCTGAGCTCCGGAAACAGGCCGGGGCACGGGCGGGTAGGGCGGACGGCCCGACCCTGGCACGGGAGGACCGGATTGGGGAACTCCGGAGTAGGGGCGGTTGTTGACCGCCGGTCCACCGGACTGCGGGTGGTTCGACGGGCCGGCGCCGGACTGCGGCCGGATCATCGGGGCCGAGCCGTTGACGGCCGGCTGGTGCACCTGGGTGGTCAGCGACGACGCCGCCTGACGGGCCACAGCGGCCATCGCCGAGGCCGTGGGCCAGCGCGCCGTCGGGTCCTTGGACATGGCCCGGTCGACGATCGCGCGGACCGACGGCGGGATGTCGGCCGGGAGCGGGCGCGGGCGGTCCCGGACGTGCTTCATGGCGATCTCGATCGGCGTCGCGCCGTCGAACGGGCGGTGGCCGGAGAGGCACTGGTAGGCGACGACGCCCAGGGCGTACACGTCGGAGGCCGCGGTGGCGGTCGCGCCGGACGCCTGCTCGGGTGAGATGTAGGACGCCGTGCCGAGCACCGAGCCCGCCACGGTCAGCTGACCCACTATCGCCGAGCGGGCGATGCCGAAGTCGGTGAGGACCAGGGTGCCGTTCGGGCGTACGAGAAGGTTGCCGGGCTTCACGTCGCGGTGCACGATCCCGTTGGCGTGTGCGGCCTGCAGTGCGTCGGCGGCCTGCGCCACCAGCGCCATGGTTCGCGCGGGCGTCAACCGTCCGACGCGGCTGAGCGTCCGCGACAGCGCGTCGCCCTCGACGTACTCCATGACGAGGAAGGCGAGCTGCTGGTCGCTGCCGTAGTCGTAGACATCGACCACACCGGGGTGGTTGATCGTGGCCATGGTCCGGGCCTCGCCGCGGAACCGCTCGGCGAAGCCGGGTTCGTCCAGCAGCGCGGGCAGCAGGATCTTGACGGCGACGGTCCGGCCCAGCACCTCGTCGGTGCCGCGCCAGACATCGCCCATGCCGCCACCGGCGATCCGCTCGTCCAGACGGTAGCGGCCACCGAGGGTCACCCCAGGGCTGATCACGTCAGTCCCCTCCCCCACCGGCCGCGGCCTTCATGATGAGCCCGGCGATCCGGGCAGCCTCGGCGCTCGCATGACCGCCGCTCACGTTCTCAAGCATGACGCATACCGCGGAAACCGCTTCGCCCTTGTCGTTGAAGGCGAATCCGATGAACCAGCCGTGCGGGTCGGCACCCTCGGCGTTCTGCGCCGTGCCGGTCTTGCCGCCGACGTCATAACCGCTGATCTTGGCCTGTTTACCGGTGCCGTTCTCGACGACACTGATCATCATGTCCTTGAGGTCGCCGGCGATCGATCCGCTCACCGGCGTACGCAGTGTCTCCGGGCTGGCGGTGTAGATCGGCCGCCGGTCCGCGGTGAGCAGCTGCTGCACCAGGTAGGGGCGCTTCTGCACGCCACCGTTGGCCACCGTCGCCGCCATCAGCGCGCCCTCGACCGTGGTCATCCGGACGTCCTTCTGACCGATCGACGACTGGGCCAGGCCACCCTGGTCGTTGGCCACCGTCAGGTCACCGGTGTGGCTCGCCGCGACGGGCAGGCCGCCGTCCTTCAGGTCGCCGACCGTGAGGTCCTCCTGCTCGAAGCCCCACGCCTTGGCCTCGTCCTGGACCTTCTGACCACCGAGGTCCACGCCGAGGCGGGCATAGCCGGTGTTGCAGCTCTCGGTCAGGGCTTCCTTCAGGCTGATCTTCGAGCCGGGGCAGGTCTCCGCCTCGGCGTTGTGGATCGGCGCGCCTGAGCCGGGGGCGATGTACTCGTCGCCCGCCTGGATCTCGGTGTCCTGCTTGTAGCCGGCCCGCAACGCCGCCGCCGAGACGATGACCTTGAAGGTCGAACCCGGCGGGTACGTCTCGGACGTGGCCCGGTTGAGCAGCGGCTTGTCCTTGTCGGCGTTGAGCTTGTTGTACTCCGCCGCCGCATCCTCGGTGTCGTGGCTGGCCAGCGGGCTCGGGTCGTAGCTCGGCATGGAGACCATCGCCTGGATCGCACCCGTGCGCGGGTCGATCGCGACAGCGGAACCGAACTTGGCGCCGCGCTCGTTGTTCGTGAGCTGCTTCCAGGCGGTTTCCTGTGCCTTGGTCTTCAGCGACAGCACGACGTTGCCGCCGCGGGCCTCGTCACCGGTGAACATCGAGCTCACCCGGTCGGCGAAGAGCTTGTCACTGGTGCCGGAGAGGAACTCGTTCTCGCTGCGCTCGATGCCGGTGGCCGCGAGGTTGACGCCCTTGTAGCCGATGACCGGCGCGTACAGATCCCCTTCGGGGTATTCGCGCAGGTACTTGTACGTGTCGTCGGTGGCCTTGTTCTCGGCCAGCGCCTTGCCGTCCGCCTCGATGACACCGCGCGGCGTGTTGTATTCCGCCACGCGGACGCGAGCGTTGTGATCGTCGGTGCGGTATTTGTCAGCTTTGTAGGCCTGAACCCAGTTCAGGTTCGCAAAGATCAGTCCGAACAGGACGAAAACGACCACGCCGGCCTTGCGCAGGGGTGCGTTCACGGCTTGATCACCTCCGTCATGGCGCCGTGCAGCTGTGCGGGCGGTTGCTTGGGGCCACCGGCCTGGGCCGCCGGGCCGCCGGTCGCGGGCTTGCGAGCGGCATCCGAGATCCGCAGCAGCATCGCGATCAGCAACCAGTTGGCCATCAGTGACGAACCGCCCGCCGACAGGAACGGTGTCGTCTGACCGGTCAGCGGAATCAGCCCGGTGATGCCACCAAGGATGACGAAGACCTGCAAACCCAGGGTGAACGCCATGCCACCGGCGACCAGCTTGCCGAACGAGTCGCGCACCAGGATGGCCGCGCGCAGGCCCCGCTCGACGATCAGCAGGTAAACCACCAGCAGGGCGGAGAGGCCGAAGAGGCCGATCTCCTCGCCCATGCCGGCGAAGATGAAGTCGGTCTGCACCTCGGGCACGAAGCCCGGCGAACCCGCACCCGGACCGGTGCCGAACAACCCGCCGGTGCCGAGCCCCAGCAGGCTCTGGACCAGCTGATAGCCCTCGTTCGACACATACTGCGGCGCGAACGGGTCGAGCCAGATCGAGGCACGGTCGTAGAAGTTGGCGAACGGCCCGCCGACGGACGCGCCCAGCAGGTAAGCCACGTAGACGCCGCCGAAGAACATGACCAGGCCGATGATCAGCCAGCTCGCCCGCTCGGTGGCCACATAGAGCGTGACCACGAAGAGACCGAAGTAGAGCAGCGCCGTGCCGAGGTCCTTCTCGAAGACCAGGACCAGCAGCGACAGCAGCCAGACCGTGATGACCGGGCCCAGGTCGCGGCCTCGGGGGAAGTCGATGCCGAGGACCCGGCGGCTGGCCAGCGACAGCACCTCGCGCTTGCGAACCAGGTAGAACGCGAAGAACGAGACCAGCGCCAGCTTCGCGAACTCACCCGGCTGGAGCGAGAACCCGCCGATCTTGATCCAGAGCTTCGCGCCGTTGATCTCGGACATCGACGCCGGCAGGACCGCCGGGATCATCACCAGGACGATACCGACCAGGCCCAGCGTGTACGCATACCGCGAAACCGCCTTGTGATCGCGAACGATCAGCAGCAGCACCGCGGCCAGGATCAACGCGACCAGCGTCCACGCGAGCTGGCGGCCGCCGATGCCGGAGAAGACACCCGGCTCGGGCAGCTTCTTCGAGATCGTCCGCGCGATGTCCAGCCGGCGCAGGAACCCCACGCCGAGCCCGTTGATCAGCGCCACCGCGGGAATGAGCACGGGGTCGGCCCACGCCGCGGTGAACCGGACCACCAGGTGCAGGCCCAGGAACAGGATGCTCAGCAACGCGGCCGGCACCCAGAACGTGGTGGTGATCTTGCCGAGCTGGTTCGCCTCCACAATGGCGCCGTAGAGCGCCACGATGATCATTGCGAAGGCGAGCAGCCCGAGCTCCGCGTTGCGTCCCGTCCTCGTGCCCGGGACGCGCGGCATCTCACCCGTGGACGCGGGTGTGGGAGCCGGTATGGCGGGCGCGGTCAAGAAAGAGTCCCCAGACGTCGGTCGGGCACGGCACTCAGTCGACGGGCCGGCACCCGACCGGGTCGCTGGTGACCGGCGGGGTCGAGTCCGAAGGCTGTGCGTCCGGCGTGGTGGTGGGTTCGGTCGGCGCCGAGGAGTTCGTGTTCTTGGTGGGCCCCGAGCTCTTCCCCGCGGAAGCGGAGACCGAGGGGTTCGCCGACGGTGTGATCGAGGCAGCGGCGCTGCTCGGTGCACATACCGGCTTGAGATTCGGGTTGGACGGGTCCTCGCTGGTCAGCTCGCGCACCTTGGCCTGGGCATCGGCCTTGCTTTCGGCGTGGATGCCCTGCTTCACCCGGTCCTGTGCGACCGTCGTGAGGTCCTCGAGGCGACCCGTCGTGGTCTCGTTGACGCTGGAGAGATCAAGACCGGCGATCTGCCCGGGCACACCCTGGAAGATCGCGAGCTCGCCCGTCTCGGTCGCGCCCACGTAGAACTGGTCCTGGGTGTAACGCCAGCCCGTCCACAACCCGCCACCGAGCACGGCGAGCAGCAACAGGACAAGCAGACCGGTCCGCACGGGGTGCCGCTTGGGCTGCTCCTGCTCGTCCCGCTCGTAGGCCGGCCCCTCGGGCTGAGCCGGACGGGGCGGGGACTGCAGGGCGGCCGCACGGGCGGCGGCGCTGGAGCTGTCGGCCACGGTCGAGTTGCCCCGGTCAAGGGCGGCAGCGCCACCCACGATCGGCGCCTGCTCGACGATGTCGGCGTCCGTCGCGTCGGCCACCACCACGGTGATGTTGTCGGGGCCGCCGCCGCGGAGCGCGAGCTGCACGAGCCGCTCGCAACACATCTGCGGATCGGGGATGTCCCGCATGCTCTCGCCGATTGTCTCGGCACTGACCACACCGGAAAGCCCGTCGCTGCAGATGAGATAGCGGTCGCCCTTGAGCACCTGACGAACCGAATACTCGGGGTCGATGTCCCGCCCGTCGAGCGCCCGGGTGAGCAGCGAGCGCTGCGGGTGGCTGCTCGCCTCCTCCGGACTGATCCGGCCCTCGTCCACCAGCATCTGGACGTACGTGTCGTCCTTGGTGATCTGGGCGAACTCGCCCGCGCGAATCATGTAGGCGCGCGAGTCGCCGATGTGCACCATCCCGATCTTGCTGCCCGAGAAGAGCACAGCGGTCAGCGTCGTGCCCATCCCTTCGAGCGCGGGGTTGGCATCGACGGTGTCGCGCAGCGTCTGATTGGCCGTGCCGACCGCATGCCGAAGAGCGTCCACCAGCGCATCGCCGGGAACGTCCTCGTCAAGCGGAGCCATGGCCGCGATGACGATGTTGCTGGCGACGTCACCGGCGGCCATGCCGCCCATGCCGTCGGCGACGGCAAGGAGCCGCGGGCCGGCGTAGACGGAGTCTTGGTTTCCGTCTCGGATCAGACCGCGGTCACTCTGGGCGGCGTAGCGCAAAGTCAGGGTCATGGCCGTAACTCAAGGGAAGTGCGGCCGATCCGGATCGGCACGCCAAGGGGGACGGGAGTAGGTCCGGAGACCTTACCGCGATCTAGATAAGTTCCGTTCGTCGAGCCGAGATCCTCGACGAACCACTGGCCGTCCCGCGGAACGAGCCGGGCATGCCGGGCCGACGCGAAGTCGTCCGTGATGACGAGGGTCGAATCCTCGGCACGCCCTATCGTGATGTGAGCCTCACCCAGAGTGATCCTGGTGCCGGCAAGCTGACCCGCGGTCACGACCAGTTGCCGGGCCGCCTTGCCGCGTTTCGCCTTCGCCGGCCGGCCCTGAGGCACCACGCCGCCGCCCACCCCCCGGGGCGTAGCCACGATGCTCTTGGACCGGACACCGGCGAAGAGATCCTTACGGATCACCCCGACCACCGTGAACACGAAGATCCACAGCAGGATGAGGAAGCCGAAACGAGCGACGGTGAGGACGAATTCAGGCAAGGTGCCTAGCCGTCCACTCGGAACGTCAACGTCGTCGTCCCCAGCTGGATCATGTCGCCCGGGTTGAGGGCCACCGCCGACACCCGCTGGCCGTTGACCATGGTGCCGTTGGTCGAACCCAGATCCGTCAACACGACCTGACTGCCGTCGTAGTCCAGCCGCGCGTGGCGGCGGGAGATGCCGACATCGGGCAGACGCAGGTTGGCCTGGTCGCCGCGGCCGATCACCGTCGACCCCATCTGCAGGGGATAGGTACGCCCGTCGCCGGAGACAAGGCCGACACTGCGACCGTTGTGCCCCTGCTGCTGGTAACCACCCTGCTGCTGGTCATAAGGCGAATACGCGGGCTGTGAGTCATAGGCGGGCTGCTGCACCGGAGCGACCTCGCCGCCGGTGTACACCTCCGCCGTGACCCGGAACATCCCCGTGTCCAGCCCATCGCCCCGCTCGATCTCGACGATCACGTCCCCGTAGACCGTCCAGGCCTGCTCGCCGATGAACTCCGCCTGCGACTGGGCCAGTTCCTGGGCCAGCGCGGCGGCATACGGCGCCAGCCTGCTGTGGTCATAGGGGGACAGATCGATGACGTAGCGGTTCGGCACGAGAGTCCGGCCACCGGCGAGAATAGCCTTGTGGGCTTCGGCCTCCCGCTGCATGGCATTCAGAATCTCCACCGGGTGCACGACACCCTTGAACACCTTGGCGAAGGCCCCCTCGACAAGGCCTTCCAATCGCTTCTCAAAGCGCTGCAGCACGCTCACCGGCTCCTCCTCGGGTTCCGAGGACATGATGGTATCCGGCCGCCGCTTGCGCATCTCTGCGACGAGCGACCGGTCGCTCCTGACCCTCGTATAACGCCCCCCGACGCCGTGCTAGTCTTCCTGGCGTCGCGGGGAAACACCTGCTCGCGATGTAACGAGGGACAGCGTAGTCTGTTCCGGCTAACTGAATGCCACGGGGATGTGGCGGAATGGCAGACGCGCACGGTTCAGGTCCGTGTGTCCGAAAGGACGTGGGGGTTCAACTCCCCCCATCCCCACGAGTGACCAGGGGCTCCATGCTCGCCGAAAGCGCGAGCCGGGGGCCCCTCGTCATATCTGCTCCGGGGGCCGAGCCCCCGGAAGCCCCGCGGTGCGGTGGTCCCGGTGACCCCCTGCGGTGGTCGCGCCCGCGCGGTCGTTGAACCTCGAAGTGCTCGCGGGCGTCGCTGAGTCTCGATCAAAATCCTTGTTGGCGGGGGCCGAATGCGTCACATCCTTTGGCCGCGGGGTCCCTTTTGCCGGTTTTCGAGCGGGATCAAGTTGTTACCGAGTTGGGGGCGGCCGGGCGCGGCGTCGGTGCCGGGGGGTCGTTTGGGTGAAGTTGGGCGGCGGGGGCGCTGTGGGTTGTGGAAGAGCGGGTGGGCCGGGGGGCGTTATGCTCTCGACTGATTTCTTGGTGTCGAGGGCTTTGGAGAGTTGCTCGTGGGCGTTGCTCTGGTGACTGGATCAGGTGGGCTCATCGGGTCCGAGGCTGTTCGGCATTTTGCTGGGCTTGGGCTGGATGTCGTGGGGATCGACAACGACATGCGGCAGGAGTTTTTTGGGGCTGAGGCGTCTACTGCATGGAACGTGCAGCGGTTGACTGCTGACCTCGGGTCGCAGTACTCGCACCACGGGGTCGACATCCGGGACCGGGATGCCGTGGCCAGGATCTTCGAGAAGTACGGCAAGGACATCGCCGTTGTCATCCATGCGGCGGCGCAGCCTTCGCATGACTGGGCCGTGCGGGACCCGTTCACTGATTTTGATGTGAACGCGGGGGGCACGCTCACGATGCTGCAGAACACGCGCGAGCACTGCATCGAGGCGCCGTTCATCCACTGCTCCACCAACAAGGTGTACGGCGACACGCCGAACCGGCTTCCGCTGGTCGAGCAGGAGACGCGCTGGGAGCTCGACTCGGCGCACCCTTACTACGAGGGCATCACCGAGGACATGTCGATCGACCAGACACTGCACTCGGTGTTCGGCGCGTCCAAGGTCGCCGCCGACGTGATGGCCCAGGAGTACGGCCGCTACTTCGGGATGAAGACCGCGATCTTCCGGGGCGGCACGCTGACCGGGCCGGCGCACTCGGCCACCGAGCTGCACGGCTTCCTCGGGTACGTCATGCGCGCGAACATGGAACGCCGGACGTACCGGATCTTCGGGTACAAGGGCAAGCAGGTACGCGACGCCATCCACAGCCACGACGTGCTCAGCGCGTTCGAGGCGTTCTTCCGCAACCCCGGCTCCGCCAAGGTCTACAACCTGGGTGGCGGGCGGCACTCGAACGTGTCGAACCTCGAGGCGTTCGCGATCGCCGGCCGGATCAGCGGCACCGAGATGATCACCGAGTACGTCGAGGACAACCGGATCGGCGACCACCAGTGGTGGATCGGCTCGATGGCGGCGTTCCAGGCCGACTACCCGCAGTGGAAGCAGGTCTACGACGTCCCGATGATCCTGCAGGAGATTCACGACGCGAACGTGGACAAGTGGGTGCCAGCGGCATGACTGACTGCACCGGAGCGCAGCGGAGGGCCAAGAAGGCATGCCCAGGAGGCACAGCATGATCGACCTGGGGAAGAAGAACGTCCTCGGCGTGCTCGTCGACGCGGTCGACTACGAGGCGGCCACCGCCAAGATCATCGAGGCGGCTCGCGAGCGGAAGCACTATGCGGTGACGGCCCTCGCCGTGCACGGCGTGATGACCGGCGTGCAGGACAAGGCCCACAATGCCCGGCTCAACTCGTTCGACCTGGTGACTCCGGACGGCCAGCCCGTGCGAGGAGCCATGAACCTGCTCGACCATGCAGGCCTCGCCGACCGGGTCTACGGACCCGAGCTGACCCTGCGGGTGCTGCGCGAGGCCGCGGCCGAGGGCCTGCCCGTCTACCTGTACGGGTCGACGCAGCCCACCCTCGACAAGCTGGTCCCGGCGCTGGAGCAGATGTTCCCGGCGCTGAAGCTCGCGGGCGTCGAGGCGTCCAAGTTCCGCGGCAACGAGCCCGGCGAAGACGTTGAGATCGCCGACCGGATCAAGGCCTCCGGTGCCCGGATCGTGCTGGTCGGCCTCGGCTGCCCCCGGCAGGAGATCTGGACGTACGCCATGCGCCCGCTGCTCGACATGCCGCTGCTCGCCGTCGGCGCGGCCTTCGACTACCACGCCGGTCTGCTGAAGAACCCGCCCGCGTGGATGCAGAAGTACGCCCTCGAGTGGCTGTGGCGCCTTGGTCTCGAGCCCAAGCGGCTGTGGAAGCGTTACATCCTGCTCAACCCCGCCTACGTGTCGCGGCTCGCGGCGCAGAAGGCCGGGCTGTGGAAGGCGACCCCGCCGGCGCCGACCACCGACAAGGTGCAGAAGTTCGCGGTCTGAGCGGTCTGAGCGGTCTGAGCGGCCTGAGCGTCTGAGGGAGTGCCGGGACCCCATCGCGTTTGCGGAGTTGAGGGGATCCCGGCCGACCTCCCCAGGTCGAGCACGCAACGACCGGTGAACGTTCTGCGAGCACCCGTGCCGGTCGTCTGACACCCGACACTAGGACACGCGTCACGGTCGCAACAGGGGGCATTGTCCACTTCGCCCATTGGGCTGAGGGCGTACCGTGATCATCTGGCGACGCAGAGTCAGAGCGTGACCCCTACGGGTTTCCGGTCCGGTGATTTCCCGGTTTTGCGAGTTGCGCGACAGGTGAAGTCTGTGGACGTGAACACCACGACGGACCTCATTCTCATCGGCGCCCTCGCCGTGGTCTGGCTCACCGCCGGGCTGCTCGCCGACGCGCTCCCGGTTGCCTGCACAGCCCGCGAGCTCCGTCGGCGCGCCCGGCTGCTCTCCACTGTGGTCGGTGTCGGTGCCGGGCTGTTCGTCGCGGTGCTCGTCATGACCGGGCTGTTCCCCGGCGACACGGCCGCGCCCGCCGCGGCTCTCTTCCCGGCGGTCCCGGCACTGTTCGTGCTGACCATGACCGCCCGGCGCCTCGGCCAGGTCCGGCGCGGTGCCGGCGCATTCGCCTCCGCGCCGCACGCACCGGCCCCGCCCGCGCTGCGTGCTGCCGCCGCACACCCGCTGGTCGCCGTTCCGTTGCAGGTGACCGGTTTGGCGGCGCTGCTGGGCGTACCCATCGCTGCTGATCTTGTGGAAGTGCCCGGTGCCGACTTCGCGGGCATCGCGATCGGCATCGTCGGGGTCGCGGCCCTTGCCCTGGTCCTGCGGCACGCGATCCGGCACAGCCGGCTCAACCTCGCGGTGCTGGCCCCGCTCGGGCGGATGCGCCACGCGCCCGTCCTGCGCACCGAGCGCTACACCCCGCTGCCCGAGGAGACGCCGACCGACCGCGCCATCGGTGCGGGCGCGGTCGATCTGGCCGCCTGACCTACTGCTTGCCGCGGTTGGATTCCTGCACGTAGAGCAGCTCGAGGATCGACCGGGCCGCCTCGAACCAGCGGTCCAGCCAGTCAGAGGCCGGCATCGCGCCACGCCCCGGAAGCTCCATCAACAGACCCCGCAGCAACGGGTGGTCAGCCATCGACTGCGCCGAGCCGAGCTGCGGCGGCAACGGGGTGGGGGTCGCCGTCGAGTCGATCCAGCCACCCGGCGGGAAGACCGGCTCGGTCAGACCCTGCATGTCCAGCGCCGGCATCTGCCCCGTGCGGTCCTGGTCCATCGGATTACGCGTCGGCAGACCGGCCGCCGACAGCGGGCCGTGCCCACCACGCCCCATCAGCTCCGCTTCGCCGTGCTCCCCCGACATGGACCCCTCACGCCGATTCTGCCGGTACGCGCTCACACCCCCGCTGAACCGGTCCTGCGCGCTCGGGTTCCCGCTGCTGAGGTTGTCGGAACCGATCGTCATGTGTTCGCCCTGCCTCGCTCGTTGAATTGCCCTGCCCGCACCGTCACGAGGTGGCCCTGCCCGCACCGTCACGCGAGGGAGACAGTCAGCCGTACGGGCGACAGCGGTACGTCAGTGCAGTCCGGCCCGCACTTAAGGCGTTCAACGAGGTGACGCGCATACGGCGACGGTACAAAATCCTTAAATTACGCATAACAGCCCACGGCCCGCGAAAGCTGCGGGCGTGGGCTCATGGCCACACTCAGCCGTCCTCCAGCCCCACCCGGGAGATCGGGTCCAGGATCGGCCCGGGCTTTCTGGGCCGGCAACAAACACCGGCTGGTTGCCAGCGGTCACTCGCCGTTTCCAAGTCGGCGATGGCCACCGGCAGGTTGCCCCTGGTCGCTCGCCTGACCTGGTCGCGCGTCCAGGTCAGGCGAACATGGACCTGGTGGGCCGGTCTGCACCTCATCGAGGCCCGGACGCTTTCAGGACCCGGAATCCCTCAGAGCGCTGCACCCTTTCGAGGCCGACCGGCCGATTGTTGCTGAACCGGCCGCGCGAGACCGGATGCACTACTACCGGCCGTACAGCGCCGGCGAACTGCCACCGGCACCCAAAGCCCGGCGTATGACAACCGGCCGTGCGGAGCCGGCACCGTGCCGCCGACCATACGAAGCCGACGTATGACAACCGGCCATACAGAGCCGGCACCGTACCGCCGACCGTGCGGAGCCGACGTATTACAACCGGCCGTGCGGGGCCCGGGTGTTGCAACCGGCCGTGCGGGGCCGGTGTCGTGTCGTGCCGTCGACCGTGCGGAGCCGACGTTGCGTTGCCGGCCGTGCGGGACCGGCGTACTACTCCCCGGCCGTGGGGCCGGCGTTTTACCAGGCAGGGTTACCGATCGAACTCCCCGTCCTTGGCGCCACCCACGAACGCGTCCCACTCGTCCGCGGTGAAGATCAGCGCGGGGCCGGTCGGGTTCTTCGAGTCGCGCACCGCGATCGCCTTGTCAACAAATGCTACTTCTACGCAGTTGTCGCAATTAGGACCGCTACGGGTGCTCTTGAACCACTGTGCACGGCTCAGATTGATCCGGAAACCCTTGGTTTCGACTTCCACAATGGCTCCTCTGCCAGCAATGCGATCATGTTCCTGGACTCCTCCGGGGGGAGGGCCGTCGATCGGATGGCATCGAAGATTGAGTTGTACTTGCTCAGTTCGTCGACCTTCTCCAGAAACAGCCCGCCGGTCGCGTTCTCCACGAACACCACGTCCGGGTCCTCGGCATCCGGGAAGTCGAGGATCGCGAAAGTGCCATCCATGCCGGCGTGCGCCCCTGCCGCGAAGGACAGGATCTGCAGAGTGACGTTCGGCAGCATGGCCATCTCGGCCAGACGGAAAAGTTGATCTCTCATCACGTCGTCGCCGCCGACCGGGCGACTCACCACCGCCTCATCGAGCACCACCCAAAGATCGATCGGATCGTCCTGAATCAATAACGCTTGGCGCGCCATTCGGACTCGTACCCGTTGCTCGATTTGTTGGTCGGTGTCACTCAGTCGGGCGCCCCGAATCAAAGCATCTGCGTACATATCGGTCTGGAGGAGTCCGGGAATCACCTGCTGCTCGTACGCCCGAACGGATCGGGCGGCGGCCTCCATCCCCACATAAGCGCCGGTCAGAACCGTGCTAAACGGGTGCCACCAGCCTTTTTGCCGAGCTTCACGGGCAATTTGGACGAGCTCGTCGGACACCGCGCCGTCCACGCGGTAGATGTCCACCATGTCCTTCACATCACGTGGGGTGGCGCTGGTGTGGCCGGTCTCGATCCTGGACACCTTGGACGGCGAGCAGCCGAGGCGGTCGGCCACCACGTCGATCGTCACGCCCGCCGCTTCGCGATATTTGCGCAGCTCGGCGCCGAGTCGGCGACGACGGATGGTTGGGCTTCGGCGCGGATTCACGCTCACCTCCGGTAGGTGGCGGAACCGGCAAGTTGCTCCGCCGTACGGCGTTTGTCGGCTCCAGTCTGGCTGTTGATCTCTTGATCCTTCAAGCGTCGACAGTGATCACTTCGTCACGGACGGCTGACATGCAACTTGCATCGATTGCAGGCGTGGTGCAATCTTTCGGGTATGGCGCTCGTCACCGCACTAACGGTGACGGTGCCCTGCCCGGCAGTCCATGAACGTCCAGATCTCGATCGCGGCCTGCCTGATCCTCAATTGTCCTACGTGGACTCCGATAAGTCGCGGGGGTTTACTCCACCGGCTACCAGCGGACCGGTCGCGTCGTTACGGCACCATTGTGATGATTGGCATCCTCACAAGGTTGCCAAGACGTACGAGCCGGGCACACTGGAGCATCTGTGTTCACCGTGTGGCAAATCGGTGTTTGCCCCCAAATTTGGGTTCAGGACAGGAGATGGCGTGCTTCCTCGGTCCGGCGATGTCATCCATGTGACGAAGGCGGCGAGTGTCCAATTCTCATCGCCCATGCTCTTCCGCGTCATCCGAGTTCATGACTGGCCGACGTACGACGGCTGGATCTGGCTGGACGGCTACGAGCTCAACGCAGGCGGCGACGCCGTCGAGCGCCGCTCCATCTTTGTGCAGGTCGGCGGTCTGCGCCAGGTCGGCAAGGCGCCCGACCCGCGCGCCCGCAACGCCCGTCAGCCGGGATTGACCTCGGGTGCGATCCCGACCCGTGCCCTGCGCGCCAACCGCTGAGCTCACCTCTGCCGACCGGGTGCCCCACGGCCCAGTGCCCCACGACCGGGTGACTCATGGCCGTGTAACTCGTAGCTGTGTAACTCAGGGCCGGGTGACGAAGTCAGTCCTCGTCGTAGTCGACGGACGGCGTGGTGGTAGGAGTGGACGGCGGCGTCGTGGTGGCGGTCGGCTCACTCGCGATGATCAGGTTCACGATCGTGTCACCGGGCACCTGCTGACCCTCGGCCGGGTCACTGCCGATGATCGTTCCCGGCGGGGCATCCGTGCTGGCCACGTAGCGCAGGCGGTAGTTGAGACCCTTACGGTTCAACGCGTTTCTGGCCTCGTCCAGGGACAGCCCCCGCAGCGCGGGAATGGTGATGTCGCTGGCCGTGCTCGGCGCCGCACTGGACGGGGTTGCCGAGGTCGGAGCGGCCGACGATGGCTTCGCCGTCGGCTCGGTGGTAGCGGTCGCAGCCGGTGCGCGCGTCGCCGTGGCGGTCACCACCGGGGTCCCCTGATCGGTTCCACCATTCGACTTCGCGATCAGATAGATCCCCCAGCCGAGCAGCGCGAGCAGCACAAACGCCACGATCCCCACGAGGATCGGCGTCCACCATCTGCCGCGGGGCTCATCCTCCGGAACGGCCGCCCAGTCCGTACGCGTGGCATCGTCGGCGGGTCTTGGCGCACGGACCCCGGCCCGGCCCGCCCAGATCTGGTCCTCGTCGTCCCAGCCGGACGCGCCCCCACTGGCCGGCGCATAAACCGACGTCGCGTCGTTGTCCGAAACCGGTCGAAAAACCGAGGTCACGTCGGCGTCTGCCGGGACAGGCGGCAGGACCCGGGTCTCATCGTCGGCCCCGCTGTCACCCGCTCCGGTACGCCCGTTCGGCTTGATCTCATCCTCGTCGCGGAACGGGAAGAACTCGCCGGTGTCATCGGACATCGCCGTACCTTCCTCCCTGGTCCGCCCTCTAAGAAATCAACTTAACCAATCTTGAAGCATTCGCTCATCGATTCGCAGGCATCGTCAACGACCGCTACAGTGCCCGGCATGGCCGCTAAGGGCTGGATAACGCAGGTGGCAGCCGCGGCCGGGGTGGCCGCGGGGACAGGTGCCGCCCAGCTCGGGCTGGGCTACGGCCTGGGCGTGGTGGTGTGGCCCGCGACGGCGACCCCGGACGACAGCGTCTGGCTGGGCAGTCTCGGCTGGGCAACGTGGATCGCGGCGAGCGCCACGGTGTTCGGTGCCGTGATCGCCGGCCGGCTGGGTCAGGTCTCGGGCGGTCTGTGGCGCTTCGCGCTCGCAGCCTCAGCGTCGGTCGGGGCACTGCTGACGGTCGCGCTGGTCGCGCTGCCCGCCCGCGCCGCCGTGCACCCCGACGAGTACACCCCCCAATCAACAGCCGGAGGGTACGCCCTGATCGGCGTACTTCTAGGAATGGCACTCGCCTACTGGGCAGTCTTCACACGCCCGGTCGCCGCCAACCTCATCGCCACGGCGACCTGGTTGTGGGCCCTGGCAATCGCCGCGGTGGTGATGGATGTCTTCTGGCACCAACCCTCGGCGACCTACCTGACCAGCTGGCAGTTCACCGGCACGGACCCCGGCGCGGTCGTGGGAACCATCTACTGGCCGAGCGCCCTGCTCACGCTCCTCGCCGCCTTCGTGCTCGGCATCCTGGGCGCCTGGGCCGCCACCCGGCGCGGCGACTTCGGGCTCGGCACAGCATCCTCCGGCGCGGTCGGCCCCCTGCTGGTGGCTACGGCGTTCTTCGTGCTCGCCCCCCAGCTCACGGGCTCACTCGGCCCGCTCGAATCGGCCTACCTGACTGCACCGTACGCAGTCCTCGCCGGCCTCGCCGGCTCCGCCCTGACCGTCTCGGTCGGCCGCCGCGCCGCGGAACGCCGCACAGCCCGCGCCAACCGCCCGCCGCAGCCACCCCGCCAGCGACGAACCCGCCGCTCCAAGGGCACCGAGAGCCCCGCGGTGGTGACCGGCCGCGCCAAGGCCCCGGAATCCCCCGCCGAACGCCCCGCCTGGGCCGGCGGACCCGTGACTCCCCGCCCCCGCACCTCCACGGTGACCCCACCCCCGGACTCGCCCACCGTCGCCCAGATCAACCCTCCGTCGTCCGCCAAAGCCGGATCCGCGCCGTTGCCCTCCGGAGCCGGTTCCGCTGCGTCGTCGGCCTCAGGCGGGTCTGCGACGCCTGCCCAGAAGGCTGCCGGACGGGGGCAGACCGACCCGGTGGAAGCTGACAAGGCCCCGGCGAGGAAGACCGTCTCGGCCAAGAAGGCCGCGCCCGGGCAGACCTCGATGTCCGTGCCCGACACCGCGGCGACCACGACGACACCCCGGCAGGCCAGGCCGGCGACCGCTCCGTCAAAGAGTGCTTCGACCCCGGCCAAGAAGGCGAACCCGGCCGCCCCGGGTGCGCAGCCCAAGCCTGCTGTTCCGGGGCAACCGGCCAAAGCCACCCCCGCAAGAAAGAGCGCGCCGCGGAAGGCCAAGCCGAGCGACGTCCCGCCGGAGAACCCCGCCACCGACGGCACGAGCGACAACCCGTAAAGCGACTGCTCTACCTGCACAAAGGCTCCATGTACGCCAAAAGCGCCGCCCGGATCGGGCGGCGCTTTTTGTTTACTTCGAGCCGAGGTCAGGCAGCCTGGCGGATGGCTTCGCCCTCGATCTCGATCTTGATCTTCTTGCCGATCATCACGCCGCCGGTCTCGAGGGCGACGTTCCAGGTCAGGCCCCAGTCCTCGCGGTCGATCTCGGTGCTCGCGCTGAAGCCGAAGACCGACTGGCCGTAGGGGCTGGTGGCGGCACCCTCGAACTCGACGACCAGCTCGACCGGCTTGGTGACGTCCTTGATGGTGAGCTCACCGTCGAGGACAAACTCGGCGCCCGAGTGGGACTTGATGCCGGTGCTGCGGAAGACGATCGTGGGGTACTTCTCGGCCTCGAAGAAGTCGCCCGTGCGCAGGTGGTTGTCGCGGTCGACCTGGCCGGTCTCGACGCTGGCGGTCTTGATCTCAGCGGTGACCGAGGACTGCAGCGGGTCCTCGCCGATCGTGATGGTGGCGGTGGCCTCGGCGAACTGGCCGCGGACCTTGCTGACCATGAGGTGCCGGGCGATGAAGCCGACGCGCTTGTGGGCCGCGTCCAGCTCGTACGTGCCGGCGGCGGGGATCTGGAGGCCTTCGAAGGTGCGGATGTCACTCATGTTTGGATCCTCGTTCCTGGGGCAGAGCCAGTAGTTGTCTGACGGAGCAACAATATGCCAAGCAATATTCCACCTGTCAAGAGAACGCGCTACCATGGGCCGCGTGGCACCTGACTTCGACGACCCCCGCTTCACCGCCTTCGGACTGTTCTCCGAGGCGTTCACCGGGCTCACCAACCGTTTCGCCGCGCAGTTCGAGCAGCACCGGCTCTCCTCGGTCGAGTTCGAGGTGCTGCTGCGCCTGGCCCGCTCACCCCAGAACAGGCTCCGGATGACCGACCTCTCCGGGCAGACCTCGCTGTCCACCAGCGGCGTGACCCGCGTGGTCGACCGCATGGACCGCGAGGGCCTGATCCGGCGCGAGGCCTGCGCCAGCGATCGGCGCAGCTCATACGCGGTGATCACGGAGGCCGGCATCAAGCGCCTCGAGGAAGTGCTCCCGGGCCACCTGGACCTCATGCAGCAGTGGTTCATCGGCCAGCTCTCTCCGGCCGAGCTCGACCAGATGATGGAATCGCTGCGCCGGATCCGGGACGCGGTCAACCCCTGTGCCACCGCCGGCAGTGACGAAACAGAGGTCGAAAGCACCGCGTCAGCAGCCTGACTCGGAGCCGACTTCCCCAGACTGCGGGATGTGAGCGGCGGGCGCTACCGATTCGCCTCCACAGCGAGTAACTGTCCACAGCCACTGACGCGTGAGTAACCGGCAGAACTACCGGCAGAACCGCCGTGCACCCAGGCCGAAACCCGTCTATCCAGGCATTTCACCCGCACCGCGCGGATAGGGTGATCTCCGCAGGGGGACGCGGCGCGGCCGAGGCCGGGGCGGGGCACATCGGGGGAGCCCTCGTTCTCGCCGCGTTAACTGGGGCGCTGTGACGGCCGGTGTTGTGGGGGGCACGTAAAACACCGGCCGTCCACGCACGTTACGACAGGCCGAGCCACTCCTTCTCGCGCGGCAGCAGCTCGATACCCCCGCTGCGACAGATCTCCTCCAGCCGTCGCAGCACGTCGGCCCGTTCCTGCGGATCCGGCGTGCTCCTGGCCTGACCGATCAACGCCTCGACGACATCCCTCGGATCGTAGGCATTGGCGTATGCGTCCGCAGCGGCGGCAAATGCTTCCGCCGCGCGTTTCTGCTCCCCGCGATGCAGCGCCAGGGCCGCCTCGACGATCGCAGCCGGGCCGTCCGGTGGCAGCGGCGAGTCGCCCGGGTGCAGGTCCTCCAGCACCTCCGCGGCCTCGTCGTCGCGACCCGACTCCGCCAGCGCCTGGCCGATCGAGGCCAGCACCCGGCGACGATGCCCGGGGTCGCCGACGTCCTCCAGCTCGGAGATGGCGTGCCGGCCCAGCCGGGCGGCCTCCTCGAGGTGACCGTCGAGACGTTCCACCTCCGCCAGGTTGGCCGCGGCGACCGCGCGCAACCGATGCTCGCCACAGCGGCTGGCCAGGCGATCCACCTCGGCCAGCCGGGCCCGGGCGGCGGCCAGGTCGCCGCGGCGGATCTCGTGCCAGGTCAGATTGTTCTCGGCGACCGCCATGTCGCGGATGCGCCCGCTGGAGCGGGCCAGCTCGAGGGCCGCCTCGCCGTGCACCCTGGCCCGGTCGAAGACGCGGGTGGTCATCCACAGCGCGGCCAGCTGGGTGTGCGCGGTCAGCTGCCCGGAGACGTCACCCAGGTCACGGAAGTCGGCCAGCGCCGCCTCCGCCGAGCCGATCTCCTCGGCGCCGGAGCCGTGCTCCAGGGCCAGCTGGGCGAGCCCCACCTTGGCCCAGGCTCGGGTGGCCGGGTCGGCGTCGGCCGTCCGCGGGTCTGCCAGCAGCCGTCGTAGCCACTGCCGTCCGGTGACGTCCCGGCCGCGGAAGCGCCACCACCTCGGCAGGCAGGCCGCGATGCGCAGGGCGGTGTGCGGGTCCTCCTTCGCCGCCCAGTTGAGCGCCGCGCCGAGGTCACCGGCCACGTCGTCGAGGCGAGCGGCGGCTTCTGCCAGCCGGGCGCCCTTCAGCTCCGGGGCGATGCCGCGGACCATCTCGGCCATCACCTCCGCATGCCGGCTGCGCGCGGCGTGCAGATCGCCCTGGGTCGCGGCCTGTTCGAGGGCGTAGTCGCCGACCACGTCGAGCAGCCGGAAACGGAACGCCCGGGCGCCCCGGGCGCTCAGCATGCCCAACTCGAGGAAGCGGTCGAGCAGGTGCACGACGTCGGTGGCCGGGCGCCCGTCGACGATCTGCTCGGCGAGGTCCAGCGACCAGCGGTTTCTGAACGTGGCGACGCGGTGCAGCGCGGCCTGTTCGTCGGTGGAGAGCAACCGGTAACTGGCTGCCACGGCGTCGCGCACCGAGACCACGCCGCCGTCCTCGGGGCGCCCGGAGAGGTCGAGGACGCGGTCACCGTACCGATCAAGGATCTCTTCGACCGTCAGGACCCGCCCGCGGGCGGCCGCCAGCTCAAGGGCGATGGGCAGGCCTCCGAGGCGCCGGACCAGCGCGGCCAGAGACGGCACCTCTTCGGGCTCGACGGGTGCTCCGCGCACCTTGGCCAGGCGATCGAGGAAGAGCGCGACGGCCGGATAGCCGGCGACGTCCGCGAGCGTCGTGCCCACTCCGGCAGGCGGCGCGACCAGGGGTGCGACCGGCCAGACCCGCTCGGTGGGCAGGCCGACGGGGTGCCGGCCGGTGGCCAGGAAACGCAGGGTCGGGTGCTGGGCAAGCAGGGCGCCGAGCACCTCGGCGATCGACTCGGGCGAGCGTTCGACCGCGTCGATCAGCAGCAGTGCGGCACGCCCGGCGAATCGGGGGGCCAGGTCGTCGGGCCGGCCCACGCCGAAGACCGCGGCGACACCGCCCAGCACCTCACCGGCGGTCGAGCCGTCGGTGATCACGATGCCGGCAACCCCGCCGGGGTGCGCTTCGGCGACCCGATGGGCAACGGTGAGCGCGAGGCTGGTCTTGCCGACCCCGGCCAGGCCGACCAGCGTGATGCCGCGCGGGCCTTCCGCCATCGGCTGGGAGAGCCGGGTGACCAGCTCGGTGACGTCGCCGTCGCGGCCGATCAGATCGCTTGCCGGTGGCAACCGGATGAAGCGGGCCGGCATCGGCGAGCTGGAGGGCTGGCCGCGAGCGGCGGCGAGAAAGGCAAGCCGGTCGGCGCCGGTCAGGCCGAGCGCCGCGGCCAGCAGCTCAACCGTGGTCCGCTGCGGGCGCGATGCGCGGCCGCGCTCAAGATCGCGGACCGTACGCACCCCGACCGCCGCGCGGACAGCGAGCTCCTCTTGCGTCAGCTTCGCCCGCAGCCGGTAACTGCGCAGCACGGCGTCGAATCCCGGACCCTCCTGGTCCGCCCCGTGATCGGACGTCATGGTTATGAACCTAGGCAGACATGTCGATGAATGCCGACCTGAGGCGGCAGTTTGTCGACTAACCGACGCAAAGGCCGCCGGATTTGCCGCCAAACCTGCCCGGGAGTCCAAGATCGCCTGTTCAACGGCGTGAACGCTACAAACCCAGACCGCGGGCGACGATCATCCGCTGGACCTCCGAGGTCCCCTCCCCGATCTCCAGGATCTTGGCGTCGCGGTAGAAACGACCGACCGCCGACTCGTTCATGAAGCCGTAGCCGCCGTGAACCTGGGTCGCGTAGCGGGCGTTCTCCACCGCCGCCTCGCTCGCGTAGAGCTTCGCGAGGGCGGCCTGATGCTTGAAGTCGGCCCCGGCGAGCATCCGGGCCGCAGCATCGTAATAGGACACTCTGGACATGTGGGCGCGCATCTCCATGTCCGCGATCATGAACTGGATCGCCTGGTAGCCGCCGATCGCGCTGCCGAACGCCTGCCGTTCACGGGCGTATTTGAGCGACTCGTCGACACAGCCCTGAGCCAGGCCGGTGGAGAGCGCGGCGATCGCGATCCGGCCCTCGTCGAGGATCCGCAGGAACTGCGCGTAACCACGGCCGCGCTCGCCGAGCAGGTTCGCGGCCGGCACTCGCACGTCGTCGAAGGCCAGCTCGTGGGTGTCGGAGGCGCACCAGCCGACCTTGGAATACGCGGGTGCGACGGTGAACCCGGGGGTCCCCGACGGCACGATGATCGTGGAGAGTTCCTTGCGGCCGTCGGGCTTCGTGCCGGTGACCGCCATGACCGTGACCAGGCAGGTGATGTCGGTGCCCGAGTTCGTGATGAACGCCTTCGAGCCGTTGATGACCCATTCGCCCGTCGCCTCGTCGAGCACCGCGCGGGTCGTCGTGCCGCCGGCGTCGGAACCCGCCCCCGGCTCGGTCAGCCCGAACGCTGCCAGGGCCTCGCCGCTGGTCAGCCGGGGTAGCCAGTGTTCCTTCTGTTCGGGCGTACCAAACAGATAGATCGGCATGACTCCCAGCGAGACCGCCGCCTCCAGGGTGATCGCGACGCTGCTGTCGATCCTGGCCAGCTCCTCCAGGGCCAGGCACAGCGCGAAGTAGTCGCCGCCCATGCCACCGTGCTCCTCGGAGAAGGGCAGACCGAACAGGCCCATCTTGCCCATCTGGCGGACCAGGTCGTACGGAAACGTCTTGCGCTCGTAGTGCTCGGCGATCACCGGCGCCACCTGCTCACGAGCGAAATCTCGCACGCTCTCGCGCAGCGCCTCCTGCTCCTCGCTGAGCCGGAAGTCGACCATGGCGGATCCTCTCTAGACGGGAGTGACGCCGTGGCGACGGCGGGAGAAGGAACGGTCCTTGCCTCGGGCTGCGGCGAAGCGGCGGATCAGCTCGCCGCGCAGGTCGCCGGGCTCGATCACGGTGTCGATGACCAGCTCGCTGGCGAGCCGCATGACGTCGATGTCGCGCTCGTACTCGGCGCGGCGCTCGGCGATGAAACCCTCGCGCTCGCCCTCGGGCAGCGCGGCGATCTTGTTGGCGTAGACGGCATTGACGGCCGCCTCCGCCCCCATCACCGCGATCTTGGCCGTGGGCAGGGCGATCGTCGCCTCGGGGTCGAAGCCCGGGCCCGCCATCGCGTACAGACCGGCGCCGTAGGCCTTGCGCACCACCACGCAGATCTTCGCGACGGTGGCCTCGGAGATCGCGGTGATCATCTTGGCGCCGTGCCGGATGATGCCCTGCTTCTCCACCGCCGAGCCGACCATGAAGCCCGGAACGTCGGAGAGGAAGATCAGCGGCACATTGAAGGCGTCGCAGAGCTGCACGAACCGGCTCGCCTTGTCGGCCGAGTCGACGAAGAGCACGCCGCCCTTGAACATCGAGTTGTTGCCGAGCACCCCGACGACCTGGCCGTCGAGGCGCGCGAAGCCGACCGCCAGCTCGCGGGCCCAGAGCGCGTGGATCTCGAAGAACGAGCCCTGGTCGACGATGCCCTTGATGTAGCGGCGCATGTCGAACGCCTGCCGCTCGCTGACCGGCACGAGAGCGCCGAGGTCAACCGCAGCCGATTCCACCGGCTCGGCGACCGGCGGCTCCTGGGTGTAGTTGGACGGCAGGTAGGAGAGGTAGGAGCGGACTACGTCGAGGGCGTCCTGCTCGGTCTTGCAGAGGAAATGCCCGACGCCGGACTCCGCGCAGTGCACCCGGGCGCCGCCCATCGCCTCCAGCGTGGTGCGCTCCCCGGTGACCATCTCGACCATGCGGTCGGAACCGAGATACATACTGGCGTTGCCCTCGACCATCGCGACCACGTCGCAGAACGCCGGGATGTAGGCCCCGCCGGCTGCGGACGGCCCGAACAACGCGCAGACCTGCGGGATCGACCCGGACGCGCGGACCTGGGTGTGGAAGATCTTTCCCGCTCCGCGGGGGCCCGGGAAGAGGTCGACCTGGTCGGTGATGCGCGCGCCCGCGGAATCCACGAGATACACCATGGGTACGCCCGTCGCGTATGCCCGCTCGATGATTCTGATGATCTTCTCGACCGTACGCGCGCCCCACGACCCCGCCTTCACGGTGGAGTCGTTGGCCATCACGCACACACCGCGCCCGTCGATCCGCGCTGTTCCGGTGATCACGCCGTCCGCTGGGAGCCCGTCGGCAAGACTGTTGGCGTAGAGGCCGTCCTCGACGAAGGAGCCGTCGTCGACCAGCAGCGCGATGCGTTCACGGGCGAACAGCTTGCCCTTCGCGGCGTTCGCGGCGTGGTATTTCTCCGCGCCGCCGGCGACCGCCCGCTTGTGCGCCTGCGCCAACGCTTCCACGTCGAAAGCCACGTGGCCCCCTCCCGCCGCTCGTTCCGCCCTGAACGATCGTTAGGTTAGCGCAATTGCACGTGGGGGGAAAGACGCAAACGGGAGCCCCCGCAGGCCGCGGGGGCTCCCGTTCTTCGATGCCGACGCCGTGGAGGAGCATCGGCATCTTTTTTCGTACCCGGCGCTTGACAGCGCCGCTCGGGTCACGCCCGGGACCGGCGTGATCCGGGTCTTGAAAGCTGCCGGTATTGATAACGAAGCGGACCAGCCGGGGACACGCTTCAGACCAGGCGGGTACGCGGTCCCGCGCGCAGAACCCCCGACGGCAGCGTGCGGCCGAGCATCTTCTCGGCCATCGACGCGACGTCGAGCAGCGATTCCAGGTCGACGCCCGTGGTGATGCCCATGTCCTCGAGCATGTGCACCAGCTCCTCGGTGGCGATGTTGCCGGAGGCGCCGGGCGCGTAGGGGCAGCCACCGATCCCGCCGACGCTGGCGTCGAACTCACGGATGCCGAGCTCGAGCGCTGTCAGGACGTTCGCCAGCCCCGTGCCGCGCGTGTTGTGAAAGTGCAGCAGCTCCGGGCGTACCGATGAAAGAAGATCACGGACCCGGCGGGGAGTCGCCATGCCCGTGGTGTCGCCGAAGGCCGTCCGGTCGGCGCCGTCGGCACGGACCCGTTCCACGATGGACGCCACGCGGTCCGGATCGATGTCGCCCTCGAACGGGCAGCCGAAACTGGTCGCGACGATCACCTCGAGCGTCGCGCCGGACGCATGGACCAGCGGAATAAGCGCGGTGATCTCGTCGAGCGTCTCGGCGGTGGAACGGTTGAGATTGCGCCGGTTGTGGGTGTCGCTGGCCGAGACGACAACCTCGATCTCGCCGAAACCCGCCGCGATGGCGCGCTCGGCCCCGCGTTTGTTGGGGATCAGCGCCGAATAGCGAACGTCGGGGTTGTGCCAGGCGCGGGCCCAGACCTCGTCCGCGTCGGCCATCTGCGGAATGGCTTTCGGGTGGACGAACGAAACCGCCTCGATCCGCCGCACCCCCGTGCCGGAAAGCGCGTCGATCAGCCGCACCTTGTCGTCGGCCGCAATGGGCTCCTCGTTCTGCAGGCCGTCGCGGGGAGCGACCTCACGGATCGAGACGGCGGTCATGTCCTCACCTCATCCGGGCCACGATGCCCGTGTCGTAGTCGCCCGACAGGAACTCGTCGTTCTCCAACAGCTCAGCGAAGAAAGGCAGGTTGTTCTTGGGACCGGCCACCTGGAAACCGGCCACCGCGGCACGCGCTTTGGCGATCGCGGCCGCCCGGTCCACACCGAACACGATCAGTTTCGCCATGAGCGAGTCGTAGAACTGGGTGACCGTGGTGTCCGGCCCATATCCCGAGTCGACCCGCACACCGTCGCCGGCCGGTTCCATCCACGTCGTGATTTTGCCGGGGCCAGGGAAGAAACGCTTGGGATCCTCGGCATTGACCCGGAACTCGATCGCGTGCCCGCTGGTGGGGCGTTCGACGTCGAAGTTCGGCTCGAGACCGGAGGCGATCCGCAGCTGCTGCTCGACCAGGTCGGTGCCGTGGATCAGCTCGGTGATCGGGTGCTCGACCTGCAGCCGGGTGTTCATCTCGAGAAAGAAGAACTCACCGGTCGCCGGGTCGAGCAGGCATTCGACCGTGCCCGCGTTGCGATAACCCACGGCCTCGCCGGCCTTGACCGCCGCGGCCAGGAAACGCGCGCGCAGCTCGGGGCTGACCGCCGGGCTCGGGGCTTCCTCGACGAGTTTCTGATTTCGTCGCTGCACCGAGCATTCCCGCTCGCTCAACGCGATCACCCGGCCATCGGCGAGACCGAGAATCTGCACCTCGACGTGCCGGACCCGGGGGAAGTAACGCTCGATGAGCACCGAGCCGTCGCCGAACATCCGCTCGGCGAACGCCGTGACCTTGTCGTATTCCTTGCGCAGCGCGGTTTCGTCGTCGGCGACGGCCATGCCCATTCCGCCACCGCCGGCCGCGGCCTTGACCATCACCGGATAGCCGATCGTTTTCGCCGCCTCGATCGCGGCCTCGACGGATTCCGCGGGATCGTGCGTGCCGGGAGCCACCGGGACCCCGGCCTCCGCCATCAGGTTCCGGGCATTGATCTTGTCGCCCATCGCGGTGATCGCCTCGGCGCCGGGTCCGATCCACACCAGGCCGTTCGTTTCGACCGTACGCGCGAAGTCCGCATTCTCACTCAGAAAGCCATAGCCGGGGTGAATCGCCTGAGCCCCCGTCGACTTCGCCGCGGCGAGGATGGCCTCGGTGTTCCGATAGCTCTCCGCCGGATTGGCCGGGCCCACGCACACCGATTCGTCGGCCTCGACGACAAACGGCATTCCCGCGTCGGCCTCGGAGTAGACGGCGATCGACCGGATTCCCAGCCGTTTGGCCGTGCGGATGATCCGGCGGGCGATCTCGCCCCGGTTGGCAACGAGCAACGACTCGATCATCTTTTACCTGCCAATGAGGGCGTGGACCGTCGCTTCACGAAGCAGTGCCGCGCGACGGCGGCGGTCGACCTCGCCGCCGAGGAACGGGGTGGAATTCATCAGGCCGAACGCCGAGTGCGCGAGCACCCGCGCCTCCCCCGCCTCGAGCTCGGGGCGCAGCGTGCCGAGCACGACGACCCACTCCTCGACGTAGAGCCGCTGCAGCTTGCGGATCTGCCGCTTCGGCTCCTCCGGGAGGCGGTCGAGCTCGTGCAGGTGCAACGCGATCACTGCCGGATTGGCCAGGGCGAACTCCACGTGGAACTCGATCAGGTCGGTGAGGGCGGCCTGCGCGTCCTCGGGGTGGCGACCGACCCGCTCCTTGCCGCCGTGCAACAGCCCCTCGCTGACCGGGATCAGCGCGGCGACCAGCATGGCTTCCTTGCCGGCGAAGTGGTGATAGAGCGCCGGCCCGGTCACGCCGGCGGCGGAGCCGATGTCATCCATCGACACGCCGTGATATCCACGCGAGGCGAAGAGCCCCACCGCGATCTCGAGAATCTCGTCCCGCCGAGAACGCCGCCGCGGGGCGGGCGCACCGGGACGTTGCTGCTGATCTACCGTCACCCGGCAACTCTAACCCGCTGTCAAGCCGAGACCTTAACGGCCGTTCAGCTGATCTCGCCCATCGGGAAATACCATTTCCGGTGTCACGACAGACGCCCGACCGGTCCACCAACGCCGCGACAAAGCGGCCGCGGCAACCGCACCGACGGTGTTGACGATGACGTCGTCGACGCTGGACACCCGCCCGATCGCGCTCACCCATTGCAACACCTCGATGAGGGTCGAGGTAACGAGTGCGAGGCCGAAAACCCTGCTCAGCGACGCGGCCCAGCCGAACCGCATGGGCAGGAAGAAGCCGAACGCCGCAAGCACCAGCAGATTGCCGACGACCTGCGCGGGGATCCAGGACGACAGATCCTGCAGCGGTACGAGTTCCACGTCCCGAGGAGCATCCTGCCTCGTGAAGAGCATGAGCGCCCACGGCAGCGACCCGGCCACGATCCCTGCCTCAGCGAGCGCCGGCTTCCCGCGCCACTGATAGGCGAGCAGTCCCAGCGGTGGCAACAGCAGGACCGCCACCACCATGATCGTTCCGTACGCGTGCCAGGCAGCCCCCATGGCCCGACAGTCTCCCGTGTGTGACGGTAGAACGCCGCCCGACAAATCGGACGGCGTCTCCTATCGAGCTCTCAGGCCGGCTCACCCGGATCAGCTATCGGGCTCTCAGGCCGGCGCCCACCCGGATCAGCTATCGGGCTCTCAGGCCAGCCCGCCCGGTTCGGTGCCGCGGGCGATCGGGGCCTTGACCAGGTTGCCCCACTCGGTCCACGAGCCGTCGTAGTTGCGGACCTGCGGGTAGCCGAGCAGGTGCTGCAGGACGAACCAGGTGTGGCTCGACCGCTCACCGATCCGGCAGTAGGCGATGATGTCGTCGCCGGTGTCCAGGCCCAGCTCGTCGCGGTAGATCTTCGCGAGCTCATCGGCCGACTTGAACGTGCCGTCGTCGTTGGCCGCGGACTTCCACGGCTTGCTCAGCGCGCCCGGGATGTGGCCACCACGCAGGGCACCCTCCTGCGGGTACGCCGCCATGTGGGTCAGCTCGCCCGTGTATTCCTGCGGCGAGCGGACGTCGACCAGCGGCAACCCGTTGGCGATGTGCCCCTGAACCTCGTCGCGGAACGCGCGAATGCCACTGTCATCGCGAACCGGCACCGGGTATTTCGCCTCGGCGCGGGCCGTCTTGTCGCGGGTCAGCTCACGACCCTCGGCGGCCCACTTCTGCCGGCCGCCGTCGAGCAGACGCACGTCGCGATGCCCGAAGAGCGTGAAGACCCAGAGGGCGTACGCCGCCCACCAGTTGTTGTTGTCGCCGTAGAAGACGATCGTGTCGTCCCGGCCGATGCCCTTGGCCGCGCACAACGCCGCGAACTGCTCGGGGTCGAGGTAGTCGCGGGTGAGCTGGTCGTTGAGTTCGAGGTGCCAGTCGACCTTGACCGCGCCCGGGATGTGGCCCGTGTCGTAGAGCAGCACGTCCTCGTCCGACTCGACGACGACGAGGCCGGGGGTGTCTAGGTTGGCGGCAAGCCACTCGGTGGTGACGAGCTTGTCGGGGTGCGCGTACGCCTGCAGTGACGGCGCTGGGTCGTTCGCAACGGACATGCCACTCACGCTAGCGCGTCTATCGGGCCCAGCTCGGGACGCTTCGCCGTGACGAGGTCGCCGGACGAGGCCCCGGCGAGACGGCGCCGGATCCAGGGTGCGAGGTGCTGACCGGCCCAGCGCAGGTCGGCACTGCGCGCCAGCAGCCACGGGGTGGGCGCGGGGGCCGGCGGCACCAGCAGCCAGTCCTCTTCCACGCCGACGCCGAGAGCGTTGAGAACGTGAGCGGCGACACGGCGATGCCCCGCCGGGGACATGTGCAGCCGATCGGGACTCCACATCACCGGGTGGTGGAAGACACCGTCGGCGAACAGGTCGATCACGTGGGCGCCGTGCTTGGCGGCGAGCTCGTCGGCGCCGTTGTTGAGAACCGCGGCCCGGGGGCTCATGAAGCGCTGCCCGGGCAGGTGGGCGGTGACGTCGGCGAAACGGAAGAGGATCACATCGGCACCCGCCTCGCGCAGCCGGCCGACCACCGGGTCGATCCTTTCCACCAGGCTCCGCGGCTCGACCTTGCGCCGCAGGATGTCGTTGCCGCCCGCCGCGAAACTCACCAGGCTCGGCTGCATCGCCAGAGCGGGTTCGAGCTGGTCGGCGACGACCTGATCGAGCAGTTTGCCGCGGACTGCGAGGTTCGCATAGCCGAATTCGGGTCCCGCCTCCACGGCCAGCCGCGCGGCGACCAGATCGGCCCACCCGCGATAACTGCCGTCGGGATAGGCGTCGTTCATGCCCTCGGTAAAGCTGTCTCCCATCGCCACAAAGTTCGTCCAGCGCACGGCCGCCCCCTTAACGTCCCCTTACCTGTAGCTACCAGCAAAGTTTGGCACCGTACGGCCGTCAGCGGGAGCGTGACGATGGCGACACTGAGCGCCCTGTGGATAACCGGGTGTTTCTGTCGGTGGAGGTCTCTACGCTTCCGGGGCATGGCGATGCGAATGTCCACGATGCTGCTCAAGACACTGCGCGAGGAGCCGGCCGAGGCGGAGGTGCCGAGTCATCGGCTCCTGCTGAGGGCCGGTTACATCCGTCGTGCGGCGCCGGGCGGATATACGTGGCTGCCGCTCGGCAAGCTGGTGCTCGACCGCGTGACGCAGATCGTCCGCGAGGAGATGGCCGCGATCGGCGGCCAGGAGGTCGCGTTTCCCGCGCTGCTCCCCCGTGAGGTCTACGACATCAGCGGTCGCTGGTCGGAGTACGGCGACGACCTGTTCAAGCTGAAGGACCGCCGCGGCTCGGATTTCCTGCTCGCCCCCACGCACGAGGAGCTGTTCGCCCTGCTCGTGCAGGACATGACGAGCTCGTACAGGGACTATCCGCTGGTCCTGTTCCAGGTGCAGACGAAGTATCGCGACGAGGCCCGTCCCCGTGCAGGGCTGCTGCGCGGTCGCGAGTTCCTGATGAAGGACTCCTACTCGTTCGACCTCACCGACGAGGGGCTCGCCGAGGCGTACGCCCAGCACCGCCTGGCGTACCAGAAGATTTTTGAACGGCTCGGCCTGGAGCACACCATCGTGGCCGCCATGTCAGGAGCCATGGGTGGCTCCGCGTCCGAGGAGTTCCTGGCCGCGGCCGAGGTCGGCGAGGACACGTTCGTCGGCTGCACGAAGTGCGACTACGCCGCCAACACCGAAGCGGTGGTCACACCCGTGCCGAGCAGCGACGGTCGCCCACATGGGCCGCTCACCGTGCACGACACCCCCGCGACGCCCACGATCGCGTCGCTCGTCGAGCTCGCCAACTCCCGTGCACTCGAGGGCCGCACCGACTGGACCGCCGCCGACACCCTCAAGAACGTCGTCGTGACCGTGCACCACCCCGGCAAGGATGACGAGTTGCTGGTCATCGGCGTGCCCGGCGATCGCGAGGTCGACCTCAAACGGCTCGACGCGGCGCTCGCCCCGGCCACCGCGACCATGTTCGACGACTTCGCGGCCCGGCCCGACCTGGTTCGCGGCTACATCGGCCCGCAGAGCCTGGCCATCCGCTACGTCGCCGACCCGCGCGTGGCACCCGGCACCGCCTGGCTGACCGGAGCCAACGAGGCGGGCTGCCACGCCACCTCGGTGGTCGCCGGCCGCGACTTCACGCCCGACGGCACCATCGAGGCCGCCGAGGTCCGCGCGGGCGACCCCTGCGCGCATTGCGGCGAGGGCGAGCTCACGATCCGGCGCGGCATCGAGCTCGCACACATCTTCCAGCTCGGCCGCAAATACACCGACGCGTTCAAGGTCGACGTCCTCAGCGCCAACGGCAAACCGGTCCGGCCCACGATGGGTTCCTACGGCATCGGCGTCTCGCGAGCCGTCGCGGCGATCGCCGAGCAGCACCACGATGACCGCGGCATCCTCTGGCCCGACGCAGTGGCACCGGCCGACGTGCACGTCATCGGCGCCGGCAAGGACGGCCAGATCGAGGCGGCACTGCACCTGGCAACCGACCTCGAGACCCACGGCCTGCGCGTCCTGGTCGACGACCGCCCGCAGCTCTCCGCCGGGGTCAAGTTCACCGACAGCGAGCTGATCGGCATCCGCCGCATCGTGGTCGTCGGGCGCCGGCTCGCCGAGGGCTGGGTGGAAATGCGCGACCGCCAAACGGGTGAACGCCGCGACGTGCCACTGACGGAGGTTGCGCAAACGCTGGCCGGGTAACCGAGGGGTGTTCCACAACCGGACGTACGGGGTGTAATCGGTGAGACGGTCGAGAACCCGCTCAACTATCGGGCGACAGCAGTCGCCTATCGGGCGGCAGCGGTTACGGGGAGGAACACCCATGGCTAGAGCGGCGGTGTCCGACGTGATGACCAGGCGGGTGGTCTACCTGCCCGGCGACACAACCCTCGACGAAGCGGCGCAGGCCATGCGCGACCAGAGCATCGGCGACGTCGTGGTGACCAACGGCCCGACGATCGCCGGCCTGGTCACCGATCGCGACATCGTCGTGCGCGCGATCGCCGAGGGCCTCCCGCCCAAGGCCACCACCCTGGCGACGATCGCATCCCACGAGCTCATCATGGTGGAGCAGTCGGCCACCGTGGAGGACGCGGTCACCGCCATGCGCGAGCGCAACGTCCGCCGCCTGCTGGTCTGCGACGCCGACCGCAAGGTCGTCGGCATCCTCAGCCTCAGCGATGTGGCCCTCCTGACAGCCTCCACCCCGACCACCGCGACGTAGGGTTCGACCGTGAGCGACATGCCCCCGAAACTGGCCGAGATCGTCGACGAGTTCGCCTCCGCACCGCGCGAGCTCGTTCTCGAGATGCTGATCGAGTTCTCCGACGAGGTCCCGCCCCTGCCGGCCGAGCTCAGCGGTCACGAGGGCATGGAGCAGGTCCCGGAGTGCCAGACCCAGTTCTTCCTGCGCGCCGAGGTCCAGGCCGACGACACGGTTCAGACCTGGTTCGACTGCCCGCCCGAGGCCCCGACCACGCGGGCCTTCGCCGGCATCCTCGCGGAAGGCCTGGCGGGAGCGTCCACCGCGGCGATCCTCGCTGTCCCCGACGATCTGTACGCACGGATGGGCCTCGCCACGGCGATCAGCCCGCTGCGCATCCGTGGTGGCACGGCGATCCTCGGGCGGCTCAAGGCCCAAATCCGCTCGCAGGTCCCCCTATCGTGAACATCGAGGTCTGGTCCGATCTCGTCTGCCCCTGGTGCTACCTGGGCAAGCATCGGCTGGAATCGGTCCTGCACGAGTTCCCCAGCGACGTGACGCTCACCTTCAGGGCCTTCCAGCTCGACCCGTCACCAGTGCCGCAGCCGATCCCGGTCAAGCAGGCCATGGCCGCAAAACTCGGCGACCCCGAACGAGTCGACCAGATGTTCGCCGGCGTCGCCGCACTCGCCGCCGCCGAAGGCCTGAACATCAACTTCGACCGGGCAATCCTGGCCAACACGTTCGACGCCCACCGCCTGGTCGCCTGGGCAGCCACCCAGGACCTCCAGCTCATGATGATCGACACCCTGCAACAGGCCCACTTCGAGAACGGCATCGACCTGGGCTCCCATCCCGAGCTGGCCCGGCTCGCCGGAGCGATCGGCCTCGACGAACAGGCAGCCCTGGCCTACCTCGAGTCCCCAGCCGGCACCGACGCGGTCAACGCCGACCTCGCCGAAGCACGCGAGCTCGACATCACCAGCGTGCCGAACCTCGTCGTCGACCGTAAGTTCGCCATTCAGGGAGCGCAGGAAAGCTCGGTCCTGCGCTCGGCGCTGGAAGAGATCGCCCGGCGCGGTTTTGCTCCCCTGTGACGTTTCACGTGAAACAACATCGACCCTGATTTTTAGGCCTTGAGTCTGGCAGCGGGGCGATCGCCGGCCACTTCCCGCCGCATGGCAACCCGCTCGGCGGGGTCCAGTCCATGCCGCGCCTCGTCGGCCATCAACTCGGTCAGCTCGGGCCCCCACTCGGCATCACTCAACTCCTTGAACCCGAGACGGGCATAGTACGGCCCGTTCCACGGCACACCCCGAAACGTCGTCAAGGTCAACGCCTCCATACCGCGGCCGGCCGCCCAGGACCCGACGTGATCGATCAGGGCGCTGCCGATGCCACGGCGGGCGTACGGGGGGTCGATGCTGACCTGCTCGACATGCGCAAGCCCGTCCACGACATCAACGAGCACAAATCCCATCAGCGCATCGTCGTCCCCGACGGCAACCCAGCTCATCCCGGAACGCACGAACCGGGCCAACTCCTCAGCGGCCGGCACCGGATGCTCCGCGATGTCCGACTTTCCCACCGCGTGAAACAACGCCCCGGCCCGAACCTCAATCGCCCGGATCAACTCAAGATCAGAAACCCGCAAGCCCCGAATTCGCACACCGAAGCGAACCAACCAAGCCCAACCGCGTCCAGCGATTTAAGCCGTCCCCACCCGGAGCTCAGGCCTCCCGCGCGAGGCCCTCGATCACCTCGGCGCCGGGCAACGCACCCAGGGCCGGCCCCGCGATGGAGATCTTGCTGTGCCGAACCCCGGACCCAATGATCACATGCGGCATAGCCACAACCCGCGAGTCAACAAGCACCGGCCAGTCCTTCGGCAGCCCGATCGGAGTGATCCCGCCGTACTCCATCCCGGTCAGCTGCACCGCGTCGTCCATTGGCGCAAAACTCGCCTTCCGCGCATCCAGATGCCGCCGCACGATCCCGTTGACATCAGCCCGCGTGGTCGCCAGCACGACACAGGCCGCATACCGGGTGACTTCTCCACGCCGCCCAGCAACGATCACGCAGTTGGCGGACTCCTCGAGCGTCACCCCGTACGCCTCACAGAACGCCGCGGTGTCGGCCAGCGAAGCATCGATCGGCGCAACCAGCACCTGATCGCCATCGATGGGCGCATCAACCGGCCAGACCTCCAACGCCGCCGCCACAGGGGGCGCGAGCAGGTCAAGCCGGGAGATCGCGGGCTCAAGTTTCAGTGATCCGATCACGCCCGCCATCCTCCCCCGCCCAGCCCCCACAAGCCACCCGAGTCACCCCACCCCACGCGGCCCGCACCTCGCACCCCAACCCACCAAACCCCATGGCCTCAGCCGACCCACCACGCCGGCGGCCCGCATGAAATCGCCTGCCGCAACCCCGTCCCGCCGACCGGGAACAGGCTGCGCCGACCTAAGACCCGGCCAGATCTTGCCGACTGTCACTGGATGTGAAGGAGAGACGTAGCGCCCGGGTCGGGACCGTAAGTGGCCTCGCCCTGCTAGCCGGCGGCACAGCTGTAGCCGCCGTCGCCGGCGGTGCACATTCCGTCTTCGCCACCGTGCTGCTCGGCATGCTCGCTGTCGGCATGGGCCACGCCCTTCTCACCGAACTCCAACGTCAGGCACGCCGGCGCAACGTTGACGGCTGGGCGCCGCAGGACACGGTCAACACCGTCCTGCTCGCAAGCTGGGCGGGCGGCGCGCTGAGCGCAACCCTCCTGGCCGTCGCCCCTACAACAGTCCGAGCCGTCGGTCTTCTGCTAGCTCTCGGGTACGCCCTCAGCTGCGCCTACTTCGTCGCAGAGCGCTACAGAACCATCTCGGACCCGCCCGACCCAGCCACCACCGACCCAGCAACCGCGCCCACCAGAGCGCCAGCAGAAACGACTGAGCTCGCGACACCAGCGCACCCAGACCCAGCCCGGAACCCGAACGTCACAGACCCCCGCACGGACGCCACCAGCTCACGTCAGCACAACACCACGCCGAAGCCGGCCCCCGTCACGGGTCCACACACGCGCGACACCACGCCAGGCACGGAACGCGCGCACGACTACCAGCTCGACAACCCGGACAGCTTGCGCGCCACCGACACCACGCCGAAGCCGGACGTCCCAGATCCGCGCCCGCACGACACCACGCCGAAGCCGGACGTCCCAGATCTGCGCCCGCACGACGCTGCGCCCCAGATCCAGGCCGTTCCGCACCGCCAGGAAGCCCCCGCCGAGCCGGTCTGACCCTCAGCAGTCAGCCAAGCGGCCGGGTCGGACGCGGCAACGTCGACCCGGCCGGCTCAGTCGAGCGGAAGCGCAACGATCATCGGGGGCACGGGCAGCAGGCCGCTGTCGCTCGGTTGCACGTCGGGCAGCGGGACCCACTGCAGGCCGATCGGTTCCGGGCCGTCGATGTGCGGGCCGAGTTCCGGTTCACCGTCCGCGACGGTGCAGGCGAAAATCGAGGTCATTCCCGACGGGTACGGCACGTCCTGCAAATATCTGGCCTCTTTGACGACCAGACCTACCTCCTCCAGCACCTCCCGGCGCACGGCGTCCTCCGCCGTCTCGCCCGGATCGATCCCACCTCCGGGCAGTGTCCACCACTCCCGAAGTCCTTCACGCCGGCTCCGCTCATGCACCATCAACACCCGCCGGTCCCGCACGATGATGGCAGCGGCACGTTTCCGTCCACTCACGAGTGAAGGCTACTCACGTCAACCGGGCCGGTGCGTAACGGAACGGGTACGCAGACGCGAAGAAATCATGCCAGCCACCCCGCTCGCGTCGCAGCCATGCCACTTGTGCCATCTCGGAGTGACTTGACACACAAAACTTGGTTCACGCCGATGTGGCCCTGCTCGAACGCGATCGCCGACGCTGCCATGTAGAGCCGCCACACCCGCGTCCGTCCAGGCGTGGTCAGGTTCACAGCCGTGGACCACTCGGCTTCTAGGTTCGCGACCCATGCGCGCAGGGTCCGGGCATAGTGCTCGCGGAGTGCCTGCAGATCGCGTACCTCAAAGCCGGCATTCTCCAGAAGGCTGACCGTGGTGCCTACCGGTGCCAGCTCGC
Source organism: Winogradskya humida (assembly GCF_016862215.1). Classification (GTDB taxonomy): domain Bacteria; phylum Actinomycetota; class Actinomycetes; order Mycobacteriales; family Micromonosporaceae; genus Actinoplanes; species Actinoplanes humidus. Next base: position 72,337 of record NZ_BOMN01000037.1, read on the forward strand.
CATCAGGGAAAACGTACGCGTCGATGAAGCTCCGCTGTTTGCGCCCCGATGCCGGCTCGGGATCCGGGTGCAGTGCGGCGATCTGGTGATTGAGGAGCCGCCCACCGGACTTGAGCAGGCGGTAGAGAATCCCGGCGTACTCCGCGTACGGTCCGGTTCCGACGTGCTCGGCCATCCCCACGCTGGAGATGGCGTCGAAAGGTCCGTCCTCGATGTCCCGGTAGTCCTGCACCCGGATCTCGACGTGCGCGGTCAGCCCGGCTTCGGCGATCTGCTTGCGGGCGTATTCGGCCTGCTCGGTCGAGAGGGTGACGCCGACCACATCAACGCCGTACTCCAGGGCAGCGTGCAGGGCGAGACTTCCCCAGCCGCAGCCGACATCCAACAGCCGCATCCCGGGTTTGAGCTCAAGCTTGCGACAGATCAGATCGAGTTTGTCGCGCTGCGCATCGGCCAGGCCGTAATCGGGCGAATCACCGGTCCAGTAGGCGCAGGAGTAGACCATGCTCTCGCCCAGCACGATCTCGTAGAAATTGTTGCCGACGTCGTAGTGATGACTGATCGCCTGCCGGTCGCGACGTTTGCTGTGCCGGGTGCCCTGCATCGCGATCTCTTCGGCGGGCGGCTTGGGCTGCGGCCCGACAATTCCCAGGCGCAGCAGGTCAGCGGCGACCTCGGCCTTCGGCAGGGATCGCGGCTCCGGAGCAGACCCCCAGATCAGGGACGCAAGCCGGTGAAGCGCGTCATAGAGGTCACCCTCTACATCAAGATCCCCCGACACGTACGCCCGGGCGAGCCCGAGTTCGTTGGGCTGCCACATCAATCGACGCAGTGCCCGACGGTGCCGAACGATCAGAACTGGTGCCTCTGGCGGTCCCGCCTCAGAGCCGTCCCAGGCACGGAGCCGGACGGGTAGCGGGGCCTGCAGCAGGCTCTCAAGCAGGCCAAGAAGCTTGGTCGCGGTGGAAGTAGACATCGCACCTCCCCGAATGGTTAGACCTGCTAAATATCCACCCGGCAACCTTCTCTGCAGAAGACCTGAATCCCGCTTTGTGATCGAGGACTCGCCTCAGACCGCCCCCGACTTCCACTCAGGAGCCAGAACCGACCAAACTTCGCTGTCGTACCGAACACCGCGATACGGATAGTTCTGTCTGATAACGCCGTCCAGGGTCATCCCCACCCGCCGAGCCACCGCACTGCTCGCCGTGTTGTCGGGCCGGCAGTGCCACTCCACGCGGTACATCCCGCGCTCCACGAACGCCCACTCGATCAGCACCCGCACAGCCCTGGTCACCAGCCCCCGCCCACTCCCCGCAGGCTCGGTCCAGCACCCGACCTCACAAACCCCGTTGGCCACATCGAACGACACAAACATCGTCCCGCCCACCAGCACCCCGTCGAGCCAGATCCCGTACAGCCGCCCAGCATCCCGGGCAGCCAGATCCGCATACCGCTGCAACCGCGCCGTCGCCGACTCAAGATCGTGGCTCAGCGAGGCCCAGGGAATCCAAGGATCAACACTCTCCCGAGCCCGATCCATGTGAGCCAGAAACTCCGCGCCCTGCCAAGGCTCCAGGGGACGAAGCTCGCCCCCACCCCCCAGATCAACAAAAAACATCCCCACACCCTACGAGCCCCGGCCTCCGGCAGCAGTTCATCCTCGAGTCATGGCACGGAGTCGTTCGTTGCGTTCGTCCAGCGCCTGCTGGGTGGCGGGCATGAGGAGGTCGCCGCCGGGCCCGGCGCTGTCCTGGGCGCGGGTGACGTAGGGACGCTGGCTGTGCTCGTACTCGTCGAATGCCGCTTTGAGGTTTTCCGGGTGTTTGAGCAGAGCCTGAGCGAGCAGCCAGGTGCCCGTGATCGCCAGGGAGGCACCGCGGCCGGACAGGTTGGAGGCGCAGTGCGCGGCGTCGCCGACCAGCACGACGCGGCCCTTGTGCCAGGTCGGCATGTGAATCTGGCTGACGGAGTCGAAATACAGTTCCGGGTCGCTGCGCACGGCATCAAGGATCTCGGGTACGCGCCATTCCTCGTGCCCGGCGAAGGCGTCGAGCAGGATGCGTTTCTGAGCGTCGAGGTCGCGGTAGTCGTACTCGATCCAGTCGGAGCGGAAGTTCAGGACGCCGAGCGCGGTGTCGTTGTAGTGGGCGATGCCGATCAGGTGACCGGGCCAGGAGAGGAACGGGCTGGTACGACCGCTGTCCTGCTGGCTGGGCAGCTCGGTGAGGGCGACGTAGAAGCCGAGGTGTTTGAGGAAGTCGCACTCAGGCCCGAAGGTGAGCCGCCGGGTCAGCGAGTGCAGTCCGTCGGCGCCGACGACCAGGTCGAAGCGGTCCCGTTTGCCGGAGGTGAAGGTGACCTCGACGCCGGCGCCGTCGTCATGAAGCTCGGCGATGGATTCGGCGAATATGAGCGACGTCGTGCCGGTCAGCGCCTCATGCAGAACGTGGGCGAGGTCCTCACGAGGGATCTCGATGTCCTGGTCGGAGTCGCTGATCTCGCTGACGGGCAGTTCGGCGACCACATCCCCGGAAGCGTCGATGAATTGGGCCCGCTCGGTCATGGTCACCCGGCGGGCGTGGATCTGCTCAAGGATGCCCATCGAGCGGGCGATGCCGAGAGCGTCGCCGCGCACGTCGACGGGTGAGCCGTTGACCCGCAGGTGGCCGGCGCGCTCGACGATGGTGACGTCGTTGCCGGTGGCGCCGAGGTTGATACCGGCGGCAAGCCCGGCCATTCCGGCTCCGGAGACGAGGATGCGCATGACATGCCTCTTTCGGTACGGATGGTGGTCACTCGCGATCGACGTGCTCCACCGTCGCAGCTGTAAGAAACTGGAAGTATCTTTTTCAGACGTCGGTACGATTCGCCGCGCTGACGGTGAGGCGGAGGCTCGCGATGGAACCCACACCAGCGAGACGCCGGCGAGGTGCCGCGCTCGACGACGCACTACTCGACGCAACCTGGGCAGAGCTGACGGATCGCGGCTATGAGCTCCTCAGCCCGGAGAGCGTCGCCGAGCGGGCGGGGACCAGCAAATCCGTGGTCTACCGCCGCTGGCCGACCAAGGGCGACCTGGTGCGTGCAGCACTGCTGCACATCGCCGGACGAGACCCGATCACCGCCCCGGACACCGGCGGTCTGCGCGACGACGTCATCGCGCTGCTGCGCCAAGTCAACACACGTCGCGTCGCCCTCGCCTCGGCCCTGATCGCCCAACTCAGCGACCTCCACCGCGCGACCGGCACCACCATCGACGACCTGCGCACATCCCTGACGACCGGCCAACGATCCGCGATGGAGGAAATCGTCGCCCGAGCCGTCGCCCGCGGCGAGGTCAACCCGGCAAAACTCACCTGGCGCATCGTTCGACTTCCGGAGGATCTCTTCCGGCACGAACTCCTCATGACGTCGCAGGCCGTACCCGACGAGGACATCATCGAGATCGTCGACACAATCTTCCTCCCCCTAGCCACCAGCCAACCCACCTGACCCAGCCGCTCAGCCGCCCGGTGCCTGCGCCCCAAGAACCACGAACCGCACCCTCACTAAGAAACTTTTCGTATCTAAAGCCAGCCTACTGAGCGCTCATAAGATACGCAAAGTTTCTTATCGCGGAAGAATGTGACACCCGTCATCACGTGCGGCACCAACGAGGGCAACAGGCACCGCTCACCCGCAGCCTCTAAAGGCCGCGCCCGGTCGGTCAGCGCGACACGGCCGGCGCGACACGGTCAGCGCGACACGGTCAGCGCGACACGGTCAGGCGGAGTCGCGCGGCAAGACCTGCTAAATCGGCAAGGCTCTAGATCAAAGTGAGAATGCCGTGAACGGCCACGATCCCACCCAGCCGGTTGGCCGAAGTTGCCCGCCAGGAGTCGAGAACGACGTCACCACCGCGATCCCAAGCGCAAGCAACCGCCAAGTCCGCGATCCCAAGCGCAAGCAACCGCTAAGTCCGCGGGCTGAAGCGCAAGCAACCCGCTAAGTCCGCGGGCTGAAGCGCAAGCAACCCACCAGGCAGCACCACCGCACCGTGGGGGCGTCCGGGGGCTCGGCCCCCGGTAGCAGACAAAACGAGACATCCCCCCACCCGCGAACTCAGCGGGTAGAGGGATGCCAGGATGTCTCGTGGAGCCCAGGAGAATCGAACTCCTAACCCCCGCCTTGCAAAGGCGGTGCTCTGCCAATTGAGCTAGGGCCCCAAGTTGTGCTGCTCTTTGTCAGTGAAGACCGTTCGCCCTCATCCTGACTGCGCCGACCTCGCCGAGCTGGCGCAATTAGGCTGACCCGGTGGGGCTGGCCTGACCCAGGCTGACTTCACCCAGGCTGACGTCACCCCAGCTGGCTCCGACAATATCTGCCCTGTCGAAGCTGGCCCGACCGAGGTGGCCTTATCGCAGGTCGGGTGCCGTGGTGGCTTCATGCCAGAGGGCTCGCTCGTCGCTGGAGGCCTTGGCCTTCTTGACGACCAGGGCCGTCGCGCCGATAACGCCGGCGACGATCAAGAGCTTCTTCAGCATGGCCGGTCCCCTTGGCTGTGCGGTGGAGGACTGTGTGGTGGGGCTAGATGGAATCGAACCATCGACCTCAGAGTTATCAGCTCTGCGCTCTAACCGACTGAGCTATAGCCCCTCAACAGCGATACGAAGATTACCGTAACCGCCTCGCCGTACCCAAATCGGGGGCGGCCGCCGCGCGAAGGCGGCGACCGCTACCCGTTTGACCTGCGGCTTTAGTCGCGTTCGGCGAGCGTGAGCTCGACGCCGCCGACCAGGTCGGCGCAGACGTTGTAGATGAACGCGCCGAGCGTGGCCAGTGCGGTGAAGAGGACCACATTGACCGCGCCGATGAGCATCGAGGTGCCGATGACGCCCCAGGCGGTGATGCGGAAGCCGCCGCCGGTTGCCGCGTCGGTGCCGCCGCTGGCGTTGACGAGGGATTCGAGGCTGGTGTTGACCTCGCCCCAGACACCCATGGCGTCGAGGGCCAGGTAGAGCACCGAGGTGGCCACGACCACGACGATGAACAGGACGACGGAGACGGCGAAGGCGAACTTCATGACGGACCAGGGGTCGATCCGTTTGAGGTTCAGGCGGGCCCGGCGGGGCCCGCGGGCGGCGGCCGAGGAGACCGTCGAGCGGGCCGAGCGGACAGCCTCGGACACCCGGGCGGCGCCCACGGCACCAGCACCACCGCCGGCGCTGACCGTTGCCGCGCCGGAGGGGCGTTTGGGGGCCTCTCCGGGTCGCTGCGGGGCCGTTGCGGGCTGGGCGGGGGGCGGGGTTACCGACGCGCGTCCGGGCTGGGTGCCCTGCGTTCCGGTGCCGCCGCTCTTGCCCTTGGTGACGATCGGCACACTGGCCGATCCTTTCGCACCCGCAGGGCCGCCCGGCCGTTTGCCATCGGCCGGGCTTTCGCTGTCGGCGGCAGGTTCACCCGGCGGCGGGGGCATCCCCGGGGCGCGAGTGAACTTCGGCGTGGACGAAGGGTCCGCGGGGACCGTCGCGCGCCCGCTCGATGCGGCGCCGTCTTTCTTCGGCTCCGCATCGCCGGGTGTCGCCGAGGACCCCGGACCCCCCGACTTCGCCTGTGTCTCCGGCATCAACTAGTCCTGTTCGTCAGGCTCGTCGGCATTGCGAGCAAGCGCCACGATGGTTACACCTTCTGGGAGGTCCATCAGCTTGACCCCCATTGTGTTCCGATCCCGTGTGCGCCGTACAGGCTTCACGGGAGTCCGGATGACACCACCATTGCTGGTGATGGCAAACAATTCATCCTCAGGATCGATCACGAGCGCTCCGACCAGACCACCACGACGCTCTGTGATCTTGGCGGTCAGCACGCCCTTGCCGCCCCGTCCCTGCACGGGATACTCCTCGATCGGCGTCCGCTTGGCATACCCGCCATTGGTGGCGACCAAAACGTCCATGCCATCACGAACCACCTCCATCGCGAGTAGCTCGTCGTTGTCGCCGAAGCGCATGCCGATGACACCGGACGTCGCCCGTCCCATCGGCCGCAGCGCCTCGTCGGTCGCGTTGAAGCGGATGGCCTGGGCTTTCTTGGACACCAGGAGAAGATCGTTCTCCGGTGCCGCCAGTGCAGCGCCCACCAACTCGTCATCCTCCCGCAGGTTCACGGCGATGATGCCACCGCTGCGGTTGGAGTCAAATTCCTCGAGTCGGGTCTTCTTCACGAGGCCATTCTTGGTGGCGAGCACAAGGTACGGCTCGACCTGGTAATTCGGGATCTGGATGATCTGCGCGATGTGCTCGTCCGGCAGGAAGGCGAGCAGGTTGGCGACGTGCTGACCCTTCGCCGTCCGGTTGGCTTCGGGCAGTTCGTACGCCTTCGCCCGGTAAACCCGGCCCTTGTTCGTGAAGAACAGGATCCAGGAGTGCGTCGAGATGACGAAGAAGTGGCTGACGATGTCGTCCTGGCGCAGGGTTGCGCCGCTCACGCCCTTGCCGCCGCGCTTCTGCGACCGGTAGAGGTCGACCTTCGTACGCTTCGCATAACCGGTCCGTGTGATCGTCACCACAACGTCCTCGCGCGCGATGAGGTCCTCCATCGAGACCTCGCCGTCGAACGGGATGATCTGGGTCTTGCGGTCGTCGCCGAACCGGTTGACGATCTCGGCGAGCTCCTCGGAGACGATCGCCCGCTGCCGCTCCGGCTTGGCGAGGATGTCCTGCAGATCCGCGATCTCCAGCTCGATGCGGCCGAGCTCGTCGACGATCTTCTGGCGCTCGAGAGCGGCCAGCCGGCGAAGCTGCATGTCCAGGATGGCGTTGGCCTGGATCTCGTCGACCTCGAGCAGCTGCATCAGGCCCTGGCGCGAGTCGTCGACCGTCGGCGAGCGCCGGATCAGGGCGATGACCTCGTCGAGCATGTCCAGCGCCTTGACCAGGCCGCGCAGGATGTGCGCGCGCTCCTCGGCCTTGCGCAGGCGGTATGCGGTCCGCCGGCGGATGACCTCGATCTGGTGGTCCACGTAGTACGTGATGAACTGCGCGAGGTTGAGCGTGCGCGGCACACCGTCGACCAGCGCCAGCATGTTGGCGCCGAACGTCTCCTGCAGCTGCGTGTGCTTGTACAGGTTGTTGAGGACCACCTTGGCGACCGCGTCGCGCTTCAGGACCAGGATCAACCGCATGCCCGTACGCCCGGACGACTCGTCCCGGATGTCCGCGATCCCGGTGAGCTTGCCCTCCTTGACCAGCTCGGCGACCCGCTCGGCGAGGTTGTCCGGGTTGACCTGGTAGGGCAGCTCGGTGACGACCAGGCACGGCCGGCCCCGGGCGTCCTCCTCGACCTCGACCACCGCGCGCATCCGGATCGACCCGCGACCCGTGCGGTAGGCGTCCTGAATCGCCTGCTGACCGACGATCAGGCCCTTGGTCGGGAAGTCGGGACCCTTGACGATCTCCAGCAGCGCTTCGAGCGTCGTGGCCTCGTCGGTCTCGGGGTTGTCGAGGCGCCACTGCACGGCCGCGGCGATCTCGCGCAGGTTGTGCGGCGGGATCTTGGTGGCCATGCCGACCGCGATGCCCTCGGAGCCGTTGACGAGCAGGTTGGGGAACCGCGCCGGCAGGATCGTGGGCTCCTTGGCCCGGCCGTCGTAGTTGTCCTGCATGTCGACGGTGTCCTCGTCGATATCCCGCAGCATCTCCATGGCGAGCGGCGAGAGCTTCGACTCGGTGTAGCGCATGGCGGCCGGCGGGTCGTTACCCGCCGAGCCGAAGTTGCCGTTGCCGTCGATCAGCGGGTACCGCAGGGACCAGGGCTGGCCCATCCGGACGAGTGCGTCGTAGATCGACGAGTCACCGTGCGGGTGGTAGTTGCCCATCACGTCGCCGACGACACGCGCGCACTTGACGTAGCCGCGGTCCGGGCGGAACCCGGAGTCGTACATCGCGAACAGGATCTTGCGGTGCACCGGTTTGAGTCCGTCGCGGACGTCCGGCAACGCGCGCCCGACGATGACGCTCATGGCGTAGTCGAGGTACGAGCGCTGCATCTCGACCTCGAGGCCGACCGGCTCGACCCGCTGGCCGACACCGCCGCCGACGACGTCCTGTGGTTCCTCGGCGGGGTTCTCGGGAGTATCCGTCACAGTTAACCCTTACTCACGGTCAAACCCGACAAACGGGCTTGAAACACGCATCTCGCTGTGGATAACGCTGTGGAAATCAGTGAAACGCTGTGCATAACCCGAGGTGAGCGACGTCGTGAGACGCCGCTCACTCCAGGATCAGATGTCCAGGAAGCGAACATCCTTGGCGTTGCGCTGGATGAATGAGCGGCGGGCTTCGACGTCCTCACCCATAAGGACGCTGAACAACTCGTCCGCCGTTGCAGCGTCGTCGAGAGTCACCTGACGCAGCGTGCGGGTCGACGGGTCCATCGTCGTGTCCCACAGCTCGTGGAAGTTCATCTCGCCGAGACCCTTGAACCGCTGGATGTCGTCCGGCTTGGCGTTCGCCTTCTTCTGCTGACGCAGGGCGATCAGTCCGTCGCGCTCGGCGTCGGAATACGCGTACTGGGCGTCGTCTCCGCGCTTGTTCCACTTGATCTTGTAGAGCGGCGGGGCTGCCAGGTAGACGTGGCCCAGCTCGACCAGCGGCCGCATGAAGCGGAACAGCAGGGTCAGCAGCAGCGTCTGGATGTGCTGGCCGTCGACGTCGGCGTCCGCCATCAGCACGACCTTGTGGTAGCGCAGCTTGGCGACGTCGAATTCCTCGTGGATGCCGGTGCCCAGTGCGGTGATCAGCGCCTGGACCTCGTTGTTCTTCAGGACCCGGTCGATCCGGGCCTTCTCCACGTTGAGGATCTTTCCGCGGATCGGCAGGATCGCCTGGATCTGGCTGTCGCGGCCCTGCTTGGCCGAACCGCCGGCCGAGTCGCCCTCGACGATGAACAGCTCCGACACCCGCGGGTCGGTCGACTGGCAGTCGGCCAGCTTGCCCGGCATCGAGCCGGACTCGAGCAGCGACTTGCGCCGGGCCAGCTTGCGGGCCTGCTGGGCGGCGATCCGCGCGCGGGCCGCCTGCGAGGCCTTGGTGATGATCTGCTTCGCGTCGGCCGGGTTGCGGTCGAACCAGTCGGCGATCCGCTCGTTGGCGATCTTCTGCACGAAGCTCTTCATGTCGGTGTTGCCGAGCTTCGTCTTCGTCTGACCCTCGAACTGCGGGTTCGCCAGCTTCACCGAGATGATCGCGGCGAGACCCTCGCGGATGTCCTCGCCGGAGAGCTTCTCGTCACCCTTGAGGAACTTCTTCTCCACGCCGTAACGGTTGACGATGCTCGTCAGCGCGGCCCGGAAGCCCTCCTCGTGGGTGCCACCCTCGTGGGTGTTGATCGTGTTGGCGAACGTGTAGACCGACTCGCCGTACGACTCGTTCCACTGCATGGCGATCTCGAGAGCCATGCCCTCGTCGTTCGCCTCGGCCTCGAACTCGATCACGGACTTGTGGATCGGGGTCTTGGTGGCGTTCAGGTGACGTACGAAGTCGGCGATGCCGTTCTCGTACATGAAGGTGACCTCGCGGCCCTTGCCGTTCTCGTCCAGGTGGTCGGTGCGCTCGTCGGCCAGGTGGATCGTCAGCCGCTTGTTGAGGAACGCGTATTCCTGGATGCGGCGGTAGATCGTCTGCCAGTCGAACTCGATGGTCTCGAAGATCGTCGGGTCGGGCCAGAACTGCACCATCGAACCGGTCTTGTCGGTCGCCTCGCCCTTCTCCAGCGGGCCCGGCTTGGACGCGGTGTAGTGCTGCCGGTAGACGTTGCCCGACTTGTTGATCTCCAGGAACATCTTCGTGGACAGCGCGTTGACCACGGAGACACCGACACCGTGCAGACCACCGGAGACGGCATACGCCTTGCCGTCGAACTTGCCACCGGCGTGCAGGACGGTCAGCGCGACCTCGACACCGGGCTTCTTCAGCTTCGGGTGCAGGTCGACCGGGAAACCGCGGCCGTTGTCGGTGACCGAGACACCACCGTCGGCCAGCAGCCGCACGTCGATGGTGTCGCAGTAGCCCGCGAGCGCCTCGTCGACGGCGTTGTCCACGACTTCCCAGACCAGGTGGTGCAGGCCACGCTCGCCCGTCGATCCGATGTACATACCGGGGCGCTTGCGGACCGCCTCGAGACCCTCGAGCACGGTGATGGAACCGGCACCGTATTCCTGCTTGTTCTCTGCCACCCTCGGCCACTTTCTCGCACCGGTCCCCTGAAGGGCCCGGTCACGGGGTTGGCGGAGCGGCCGGCGGAGAGCCGGCGGGCAGGGCTTGCCACAGTCGAGCGAGCCGCGGAGAGCAGGCGGACCACCGGTGGAGCCGAGCGCGCCGGTCGCCGCGGACGTCCCGCGGATCGTGATCGGCTGGAAAAATCGCGTAGCGTGACGAAGGTTGCCCGAGCCGGGTTTGCCGACATAGACGCCGGGTTTATCGACATGGAATCTCCGACACGGGAGTGACTTTCCCGGTCTCCGTCGATTCTACTCCGTCGGGGCCAGCTATTGGGGGTCCGGCACCCTCGTGCGGGCACCTCAGATTGCCGTAGCGCGGAGAAGGGCCGCTCCCACGGGTCCCCCTACACGGATTGCGGCCCCTCCGCAACGGCGAACCATCGGGCAGACGGCGGCCGGGGCGCGCCTGCCGCGGCCGAACGCCACGCGCTGCGACACTGCTTGACGACAGTCAGTCGTCCTCGACACTGCCTCGCGAAGGCGTACGGCAGTGTCGTAACCTCGCCCGCGCGGGCCGGGGGCAAGGCCGGACGGCCCGCAAACCGGTGGGTAGGTTCCCTCCGGGCGGTCACAGCCGGCAGGTCGAGGAAGGGTGGGGCCCCATGGCGCACGACAAGGGGCTGGACAACGTGGCTGTGCTCTGGCCACGGACAAACCGGTTCTACGACCCGGTGGCCCCGGCGGAGTTCGTCGACTTCGGCGCCGTCGCGGACGCACCGGACATCGCCGCGCCCACTGCCGCCCTGGCGTTGCACATCGCCAAGACCGGCACGGTGCGCGCTACCGCGTACACAGAGCTAGTTGATCTTCTGTTCGGGCTTGAAGGTGTGCTCTACGCCACTGACGCCGCGGCTGAGGACGAGGACCCGGTCATCGACCCGGACGGCTGCGCCTGGATCGCGGGCGGCGTCGAGCGCTTCGTCGAGGGCCACCAGCCCTACGGCGACCTCGTCACCTTCGACAGCGTCGCCACCGTCATGCGCGAGGCCGTCGCCGGCGGCCGGCTCGCCGAGCAGCAACTGCGCTGGCTCGACCAGCGCCTGACCGCCTTGCGCGACGAAGCGGGAAATGCCCCCCACTGGAGTTTCGCCCGCACCGAGCTGGCAATCCTCTCCGGCTTCTACCGCCGCTGCGCCGACCGAGGCTACGCGGTATTCGCTGACTATTAATTAGTTCGATCGCTCATGCGCCGCTGGGAGCTGATGAGTTCGGGCCCAAAATCGACGTCGGCTTCGCCTGGCCGATTTTGGGCCCGAACTCATCAGCGCGGCAATTCGCTCCTCACCAACAGGAGCCGTGGGGTGCCTCAGCCGTAGGTGTCGCGGGGGCCTCGGCCTTGGACTCGGCGGGGGCCCTTGTTCCAGGAGGGGGCTGCTGGGCCGTGGATGTTGAGGCGTTTTACGACGTTGTGGCCGACTTCTGCGGCGATGCTCTTGAGCAGGCGGGCCGTTAGTAGGCGCAGTTGGGTGGCCCAGGCTGTGGACTCGGCCTCGACCTCCAGGATGCCGTCCTCGAGTTTCAGGGGGCGGCTGTGTTTGGCGATGTCCTCGCCGACGACCTTTTCCCAGGCGCCGAAGACTGTGGCTTCTGCGGCCGGCTTTTGCCAGCCTCGCTGTTTCATGATGTTTGCCAGGACCGAGCCGAAGAGCTGCGGGTCGCGGGGGTCGGGGCCCGGACCTGAGTAGCCGCGCAGGCGTTTGCCGCTGGCTTGATCGATTTCTGTACGCCGGCGGTGCTGCTGTGACACCCGCCGCTTGGCGAGCGCGGCGTCCAGCACGGCGCGCGCAAGCTCAGGCCCGGCGACCTTGGGGGCCTCCGCGCCCTCTGTGGCGGCCGCTGGTGGCTTTTTGCCGCTCTCCTCAGACACGGGTCACCGTTCCTGGTCCGACGTCGTAGCGGGCCCCCTGGAGGGTCGCCGGCACATCCTCCGGCACCGCGCACGTCACCAGCAACTGTGCGGCGTCCGCGACCAGGGCCGCAAGGCGTTCCCGGCGACCGGCGTCCAACTCGGCGAAGACGTCGTCGAGGATCAGGACCGGTTCGATGCCGTCGGTGCGCAGGAGGTCGTACGCCGCCAGTCGCAGGCCGAGCGCGAACGACCAGGATTCGCCGTGGCTCGCGTACCCCTTGGCCGGAAGTTCTCCCAGGGCCAGGGTGAGATCGTCGCGGTGCGGTCCGACCAGGGTGACCCCCCGCTCGATCTCCGCGGAGCGTCGCTCTTCGAGCGAGGCGAGGATGGCTTCCTGCAGGGCCGGGCGGTCCGGCGCCAGGCCGTCACCCAACCTTGAGGTGTACGCGATGGAAGCTGACGTTCGTCCGGCCGCGACCGCGTCGTACGCCTTGGTCAGATGCGGGCCGAGCGCCGCCACCAGCTCGATCCGGCCGGCCAGCAGCTCCGCACCGTGCTGGGCGAGGTGCTGGTCCCAGACGGCGAGCGTCGAGAGGTCCTGCCCGCGCGTCCCACCGACCTTGCGAGTGAGGTACGCGGTCCGCAGCAGCGCGTTACGTTGCTTCACGACACGGTCGTAGTCGGCGCGCACCCCGGCGTAGCGGGGCTGACGTGCGACGAGCAGGTCGTCTAGGTAGCGGCGGCGCTCCGAGGGGTCACCGCGGACGAGCTCGAGGTCCTCCGGGGCGAAAAGCACCATGCGCAGGGCGCCGATGATCTCGCGCGAACGGCGTACCGGCGATCTGTTGAGCCTTGCCCTGTTGGCCCTGCCCGGCACGATCTCGAGCTCCACCAGGAGCTGACGTCCATCGTGGACGATCTCGCACCGGATCACGGCCGAGGTCGCGCCCGCCCGGACCAGCGGCGCGTCGGTGGCCACCCGGTGACTGTCCAAGGTGGCCACATACCCGAGGGCCTCGATCAGGTTCGTCTTACCCATGCCGTTCTGGCCAACCAGAACGGCGACGCCGGGGTCGAGATCGACCGCCACCCGCTCGTACGAACGAAAGTCGGTGAGCTCGACCCGGCGCACGTACATGGATCAGCGCTTGACGGCGTGGCCGCCGAACTGGTTGCGCAGAGCGGCGATCGCCTTCATTGCCGGCGAGTCCTCCTGGCGCGACTGGAACCGGGCGAACAGCGACGCCGCGATGGCGTTGGCCGGCACGGCGAGACGCACGGCCTCGTCGACGGTCCAGCGGCCCTCACCGGTGTCCTCCGCGTAGCCGCGGATGTTCGCCAGCTCCGGGTCCTCGTCGAGGGCCCGGTCCAGCAGGTCGAGCAGCCACGACTTGACGACGCTGCCCTCCCGCCAGCTCTTGATGACGGCGGGTACGTCGTCGACGAGCTCGGCCGCCTTGAGGATCTCGTAACCCTCGGCGTACGACTGCATCATCGCGTACTCGATGCCGTTGTGGATCATCTTCGAGTAGTGGCCGGAACCGACCTGACCGGCGTGCGCGAAGCCGTACGGGCCGGCCGGCTTGAGCGCGTCGAAGATCGGCTGCGCCTTCGCGACGTTGTCGGCGTCGCCGCCGACCATCAGTGCGTAACCGTTGGTCGCGCCCCACACGCCACCGGAGACGCCGCAGTCCAGGTAGCCGATGCCCTTGACGGCGAGACGCTCGGCACGCGGGCCGTCATCGGTGAACTTCGAGTTGCCACCGTCGACGATCACGTCGCCCTCGGACAGCAGGCCCGCGAGCTCGTTGATCGTGTCTTCGGTGATCTGACCGGCCGGAACCATCGTCCAGACGACGCGCGGCGCGGCGAGCTTGCTGACAAGCTCCTCGAGGCTCGCGACGTCAGTGACATCCGGGTGGTGGTCGAAGCCGACCACTTCGTGGCCGGCGGCGCGCAGGCGATCGCGCATGTTGCCGCCCATCCGGCCGAGCCCGATTAGGCCGAGCTGCATGGTGTTCCCCCTAGGTGAGTGTTTCTTCAGGCCCAGTATCAGCGAGTTACCCGAATAGGCATGATCAGATAGCGGTATCCGGGCTTGATTTCGCCGTCTTCATCTGCGGGGGAGATCACAGCGGGCTTGAAAGCGTCGACAAATGAGAGTACGGCGGTCGACGCGCCGAGGTTCTGCAAACCGTCGATCAGGTACTGCGGGTTGAAGCCGATGGTCAGCGGCTCACCGGTGAAGGCTGCCTCCATGGCCTCGCTGGCCCGTGCTTCCTCGGTGCCACCAGCCTCGACGACCAGGCCATCCTCGCTGAAACTCAGCAGCACAGGGGTCGTGCGCTCGGCCACCAGGGCGACCCGGCGAACTACCTCGACGAGACCGGCGACGCTGACGTTCGCGTGCGCGTTCTGCGTCGACGGGAAGATCGAGCGCACCGGCGGGTAGTTGGCTCCGTCCAGCAAGCGGCTCGTGGTGCGCCGTGCGCCGCCGGCGAAGCCGACCATGCCCTCCCCGGCGTTGCCCTGAGATAGGGCGAGCGTCACAGCGCCACCGACGGGACCCATGGCCTTCGCGGTGTCATTCAGCGTCTTCGCCGGGATGAGCGCGTTGAGGCTGATCTCGGGGTCGTCCGGGTTCCACTCGAGCTCGCGCATGGCCAGCCGGTAACGGTCGGTGGCGAGCATCGTCATCGTCGAACCGTCGAGCTCGACCCGCACACCCGTGAGCATCGGCAGCGTCTCGTCCCGACCGGCCGCGATGGCGACCTGGGCAACGGCGACAGCGAACGTCTGCGCGTCGACCGTGCCCGCGCTGGAGGGCATGTCCGGCAGCGACGGGTAATCCTCCACAGGCATCACCGGGAGGGTGAAGCGGGCACTGCCGCAGACGAGCTCCAGGTGGGAGCCGACCGCCGCGATGTCCACCGGCTTGGCCGGCAGTGCCTTGGTGATTTCGGCGAGCAGGCGACCGGAGACGAGGGCGGCGCCGTCGGCGTCGGCCTGCACCTCCACGGAGACCTGACTCGAGACCTCGTAATCGAAGCCGGAGACCTGCAGCTTGCCGTCGGTCACGCGGAGCATGACGCCCGCCAGAACCGGCACCGACGGTCGGCTGGGGAGGCTCTTAGCCGTCCACGCCACGGCGTCGGCGAGTACGTCACGCTCCACCCGGAACTTCATGCCATGCCCTCCGCGTCACTTTCTTGACTTCTCTGACTGCTCGTCTGCTCAACGAGCCAGCTTCGGATGTGCTGATGGAGCCCTCTGACTCTATGGCGAGCGGTGGTCATGCGTCCGCCCGCCCCCCGGTGCTGAGAAGTTGACCCGAGCCCGGATCGAGCCTCAAGCAACTCATCCACACCTTCCCCAGCCTTGATGATTGATCTTCAAATTTTCCGGGAGAGAGAACAGTCGTAATCATCGGTCCTGTGCATAGTGTGGATATCTCGTGTTGTCGCAGGTCAGAGAGTTATCCACCGGTGATTCACATGTGGGTAACCAGGGTACGAACCGAGCTGGTTGTCCACAGTCGGCGACCCGACCGAAGTTGTCCACCGTTGTCCACCGGTTATCCACCGGATATCCACCGGGTTTGTCCCCCGACCTGTGGATGACGCCGGGACGCTACCGACACGTCGTCCACAGAACCTTCAACAGGGTTTCCACATCCAGTGGGGGTAGGTGGAAAACTTTGTGACGCTCAGTGATTATCCACATCGATTTCCCCAGGGTCGGTCCACATCTGTGGGTAACCGGCCCCAAAGTTATCCACCGTTGGGGACAACAACCTGTGGATGCCTGTGAATTAGTGTGGATAACGTTGGCACGAAACGGTCCCGTCCTACCGTTGACAAAACCAGGATCAAAGTGCCTGTGACCAGCCCTTCCGACGGCTCGGCGAACCTCCCCCTTGGACAGACATTTCGGCCACCGCTGTGGACCGGGATGTGGATAACCGGTGCACAACTTTGCGTCTGCGCAGTTCAGGCCGATGCCGGCCTTTGTCCCCAGGGCGGCTGAGGGCGGCGGGAGGGGAATTTTCTGGCGAGGAGGGGAAGGACTGCGGATTTCGGCGGTGGGTGGCCGATTTGCTGCCTGGGGATGCCGGAGGGGCGTTGTTGTGGGTGGGTCCGCTTTGGACTGAGCCGGCTGGGGGCGGGGATTGGGTGACGCGTTCTTGGTTGCGGGCCGGGCGACGGGCCGGGGCGACGGGCCGGGGTTGCGGGCCGGGGTTGCGCGGAGCGCGGCGGGGTGACGGGGCGGCTGTGGAAGTGGTCGGGGATCCGGCGTGGGGTTACTGGCCGGCGGGTTGGCCGTTGTGGCGGGGTGGCGGTCATGGGGGCGGCCTTGTGTTAATGCTGCGGCGAGTGCCTGGGGCGTCGGGTTGCCGCGGGGGGAACACGCGGTGGTGAGTGAGTGCGCGGGTGGTGGGTGAGCGCGGGAGTGGTGGGCGCTTACTGCGGGAACGCGCGGTAGAGAGTGAGCGCGCGGTGGTGGTTGCTTTGTTACGGGGAACGCGCGGCGGTGTTGCTTGCCACGGGGAACGCGCCGTAGCGAGTTGCGCGTGGTGGTGTGCGCGGTAGTGAGTTGAGCGCGATGGTGTGCGCGAGTAATTGGTGAGCGCGTGGTGGTGGTGCGAGCGGTGGTGGGGTGAGCTTTGCTGCGGGGCGCGGGTGGTGTGGATTTCGGACTGGCGGTTGCGCGCAGGTTGGCGCGTAGATGCTCAGGCTTCAGACCATCAAGGACGTAGTACCCGTCGGCTGGGCAGCTTGTTGGCTCGTCGGCCCGGCATTCTCCGGCCGGTCAACTTCTCGGCCCGGCAGTTTCCGGGCGGTCAACCCCTTGGCCCGGCAGTCTCCTGTCGGCGGTGTCGGCGGTGTCGGCGGCGCGGTGGTGCGGTGGTGCGGTGGTTGCTGCCCGCCACGGTAAGCCGGCCTGGTGGGAGCCGGTCAGCTCGTCAGCCCCTCGTCCTGTCAGCCCCTCGGCCAGCCAGGCCCACGGCCAGCAAGTTCCCTGGCCTGTCACACGCCCCCTGGCCTGTCACACGCCCCCTGCTCGGCAGTTTCTTGGCTCGGCAGGTTGTTAGGCCGTCAATCTGTTGGCCTTGGAAGCGCGATGGCCGGGTTGGACCGGGGGTGGTTCGGTGCGGTGGCTCGCATTTGGCTGGTTTGGGTTGTGGTGCTGCTTACGTTGGGAGCGAGTGGCGGAGGGGAAGACCACTCTGCTGCGGATCCTCGCCGGGGAGCTGAAACCGTCGGACGGTTGCGAACTCGATGCGGTCTTTAGCTTTGGGTGGGACCGGGACCCTTGTGCTGCCGTTGGTTTGCATCACTTTGGCCAATACCGCTGGTTTGAGCCTTCGCGGCGCTGGTTGTGGCTGTGGTCGGCAACCGTTGGCTGCGTGGCGGGGGCTTTGGGCTGGGGACCGACCGGCTAGGGATAGCAGGCATTCCGGCTAGGGATAGGCATTTTGTTGTGATGCTGGCTGGACTGCGATGCCGGTGTGCTGTTCGGAGCGTGACGCTAGGTGTGCTGAACGGAGCGCGAGGCCAAGGGGTTCGCTGGATCAAGTGCTGGCGACGCGGGGGTGGTGGCTTGGGCCGGTTGTGCACAGGGGCGTCGGTGAGTGGCAGCGCCGTGCGTGGATGTGTAGTGGTGATTTAGTACCAATGTGGATGAGTGTCGACTTTATTGACACGGGGATTCGCCTGGGCGAGTGCTAACAGGGGCGTCATCCAGATCGGGGCAGGACACGATCAATTGGCGGCCGTCAGCCTATTTGCTCGCGCGGATGGCGTGGGTGCTGAGTGGGCAGCCTGGTGGAGCGGAGCTGTAGGCACGACGGCGCTCTAGTCACGACGGCGCTGCAGGTGAGGCCTTGTTGCAGGCGAGACGGTGTTGCAGGGATGCCCGGCGGCGGGGGACGGCATGGAGTGGTTACGGCCTGGGCCGGGATGTGGGTTCGTGGGGGTGCGGTTGGGGGTGTCGTTGGGCGTACTTATAGGTGTCAGGTGTTTTGTTTGATGCGGTTTGTTAGTTCTGCGATCTGGTTGTAGAGGGAACGGCGTTCGGCCATGTGCTGGCGGATTTTGCGGTCGGCGTGCATGACTGTGGTGTGGTCTCGGCCGCCGAAGGCTTGGCCGATTCTTGGCAGGGAGAGGTCGGTGAGTTCTCGGCACAGGTACATGGCGACCTGGCGGGCGTTGACCAGGACTCTTGAGCGGGAGTGGCCTCGGAGGTCTTCGAGGCTCACGCCGAAATAGTCCGCTGTGGAGACCATGATCTGGTCCGCGGTGATTTCTGGGCCGCCGCCGTCGGGCATGAAGTCGCGGAGGACTTCTTCGGCCAGGGAGAGTTGCACCGTGGAACGGGTGAGGCTGGCGAAAGCTGTTACCCGGATGAGGGCGCCTTCGAGTTCGCGGATGGAGCTCGAGACCCGGGAGGCGATGAATTCGAGGACGTCGTCGGGCGCGTACATGCGCTCCTGGGCGGCCTTTTTCTGCAGGATTGCGATGCGGGTTTCCAGGTCGGGGGGCTGGATGTCCGCGAGCAGGCCCCATTCGAAACGGGTTCGCATGCGGTCTTCGAGGGTGGCCAGCTGGCGCGGGGAGCGGTCCGAGCTGATCACGATCTGCTTGTTCGCGTTGTGGAGCGTGTTGAAAGTGTGGAAGAACTCTTCCTGGGTGCGCTCGCGGTTTTCCAGGAACTGGATGTCGTCGATCAGCAGGATGTCGACGTCGCGGTAGCGGCGCTGGAAGGCCTGCGTTTTGTCGTCGCGCAGGCTGTTGATGAAGTCGTTGGTGAATTCCTCGGTCGAGACGTAGCGGACGCTGCGGGCGTGACCGAGCGTCGTGGCGTAGTGACCGATGGCGTGCAGCAGGTGGGTTTTCCCCAGGCCGGAGCTGCCATAGATGAAGAGCGGGTTGTACGCCTTCGCCGGCGACTCCGCGACCGCGACCGCCGCCGCGTGGGCGAAACGGTTGGACGAGCCGATGACGAACGTCTCGAACATGTACTTCGGGTTGAGCCGGTTGCCGTCGTTGCCGCCGGGGCGCTGACCGCCCTGCTGGTTGCCGAGCGGCGAGCGGCCGGGACCGTTGTCGCCGCCGTGACGCATCTGCAGGGTGTCGTCGCGGCGGTCCTGACCCTGCATTCCCATGCGGTCGTCGGAGCGGCGCTGGTTGTCACGCAGCTGGGACTGCTCGCCGGCCATCCGGTGGCCGACGGCGTCGTTCTGGCTGTCCTGGTAGTGCGGGACCTGACGCGGAGGGTCGGCCTTCGGCTTTTCCTCGGCGAGGGTGTTTTTGGCCTGCTCCGGCTGGCCCATGGGCAGCGGCGCGGCGAAGAGGGCCTCCTGGCCGTCGCGCGCCTGCGGCACACCGTGGGCGAAGGGCACCTGGGCAGAGCCGGTCGGGCCGTCGTCGTAGGCCTGCGCGTCATAGGCCGAAGGCTGTGGATAACGATCCGGGTACGCCGGGGGCTGAGGGTCCGCGTAATGCGCCGGAGGCTGCGTGGGCGGCTCCGGCGGCGGGGTGCCGTAGACCGTGCCGGGACGTCCCGAACCGTCCTCCGGCGGGCGGACCGTGACGGCCACCTGGATGGGCCGGCCGAGTCGCCGGGAGAGAGCTTCGGTGATCGCGAGACGCAGCCGCGACTCGATCACGTCGCGGGTGTACGTGTCCGGGACCGAGAGGAGCGCAGTGTCCTCGACGATGGCGCGTAGACGGGTAAGCCGCAGGTAGGCGCGCTGCTGAGCGGACGCGATCTCGTCCGCCAACTCGTCCGTAGCCGCAGCCCAGACCCCGCCAAGGTCGACCGTGTCGGCCACCGCCGCGCCACCCCCATCGCCAACCGGAATTACCCGGTGGCCTTGTTCGGCTTCCGCCTCTGCCGCTACGTCACCCTTGTGGGCGACGGACCGGCTTGACCCCCCAAGCCAGCACATCCAACGTGCTGAACGTGCACGGCGCACCGGCTTGTCCACAGGTTATCCACAACCTGTGCACTCGTCGGTATTCGCTCCCCGGCCGGATGGTCGGCAGACTTCCCGGAGCCTGTGCTGGCGCGGGAAAACAGGCTCACCGTGCCGAACGATTCACCGCCTCGTCCGGTTCCTGCCTCGGGTGCCACCGATGAGATCGGTGTCACTGATGAGGCCGGTGCGACCGGCGGCGCTGAAGACCAGCAAACGGGCACGCTAACAGCGCTGCCACCCCTGCATCAACCGGCGGTACCCACCCCGGGGCAGGCTTGGCACGAAAAGATTCACTCCGTGCGCGCCGCCACCGACCTGGGTGACGGACGGTACCGCACGCGCCGCGTTCGCGGTCGAAACAGTTGACCGCGACATCGGCCCTGCGTAGTCTCGGGCGGTTGCTCCGCCGCGCTCTGCTAAAGTGGCGTCTTGCAGCTTGATGCCCCCTGGACGTAGTACGAAGACGGAGTTCTGACGTGAGCAAGCGCACCTATCAGCCGAACAACCGCCGGCGTGCCAAGACCCACGGCTTCCGGCTGCGCATGCGCACCCGTGCCGGCCGCGCCATCCTTTCGACGCGTCGCACCAAGGGCCGCGCCAAGCTGTCGGCCTAGAGCCGACAGCTGACGGGCCGGATGCCCAGGTAGTCGTGCTGGCCGCAGCGCAACGACTGCGGCGTAGCAGCGACTTCGCCGCAGCGGTCCGTAATGGCCGCCGTGCCGGCCGTGGCACCGTGGTCGTCCACCTGCTTCTCGACGAGCCGGCGCAAGCCTCCGAGGCGCGCGCCGGCTTTGTCGTATCCAAAGCAGTGGGCAACGCAGTGGTCCGTAACAAGGTCCGCCGACGGTTGCGTCACCTTGTCCGACCCCGGCTCGGCGAGTTGCCCGAGGGCGCCTCGCTGGTCGTGCGGGCCTTACCTTCCTCGGCCGCAGCGTCCTTCGAGACGCTCGGCACCGACCTGGACGCGGCGATTGCCGCTGCTCGGTCGCCCAGGCGGCGGCGATGACACCCGTTGCCCGCCTGCTGACCGCGCCGATCGTCGCGTACCGTCGGTATATAAGCCCGGCGCTGCCGGCCCGCTGTCGGTTCTACCCCTCGTGCAGCGCGTACGCCCAGGAGGCGCTCGCGAAGCACGGCGCGCTCCACGGAACCGGCCTCGCGATCTGGCGGCTGTTGCGGTGTCACCCCTTCCACCCCGGTGGGTACGACCCCGTGCCCGACCCGATCCGTCACCGTCCTGCCGATGTGACTGGAGCATGAATTGAGTCTCGACTGGATCTACTACGCCATTTCGTGGATCCTCCTGCGCTGGCATGCACTCTGGGACGCGATCGGCATCTCCGACGGTCGGGTACTGGGCACCAACTGGGCCTGGATCCTCTCGATCGTCTTCCTGGTGGTGACGCTGCGCGTCATCCTCTTCCCCGTCTTCGTCAAGCAGATCAAGTCCCAGCGGGCCATGCAGGCATTGCAGCCCAAGGTCAAGGAGCTGCAGGAGAAGCACAAGGGTGACCGGGAGACGCTCCAGAAAGAAATGATGGAGCTCTACAAGGTCGAGAAGGCCAACCCGCTCATGGGTTGCCTCCCGATGTTCCTGCAGATCCCGGTCTTCCTGGGCCTGTTCCACGTGTTGCGCCGGCTCAACCCGGACAACCCGCGACCCACTCTGTACGGCTGGACGGCCGACCAGTTCCGTGACGCGACCCACTCGGCGCTGTTCACGGTTCCGCTCCCGGCCAAGTTCGGCTCCTCAGCGGCCGAGCTGACCCAGCTGGGCTACACGGGCGCCGGCGTCACGGTGAAGATCATCGCCGGCATCCTGGTGCTGACGATGATGGCGACCACCTACCTGACCAGCCGTCAGATGATCCTCAAGACCGGCTGGGCCGAGGACCCGCAGCAGAAGATGATCCAGCGCCTGATGCTGTACGGCATCCCGCTGTCGCTGCTCGTCTCCGGTTCGCTGTTCCCGATCGGCGTGGTCATCTACTGGGTCACGAACAACCTGTTCAGCCTCGCCCAGCAGCAGTGGGTGCTCCGCAAGTTCCCGCCGCCGGCCATGGCCAACGCGAAGGCCGGCACCTCATCGGCCCGCCCCGCGAGCAGCACGACCGTGGCGAAGAACGGTTCCAAGAGCCCGGTGCAGTCCGCCGGCCGTGGCCTCTTCGGCCGCAAGCAGGCAGAGCCCGAAGCGGCGACCCCGGTCGTCGACACGAAGGCCCTCGCGCCCAAGCCGGGCGCCAAGCCGATGAACCCGAAGAAGGGCACGCGGCCCGCCACCAAACCCAAGGGATGACGCAGCGACGGCCCGGCCACATCAGGCCGGGCCGCGCGCGACCCTGGTGAGGTGCGGCGACACAGACCTCCCCGCGTCGGCGATGGACTCCGCCGGAGCGGGAAACAGCGGACCGAGCAGGTCCGGCCCGAGAGTACGGAGATGAGACCGTGACCGACACCAGCACTCCCAGCACCGAGGAGACGACGGCAGCCGTCACCACGGAGCCGGCCGGTACCGAGGAGCCCAAGAAGTCGGAGAACGTGACGACCGACTCGGATCTGTTCAAGCAGAGCGAGGTCGCCGCCGACTACATCGAAGGCCTCCTCGACGTCCTCGACGCCGACGGTGACATCGACGAGCTCGTATCCGCCGGCCGCCCCATGGTCGAGGTCGTCGGCGGCGGCCTCCAGTCCCTGGTCGGCCAGCGCGGCGCCACCCTGGAAGCCCTCCAGGAACTCACCCGCCTCGCGATCTTCCGAGCCACCGGCTCCCCCAGCCGCCTCCTCCTCGACATCGGCGGCTACCGCGCCACGCGGCGCAAGGAGCTCGCAGCCGTCGCCCGCAACGCCGTCGAGAAGGTCAAGGAACACGGCGACGATGTCCGCCTCGAGCCGATGTCGGCCTTCGAGCGCAAGTGCGTCCACGACGTCGTCAACGCGATCTCGGGCGTCGAGAGCGAGTCCGAGGGCGTCGAGCCCAACCGGCGCATCGTTATCAGCGCGGCCGGCTGATCTGATCTCATGACAGACCCACGCTCCGGCGCGGGAAAGCACGGCCCGGGTTCTCCGCCCGGGCCGTCTTCTTCTCCCGCCCCTATTTCAGTACGCCCCGAGCCCACCAATCCCGAACTCTCCCCTGCGTCCGTGCCTGAGCTTGCGTCCGTGCCTGAGCCTGCGTCTGGGCCTGGGCCTGGGCCTGCGTCTGCGTCTGGGCCTGCTTTCGCGGCCGCGCGTTCGTCGGGATTTTCGCCCTTGACGGGGTCTTCGTCGTCTTCGGGGTCTGCGTCTTCGTCGGGGTCTTCGCCGTCTTCGCTGTCCTCGGAGTCGAGGTCGGGGTCGTCGCGGCAGGCGTCTTCTTCGCGGCGGGTTCCGGTTCGGGGGTTTCCTGGACGGACGGCTGGCTCGACCGTTCGGAAGCCGGCCGCTGACGCTGGTCCTGTCGCTGAGCCGGTGCCTTCGGTTGCCTCGGGTCCTGCTTCCGATGACTCCGCGTCTGGCCTTGATTCTGTCGGCGCTTCTGCCACTGCACCTGTTGCCGGACCTGATGCTGCACCTGTTGCCGGACCTGATGCTGCACCTGTTGCCGGACCTGACGCTGATTCTGTTCGTCGGGCCGCTGCCGTTGTCCCAGCCGCTGCCTCTGATCGGGCCGCTGCTCCTGGTTCTGCGGCTGGTCCTGGCGTTGAACCTGACCTTGCGCCTGCCGTTGGCTCTGAGGCGGACTCTGCGTTTGCTGGTGGACCTGATCCCGTGTCTGACCTTGCGTCTGCCGCGAGGCGTGACCCTGCCTCTGCTGGCGGGTCGGACCTTGGGTCTGTTGGGGGGCGTGGGACTGAGTCTGGCGCTGTGGAGGGCTCGGGCTCTGTGTCTGGGGTGGGCTCTGGTGGTGTTGTAGCGGCCTCTGCGGGTTCTTCTGGTGGGGATGTTCTCAGGCCGCCTGTTGAGCATCTGGCGGCTGCGGGGCGGGTTTTCGGGGATCGGTTGGAGTTGGCGGGGCGGTTTGCTGAGCTGCTTGTGACCGAGGGCGTTGTTCGAGGGTTGATCGGGCCGCGGGAGGCGCCGCGGGTGTGGGAACGGCATCTGATCAACTGTGGTGTTATGTCCGAGATGATCCCGCTCGGCGCTTCGGTGATTGACGTGGGGTCTGGTGCCGGTTTGCCCGGTATCGTGCTGGCAGTGGCTCGGCCTGATCTCACGATCACGCTGGTTGAGCCGCTGGCACGACGAACCGCTTTCCTCTCCGAAGCGGTGACAGCGCTCGGCCTCGACTCGACCGTCACGGTCCTGAGAGGCCGGGCGGAAGACGTTGCTGGTGGACCCCCCGCCCCCGCCGACGTTGTCACCGCCCGGGCGGTAGCGCCACTGGACCGGCTTGCCGGCTGGTGCCTTCCGCTCGCCGCCATCGGTGGCCGGCTTCTGGCGCTCAAGGGTGCCTCGGCCGAGGAGGAGATAGCGGAGCACCGCGACGAGATCGCGCGCCTGGGCGGCGGCGAACCGACCGTCCGGCTCTGCGGGGCAGGACTGATCGATCCGCCGGCCACGGTTGTCGAGATCGTGCGCGAGCGACCCGTCGTGGCACCAGGGCCAAGGTCGTCCCAGCGGACGGCCGCCCAGGGCCGTTCCTCCGGCGCCGCCGGTGGCCGCAGCCCCGGGAAGAGGAGATCGCGGAGGGGTTAAATGGCCAGGCGGGGCGCGCGAAAGAAAACAGGAAAGATCCCAAGACCTACGCCCCCGCCTGGACAGCATCAGCATTCGGATTCGCGCTCCCCTGACTTCGGATTTGACTCCGGGTTGTCCGAGGCGGGGCTCCTTGAGTCGATGCGGGTTGGCGCTGCGGACCCGGTCGCTGTTGATGCTGTTGGTCGCCGTTCGGTCGCCGTTCGCCGCAGTTCCAGCTCGGTCAGCTCCAGCGAGGTCAGCTCTAGGCAGGGCAGCTTCAGTGAAGTCAGCTCTAGCGAGGTCAGCTTCAGCCCGGTTAGCTCCAGGCCGGTCAGCTCTAGGTCGGCCCGTTCCGACGAGGTTGGTAGTTCCTCGGCGGGGGCGGCGTCAGGTGAGCTGACTGGCATTGGTTTGTCGGATGTCGGATCGATGGCTGACCGTGTGCTGGAACATGGGACGTTGGTCGCTTTTGGGGCGGCTACTTCGATGGTGAGCCTGCGTACGGCCGAGGTCGGCGTTTCGGACGTGGTCGGGTCGGCTGGTTCGCGTGGCGATGCGTCTGTTTCGGGGAGCGACGGTTTTGGTTCGCCACGGATTCAGGGGGCTGATCCGAAGACCGGGGAGTCGGCGCGGGCTGGTACGGGCGTTGGGCTTGGGGGGATGCGGGGCGGGGCGGGAGATTCTGCCCGCGTCGGGGTTGCGGTTGCGGGGCTCCCAGCGCGTACATATATGAGGTTTTCGGGGTTGGGGTGGCCCTGTGGAAGTGTGCGTTTGTACGGGGGGAAGTTGCGGCGCGTTGCCGGATTTGTGGTTTTCGAGGCGGCCGCGAATCTATCGGTCTCGACTCATCAGACGGACAGGCGTGGCACGCGTCGCCCGACGGCCGTAGGCTGGCCGCGCGTCGATAGTGTGGACCGGACGGCTGGCGTAGTAGACGCGCCGCCGCTTCCTGCCGGACCGCACGCTCGCGGTGCCGACTCCATCCAACCAGGCAGGGATAAAACGGTGCATGAGTATGGCAGGGGGCCCGACGGCGACCCCGGCTGGGACGGTGTTTCACGTGAAACCGAGCCTAACGCCGAGCCCGATCGGAGTGTGAGCTTGACCGTGACTTTCAACAGTGGAGACCAGGGCGTCCCGCAGCCACGTGCGGGCCAGGGACAGGTGTACGGCACCCCGGTTAGCGCCCCCGAACCAACTCCGTCCGACTCCCGACGTTCCGCTCCGGCACCGCGTTCGGCGCCCCCTGCTGCTGTCCCGGCTGGCGTATCAGCCTCGGGCTCGGCGTCTGTGCCCAGCGAGCTGTCCTCCTCGCCGACTGGCGAATACGCTACTCATCCCCATGAAGGCTTTGCCTCGCAGTCGACCTCGGGTGCTGCCGGTTTCGCCGTGCAGCCCACATCGGGCGCGGCCGGTCTTGCGCCCGAGCCCACCTCGGGTGCCGCTGTCTATGCAACACATCCCACCTCGGCCCCGCCGGTTTCGGCCCCGCCGGCTGCTCCCCAGGAAGCAGCCGAGCATGTTTCACGTGAAACGCCGACCCCGGATGAGGACGATCCGCCCCTTGCCATGGAAGCGTTGCGAGCTGTGCAGATCCTCAACCCGAGCGGCGAGATCACGATGCCGCGGCCCGCTCATCCCCGGGTGCTCGCCGTCGCGAACCAGAAGGGCGGCGTCGGCAAAACCACTACGACGGTCAACCTTGCTGTGGCGCTCGCGCTGCACGGTAACCGTGTCCTGGTGGTGGACCTGGACCCACAGGGGAACGCCTCGACCGGCCTGAACGTGCCGCACCACGCGGGCGTTCCCGACGTTTATGACTGCCTAATCGACAACGTGCCGCTTGCGGAGGTTGCGCAGGCGGTTGAGGGCATCCCGAACCTGTTCTGTGTTCCGGCCACAATCGACCTGGCCGGCGCGGAGATCGAACTCGTCTCGGTCGTCGCGCGCGAGTCCCGCCTCGCCCGGGCGATCAGCGCCCACCCCGAGAAGTTCGACTATGTCTTCATCGACTGCCCGCCCTCGCTTGGCCTGCTCACGGTCAACGCACTCTGCGCGGCGCAGGAGGTGCTGATCCCGATCCAGTGCGAGTACTACGCGCTGGAAGGCCTCAACCAACTGATCAACAACATCAATTTGGTACGCCAGCACCTCAACCCGACGCTGGATGTCTCCACGATCCTGTTGACCATGTACGACCGTCGCACCCGCCTCGCCGACGCCGTTGAGCAGGACGTGCGGAACCACTTCGGATCGAAGGTGCTCGAGGCGGTGATTCCTCGCAACGTCCGAGTGTCGGAGGCTCCCAGCTACGGCCAATCGGTGATGACCTACGATCCGGGATCGCGGGGCGCCACGAGCTACTTCGAGGCGGCTCTGGAGATTGCGAACCGCGGGGTCAACACGGGAGGCACGGCATGAAGAACCGTCCACGGGGTGGCCTCGGCCGCGGCCTGGGCGCGCTGATTCCCACAGCGCCGCCGGCGGAGGCGCCACCTGCCGCTACGACTCCTCCCCCGCAGTATTCAGCGCCGTCCGAGGTTCCGGTCTCGGCACCGCCTGTATCCGGCGCGCCCGTTTCGGGGCCGCCCGTTTCCGCGCCGGCAGCAGAGCCCGTCGCTCCCCCTGTTGACGACGGGGTCAGCCTCGCACCGGTGCCGGGTGCGCGCTTTGCGGAGCTTGCGGTCACGTCGATCGTGCCCAACCCGAAGCAGCCGCGCCACGTCTTCGACGACGAGGCCCTGGACGAGCTCAAAACCTCGATCCAGGAAGTTGGCTTCCTCCAGCCCATCGTTGTCCGGGACATCGGCGACGGCACGTACGAGCTGGTCATGGGCGAACGTCGTTGGCGCGCGGCACAGGCGGTCGGCAAGGATTCCATCCCGGCCATCATCCGTGAAACCCGCGACGACGCGATGCTGCGCGACGCCCTCCTCGAAAACATCCACCGGGCGAACCTGAACCCGTTGGAAGAGGCGGCCGCGTACCAGCAGTTGCTCGAGGAGTTCGGCGCAACGCACGAGGAGCTGGCGCGCCGCATAGGCCGTAGCCGCCCGCAGATCTCGAACACAATAAGGCTCCTCAACCTGCCGGCCCCGGTCCAGCGCCGGGTCGCCGCGGGCGTGATTTCGGCAGGCCACGCCCGAGCGCTCCTCAGCTTGGACGACAGCGACACCCAGGAAGACCTCGCAAAGCGCATCGTGGCCGAAGGCCTCTCCGTACGCTCAACCGAGGAGCTCGTCTCCCTGGCAATCGCGGACGGTCCGGCCAAGAAGTCCACGCCGGCCCGCCGTGCCAAGGTCCACGCGCCGGCCCTTAACGACTTGGCCGACCGCCTCTCGGACCGTTTCGACACCCGGGTAAAGGTCGACATCGGCCGTAACAAGGGCAAGATCACGATCGAGTTCGCCACGGTGGATGACCTCGAACGGATCGTCGGAATGATCGGCGTGGAGGAAGAAGGCGCGGGCTCTACAGCAGAGTGAGCGGTACGGGTGGCGGCGGCGGGGTCGCTATCTGAAGGAGACGACGGGCACGTGATTCGGCGGATCACGTGCCTTCTTCATGTCCGGGGTCTGATGTGGCCACCACCTTGCCTAAGTTCAGTTGATTGGCCGGCCCCGGTGATCGGCGTGGGTTGGCGTGCTCGCATGGCGGTCCTCTTGCGAGGTTGGCATGAGCCCTCCGAGTTGTACGGTGCTTGTCGACTTCGCTTTGGTGTTCTTCCTTCGCGGTCACTTCCTTTATCCCGCGAGCGTCATGGGGTTGGAGCTTCGTCGTGCAGTTGAGGTCTTCCACAGCAGGGTGCGGGTGTGGCGGTGTCCGCTCTCGCGCTCCTTCGGCGCACTGAGCTTTGATCGGTTGGGAAAGGCCGGAGATTGTGTTCGCCTGAACTTGGTTGCCGGAGTGGACATCGGTGATCGACTTGGCTGGGGCGAGAGGCGCTCGATCCACCAAATCCGGTTCTGTCAGAACGATTCTCCTGGGATTTCCGATCTTCCCCTTCTGCCGAACCGGGCCAAATCTGACGCCCGATTTGCCCAGTTTTTGGGTTCCAGGTTCTTGTGGACGCCTTCTGTCGGTCAAAACATGAATTCCGGTCGACTCTCGTTGTTACTTAGAGGCATTGGAACAATGAGCCCTTGCTAGGTAGACCTGAAGGTATGGTGCGCTGGTAACGCCCAGAACCTAACGCCGAGGATCCACCATGAACGCCGCTTGAGCATCGGTGTGTCGCGTCTTCGGGCGCCGCTGTGTTAGACGGCATTCCCGTTGCGCGCGCTGATCGGGTCCCTGCGCATCTCTGTTGCAGCCGCGCGGCTTCCCGCTCAATACGTCGATGTTGAGGGTCGTGATTTCTCGGCGGTCTTTGTGGTCGGCGGTCGTTGTCTGACACGGTCTACGTGATCGCGGGTCGGTCCTGTACACGGCGAGATCTTTCGACGCCTGCCATCCGGTGGGTCGCTTTGCGCAGAAAGCTTCTCGCCGCGGAGTGGCTTAGCTCTGAGAGACTTCGCGCAATGCCGGCTATCACTCCCGAGGCGATCCGTTCAGTGGGCGAGCTCAGGTGCCACGAAGCCTTGCGTTACGTAAGAGCACCTTTGGCAGTTGTGGCGCTCAGCCGTTGTCTGAACCTTCTTGGTGCGCAGCCTTCCGTTGCCCGTGGGCTCAGGCCCGCACTGCGTCTCTCCTATTAGCCGCCTTTGGCGGGCTCTCTCGGGCGGGCTCCCTGTCGTCATGGGCTCGCGTGGCGGGTCTTGGCACCGTGCGCATTTGTCGGCTGCTTGGAATTCCTCACCGAGTCACCGAAGGACCCTGCTACTCGCGTCGACAGCTGGGGCTGACGCACGGACGGTTTCTCCTCTAACGGAGCCCGCGTCGTGGGTTCGGCATTGCGCTGCGCTGGCCGAGCTTGTCGATATTCCTGTCTAGGTCACTCAGGTAGTGGGGTGCGTTGGGTGATGCATACGATGCGGGCGGCTTGGTCGGTCGGTGCTCGCCAAGGTTTTGCCATCGGAGTACAAATCCGCTTGTCTGGGTCGGCACGTGGCGAAGTCCAGTCCTGCCGGCGTTTGAAGATGCGGAGATCGGGTCCTTCTGCGACCTCTTCGTGCGCGAGTTTGTGTCGCTGCTTGGGGGGTAGGCCCACGCTTCGTTTCACGTGAAACGGATGCGCCGATAATTGCCCGGAGCCCGGAGCCCGGAGCCCGGAGCCCGGAGCCCGGAGCCCGGAGCCCGGAGCCCGGAGCCCGGAGCCCGGAGCCCGGAGCCCGGAGCCCC
>NZ_BOMN01000038.1 GCF_016862215.1 Winogradskya humida
GGAGCCCGGAGCCCGGAGCCCGGAGCCCGGAGCCCGGAGCCCGGAGCCCGGAGCCCGGAGCCCGGAGCCCGGAGCCCGGAGCCCGGAGCCCGTCGAGGTTCGAGTTCTTGGCATGGCGGTGGAGGTTGGTGCGGGCAGCGGTTTAGGCCGTCGGCTCGGTTTCACGTGAAACGGGCCTCGTGGAATTTGTCTATTCCGAGGGATCAACTAGGAGCCGTCGGCAGGGAGCGCCGCGTTAGGGCCTAGTTGCGCGTCGGCGGTTCAGCGTACGCCGATAACTTCAAGCGCATAGCTGGCGTAGCTTCCAGGCGGCTCGGGTCCACGTTTCACGTGAAACGCGGACGGCAGATTCAGTTGCCCCAGGCCGCCCCGGCGGGGGCGCCGCTCGTTCGATCGGTTGAGGCTTTGCCGGAGCAGCAGGCGGGGTTTCGTGAAGCCTGCCGGATTCGACGAGCGGGTAGGGCAGCGAGACTTAGGACGCAGGCGTGGTCGAGAAATGGGAGGCTCCGTTTCACGTGAAACGGCTCGGGGTTTGCGCGTTGGGCGAGGCGTCCGCCAGTGCTCGGAGCGCGAAGCCTTTGTGGCGCCCGCCAATGCATCGCTACATCGTCAGCAGGATTAAGGGGCCGTGGATCTCAGAGGGTGGCGATGGGTTTGGGCCTCTTCCGAGGGCGCCGGCCGTGAGCGGCGGCTTGGAGACGTTGCCTTGTGGCGGCATGGGTATGAGGCAGGGCTGCGCCGTTCTGACTCGTACTGACGCTGGCTGTATTGGGATTGCGGGATTCGGGCGCTGCAGAGCGCGGGCCGGAGAACTCGTAGGCGCGGGATCAGGTGACCGCCAGTTAGTGGATGTGGCGCGCAAGCGGCCTGTCGGAGAACCCGCAAAGCCGGGGAGAGAGCCGATTGCGGTGTCGCTGAGTTGGCCCTTCACGGGCGCTGACCCGGAAGCTCGTGAGCCACGCACTTGTCGGCGCCGAACGTATGCGTGGACCGGCACCTGCGCGCCCAAGTGAAGACACCTTGCGAGATCGCCGAATTCGGGCAGTCGAGTGTCCCGAGTTGGCTGTCAGCCTGAGCCATAAAGCTGTTCTGCTAGGTCGGCTTGCCGTGAGGAACGGTCATGACCGGCGTCGGTCCGGTGACTGCGTCGGCGCTGGACCGGTGCTGGCGTAGGACGTGTCGGTGTTGATCGCGGCCCGCGCTGACGTTGGCTGAGTTCGTTTGGTCCGTCAGGCGGAGGTTGCTATCCGGGCGACACTCTCGGATCTCGTTTGCTGGCCGGACTGTGGGCGGCCTGGAACACGCCACCAGATGATTCACGTGAAACCATGGCTGGATCCGAAGTGACGAGACTGGTAGAAGGTGGCTTGCCGGATCCAGACGAGGCCCCAAACCGCCTGTGGCTGAATCTGA
The DNA here is from genome assembly GCF_016862215.1 of Winogradskya humida. GTDB lineage: Bacteria > Actinomycetota > Actinomycetes > Mycobacteriales > Micromonosporaceae > Actinoplanes > Actinoplanes humidus. Next base: position 1,414 of record NZ_BOMN01000038.1, read on the forward strand.
TCTGCTGGGTGAACGCCCTCCTTTTGACAGCTCCGTGGTGCAGCGAAGTCTGCTGTCGCCCGCGGCTCACCGTTTGATCCTCAGTCGGCTCCTCCGACCAGAGCTCTGCCTTCGACCGCTGCCGGCTCGAACTCAAGCACGAGTCGCAACCGATCCTGGTGTACGCGCTCTCTTACCCGAGCTTCCTGGGCGGCTTCGCCTTGCTGGGCTCGCCGAGTCAGAACTGAGGGCATTAGTGGGATGGCTCTGAGAGCGTCCGGAACGCAGCAGGGCGATGCACTGCGACATCCGGATCCCGTACTCAGCTAGGTGCCGTCGAAGATCGTTGGCAAGCAGAGGCAGCTGTGGAGTCGTGCAGCAGTCTCGACAGCGCAGGACGAGAGGCAACGGTCGGGCATTGCGTGCCCTGTGGTTCGGCGAGCAGGCTTAGCCGCGTACTGGTGCAAGGGGCTGCCGAGTACCGGTTCGGACTTGGGCAGGGCGAGCACCTCGGCAAGGGGCTTGGCCGGACGACGGCCGTTAGCTCGATTGCCTACGAACTTGCGAGGCTCCCTGGCGATTCCGTTTAGATCGAAGGTGCCCGAGCACGGTTGATGAGTCTGGCTCTGTCGGGGGTTTAGGCGGGGACGTGGCACCCTGCTTCACCCGAAGGGCCAGCGACCCGTCACGGAGTCTGAGCGGATGTGGCGATGCCTGATTCCGACTAGGCGCGTCTTGGCCTGCGTTGAATGTGGGCGCCGGCGGAATCAATGAGATGTCCTGTCGCCGGTGCCACGGCTGAGGCGGATGCGCTGAGGTGGGACATCTGTGCTGTGCTTGCCTTCAACCAACTTGCCGACACCAACTTGCCGACACCACCTGCCGGGATCATCGTCAGCTGGCTTACGGGGTCAACGGCGACTCGTGGTCGAAGCTGTGCCCGCTCAATCGGCCAGACCTCGCTTGCTGGAGCCGTCAGGATTGGTACCGGGTTTGCGGCCTCGGATCGGTGGGCCCGAAGTCGGCGGTGGTTGGGGCCGTGTAGCCCTGGCATCTCGGTGCACGGCCGGGGCGGCAACGAGCTGAGTATGAGGACGGAGTCAGGTAGCCGGGTTCGGGAGCTAGATCGGCATGGTGTCGGGCGACGGGCGGGGGCTAGTTGGTACCGATGCAGAAGAGGAGCTGGATGGTGGGGGTAGTCGCCAACCGCGTTGCCCAGAGGACGCTTCAGACTCCCTGCTTTGGGTCGGCCGAGGCTTGGTTAATAGGTTGCGGGGCGGTTCCGTGATTGAGCGCATGGCCGGGGCCGACCTTGAAGTCGATGAGGAGTAGACGTCGGGCCGGGGTGCGGAGGTGCGAGCTTCGTTGGCGCTGAGGGCGGCGGTCCAGACGTAGCGACTTGGCCCTGAAGGAGAGCCGGGGCCGAAGGTGATGACCGTTGGCAACGCATCGCGTCGACGCCCGTCACGGCGCTCGTGCCGACGTCGGTGGGCGCGCTCCAGGCGGTGGGTGAGCTGGCCGGCGCCGGCTGGTGGGATCTTCTGCGGGACGTTGAGCGAAGGCGTTGCCAACGTCGGGATCACCATCGAGCTGACTTGGGAACACGAGGCAGGCCGAATCAACCAGGCCGGACCCAGCCGAGCCGAACCAACCCAGGCCGATCAGCGGGGCCGATCAGCGGGGCCGATCAGCGGGGCCGATCAGCGGGGCCGATCAGGGAGGTCGATCAGTAATGCGCTGGGTGGCCAGAGCTCGGACTCGAGTGCGCGGAATCGAGTGGTGAGGAAGTCAGGGGCTGGCCGGCTCGCAGCCCGGGTAATGGAGTCGCGGATGAGGAAAAAGGCCTTTGGGGGCGTCGGCAGGGTGGGGGTCGAACGCGGATTGTCAGAGTGGGTGGGGCGGGCAGAGGGTGACCGCCAGCGGCACGCGGTTGGATCGCCGAGGACTTTGGGCGGGTGAAGGGCTCTCGCGTTGCGGGGGTTGGAGGCGGGATTAGCTATCGGTGACGGGCACTATCCACAAGCTGTGTGGAAGGCCTGTTGAAAAACTTGGAGGCGCGTTTCACGTGAAACGTTGCCGATGGGATGGGTGTTCTGCGCAGCGGTATCCACAGGGGGTGTAGTGCTGCGACGTCGCGTTTCACGTGAAACCGGGGGGCCTGTGGATAACTCCTGTGGATAACTTTGGGCGTACGGAGATATCCACTGGGGGTGATTGGGCGGTAGGTGGTGGCGGCTTTCTCGGGGTGTGGGGGTGGGTTATGCACAGGCTGGAAATTGGCCCGGGACATGGCCGCTCAGCTGCACTAGGGTCAGCGTCGTGCCCGACGAAACGCCTTCGCTTCCGGACTTCACTCGCTGGCCCTCCTTCCCGTTCGAGGGTGACATGCGGGTCAAGCGACTGAACGCGCCTGTCGAAGTGGAGCCTCCCCGCAGCGGCGAGGATGCCGGCGACTGCGTTGCTTGTAACACTCCAGATGACTCGTACATCTGGGTCAGTGAGCGGTGGCGGGTCCGGGGCATGGAGCGTCCGACCGGTCTTCCTATGGTTCTGATCCTTGAGTGTCGCTCGCATCTCGATCTCGGTGATCTGACCAATTTGCTGGCCGCTGAGCTTGGGGTCATGACGGTTCGGCTGGAGCGCGCAGTTCGATCGCTCGACGGCGTTGCCAGGGTTCACGTGAATCGTTGGGGCGATGGTTCCTCGCACCTTCACATGTGGTTCCTCGCCCGGCCCTACGGGCTGCTGCAACTCCGGGGCACATTCCTGTCTCTCTGGGACGACATTCTTCCGGTGATCCCGGAGGAGAAGTGGCTCGAGAACCTCGCCCATGTCGCGGCCTGGCTCGCGGAGTTCGGCGGGCGTGCCATCGCCGAGCCGCCTCACATCCATTGGCAGTCGCCGTCGACGTTCTCCACCTCCCCTGCCGCCGTCAGTGAGGTGGCCGCAGAGGATGGCAAGACCGACGCTGCGGAGCGCGGATCCGAAACTGATGTAAGCCCATCCGGGTACGCCAACAGCGCCCATTCGTCAGCCGATGCCTCCCCGACCGCGGCTGGGACGAGCGTGCCTGCTGGCACGGCAGGCGCGCGCGAAACCGTCGGCCGAGTTGAGCTAGGCGGTCGTGCGGATGTGGGCGGCGGTAAGGATGTGGGTGGCCGTAAGTATGTGGGCGGTGGCGCGGACGTGGTCGGCGGCGAGGATTTGGATAACCGAGGCGAAGGCGGGGGTGCGGGCATTCTGTCCGCGGCAGACGATGGGGCCGCGACTACTGGGGTATCGGAAGCAGGTACTCCCCCGGAGTTGATTGGTGGGGAAGGGCTGTTTGGTGGTGCTGAGGAAAGCGGCGTTACGGAGACGGGCGGCTCGGCGGAGGTAGGGCGGGCGTTCAAAGGGACAGGTACGGCTGCCGGTGCTGAGTCGAGTGGCCGCTTGATTCCGACGCAGGTTGGTTCGCGGGACGCTGCCGGTGATGCGGCGGCTGACGTCTCGGGCTGAGCGCCAGGGCTTGGGCTTAGGACTTGAGGGCTGAGAGCGTTGGGCTAGTCGCACGGAGCCAAGCGAGGGCCTGAAACCGGGGGCGCGCTAGAGGGGCGCGGTGGGATGGGCCTAGAACGCTAATGGTCACCGGAGCACGGTTTAGGGCAGCACGGCTCCGCGCTGGTGATGGCCCAAGGTGGTCTGGCCGCGCATTGGTCATGGCACAAGGTGATGGCGCCCCAAGGTGATGGTGCCCCGCGGTGATGGCGGCCCGCGGTGATGGCGGCCCACGGTGATGGCGGCCCACGGTGATGGTGCCCCGCGGTGATGGCGGCCCACGGTGATGGTGCCCCGCGGGTGATGGTGCCCCGCGGTGATGGCGGCCCACGGTGATGGTGCCCCGCGGGTGATGGCGGCCCAAGGTGATGGCGCCCCCAAGGTGATGGTGCCCAAGGTGATGGCGGCCCGGCCTGAGAATGGGTGGTCAGAGTGCGGGTGGTGGGGTGCCCGAACATCTGGGTGGTGGGTTTGCGCGAGGCGTGCGTGGCACCGGGCTGGGCGGCGAGGTGGGCCTACACAGCTGCATGGTGGGTGCGGTGGCTTACGCATTTCCGCGGTGGGGGTGAGGACGGCCCATACACCGGCGCAATGGGTGAGGTGGCCTACTTGCGAGGGGCGGTGCGTGGGGATGACCCGCTTGCCCGGGCGGTGGGTTGGGCTTGCTCGGCGGTGGGTTGGGCTTGCCTGGGCGGTGGGGTGGGGGGCCTGCGTACCCGGGCGGTGGGGTGGGGGTGGTTAGTGGGGGCCTCGGGTGGTGGCGTGGGTGACCAGGTTGGTGAGGATTTTGCCTAGGTCCAGGTTGGCGGCTTGGAGGGCTAGGGGCAGCAGGGAGGTCTCCGTCATGCCTGGGGAGACGTTGACGCCTAGGACGTGGGGGTTGCCGTTGGCGTCGACGATGAGGTCGACTCGGGAGAGGTCTCGCAGGCCCAGGGCTTTGTAGGCGGCCAGGGCGAGGGCGGCGACGGCGTTGGCTACGGGTGGGGTGAGTCTGGCGGGGGTGTGCCAGGTGGTGAGGCCGGCGGTGTAGCGGGCGGCGTAGTCGTACACGCCGTTGCGGGGGACGATCTCTACGGCGGGGAGGGGGAACGGGCCTTCGCCCAGGTCGAGGACTGAGACTGCCACGGAGGTGCCGGTTACGTATTTCTCTACGAGGGCTGTGGAGTCGTACGCGAAGCAGCCGACCATTGCTGCCGGGAGTGCCGATGATTCTCGGGCGACTGAGGCGCCCAGGCCTGAGCCTCCCTCGGCGGGTTTGACCATGAGGGGGAGGCCGAGGCGGTCGGAGATTCGGGTTAGGACCGCCTCGGCGCCCAGTTCTGAGAAGCGGTCGTGGGGTAGGGCGACCCAGTCGGGGGTGGGGATGCCGGCCTCGCGGAGCCTGGATTTCGCAGACGGCTTGTCCCACGCGAGGCGGGCTGATGCTGCGGTGCTTCCGACGTAGGGGATGCCGCAGAGGTCCAGCACTCCACGGAGCGAGCCGTCCTCGCCGGTCGCTCCGTGGAGGGCGATGACCACCGCGTCGGGGGGGTCTTCTTGCAGGGTCGGGAGCAGGGTTACGTCCGCGTCGCGGAGCTCCGCTGAGAGACCTGTTGCGCGGAGGGCGTCCAGGACTCGGCGGCCGGAACGCAGTGAGACGTCGCGTTCGTAGGAGAGGCCGCCGGCGAGGACGAGGACATGCGGATCTTTGGACGTACCCATGGAAGTGATCATGCCAAGTCGGGGCCGGGGGTGTCCGCGGCGGCTGGGCCACGACGGCGGTGGGGGGTTGTCGGGCCGAAGACCGCGCGCATGGCGAGCTCTTGTTCCATGACGCCGGAGAGGCGGCGGACGCCTTCGCGGATGCGGTCCGGCGGAGGGAACGAGAAGTTGAGGCGGATGTTGCCCGCGCCGTTGCCGTCGGCGTAGAAGCCGGTGCCGGGGACGTAGGCGACGCGGGCCGCGACGGCGCGCGGGAGCATGGCTTTGGAGTCCAGGCCGGGTGGGAGGGTGGCCCAGACGAAGAGACCGCCGTTGGGGTGGGTCCACGTGGTGCCCGTTGGCATCATGTCGCGCAGCGCGTCGAGGAGGGCGTCGCGGCGTTCGGCGTACACCTCGCGGTAGATCTTGATCTGTTCGCGCCAGGGCATGGTGGCCAGGTACTGGGTGACGGCGCCCTGCGCGAACGCACTGGGGCAGAGGATGTTGGCTTCGGAGGCCATGACGAGCTTTTCGCGTACGGCGTGGGGGGCCAGGATCCAGCCGACCCGCAGGCCGGGAGCGAAGGTCTTGGAGAAGGTGCTCAGGTAGAGGATGCCTGTGCGTTTGCGGGCGCGCAGCGGCCGTGGGGCCTCACCCTCGAAGCTGAGCGTGCCGTACGGGTCGTCCTCGACCACGAGCAGTCCGTGGCGTTCGCAGATGTCGAGGATCTGCTCGCGGCGCTCCTCGCTCAGGGTGACGCCGGTCGGGTTCTGGAACGTCGGGATCGTGTAGAGGAACTTGGCGCGTCCGGCGGACTGTGCGATGGCGGCTTCGAGGGCTGCGGGGATCAGGCCGTCTGCGTCCATGGCCACGTGCCGTACCTGTGCCTGGGCGGCCTGGAACACGCCGAGTGCGCCGACGTAGGTCGGCCCCTCGGCGAGTACCACGTCACCCGGGTCCAGGAACAGCCGTGCCACCAGGTCGAGGGCCTGCTGTCCGCCGACGGTCACCACCACGTCGTCGGGGGAGGCACCGGTGGAGGCGTCGATGCCGGAGAGGGCCATGACTTCGCAGATGCGTTCGCGGAGCTCGATGGTGCCCTGGCCGATGCCGTACTGAAGGCTGGTCGTGCCCATCTCGCTGGCGAGCTTGCCCATCATCTCGCCGACCGCGTCGAGCGGGAGCGCGGCGATGAACGGCGAGCCGCCGGCCAGGGAGACCACCTCGGGGCGGCTCGTCACGGCGAACAGGGCGCGGATCTCGGAGGTGGTCATCCCCCGGACCCGCCGCGCGTAGCGATCGGTGTAATCGTCTTGAGTCGTGCCGGTCATGCGGCGTCACCCCTATCGGTCGAGCCCGGTGAAGGGCCGGTCGGAAAGACCATGCTAAACGTCTGAGGGAAGGCTTCAACGAAGTTGACCACCGAGCGGGACACCCGGTCGGGTCCGTTCCGCTCCCGTTCAGAACGATTGCGGCGTAGGATCCCTCGGGGGGCGCGGGCGTGCACGTGACAAAGAACCGTGCCGCAAAGTCCGGACAGCTCACCGATTCTCAAGGGGTCCCGCCATGTCGCGACGCCTGGTCAACCTGACCCTCGACACTCTCGAGGACCTGCCCCGGCCGTGCCGTGGGTGCGTCTACTGGGAGCTCGACCCGGTCTCCGCCGAGCGGGCCTGCGCCTCCGGCGATCCGGGGCTCGAGAAGGAGGCCTGGGTTTCTCAGACTCTGCTGGAGTGGGGTTCCTGCGGCAAGCTCGCGTACGTCGACGGCATGCCGGCCGGGTTCGTCATGTATGCGCCGCCGGCGTACGTTCCGCGGTCCATGGCCTTCCCCACGTCGCCGGTGAGTGCTGATGCGGCGCTGCTGATGACCTCGCATGTGGTGCCCGCGTTCGCCGGTGGCGGGCTGGGCCGGATGCTCGTGCAGGGTGTGGCGCGCGATCTCACCAAGCGCGGTGTGAAGGCGATCGAGGCGTTCGGCGACCAGAAGTTCGGTGAGGCCGGCGAGGGCGAGGAAGGCTGCGTCGCCCCGGTCGACTTCTTCCTGTCGGTCGGGTTCAAGACGGTGCGGCCGCATCCGAGGTATCCGCGGCTGCGGCTGGAGCTGCGCACGGCGTTGTCGTGGAAGTCCGATGTTGAATACGCGCTGGAGAAATTGCTCGGTTCGATGAGCCCGGAGACGCTGCTGCGACCGGTCAGGCCGGCCGCAGCAACAACGTCAACGCAAGGGTAGCGATTTACGAATTGCGCGAGGCGAGGGCCAGGCGGAGCTGGCGCACGTCGATCGAGCCGGTGGGCACGTCGGCCTCGACGGGGAAATACATCCGCTGGACGGCGGCCAGGATCGCTTCGACGATCTGCTCGCGGAAGAGCGGGTCGACGAGCCGCTCACGGTCGACGGGCGAGGTCAGATAACCGAGATCGACCCGTACGGTGGGCATGCGGGTCAGACGCAGAAGCTCCCACGTCTTGGCGTGGATGCGGTTGTCCTGCATGCCCGTGCGCACGACGATCTCGCGCTGCACGAGGTTGGCGAGCCGCTCCCCCACCGTCGACGTGAGCCCGTTGCCGGTGCCGTAGTGGTAGGACGCGACGCCGTCGGCGGTGGGCGTCTCCTGCCCGTCGAGGTGCAGCGAGATCAGCAGGTCGGCACCGAGACTGTTGGCCAGGGCCGCGCGCTCCTGCCCGGTCATCGGCTGGGCCGGCGTCTTGCCGCGGGTGAGGTGCACGCGCATCCCGGCCGCGGCGAGCCGGCCCTCGAGCCGGGTCGCGATGTCGAAGACCAGATCGGCCTCGTTCCACCGGAGCTGACCGTCGGGCACGACCACGCCGGGATCGTCCGCGCCGCCGTGGCCCGGGTCGATCACGATGGTCTTACCGACGAGGCTGGAGCCGGACTGGCGGAAGGCCTCGGCCTCGCGCAGCCAGTTGGGGCGCCCGCCGACGACCTTGCGGCCGAGCCGGCGCAGGGCCTTCATGGTGTTGGGCCCGCAGGAGCCGTCGGGGGTCAGGCCGACCTCGCGCTGGAACTGGGCGACTGCCCGGGCGGTGCGGGGGCCGTAGATGCCGTCGGCGCGACCGGTGTCGAAGCCCATTTCGAGCAGGCGCTCCTGCAGGGTCCGGACGTCCTCGCCGACCAGGAACGTGGGCACCGAGTGGAACAGCGTGCGCGCACCAAGTTTCCAGCGGGCGCCGTCGAGCGTCGCCCAGGTCTCGGTGCCGACGATGCCGTCGACGCCGAGGCCGCGGCTCTGCTGGAAGGCACGCACGGCCGTTTGGGTGGCGTCGTCGAATTCGGCGCCCCCCGTTTCCAGCAGCTCAAGATCCACAAGAATCGACCGGATCTCCTCGACGGCCGGACCGGTGTCTCCACGTCGGATCGAGCGCACGCACGGCTCCCTAAAGGCTGGGGGAAAGTCTCCCGGAGCGTACTCCTCAATGTCCCGGGTGGCCGGACGGCGAGGGGGTTGCCAGGGAGCGGAGGGTCAAAGAACAACGCCCCGCATCCGGGTGGATGCGAGGCGTTGACAACAGCAGGCTTAGAGAGCCGACTCGATGAAGTTCACCAGGGCGCCCTTGGGCTTGGCACCGGCGACGGAGTTGACCGGCTCGCCACCCTTGAACAGGGTCAGCGTCGGCACGGACATCACCCGGTAGGCGCGGGCGGTCTCCGGGTTCTCGTCGATGTTGAGCTTGACGATCTTGACGCGGTCGCCCATCTCGGCGGCGATCTCCGCGAGCAGCGGGTCGACCTTCTTGCACGGTGCGCACCACTCGGCCCAGAAGTCGACAAGAACCACCTTGTCGGACTGCAGCACGTCACTCGTAAAAGTGGCGTCGGTGACGGCCTGGTTTGCTCCCACTTCGGACCTCCTGGTTACAGCTCTACCCGGTGATTTACAGCTCGATGAATGACGCGATGAAGTGCTCGGCGTCCAGTGCGGCGGCGCAACCGGTGCCGGAGGCCGTGATGGCCTGACGGTAGGTGTGGTCGACCAGGTCACCGGCGGCGAACACGCCGGGGATGTTGGTCCGGGTGGACGGGGAGTCGACCTTGACGTAACCGTCGTCGTCCATCGCGACCTGACCCTTGAACAGCTCGCTGCGCGGGTCGTGACCGATCGCGACGAAGACGCCGGTGACGTCCAGAACCTTGGTCTCCCCGGTCTCGACGTTGCGCAAACGCGCACCGGAGACCTTGCCGTCATCGCCGAGGATCTCCTCGACGGCGGAGTTCCACTCGATCTTGATCTTCTCGTTGTTCATCGCGCGCAGCTGCATCACCTTGCTGGCCCGGAACGAGTCGCGGCGGTGCACGATCGTCACGGTGTCGGCGAAGCGGGTCAGGAACGTGGCCTCCTCCATCGCGGAGTCGCCACCGCCCACCACGATGATGTTCTGCTTGCGGAAGAAGAAGCCGTCACACGTGGCACAGGACGAGACGCCGTGGCCGAGGAGCTCGTCCTCGCCGGGCACGCCGAGCCGGCGCCAGGCGGAACCGGTGGAGAGGATGACCGCGCGGGCGAAGTACTCCTTCTCGCCCACCCAGACGGTCTTGAGCCCCTCGGTGCCGGCCTCGGTCGGCTTGTCACCGAGCTCGACGCGGGTCACGTCGTCGGTGATGAACTCGGCGCCGAACTTCTCGGCCTGCTTGCGCATGTTGTCCATGAGCTCGGGGCCCATGATCCCGTCGGGGTGACCCGGGAAGTTCTCGACCTCGGTGGTGGTCATCAGCGCGCCACCGGACTGGACGCCCTCGATGACCAGCGGCTTCAGGTTTGCCCGGGCCGCATACAACGCTGCGGTGTAGCCGGACGGCCCCGAGCCGATGATGATCAGATTGCGGACCTCGTCCACTGCCGACTCCTCAGTCTGGTATCGCCGTGACACGGCGACATACGCACGCTAGAACGTCATGGTAAGAGAGCATCATTCCCGCGCGTCACGGCTTGTGGGCCGCGGCATAGTGGGCGGCCTCACAACGAGCGAATGTAGCGCTCAGCCTACCCGTACGGCGGCGAGCTTGGCGGCGCCGGAACCGGGCGATCCGCAGTCCGCGCCGGCCGCCCACACCCAGCTCCCGTTGGCGGCGCTGAACTGCACGATCAGCGCCGGAACCCCCTGGAACCGGGCGTAGTCGAGGCTCGCCGGGGTGATGGGTCCGGCACCGTTCTCCCCCGCGATCGCATCGAGACAGGCGAGCAGCACGTCCTGCACCCGCAGATTGCTGAGCGCGGTGTCGTCCGCCATAGAGCTCTTGCTCCGAGGGGTCTGACCCTCCCCGTTGATGCGCGCCTCCCCTGACGGGATCTTGGCGCTCTGGGCCAGCGTCTCCGGCGTGTAGTTCCTGCCGCTGGCCAGCGGCTCGGCGATCTCCGGCCCGACCGCCAGCGTCTGCGGCATGCCCTCCGCCGCGGTCGAGTCACTCGCGGTTTCGGACGATTGATGCTGCTGTAACCCAAAACCTAGGAAACCGAGGAAAACAGCAGCAATGCCGATGGGTGCGGCCCACTTCAGCCGCCGGGCCGTTTTAGACCGAGGACGATCGTTGGGTACGCCGACCAGGTGCCGGACAGGAGCAACGCCCTCAGCCTCGGGGCCCGGCGCCGCGAGATCAGCACTCACCAGCGCGCCGTGATCGGCGCTCAGCGCGGCGTGATCAGCGCTCAGCAGCGCGGCGTCGAGGCGGGCGACGATGTCGTCGGGCATCGCCTCGGGCTCGGCACCCCAGCCGCGCAGCGCCCCGGAGATGACCCCGACGCTCGCGGAAAGCTCCACATATGCGTCCTGCCAGGCCGGGTCATCGGCGATGAGCCGGGCGACCGTCGCCTCCTCGGGGGTGCCGTCCAGCGCGCCGCCGACATAGTCGGCCAGCAGGTCGAAGTCGACCTCGCTGAACTCTGCCCCGGTCACGGCTGTTCCCCTCTGTCACCCGGACCGGGATGCGGTCCGGCTGCACTGCTCGATCCGGTTGAGACGCGCTCTTCACCGGCTTGGTTCCCGGAGTGATCCCGGTCTCTCGCCGGCTCCGGGTCGACGCCGGTTCTCAGATGCTTCAGCGCGACCGCCATCCGGGCCCGGCCGCGGGCACACCGGCTCTTGATGGTGCCCTCGGCGACCCCGAGGATCTGCGCGGCCTCGACCACCGCGTAACCCTGCACGTCGACCAGGACCAATGCGGCCCGCTGCTCGGGCGGCAGCTCGGCCAGCGCGGCACGGACGACGAGCGCGGTGTCGTGATCGTGGGCCGGCGCCGCGGGCTCGGGGCCTGTGCCGCCCTTGTCGGCGTGGCTACCGTCGGGCAGTGGCACGGTGGGGTGCGCCTGCCGACGGCGGATCCGGTCGAGGCAGGCGTTCACCACGATGCGGTGCAGCCAGGTGGTGACCTGCGAATCGCCCCGGAACCGCGCCGCCGCCCGGTGCGCCGACAGCAGGGCGTCCTGCACGGCGTCGGCTGCCTCCTCGCGGTCGCCGATCGTGCGCAGCGCCACGGCCCACAGCCGGTCACGATGCCGCCGTACCAACTCGTTGAACGCGAGCGGGTCGCCCTCGACATGGGCACGCAGCAGCTCAGCATCGGTCGGCCCAGGAAGGTCCGCACCGCCGGGAGCGCCGCCAGTAGTCACGCGAGCAATTTAGCCCAGGACCGCCATCGGGTTGGAACCCCGGACAGCAGAAAGCCCCGCCGAGATGATCAGCGGGGCTTTCGTCGAGTGTGCTCGGCTCAGTCGGTGCCGTAGACCGAGATGTTCTGGACGCTGACGCGGTAGCTGCCGTCGTCGTCCTGCGGCAGTTTCGAGATGAAGACCAGGATGTACTGGTAGGTCTGGTCAGCCTCGAAGCCGGTGAGCAGCTCGGTAGTGCCCGAGGTCTTCTCAGGCGAGTTGTCGTTGACCTTTTTGTAGGTCTTGACGATCTTGTCGTCGCCGCTGTTGTTGTCACCCGGGTCCACCGTGCCGGTCCGCGCATCCATCGTCACACCGGGCACGGAGGTCTCCACACGGACCTCGGAGATGTGCTTGGCCGACTTGAGGTTGATCAAAATCCCCATGCCGGGCTTGAGCCCGCCGAAGTTAGCGGTGGTGTAGCCCTGGGTCTTCCACACCGTGTCGGGATCGTCGTCGACCGTGCCCTTGGCCTTGCCGGTGTCGGCGCGGTCGGTCTTGGGCGGGTCGACGATGCGGACGTTGTCCGCGGTCAGCGCGAACTTCTTGGGTGTCGCTGACGGGGCGTCGGTGCTGGTGCCGCCGTCGTTGCCCTGCGCGTCCGTCTGCGGGGCCGTGCTGGCGTCGGGCGAGCTTGCCAGCTGGTCGTTGCCGGAGTCGCCGATCGCGCGGATGCCGAAGACGAGCCCGATCACGGCGATCACGGCGAGCACCGCGACACCGATGAAGATCTTGCGGGTGCTCCGGACCGGCTCCGACGCGCTGCCCTGGGCGAAGCGGAGCGGGCCGACGTCCTCGTAGTCGTCGTCGGAGGACGAGTCGAGGCGGGAGAGCTCCACGGTCAGGGCCTCGGCCGTGGGGGCGGTGACCCGGCGGTCGAGCAGATCCATCGTCAGATCGTCGAGGTAGGCCGGGACGCCGGCGCGGCTCTGCCGGGGCGTGGTGAGGGTGCCGTTTCCGTCGCGGTTGGCGTCGGGCAGCGTGGAGGGGTGACCAGCCTCGGCGTGTGGCCAGTGACCGGTCAGGGAGTAGTAGAGGATGCCGCCGACGGCGCGGACGTCGCGCTCGGTGCTGTCGGCTGAGTCGGCGCGGGCGTCAGCCAGCACCACCCGGCCGTCGTCGCCGATGAGTGTCGTTCCGGGGTGGACGTTGCCGTGCACCATTCCGGTCGCGTGCACCGCGGTGAGTGCGTCGGCGAGCGAGTGTGCGATCGCGGTGGCACGCCTCGGGTCCATCGGACCGTCGCGTCCCACCAGCTCGCGCAGCGCCTCGCCGTCGACCCACTCGCGCACGACGTAGGCGCGCTCGCCCTCGTCGATGGCGTCGTAGACGCCGACGAGATTGGGGTGGATCACGCGACTCGCGTCGACCGCCGCCTGCAGCATCTCGGTCGCGGAATCGCCGCCCGGGTGCCGCAGCACGACCGCCACGGGACGCCGGAGAATCACATCGATGCCCCGCCAGACCTGCCGGCCAGCACTGTCGTTGTTGACGTGCTCTTCGAGCTGATAACGCTCGGCCAGGATCTCACCGACGGTAGGAGCACCGAAGGTCATGACCGGTCCGGCCTCGTCGGCCGCGGTCTCGTGGCCTTCGCCGACCTGGGTCACCCGTCCTCCCTCGGTGAGTCCGCACGTGTCGCTCACGACCTTACCCGCCCGGGAGCAAGGTCCCACAGTTCATCCCTGCGCGCGGCACCCGTCAAAGGCTGCCCGCCAGGGCCGTTTAGGCCGGTCGGAGCGTTGGAAATAACTGTTCAGCGGGTTCTTAACAACTTCACGGCCAGGCGATCAACGGCCGATTTTGCGGCGCACCATCCCGACGACCTGGCTCACCTCGTGAACCTTGAGCAGCGTAGCTGCCACGAGGTATACCAGCATGATCGCCCCACCGCCGATCACGACCTGAAGTATGGCCGCGCCGCGCCCGGGCGTGTCGCCGCCGGGGAGCAGATTGACCACCAGCAGGCCGGCCACCGTGGCGATCGCCGCGGCCACCACGACCTTCACCAGGGCCCGCGCTACCGAGCCGAGGTTCAACCGGCCGATCCGGCGGCGCAGCAGAGCCAGCGAGATCACGGCCGAGAGAAGGTACGAGACCGCATTGGCCGCCGTCATGCCGGCCGCGGACAGCGACTCGGAGAGCACCTGGGCGACGAAGAAGTAGCCGGCGATCCGCAGCGCGACAACCGGCAGGTTGATCAGCGCGACGGTGCGGTTGCCCTGCAGCGCGTAGAAGGCATAGGTGCACAGGTAGCTGATCGACAGGGGGATCACGCAGAACGCCGCGACGACGAGCACCCCGCCGATCGCGAACGCCTGGGCCGAGGTGAGCGCGCCGCCCTGGAAGAGGGTGACGGAGATGGGTACGCCGAGAACGCCGTAGACCACGCAGATCGGGGCGAGCGCCGTGGTCGTGAGCCGGATCCCGCGGCTGAGGTCGTCGCTGACGTCGGAGAACCGTCCCTCGGCGGCGGCCGCGCTCATCTTCGGCAGCAGCGCCGTCATCACGGAGACGCCGATGATGCCGTGCGCCATCATCGTCAGCAGGAAGACGTTGTTGAAGGCGAGCAGGCTCGCGTTGTCGTCACCGGAGACACCGCTGAGCACCCGGGCGACCAGGAAGACGGCGATCTGGTTGGCGCCGACGTAGACGAGCATCCAGCCGGCGAGGCCGCCGATCTCGCTCAGGCCCAGGGCCCGCGGGTTCCACTGCCAGCTCCAGCTGAACCCGACCTTGCGCAGGGCCGGGAGCAGCCCGATGGCCTGGACGACCATGCCGAGCAGGGTGCCGCCGCCGATCACCGCGATCCGGCCTGACGACATGTCCTCGGCGGTCAGCCCGCGGGCCGTACCGAAGAAGAGAATGAATGCACCGCAGGTCGCGATGACGACCAGGTTGTTGAGGATCGGGGCCCACATCGGCGCGGCGAAATGCCCGCGGACGTTGAGGACGGCGCCGATCAGCGCGGAGATGCCGGTGAAGAAGATGATCGGCAGGATGAGGTACGACAGCTGCGTGACCAGGTGCTCGTAGCCGGGTGCCGCGCCGCTGCTCGACTGGATCGTCGCGATCACCGGGGCGGCCACGGTCACCAGCACCGTCGCGATGCCGAGCGCGACCACGGCGAGGGTGAGCAGCCGCTGGGTGAACAGCTGGCCGCCGTCCGGGTCCGCCTTGCGCCGCCGCACCAGCAGCGGGATCAGCACGCTGGAGAGGATGCCCCCGAGCAGCAGCTCGTAGATCTGGTTCGGCAGGAACTGGGCGCTGGTGTACGGGTCACCGATCGCCTTGCCCAGCGTCATACCGATCAGCATGTTCCGGACAAAGCCGATGATCCGGCTCACCAGGCTGCCGACCGCCATGACCGCGCTGTTGCCGGCGGTGCTGCGCTGCGACTCAGCCGGCGCCGGAACCTCGGCCTCCGGATCGGCGCCGTAGACGGCTCCGGCCCGGCTCGCGGTGCTGCTGCCGTAGACCGTGCCACCGCCGTCCTGCACCGAGGCCGGGATGACCTCCGGTGGCAGCGCCTGATCGCCGGCCGCGGTAGGGAAAGTTCCGGTGTTGTCGACGGAGACCATGAAGGTGGCCTCGTCGACCTCTTCCGGCTCACCATCGGGCGCGGCGTGCGCGCTGCGGTAGATGCCGCCGCTCACCAAGACCTCCCCAGGGGTACGAACACAGACGCCACCCTAACTATGAGGTGCGTCAGACATGGCGGCGCAGGAGTGTGCCGGGCGCCGCACCCGCCAGCGTCTCCACCATCCAGCACGCCTCGATGGGCACGAGCGGCTCGCTGAGCGCGTCGAGCACCGTCGGGTGATCGCAGCCGGCCTCGGTCAGGACGCCGAGCAACGCGTTCACGGTTCCCAGGTCGCCGGTGTCCGTGATGTGCCGGGCGAGGGGCCGCACCCGGTCGTAGAGCTGTTCGTCGGGGAGCTCGGCCAGCCTGCGGGCTGCCCTGCGTACGAGATCGGTGAGACCTTCGTGGGGGAAGCGTTTGCCCGTGCGGACCTCGAGCCGTGCGGCGGCCGGGGCGCTGTAGGCCGCGACGGCGGCCTCGTCGAGCACCTGGGGTGACGGCTCCGGCTGCCTGGGCCACCAGCTGTCGCCGGCGAAGAGCGGAAGCGGTGCCTGCTCGGGACCGGAGGGCTCGGGCGGGGGAACCGCCCGGCGCAGCGATCGGTACGCGGCTTCGCGCACCGCCGCCACCGTGCTCTCGTCGTCCTCCCCGGAGACCGGCGCGAACGGCCCGAGCAGTGCCACGACCAGGCCGGGGTGCGGAACCGTGGGATCGTCCAGCGCGATCACCTTGGCGAAGAGCTCGAGCTCGTGCCAGTGCAACGCGGCGGGGAAGGCATGACCCGGAGCGACCCAGCCCAGCTGGACCGGCTCACTGGTCGCCGGCTCGCGCAGGCCCAGCGCCTGCTCGCCGGTGGTCAGGTCGATGTCGAGCACCAGGCCGTAACCGTCAGTGATCGGAAAGGAGACCCTCAGGTGGGTCGGATCGGGTTCGGAAAGCGCGCCGCCCTCCGCCCTCAGGAGGGACCAGAAAAGGGGATCCTCGCTGAGACGGCGCAGCGCCTCGGGTACGGGCACGGGTCCCATCCTGCCCGCTGCGCTCGGTGACCGCCACGACCGATACCCTGGTAGTCCCATGTCTGTGTTGAATACGGCCCAACGCAACGCCGTCCAGGAGCTGTTGCGGGTCTCCCCTGTCGCCGACGAGCTGGGGCGCCGTTTCGGCGCCGCCGGCCATGAGCTGCACCTGGTCGGCGGCTCGGTGCGTGACGCCCTGCTCGGCAGCCTCGGTGATGACCTCGACTTCTGCACGGATGCCCGCCCCGAGCGCACGCTCGAACTGGTCAAGGGCTGGGCCGACGCGATCTGGGAGACCGGCCGCGAGTTCGGCACGATCGGGATCCAGAAGAACGGTCTCCGGATCGAGATCACCACATACCGCGCCGAGTCGTACGACGGGGTCACCCGCAACCCGACCGTCGAGTACGGCGACAACCTCCTCGACGACCTGCGCCGCCGGGACTTCACGATCAACGCGATGGCGGTCAGCCTCCCGGGTCACGTCTTCACCGACCCGTACGGCGGGCTCGAGGATCTCGCGGCGCAGCTGATCAGGACGCCGTCGCGGCCGGAGGAGTCCTTCGGTGATGATCCACTTCGGATGCTGCGCGCTGCCCGGTTCGCCGCGAAACTCCGCTTCACGGTGGATCCGGGGGTGATCGCGGCGATGACCGCGATGGCCGCCGACCTCGACCGCATCACCGCCGAGCGGATCCGTGACGAGTTCACCAAGCTGCTCAGCGGCGCCGACCCGGTCGGTGGCCTGCGGCTGCTGGTCGACACCGGGCTCGCCGACCGGTTCCTGCCCGAGCTCACCGGGCTCAAGCTGGAGATCGACGAGCACGCGCAGCACAAGGACGTCTACGAGCACACGCTGATCGTGGTCGCAAACGCCGTACGTCTCGAGGGTGATGCCGGTCCGGACTTCATCCTGCGGATGGCGGCGCTCATGCACGACGTGGGCAAGCCGGCGACCAAGGCCGTCGGCCGTGACGGCCGGGTCAGTTTCCACCACCACGAGGTGGTCGGTGCCCGGCTCACCAAGCAGCGCATGCGCGCCATGAAGTTCCCCAAGGACGTGACCAGCGAGGTGGTCCAGCTGGTCGCGCTGCACCTGCGCTTCTATGGGTACGGCCGGGGCGAGTGGACCGACTCCGCGGTGCGCCGCTACGTGACGGATGCCGCTGAGCTGCTCCCCCGCCTGCACAAGCTCACCCGCTCGGACTGCACGACCCGCAACAAGCGCAAGGCCGCCGGACTGTCGGCGGACTACGACGCGCTGGAGGAGCGGATCGCCCGGATCGAGGCCGAGGAGGACCTGGCGCGGGTGCGCCCCGACCTCGACGGCAACGCGATCATGGAACTCCTGGGCGTGCCGCCGGGCCCGATCGTGGGTCAGGCGTGGCGCTACCTGAAGGAGATGCGCCTCGACCGCGGGCCGATGCCGCGAGACGAGGCGGAGGCCGAGCTCCTGCGCTGGGCGCGGGAGCAGGGCCACACCCCGTGACCTACTTCCCCGGGCCGTAACTCAGGGAAAGATCGGTCAGCTCTTCCGGGAAGTCCTGTTTCGCGATGGCCCGGCCGTCGAGATCCATCAGCACCGCCGTGCCGTTCTCGAATCCGATGATGCGGTCGTCGCTGATGAAGAACGCCCTGGTCGTGGCGAGTTGAGTGCGGACCTTCCCCGTTGTCACGTC
Source organism: Winogradskya humida (assembly GCF_016862215.1). Taxonomy (GTDB): domain Bacteria; phylum Actinomycetota; class Actinomycetes; order Mycobacteriales; family Micromonosporaceae; genus Actinoplanes; species Actinoplanes humidus. Next base: position 19,552 of record NZ_BOMN01000038.1, read on the forward strand.
GGCGATCCGGAGCAGGTCCGGCTGCTTGCCGTCACCGCGGACGATGACCGTCGTGCCGTCGGGTGACCAGGCGTCCTGGCCCGGCGGCACCCCGGGAACGGCCAGGTCGCGGGTCCACTCCCCCGTTGTCGCGTCGAGCACCGTCAGGGCGGACACCGTCGGGCCGTTGGTCTCCGAACCGTTGACGCCGACCTTGGCGAGCGCGACCTCCTTGTTACCCGGCAACCACGTGTAGAGGCAGTAGTCGACGCACGAGAACCGCTCGTCCAGCGGATGCCGGCGCACCTTGCCCGTCGCCGCGGTGATCACGGTGAAGCGGTCGGTCCCGGTCAGCAGCAGGCTGGCGCTGTCGGAGGACCACTGCGGCTCGAGCACAAAACCGACGGTGGTCCAGGTCAGCCGTTGGGTGCGCAGGTCAATGATGCCGATGTACGGGCGGACGTCGTCGGTCACAGCCGCGTAGCGCGCGTCGGGGGAGACCCAGATGCCGGTGAAGTCCTTCTCCAGCAGCCGGTATTTGCGCGTCTCGGTGTCGAACACGGCGTCGGTGTCCCCGGCCAGTCCCGTGACCATCCAACCGCCGGGCAGGCCGAACGGTTTGTCAGGCGACCAGGGCGGGTGCCCGATCGTGGGCGTGGGCGTTGGCTCGACGGCGGGCGTCTCCTGGCGATGGGTTTCGCGCAGGACGGCGTACGGGATGAAGGTAATAAGGACGAGCAGAGCAACCGCCGCGCCCACCGCGGCTCTGCGCCTTCGTCTGAGCTGCCGTCCCCGGGCCATCGCACCGGCGGCGAGATCGCCTGCGGGGCGGGTCTCATCGGCCATCTCGCGGATCGCCTGTCGGAGCAGGTCGTTCATCGCAGCACCTCCGCGGCTAGATCGAGTTCGGGGACAAGTTCGCGCAGCTTGGCGAGCCCGCGTGCGGCCTGGCTCGCGACGGTTCCCGGCCGGCAGCCGAGCACCTCGGCGGTCTCCTCGATCGAGCGATCCTCCAGATAGCGCAGCACGAGGACGGCGCGCTGGCGCGGTGGGAGGGCGAGGAGGGCCTGCCGCAGCACCAGGCGCACTGTGGCGTCGTGATCGAGGCTGCCGGGAGCAGGGCGGTCGGGGAGCTCGGCCATCGTCAGTTCGGCGAGCCTGGCCCGGTGGCGCCAGCCGGAGGCACGGTCGTTGTAGATGATCCGGCGTACGTAGGGCTCAGCCTCGCCGCGGATGCGGGGCCATCGGGCGTACGCCTTGGCCAGCGCGCCCTGCACCAGGTCCTCGGCGGCCCGCTGGTCGCCGGTCAGTGCGTACGCCACCCGGACCAGGGCATGCGAGCGCTCCGCCACAAAGGCGGTGAATTCCGTCTCCACGGTCACCTCCGCTCTTACAGACGCGGGCGGGCCCGGAAAGTTTGCACGCCTTTTTTGTCGGGGGTTGCGGGCACAATCGCCGCATGAGGTTGGTAGTGGATTCTCCGATCGGGCCGCTCGGTGTCGAGCTCGACGGTCTGACGGTGATCGGGGTACGGTTCGGCGCCTCGCCTGTTGCTGATTTGTCGGATAAGCCCGCTGTCGTCGAGCAGCTGGAGGGCTACTTCGCAGGCACGGTGACGGAATTCACTGTGCCGATCTCGATGCGGGGCGGCTCGTCGTTCGAGCGGTTCGTCTGGGCCGAGATCGCCAAGATCCCTTATGGGGAGACGCGGACCTACGGCGATATCGCGAAAGCGTTCGGTGACGTGGGGGCGGCGCGTGCGGTCGGCACCGCCTGCAACCGCAACCCGGTGCCCGTCCTGGTCCCCTGCCACCGCGTGGTGGGCGCCGGCAACAAACTGGTCGGCTTCGGCGGCGGCCTGCCCCGCAAGCGTCAGCTGCTGGAGCTCGAAGCACGGGTCAGCCTCGAACGGGCCTGGGGCTTCCCCGGCGCCTCATCCGGGACATAGCAAAGCCCGGACCTGGTGAATGGTCCGGGCTTGCAGGGGTGTCGCTCGGGTCAGCTGGCGATCTCGCCCGCGATGAAGGCCTCGACGGCCGCCTTCGCGTCGTGGTCGTTGTACTGCACCGGCGGGCTCTTCATGAAGTAGGAGCTCGCGGAGAGGATCGGGCCACCGATGCCGCGGTCCTTGGCGATCTTCGCCGCGCGGACCGCGTCGATGATGACGCCGGCGGAGTTCGGGGAGTCCCACACCTCGAGCTTCAGCTCCGCGTTGAGCGGGGTGTCGCCGAAGCTGCGGCCCTCGAGCCGGATGTAGGCCCACTTGCGGTCGTCGAGCCACGGCACGTGGTCCGACGGGCCGATGTGCACGTCAGACTTGATCATCTCGTGCGGGATCTGGCTGGTGACCGACTGGGTCTTCGAGATCTTCTTCGAGACCAGGCGCTTGCGCTCCAGCATGTTCATGAAGTCCATGTTGCCGCCGAAGTTGAGCTGGTAGGTGCGCAGCAGCTCGACGCCACGGTCTTCGAACAGCTTGGCGAGCGCGCGGTGCACGATCGTCGCACCGACCTGGCTCTTGATGTCGTCGCCGACGATCGGCAGGCCCGCGTCCTCGAACTTCTTGGCCCAGGTCGGGTCGGAAGCGATGAAGACGGGCAGGGCGTTGACGAACGCACAGCCGGCGTCGATCGCGGCCTGCGCGTAGAACTTGTCGGCCTCTTCGGAGCCCACCGGGAGGTAGGACACCACGACGTCGACCTGCGCGTCGCGGAAGGCCTGAACGACGTCGACCGGCTCGGCCGACGACTCCTCGATCATCTCGCGGTAGTAGGTACCGAGGCCGTCGAACGTCGGTCCACGCTGGACGGAGACGCCGGTCGGCGCCACGTCGGTGAGCGTGATCGTGTTGTTCTCGCTGGCGACGATCGCCTCGGCCAGGTCCATGCCGACCTTCTTGGCGTCCACATCGAACGCCGCGACGAACTGCACGTCAGAAACGTGGTAGTCGCCGAAGGTTACGTGCATGAGACCCGGAACGCGGTCGTTCGGGTCGGCGTTGCGGTAGTACTCCACGCCCTGTACGAGGGACGAGGCGCAGTTACCCACACCGACGATGGCGACGCGGACGGAGCCCATCGCGTTTGCCTCCTTGTTCATCACGGCCGGTCCTGGTGCGGAGCCGGTGTTGCTGGGGGTGCCCCCGCAGCCCGGTCGGCTGCGGAAGTGCTGGTCCTGCTCTCCGCGGCGCTGGTGCTTGCTGCGGCGGCAGAAGATGCGGGGGTGCGGCCGGAGCGCTCGTTGGTGATGAGCTCCTCCAGCCAGCGGACTTCTCGCTCGCACGAGTCGAGCCCGTGGCGCTGGAGTTCGAGCGTGTAGGCGTCGAGCCGGTCGCCGGCCCGCGACAACACGTCCCGCAGGCCCTCCCGGCGCTCCTCGATACGGCGCCGGCGGCCCTCGAGGATGCGCAGCCGGGTCGCGCGGTCGGTCCGGGAGAAGAAGGTGAAGTGCACGCCGAAGCCCGCGTCGTCATACGTCTCGGGGCCCGCCTGGGCGAGCAGATCGGCGAAACGCTCCTTGCCTTCCGCAGTGATCTTGTAAACAACCCGGCCCCGTTTGCTGGTCATCGGCGGCACGATGCTCGTATCGGCAGCCTGCTCGCTGATCCATCCGGCGAGGTGCAGCCGTTTCAGGGTCGGATACAGGGTGCCGTAGCTGATCGCGGCGCGGAGGGTGCCGAGCTTGGTGGCGAGCTCCTTGCGCAGCTCGTACCCGTGCATCGGAGCCTCTTGGAGCAGACCGAGGATGGCCATTTCGATCATTCGGTCCACCTCCTCCGGTTCGATGTATCGGGCCGATACATCACTACCGTAGGCCGGGCCTCGGGGATTAGCAAGATCGTCATGCCCTGCAGTCGCCACGCCACGCTGCGTGATGGCTGTCGCCGTTCGGGTGCGGACCGCGTACTCTCTTCGCCATGCGCACGCAGCGGCAGGTCGTCGACTACTCGCTACAGAAGCGAGCGCTGCTGCGTGACGTGCACAATGGCAAGATCGGGACGCTCGAGGTCTGCGATGCCTCGCCATACCTGAAAAACGCAGCTCGCTTCCATGGCGAGCCGACCGATGACCGTTGCCCGATCTGCCGCCGAGACAACCTCACACTGGTGCACTACATCTATGGGGACGAGCTCAAGCAGTCCGCCGGCCAGGCAAGGAAACTCACCGAGTTGCCGGTCCTGGCGATGACGCTGCGTGAGTTCCAGGTCTTCGTGGTCGAGGTGTGCCAGTCGTGTTCCTGGAACCACCTGATCGAGCAGTTCCTGCTCGGCCGGGATGCAATGAGCGCCGACGAACTCCTAGAGGGCGCGACGGCTGTCGCCGCGTCCGCCTCGGGCCGCCACCGCGAGACAGGGTCGTCGTCACATCGCCGGGAGGGCAGACAGTGATCGCCCTCAACGTCGCTAACGTTGACACGATCCGGACCGACACGGGCATCCAGCGTCGCAATCGGTCATTTTCGACATCCGACAGGGCGGCTGCGCGGATGCAGCCCAAAAACGTCCGTTCGTGGCGTAGTCCCCGGGAGCCCCTCCAGGGTTCCCCGGGCGTGCCACTGCGACCGGTAGGTGTAACCGAATGAACTCGTACGGCGAATCGCAGTCTGCGCGTGCCCGGGCCAGCGTGCCCGGGTCGTCCGCTGCCGCCACGCCTGACGACGATCCGTCCGGCTACGACGACCGTCCCGCGCCTGACGCCTATCGGAGACCCTCCGGTGGCCGCGCGAGCGTGAGCGGATCGGCGACGCCTCGCGGCGCCGCCTCCGTCGGGGCGGCCGCTGTGGGTGGACGTGCCTCCGTGGGCGCTGCCCCGGTCGGCGGTCGCGCGTCTGTCGGAGCGGGAACGGCGCCAGTGGGTGGACGTGCCTCGGTCGGCGCTGCCCCGGTCGGGGCTCGCGCCTCGGTCGCGCGCGCGGCCGTGCGGCCCGTGTCCCCGGCTGTCGGTGGTGGTGGCGGCCTCGGCCCCAACGATCCCGGCAGCAACGGCCGTCGTGGGCTCGGTGGCGGCGGCAAGAACGTCACCAAGGCGGCCAAGAAGCGCCGCCGGGCCAACATCCTCACCGCTGCCGCGGCTGTCCTGGTGATCCTGGCCGGCGGCGGCGTCGTCGCGGGCACCTGGTTCTTCGACGGCGTGGACCTTCCCGCCCCCAAGACCGAGGATCAGTCCAATGTGATCCTCAACGCGAAGGGCCAGGTCCTCGCCAAGCTCGGCACCCAGAACCGCACCGTCGTGCCGCAGGCGAGCATCAACCCTTACGTCCAGCACGCGGTGGCCGCGGCCGAGGACAAGAACTTCTACACGCACTCCGGCATTGACATGAAGGGCATCATGCGTGCCGCGTGGAACAACTTCACGGGCGGCGACAAGCAGGGTGCCTCGACGATCACTCAGCAGTACGCCCGGTATGCGGCAGATCTGAAGGCGATCAGCTACAACCGGAAGCTGCGCGAGGCGGTGATCGCGCGCAAGCTCGAGTCGACGTACGACAAAGACCAGATCATGGGGTTCTACCTCAACTACATCTACCTGGGCGAGGGCCGGTACGGCATCGAGGCCGCCGCGCAGGGTTACTTCAGCAAGTCGGTGATGACGCCCGAGGGGCAGAAGAACGCGATCACCCCGTCCGAGGCGGCGGTGCTGGCGTCGATCATCAAGCAGCCCGAGCCGGATCCCAACGGCGGTCACAAGGGCTACGACCCCAACTACAACCTCGGCGCGGCCAAGGAACGCTGGGAATACACGATGTCGAACATGCTCGAGATGAAGTGGATCACGAAAGAGCAGTACGACGCGCGTAAATACCCCACCGTCAACCCGCCGAACGCCAACAAGTGCAAGACCTGCGCTGGTGACAGCAAGCCGGTCGGGATGATCATGCGGCATGTCAAGGCCGAGCTGGCCGAGATGAACATCTCCGAGACCGAGTTCACGCGCGGTGGCCTGACGGTTCAGACGACCATCGACCCCGAGGTTCAGGCGGCCGCCGAGGCTGCCGGCTCGCGAAAGAGCAAGTCCTCGGCGATGCACGACCTGCCGAAGAGCTACCAGGCCGCGGTGATCGGCATCGACCCGTCTACCGGGCGGGTGCTCGGGTATTACGGCGGTGACGATCCCACCGGTATCGACTACGGCAGCTACATGAACGGTGACGGCACCGGGTTCAGCGGCACCGGCCAGTCCCCCGGCTCGACGTTCAAGATCTACACGCTCGCCGCGGCCCAGCGCGAGGACATCTCGTTCAAGACCACCTGGGACGGTACGAAGAAGAAGCCCGACGGCGGCACGATCAGCAACGCCGGCGCCGACCCGGGCAAGGTCTGTGGCGGAAAGATCAAGTACTGCGATCTGGAAACCGCGACGATCCAGTCGTACAACTTCCCCTTCTACCAGATCGCCGAGGGCATCGGCCGCGAGAAGGTCCTCGAGGCCGCCCGTGACGCCGGCATCACCCACGTCTGGACGGACAAGGGCGAGATGGTCGACCTCACCAAGACCGACGCCGCCTACTGGAAGGCGAACGGCCGGTTCGACAACGAGATCGGCTTCGGTCAGTACCACGTCGTCCCGCTGGAGCACGCCCAGGGCGTCGCGACCATCGTCAACAACGGCGTGCGCCACGAGGCGCACTTCATCAAGACGGTGAAGCGGATCGACCAGAACACCGGCAAGCTCGTTCCCTACAAGAGCGAGAAGACGGCCGGGAAGACGGTCTTCGACAAGGACCGGACGTCCGACCTGCAGGGTGTCATGGCCAAGATCCCGGAGCACGCCAAGAACACGTTGCGCAACGGCCGCGAGGCCATCGCCAAGTCCGGCACCTGGGAGTTCGACGACGGCAAGGACAACCACTCCGGCAGTGGTGACACCTGGTTCGTCGGCGGTATCCCGCAGCTGGCGGCCACGGTCTGGGTCGGTGGCGCGACGAAGAAGGTCGAGCTGCACGAGTCCGACGGCAAATCTGACATGTTCGGCTCGGGCACCCCGGCCCAGATCTGGGAAGACTTCATCAACGCCGTCACCAAGGCGGAAGACATGAAGAAGGAAGACTTCCCGACGCGGGTCGAGACCGGCAACGCCGACAGCGAGTACGCGACCGGGCAGGAGCCCCCGCCGCCGCCGGTCGTCGTCCAGCCGCCGGCGGTCGACCCGAACAGCCAGCTCTGCCAGCTGTTCCCGCAGCAGTGCCAGAACACCGGCAACGGGGACAACAACAACGGCAACGGCGACAACAACAACAATGACAACAACAACGGTGGCGGCAACAACAACGGCGGCGGCAACACCACGCTGCCAGGGGCCACCACGCCAGGGACAGCCGAGACCACCACGAACAACGAAAACGGCTGACCTGATCGACTGAACGTCGCGGCGTGCCCACCGGAAACGGTGGGCACGCCGTTTCGTTTACCGCCGCTGATGAGGAAAAGTGCCGGCGCTGATGCGGAAAGACTTTCGGACCGCTCTGGGAAGACGCGGTGCGGGTCGCCCCTTTCCGCCGCCGATGGGGCATGATGCCAAGTCATGAGCGCGCCATCGTCGGAGACCGAACGGACCGACCAGCCGGCGAAGTCTGACGGCTTCATCCGCGGCCTGGCCCAGGCGATCGGAGGGCCGATCGGCGAGCATGCCACGTCGCCCGCCGCCCGTCGCGGCCGGTTCTGGACCGCGCCGCGAATCATCATGGCGCTGGTATGCATGACGCTGGCGTTCAGCTGGGTGCAGAAATCGCCCTGCCAGGACGGCGACTGGCAGAAGAATATCCAGTACACGCGGTTCTGCTACACCGACGTGCTGGCGCTCTACTACGCCGAGGGGCTCAACGAGGGCAAGGTGCCCTACGTCGACCACGCGGTCGAATACCCGGTCGTGACGGGCTACTTCATGGGTGCCCTCGGGCTGCCGGTGCACGCGCTCGGCGACCGCTACCCCGAGATCAACCAGGGCAAGTGGTTCTACAACGCGAACGCCCTGGTCCTGTCCGTCCTCGCGGTGGCCTCCGCGGGGGTGCTGCTCGCCCTGCGACGCCGACGGCCCTGGGACGCCGCGATCTTCGCGTTGTCACCGATCCTGCTGGTGACGGCCACGGTCAACTGGGACTTCCTGGCAATCGGGCTCGCGATGTTCGGCCTCTACGCCTGGGCCCGCCGCTGGCCCATCCTGGCCGGCCTGCTGCTGGGCCTGGGTGGCGCGGCGAAACTGTGGCCGCTGTTCATCCTCGGGCCGCTTTTCGTGCTCGCCCTGCGGTCGCGCCGGGTTCAGGCCTTCCTGCTGGCCCTCGCCGGCGCGATCTTCGCCTGGGCCGCGACGAACCTGCCCATCGCGATCTTCTACCGGACGAGCTGGAACCGCTTCTTCGAGCTCAACGACACCAGGCCCATCGACTGGGGCACGCTCTGGTACATCGGTCGGTTCCTCGACGCGAAGTGGAACAGCGGCGCGGTGGGTGATCAAGGCCCGTTCCAATGGCTCAGCGATCACATCCCCACGCTCAACCACCTCTCGTACGCCCTGACGGTCCTCGCCTGCGCCGCGATCGGACTGTTGTGCCTGCTCGCCCCGCGCCGCCCGAGGCTGTCACAGATCGCGTTCCTCGTGGTCGCCGTCTTCCTGATCTTCAGCAAGGTGTGGTCGCAGCAGTACGTCCTCTGGCTCCTGCCCCTGATCGTGCTGGCCCGCCCCCGCTGGGGCGCGATCATCGCCTGGACGGTCGCGGAGATCGGATACTTCACGGCCTTCTACGCGGAGCTGCTGGGCTCGGGCGGCAAACCGGTCATCCCCGAGGGCACGTTCGTGCTGGCCTCGACGCTGCGGCTCGTGACGGTGGCCGTCCTGGTGGGTCTGGTCGTCCGCGAGATCTGGCGCCCGGAGCTCGACGTCGTCCGGGACACCTACGACGAGGACCCGGACGGCGGCACCTTCAACGACTCGCCCGACGCGGACTGGACGATCAAGCTGCGCCGATGGCTCAACATCGAGAAGACCCCCGCGGCGCCGGCGATCCCGCCTCCGTTAGTTGAGGCGGAACAACACTGAGTCGTTGTCGAGGTCCTCGCGGCTGATCTGCAGGGAGTCGACGGGGAGGTCACCCGCGCGCTCCCAGGGCGTACCCGTCACCTGGGAGCGCAGCAGCAGGACCGTGCCGATGCCCTGGGCTCGCAGATACTGGACGCTCGCGGCGTCGGGGAACTTCGCGACGGCCTGACGCAGCTCGGACTGTCGCTGCGGGGCGAACCCGCCGCTGCCGTTGGCCATCTGCTGGAACCGCGACGTCGACCAGAGCATCACGGTCTGATCGGTGAGCGCCGCGGTCGGCAGGACCAGCACCGGACCCTGCACCGTACGCATGGCCGCCGGCTGGTCCGGGACCACCGGATGCGCGGTCGCGTTCCAACCCTCGACGAGGACCAGCATCAGCGGCACAAACGTCGCCAGCCGCAGCCACGGACCGGGCCACGGCGGGATCCGGGTGGAGACCATGTGCTCGGCACGCCGTACGAACTCGGCAACCGCCCCCACCGCCAGGATCGCCAGGAACAGGGTCACCCAGAGCATCAACCGGCCGGGGATCCGTACGCCGAACGATGCCGGCAGGTGCGCGAAGAGCGGCAGATATGTCCAGCGCCCCGCGAAGAACGTCGTCCCTAGCGTGAAGATCCCACTGACCACGACGGCGGCGAGCAGAACCAGGCGCTGCCACACCCGCCAGATCGAGAAGACCAGACCGGCAAGCGCGAGGGCGTACAGGACAAAGCCGGGTAGCAGGCTCATCTCGGCCGGCCACCCCAGCGACTGCCGGGCCACCTCGTGCGGCAACCCCCAGATGCGCGACTCGGCGGGCCCGATCAGCAGGCTCTGCACCGGCGCGGAGAAGAACGAGATCTCCTCCCCCGCCGGCCCGGTAGGCGGCACCCGGAAATACGGCACGGCGATCAACGCGCCGACTCCCGCGAAGATCAACACTCCGATCAGGTCTGTCACCAGCAGCCGCCACCCGAGCACGGCCCCCTGCCCGCGATGCCGCAACCGCCGGACCAGCACGGCGACGCCCACGACAAGGATCAGAGCACCCAGGACGTACGCAAAAGGCAGCCCGAGCGAAAACCCGAGACTGAGCTGCCACGTCGCCACCAACCAGCCCGCGACAGCCCACCCCATACGCCGGCGGCCGCCCCGGAACCCGTACCGCAGCGAATATCCGTGCCCGCGCGCCAGCATCGCCAGCGCCAGCGGAATCCCCCCGGCGGAAACGATGTCGAGATGCCCCTCCTGCGCCAACCGCCACGGCGCATAGGCGAAGGCAACGGCGCCGACCACCGCCCCGGTCCGCCCGGAGCCCAGCTGCCGGACAAGCGCGTACGCGCCGATCGCCAGCAGGGCATGAGCGAGCAGGAAAAGAAGGTTGTACCGCAGGACGGCCGCGAGGGGGCCGCTGCCGATCATGCCGGCGGGCGCATACCCGAGCAGACTGTCCCCGAACGCGAAGCTGTAGTGCTCCGGGAAGAACGCGTTGGCCTGCCACAACCGGGCCGGCTCGGTGAGCAGCACATGCCCGGCCCAGGAAATCTGCCACGCCTGCCGCGACGGATCCCAGATGTCCTGCGGAACGGTATGCACCGGGTACCGCAGAGCCGGCCACGTCAGCACGGTGGCCAGCACCAGCGAACCGTAGACGACAAGGGCGTACTCGTGAATGAGCGCCCGCCCGACCACCCGGCCCGCCCGCCGCACCCGCCCGGGAGACCGCTCGGCCTCCTGAGCGAAGGCGGTCCACGGGTCCGGCGGGGCGCCTGGAGGCCGGGCTGTGGGCAATTCGACATTTCGCCGTCGTCGCCTGCTCCGGCGCGGGTCCGGGTCCTTGCCTTCTTCGGGGTCGCTGACTGCCGGCGATGCGGAGGTCTTGCTGGGGTCGGGTGCTTCCTGCTTACCCTCGGCCAGGGCCGTGTCCGAGAGCGCGGGGGATGCCTTTGTGGAGTTGTCGGGGCGGTCGGTAGTTGTTCTTGCTGTGGGGACCTTGGCTCGGCCTGTTGCGGTCGCGGAGCTCTTGGTGCCACGCTTGGCATCCTGGCCGGCCGCTGGGGCCGCTGCCGCTGGGGCCCCCGCCGCTCCGGCCGCTGCCGTTCCGGCCCCCGCCGCTCCGGGTGCTGCTGCTCCGGCCGCTGGAGCCGCTCCGGCTCCGGCTGCTTCGGCTCTGGATGCTCTGGCTGTGGGGCTCGCTGAGTCGGTGGGAAGGGCCGTGCCGACGGGGATAGTGCCGTCGTCGCTTGCCGTTGTGGTTGTCGGCGTACTTGTGGCGGCCGCCATGACCGCAGTGGGATCTGTCCCTACTGCTGTGTCGCTGCCTGTGCCGGCTGGGGTGTTGACCGTGTCGTTGGCCCGCGTGTGGGCTGAGGTTGTGGCTCTGGTGGCCTTGGCGTGGCGGGGTCGCCTGGCGGGCCGGGGAGCTCGTGCGCCGGGTGGCGGAGGCGGGACGGCGGGGCGCAGGATTCGGGTGGTCTCGGCGGAGTCGGGCTGCTCGGGCCGCGGCTTTCGCCAGCTGTCCCAGAATCGACGCCGCGGACGTTCCACAGAGGATCCCACCACGGACGCCACCGCCGTGGGCGTCCCGTCCGGCTGCCGGCTCGTGCCGCTGCTGATCAGGCCGCTGTCATGCCCAGCACCCCAGAACTCACCCCCCTGGCCGGGATTGCCCTGGCCGAGATCGCTCTGACCTGGATCGCTCTGACCTGGATCGCCCTGGCCGGGATCGCTCTGACCGCCAAGATCGCTCTGGCCGCCCTCATCGGCGGAGGCAGGGGTGGGGGTGGGGGTGGGGGTGGAGGCGGCGGGGTCGGGTGGGGTGGGCGCTTGCCGGGCACCGGCTTGCGGCTGCTCAGTGGTCATTGCGCTCCCTTGTGCCGCCGGCGGGTCAGTTGCCTGCTTTCTCGCGCAGGAGCGCGATGTCGGCGGACTGGCCCTCGATTCCGCCCGGGGTCTCGACGATTGCCGGGGCTCCGGAGGCTCGGATGGCTGCTACCACCAACTCCGGGTCGATCTTGCCATTGCCGAGGTTGTCGTGCCGGTCTCGGCCTGAGTCGAAGGTGTCCTTCGAGTCGTTGGCGTGGATGAGGTCGATGCGGCCGGTGATCGCCTTGACGCGGTCGACGATGTCGAGGAGCTCCTCGCCGCCGGCGTGGGCGTGACAGGTGTCGAGGCAGAAGCCCGCGCCGAACTCGCCGACAGCGTCCCAGAGCCGCGCAAGGCTGTCGAAGTGGCGGGCCATCGCGTGGTCGCCGCCCGCTGTGTTCTCGATCAGGACCGGGAGCGGCAGGCCGCCTTCCTTCTCGGCATACGCGAAGGTCTTGCGCCAGTTGTCGAAACCGACCGCGATGTCGTCGTCGGCGTTGACGTGACCGCCGTGGACGATGAGTGCCCGGGCGCCGATCTCGGCTGCCGCGCGGGCATGGGTGAGCAGCAGTTTGCGGCTCGGGATGCGGATGCGGTTGTTGAGCGTGGCGACGTTGATCACATAGGGCGCGTGGATGTAGATGTCCACGTCGGACGCCTTCAGGGCAGCCGCGTCGGTGCGGGCGGCGGGTGCCTTCCAGCCCTGGGGGTCTGCCAGGAAGAACTGGACGGCGTCGGCACCGCGGGCGGCTGCCGCGTCGAGGGGATCGGCGGGATCTACATGGGCTCCGATGCGCATGGACCGAGCCTACGACGTGGGTACGACGCTCACCGTTCGTGGCGGCGGGTCCGCGTACGCGTCACTCCTCTGTTCGAGATGTCGTTAATCGGGAGAATTAACCACATAACGGGGGGATGGTGGCATGTCGCGGCAAGTCAGAAACCGTGTCACAGCAATGGTGTTGGGCGGTTTTCTGCTGGCCGCGGCGGTTGTCACCACGGGGGCGGCCAGCGCTGCCCCCGCCGGGACGGGGTCCTGCGCGACGATCGAGATCGTGGTGTGCGGGAGTGCTGACGAGCCGCTTCCGGTGCCGGTCACGCCGGATCCCACGGTTGACCCGACGGAGGTGTCACCGGGGCCCGATCCCACAGATCCGACTGTTCCCCCGGGGTCGACCGATCCGGGGACCCAGCCTCCGACGGGCCCCACGACGACGCCGCCCGTGGCCACGCAGACGCCTACCGCGACGCCGAACACCACCAGGCCCACGCGTCCGGGTTCGGTGGTCACCCACACTGCCGCGCCCATCCTGCCCCCGGGCGGTCCCCGTTCCCCGATCAAGAACAACACCGCTACGGGTACGCCCGGAGCTGCCGGTCAGCCGTTCACGCAGGTCCCACCGCGTAACGCGAAGGCGGCGCTGGCGGGCGTACCGACGCTGAAATTGCCTTTGACCACGACGCCGGGCGGACCGGTGCTCGATGCTGGACCCGCGCGGGAAGATGCGGCGGCGGAGCCGGTCGCGGCGTTGGATCCGATCACCGAGTCGAGGCCGATCGGGCTCCTCGCGCTGGTGGCGGTGATCTGTGTGGTCGGTGTGGGTGCTGGGACTATTCGGTCATTTGTGTCGGAACGTGCATCTCGGTCAACGATCGCGTAGACTAGTCGGCAGAAGCTCCGCGGGGCGGCCGTTCCAACCTCATCGGTGTGGTCGTTCCTCCCCAGGTCCCACCCAGCGAATGCGGGCCGGGCGCCCCGCGGCTCCACCAGGAAAGAGCCTCGTCCCAGGGACGGGGCTCTTTTTGGTTGCCCGGCGGCCCCCGGGTATGCTTCTCGGGTTCGCAGTCTGTACGCCGTGGGGCACCTGTCCCGCGGTTTCTTTCTGCGAGCGACACAAGACCTCCTGCCGCGGAAATACCGTGGCCGTCAAGCCCACAGGAGGTGAGAACGTCTTGCGTCATTACGAACTCATGGTGATCCTCGACCCTTCACTCGAGGAGCGCACTGTCGCCCCGTCGCTCGACACGTACCTGAACGTGATCCGGACCGCGGGCGGCTCGGTGGAGAAGCTCGATGTCTGGGGCCGTCGTCGGCTCTCGTTCGAGATCAACAAGAAGTCCGAGGGCATCTACGCCGTCGTGGACCTGCAGGCGACCCCCGAGGCCGTGGCGGAGCTGGACCGTCAGCTGCGGCTGAACGAGTCCATCCTGCGTACCAAGGTCATCCGGCCGGAGACCCGCTGACGTTCGTTTTTGTCGTAGGGGTCTGAGAACCTTTTCGACGAACGACGCCCAGCGGCGAGGAGAAGATCATGGCAGGAGAAACCACCATCACGGTCGTCGGTAACTTGACCGACGACCCTGAGCTGCGCTTCACCCCTTCGGGTGCGGCAGTCGCCAAGTTCCGCATCGCTTCGACGCCGCGGACCTTGGACCGGCAGTCGGGTGAGTGGAAAGACGGCGAGCCACTCTTCCTTGCGTGCAACATCTGGCGTGAAGCCGCCGAACACGTCGCCGAGTCGCTGCAGCGTGGCGCTCGGGTGATCGTGCAGGGCCGGCTGCGGCAGCGGTCTTACGAGACGCGCGAGGGCGAGAAGCGCACCGTCTACGAGCTCGAGGTCGACGAGATCGGCCCGTCCCTGCGCTACGCCACGGCGAAGGTGCAGAAGGCGAGCAGGTCCGGTGGCGGCGGTAGCGGAGGCGGCTTCGGCGGCGGCAGCGGCGGTGGTGGCAACCGGCAGCCCAGCAACGGTGGCGGCGGCGGTGGAGGCGGCAACGCATCCTCCTTCGACGACCCGTGGGCTACGGCGGCCCCGGCCTCCGGCAGCCGTCCCAGTGGCGGCGGCGCCAGCTCCTCATTCGACGACGAGCCTCCCTTCTAAGCCCCTCACCGGGCTTATCCGAGTTCAGGAGTAAGAGCAATGGCTAAGGCTGCGGCACTTCGCAAGCCGAAGAAGAAGGTGAACCCGCTCGACAAGGACGGGATCACCTACATCGACTACAAGGACACCGCGCTGCTGCGCAAGTTCATCTCGGACCGCGGCAAGATCCGCGCCCGCCGGGTGACTGGCGTTACCTCGCAGCAGCAGCGGCAGATCGCCCGCGCGGTTAAGAACGCCCGTGAAATGGCGCTCTTGCCGTACACGGCGACGGCGCGCTGAGGGGAGGCACCGAGATGAAGATCATCCTCACCCACGAGGTGTCCGGACTGGGCACCCCCGGCGACATCGTCGAGGTCAAGAACGGCTACGGCCGTAACTACCTCCTGCCGCAGGGCTTCGCGATCCAGTGGAGCAAGGGCGCCGAGAAGCAGGTCACGGTCATCAAGCGGGCGCGCGACGCCCGTGAGATCCGCGACCTGGGCCAGGCCAACGAGGTCAAGGGCCAGCTCGAGGGCCTCAAGGTCACCCTGCCGGCCCGCTCCGGCACCGGCGGCCGCCTGTTCGGCTCGATCACCCCGGCCGAGATCGTCAACGCGGTCAAGGCCGCCGGCGGCCCGTCCCTCGACCGGCGCCGCCTCGAGCTCCCGGCCCACATCAAGACCACGGGCGCTTACAAGGTCCAGGTCAAGCTCCACCCCGAGGTAACCGCCTCGTTCCCCGTGAACGTCGTGGCCGCCAAGTAACACCGAACCACCAGAAAGCGCGCCGCCCCGGTCGGGTCGGCGCGCTTTTCTGTTCCCGAAGCTTCCCGGGCTCCTCAGATGGTCGGCCGGCTGCCTGGCTGCCTGGCTGCGCGGCTGCCTGGCTGCGCTGCTGCGCGGCTGCCTGGCTGCGCGGCTGCCTGGCTGCGCGGCTGCCTGGCTGG
>NZ_BOMN01000039.1 GCF_016862215.1 Winogradskya humida
GACTCCTCAGCTGGCCGGTTATTCCCGGTTGGCCAACTTTTTAGCTGAGCGACTGGCCGGTAATCGCTGAGGTGAGGACCGTGGCGAGCCCGCCGCCCATCACCGCGGCAGCGAGGCCGACGCTGGCCGCTTTCCAGGACCCGCTAGCCCACCGCAGCCCGACCGCGACCAGCATGCTGAGCACGAGCGACAGCCCGAACTGCGGCGCCGCCTTCGCGATCGTGTCCAACGCGTGCGTCTGCTGGCCGCTGAGCAACAGCATGTAGAGGACGAAGAGCACGACCGGGACGCCGTACCAGCCAACGGTGTAACCCACCGCCTTGAGCGGACCGCCGGTGTCCTCCTCGATCTCATCGTCCGGCTCGAGCAGATCGTTCTGCCGCGCCGAAGCCGACGTGAGCGTACTCACAGGCCGCCGCTCGTACGACCCGGTCGGCGACGTCATGACCGCACCCCGAGGCGGCCACTCCGTATCCGGCGGATCCTGCCAGCTGGCCCCCGTCCGCTGGATCACCTCGGTAGCACCCGCGGACGCCGAGTTCGCAGCCGGCACCTTCACCGACCCAGCAGCCCCGCCCTGCGACGGCGCCCGGAACGGCACAAAATTACTGGTACTGAACCGCCGCGACTCCCCATCAGCAAGATCACCGTCAGCCGCCAGTTCCCGACGCCAATCCGCCTGCCCACCGGCACCCGGGGCGCGACCGCTCTGAGCCCGCTCCTCTTGCAGCCAGTTCGCCGTCCCGCTGGGGTCGGGGGCGCGGCCGTTCTGCGCGCGCTCCTCTTGCAGCCAGCCGGCCGTCTCGCTGGGGTCGGGGGCGCGGCCGTTCTGCGCGCGCTCTTCTTGCAGCCAGGGTGCGGGGGCGCCTAGTTCGGGGCCACTCTGCTTACGGCCGTTCTGTGCGCGTTCTTCGTCGAGCCAGGACGCAGGACCGGCCTGTTCGGGGGCACCTTGCGCCCGGCCGTTCTGGGCGCGTTCTTCCAGCAGCCACGAGGCCGTGTTGCCATCCTGCCGCGGACCGTTCTGCGCGCGCTCCTCCTGCAGCCACGCAGCGGGACGGACCTCGGTGACAGCATCGGAAGGCCGCGGCCCGCCCGTCTCGGCACGCAGTTGACTGAGCCAGTCCTCGGACTGGGCATCCGCCTGCACGGACGCCCGCCCCGCACCGGGCTTGGCCTGATCCCCGCCCATCTCACGACGCCAGTCCTGCGCCGCCCCACGATCCTGCAGCGACCCTTCGTCCTGCTGCCGTCCCACGGGCGCGGCCGAAACAGGCCGATCCACCGCACCGGGCACAGGCGCCGCCGACACAGGCCGGTCGAAACCACCGGGCGCCGCCGAGACGGGCCGGTCGTAATCGCCGGGCGCGGCCGAGACAGGACGGTCGTCGTAGCTGCCGGGTGCTGCGGAAACGGGTGCATCGGCGGGGCCGCTGCGCGAGGTGCCCGGGCTGCTTAAAGCTCGGCCGGAACCGTCCGGAGCACCGTCGCGTTGCCGGCCCGGTCCTGCTTCGAGCTCGCGCGCGCGTCCCTGCAGAGGCCGCGTCGGCCCTTCGCCATCGCGTCGGTAGGCATCCTGGGAAATCGGTGCCTCGGGAGCCGAACCAAGCTGCAGCGGGGCATCGGCAGCCCGGCGCCGCCCACCCGTACGCCGGCCGCCTTCCGGTCCTTCGTCCGTGCCTTCGCTCGCCGGCGGGCCACCGGGCGGGCTGTCAGGGGCACGGCGGCGTCGCCGAGGGCGGGGTTCGTCGCCTCGGTCGTCCTCGTCGTCTTCGTCGTCGTCAGCTTCGGCCCGGTGCCACTGACCGGTGTCGCTGTCGCGGAGCCATACCTCGGTCTCGGGATCGCGATCCCAGGACGCGGTTTCGAGCTCCCGCTGCCAACTTGTGTCCGGCTCGCGCCTGCGGGCGTACTCTCGCTGGCTGTCCTTGCGGCCCGGCATCCCGACGCCGCGCTGCGCATCGAGACCACGACGAGGCTCGCGCTGGCTTTCCGGGCCACGCGGTCGCGCGGGCCGGCGTTCGGGGGTACGCCCCTGGCCGTCGCGCTGCCAGGAACCGGTGTCCCCGGGACCTGGCACCTGGTCAGGTCGGCCGTCGCGCTGCCAGGAACCGGTGTCGCCGGGCGCGGGCCGCCCGTCACGCCGCAGCGATCCCGTGTCCCCGGGACCTGGCGCCTGGTCAGGCCGTCCGCTGTCCGCGGGCCGCGTCCGTCCGTCCCGCTGCCAGGACCCGGTGTCACCAGGCGCGGGCCGCCCATCACGCCGCAACGAACCGGTGTCACCAGGCGCGGGTCGTCCGTCACGCCGCAACGAACCGGTGTCGCTAGGCTCGGGACGTCCGTCACGCTGCCAGGAACCGGTGTCGCCGGGCGCCGGCCGTTCTTCGCGTTGCCAGGAGCCGGTGTCGCCGGGCGCGGGTCGTTCTTCGCGTTGCCATGAACCCGTGTCGCCGGGCGCGGGCCGTCCTTCGCGTTGCCAGGAACCGGTCTCGCCGGGCGCCGGGCGTCCCTCGCGCTGCCAAGAGCCCGTCTCACCAGGTGCAGGCCGGCCTTCGCGCTGCCAGGACCCGGTGTCCCCCGGCTCAGGTCGTCCGTTGCGCTGCCAGGAGCCGGTGTCGGACCGTCCGTCCTGCTGCCGGGAGTCGCCGTCGCGAGGACGGGGGCCGCCGGGGGCGGGTGGTTCGTCGCGTTGCCAGGAGCCGGATGCGGAGGGGGACGCGGATTCGATCTCCCGGCGCTGCCACGAACCCGAGGGTGAGCCGGACTCGATCTCGTACGGCCGGTCGGACCTGCCGCGCCGGCCGGTTTCGCCTCGCCCGTCGTTCGTGCCGGACTCGCGCTGCCAGGAACCGGTGTCCGTGCGGCTCTGCCGGTTGCCGGGCCTGCCGTCCTGCGGGAGCGAGATGATCCCCGTCTCGGTGGCGCTGTGTGCCCAGGGGTCGACTGCCGGTGCCGGTTCGGGGTCGCGCCGCCACGAACCGCTGTCGTTCCAGCCGTCGCGTGGCTCGGGACCGCGTGCCTGGTCGCCGCTGCGCCAGCTTCCGGTGGGCGGTTCCGACGACTGCCAGTTGTCAGTACGCCGGGGAGCGCCCCGAGATTCGTCCCCGCTACGCCAGCTGTCGGTGGTCGTGCTCGTTCGCCAGCTGTCGCTGGACGGTGGCAGGGGGGAGGGCGGCTGGGTGGCGTCGCGGCGCCAGCTGCCCGTGTCGGACATCGGGTCCTGGAACGCCGGCATGCTGCCCGTGTCGGTGTGACCGGCCCAGTTGTCGGCGTCGGAGCGCGTGGTCCAGCCCGTACCCCCGCCTGTCCGGGATCCTGGTTCCGGGGCCCGGCGGCGACCCACCTGGGGTGACCCGGCGGCCGATTCCCGGCGCCACTGCGCGCGGTCGTCCTCCCGGACGAGGTGCCGGCCGTCCTCGGACCAGCTTGACCGGGGCGGCTCGGAGGTCGGTTGCCAGCTCGAGCGGGTGTCCCACGACGGCCGGTCCGAGCGGGTGTCCCACGACGGCATCGACGACGACGGCGATGCGGCCGACGGCATCGACGAGGAAGGCATGGAGGGCATCGAGGACGACGGCGACGCGGGCGGGGTCGAATACTGCTGCCACGAGGGCCGGTCGTCGGGTCGCTGCCAGCTCGGTGCCGCGTCGGCGGGGCGCGGCGGGGCCGACTGCTGCCAGCTCGGCGTGGGGTCCGACGGCGGTTGCTGCCAGCTGGGGGTCGGGTCGAGGGGTCGCTGCTGCCAGCTGGGCACGCTGTCGGCGGCACCCTGCTGCCAGCTGGGTGCGGCATCCGCGGGTCGCTGCCAGCTCGGCGGCGCGTCCGGGGGTCGCTGCTGTTGCCAGCTGGGGGTCGGGTCGGCGGCCTGCGGCCAACTCGAGGTGGGGCTGGGGGGTGATTGCCAGCTGGGGGTCGGGTCGACCGGGCGTTGCTGCCAGCTCGGCGTGGAGTCGCCGACCTGGCCCGGCAGTCGGTCGTTGGGCTGTTGCCAGCTCGGGGTTGCCTCGGCGGCCTGCGGCCAGCTCGAGGTGGGGCTCGGCGGTGACTGCCAGCTGGGGGTCGGGTCGACCGGTCGCTGCTGCCAGCTGGGGGTGCTGTCCGCGGCGGCCTGTCGCCAGCTCGGCGCGGCGTCGGCGGGCCGCTGCTGCCAGCTCGGGGTGTCAGCGGCCTGTTGCCAGCTCGGGATGTTCTGCTCGGCCGCGGAGTCGGGGGTGGGCCACGCGGTGCCTGAGATGGCCGGTAGGCGCGTGGGCGGCTCGCCAGGGGTCACACCCGGGGGCGGGACCGCTTCGTCCTCTGCGCCGCTCTGCCAGGCCTCAGTAGTGGTACGCCAGCCGTGCGAACCGGTGGACGATCGCCACTCGGTCGTCTGGCGCCACCGCGCTGACTCGGTGGTCGCGCGCCACTCGGCGGTGGACGTCCGCCAGCCGACGCCGTCTGCCGGAACCGGTGGACGGCCCGTTGCCGCGACGTCCGACCAGCGGCTGACCGTGCCGGAGCTGGAGCGCTCGACGGCCTGGTCCTCGTTCTGAGCCCACGCCTCCGCGCGAAGCGACCAGGCGATCGCCTCGGGGATCGGCTGCATGCTGCCTGTATCGGTCACCGAGCCGTTGCCCCAGATCGGCGCCCCTGGCTCGACATTCTTGGACGAATCAGGACTTTCCGGGCTGTCCGAGGGTGGCCAAGAGTCAGCGGCGCTCCTCTCGCGCGGCAGGCGGGCGCCGTAGTCCCACTCCCGTTGGTCCACCTGAAAAGCGTGACGTGCGTTGCCCGGTTCTGCAACGCCCTGGCGCGATCGCTTCGTCACCGGCAGCACCTTTTTGTTTTCTCCACATGCTGGGGACGACGAATATGCAGCTCACGGCGGTGCAGACCACCACGGCCCACGGAGTTTTACACAGGCTGTGCACAGGGCCGCGCACAGGCACAGCGACGTTGTCCACAGGTTGTCCCGAGCGCCGTCCACCGCAGCGTTTGGGTCGATGACGTGCGGGTTCGTATGGTTACCGGCGCTGGATCGCGCCCACCGGCCGGTCCGCACGGGTCAAACCGGCCCATGTGCCTGATCCGCCGGGAAGGCGGCAATTCGTGTCCTGGATCACTCGGTCGGGCGCGCCCTCACCCGAAAGTGTCGTACCAGAGGTGTTTGATCTACTCGGGTCACTGGCGTTCGCGTCAGGTTCCACCCGGACGGGATGTTCATCCGGCCCGGCGTTCACAGGAAGGGGAGGTCGGAGTGTCCATCACCGATGACGCACGACCGGAGGCCCGTCCGCAGTCCTCGGGGCGCCCCTCCGGCCCCCCGCCGTCCAGCGAAGGCGCCTTCGACAAGACCCCGCCCCAGGACATCGCCGCCGAGCAGAGCGTCCTGGGCGGCATGCTGCTCTCCAAGGACGCCATCGCCGACGTCGTCGAGATGCTCAAGGTCGCGGACTTCTACCGGCCGGTGCACGCGACGATCTTCGACATCATTCTCGGACTGTACGGTCGCGGCGAACCCGCCGACGGCGTCACCGTGGCGGCCGCGCTGGCCGACTCCGGCGATCTGCAGCGCATCGGCGGGGTGCCGTACCTGCACACCCTGATGGAAAGCGTCCCGACAGCCGCCAACGCCTCGTACTACGCCCGCATCGTCGCGGACCGCGCGATCCTGCGCCGCGTGGTTGAGGCCGGCACCAGGATCGTGCAGCTGGGCTACGGCTCCGGCGGTCACGAGGGCCGCGACGTCGACGACATCGTCGACCTGGCCCAGCAGGCCATCTACGACGTGACCGAGAAGCGCGTCAACGAGGACTTCGCGGCCCTCGGCGACATGCTGCAACCCACCCTCGACGAAATCGAGGCGATCGGTGCCGCCGGCGGTGGCATGGCCGGCGTCCCCACCGGCTTCGCCGACCTGGACCGCCTGCTCAACGGTCTGCACGCGGGCCAGCTGATCATCGTCGCCGGCCGCCCCGGCCTCGGCAAGTCAACGGTCAGCATGGACTTCGCCCGCAACGCCGCCATCCGCAGCAACTGCGCCGCGGCCATCTTCTCCCTCGAAATGAGCAAGATCGAGATGGTGATGCGCCTCCTCTCCGCGGAGGCCCGCGTCCCGCTGCACTCCCTGCGCTCAGGCCAGCTCTCCGACGACGACTGGACCAAACTCGCCCGCCGGATGGGCGAGATCAGCGAAGCCCCGATCTTCGTCGACGACACCCCCAACATGAACCTCATGGAGATCCGAGCCAAGGCCCGCCGCCTCAAGCAGCGCCACAACCTCAAACTCCTGGTGATCGACTACCTCCAGCTGATGAGCTCCCCGAAGAAAACGGAAAGCCGCCAGCAGGAGGTCTCCGAGCTCTCCCGAGGCCTCAAGCTCCTCGCCAAAGAGATCGAATGCCCGGTCATCGCCGTCAGCCAGCTGAACCGAGGCCCGGAACAGCGGACCGACAAACGCCCCCAACTCTCCGACCTCCGAGAATCCGGCTCCATCGAACAGGACGCCGACGTAGTCCTCCTCCTCCACCGGGACGACTACTACGACAAGGAATCCCCCCGAGCCGGCGAAGCCGACTTCATCGTCGCCAAACACCGAAACGGCCCCACCGACACAGTCACCGTGGCCGCCCAACTCCACCTCTCCCGCTTCGTGGACATGGCCATCGTCTAACCCCCACCCCCACGAGGCGGCCCATAGTCCCAACCCATCCGTTTTCCCTCCTCGCACATCGCTTGGAGGGTCTCCTCGCTGGGTAGCTCCGTCTCCAACACGTCGTGGGCGATTCGTCCGGCCGTTGTGCGGTCGAGCGACTGCGTTCTCTCCCGGTACTGGTCGTCGAAGAGGAACCGGACGGCCAGGGCCGGGGCGTAGATCCACGCTTTACGTGGGACGCTCCACAGGATCGCCTCAAGCGGGCCGGTCACCTGTACGCGGTGGACCACGATGCTCGTTATCAGGCCCGACTCGTCCGACTTCAGGATCGTGCGGTAGCTGAATGCCGGCTCGGTCATCAGTGCGATCCGATCTGTGTGGGCCAAAGACGTCCCCCGGAATCAGGCCGTACCTGTCGAGGATGTCCTGGAAGGTAGCGCCCTCCACCGACAGCATGCGCAAGTATTCGTTCCAAGCCGCATCCTCCTCGGCGATCCACGTTACGAAGGTCGAGTCGACCTGCTTCGTGACAGGGAGATCGAGCAGATCACCCGGCTGATGCTGGGAAAGCGCGAGATTCTTGTTGATCGCCAGCATCTGCACGAAAGCATCAACGCGCACCGCGAACGGTGCCTGATGCAGTCGGAGGATCTCGTACAGCTGATGAGTCTGCTTTGAGGCCCGCCACGACAGCGCGGTAGGAAACTGCACCTCGAACCGGAATCCGGCGGGGTCGGTGACTGTGGCGTTCAACCCGTTGTGCCGTCCACCGGGGGTCCAGAATCCCACGACCTTGCCGACACGGAACCCGCGTTGTCGAAGAGTCTCGAAGATGGACAGAACCGATCTTGAGTATCCACTCTCCGGTGTCTGCACCGAAAACCGAACCCGGTCCTTCACCGTTTCCAGAAAGCCCTGAACGTCCAGACCCTCGGTCTCTGTGAGCTCGGCAAACGTACGGCTGAGCGACTCCACAGTCTTGGCCGAGTGCTCCAGCCCGACAAGTGCGAGCGGCCCGGCATCGGATCGCACGGAGTTTATGGAATCCAGAATGTTCTGAAGCTCCCCGGTGAGCCGTGCAGCAACCACTTGAGAAAGCTCTACCGACGCGACTATGGCGACCTTGTCCTCCCCGCCGAGCGCATCGAGGTACTGACCTTCGACCTCAGTCGGATCAAAATCGTCCGCCGTTACGTCGGCAATGGACGAGGACTCCAGATCTTGATCATCGCTTTGAGGAGCGCCTGGCTCGGGAGGCCGGGGTGAAGGGGCCGAGGTCGGTGGTGGTGCTGGGGGTGGTGGCGGGCCTGGGTGGGTGTGGGTTTGGGGGCGGGGGTGCCACCAGCCGTCTTCTCGGTTTTTGAAGGGGAGGGGGGTGCCTTGGCCGTTGACGACCAGGGCGTCCAGGGCTATGAGGTTGTCGGGGTGGGGTTCGCCGCGGTGGCCGTAGAGGGCCATTCCTGGTGGGGCTATGCGGCCTGATTGGGGGTCGACGTAGAGGATTTCGCCGTGGTGGTTGACGGCGGCCCAGGCGTGGGCGGAGCCGCCTTCCCAGGCGTTGACGAGGAAGGCGAAGGAGCCGTGGCCGCCTGCGATGAGCTGGGAGGATACGTCGGTGAGGGCTCGGGCGACGCGTTGGCGGGCGAGGGTGGGGGTGTCTGCCGGGTTTGGTTTGCACAGGGATTGGAGGCGGCCGCCTGTTGCTTGTTCTACGCGTTCGGGGCCGGTTGTTTCGCCGTAGAGGGGGCGTTGGGGGTCGCCGTCGCGGTAGGCGTCGAATGTGCGGGGGGCTGAGACCCGGGGGCGGCCGTGGATGTAGGTGTCGAAGAAGGAGAGGACGCAATCTTGGCAGTTGATTCCGCGGGTCGGGTCGGCTGCGGGGCCGCCGTCGTTCATGAGTTGGAAGTACGGCGAGCGGGGATCCACCAGGCGCATCGGGTTGCCGTAATAGTCGCGGGGTACGGCGTTCTCGACGTCTAGTTGGTGCTGGGCGAGCGGGGTGCGGAGACCGCCGAACTCGCCGTATCTGCGGGAGCCCTCAATTGCGGGCGGGTGGCCGTCGCCGGTCAACATCGAACGGTTTCCGAGGGAGACCGCGCCGGGTGCGAGGTTGCCGGTGTCGCGGTTGGTGCGGTGCCAATCCCGCGGACCGACCGTTGTCAGATCGCCGGTGCCGATGTCGAATGCCGGGTCGCGTGCCACCCGGGCTTCGGTTTCGGCCCGGTCGGCGGCAAAATTGGCGGTGGCGGCGTTCGTGTCGAAGAACTGGGCCAGGCCCGGATCGAACTTCAGGAATCTCGCCACCCGGGCGGAACGGCGCGCGTTCCGGGCCTGCCGGCGGGCGTTTTTTGCCTTCTCCTCCAGCCGTTCGACGGTGTCCTGCCGTCGCATTTGCCCGTATGCCGCACGCCGTTCCCGCGCGAACCGGAAATAACGATCCACATCGGAGGTCGCTCCAGGCGGTGCCGCCGCCGGCCCAGACCCAGACCCAGATCTCGTCGGTACGCCCACAGCGCTATCCCCGCCCCCCAGCGGACTCGACCACGGGCTTTCGCCGCGCTGACGCCCGGCACCCGGCGAATAGGGGACGAACCCGGGAGCGAGAGGCGTAGACGTCTGTCCGAGGGGGCTCGTAGCGGGCGATGCCGACAAAGGATCCGAGAGTGGCGGCGCATAGGCGGCACCCGTCTGTCCGGCGAAGTTTCCGGAGTCGAAGCCCGCGGGCGCGAGCGAAGGCGGCGAGACAGAAGCCGCCGCCAAGCCGGTGGAGTCGCTGCCCAAGCCGGTGGAGTCGCTGCCCAAGCTGGTGGAGTCGCTGCCCAAGCCGGTAGGGCCGCTGGCCAAGCCGGTATGGCCGTTGCCCAAGCTGGTGGCGCTGCTGGCCAAGCCGGTAGGGCCGCCGGCTGAGCTGGTGGAGTCACTGGGCAAGCCGGAATCAGCCGGCTGATGGGAGGGTTCGGCGCTCGGAGGGGTGGAGATGGAGTCCAGGTTGGGCGGGCTTGTCATCGCCCCGGTATGAGCAACGTCCGAACCCGAATGCGGGGAACCAGGGTCCAGTCCCAGGTCAGGGTGGGCTGAGCCTGGATCCGGCTGAGAAGAAACCAGGTCCGGACGAGCACCACCCAAATCTGAGTGAGCGGAACCCAGGTCTGAGGGGGCGGAGCCGAGCCCGGGTTGAGCTGAATCCAGGTCTGAGGGGGCGAGGCTGGAGAGGTCGATGGGGGGTGTGGAGGTGGGGGCCGCGAGGGTCGCGAAGGCCGGGGTGGGTTCCGGGGTGGCGGGGTCGGTGCCTGGGGAGAGGGCCGGGGGGCCCGAGTCGGTGGGTGGCGACAGGGCTGACATTTTGGCGAGGAGGGAGTTCGTGGCGGTGGAGGTGGTGGATTCGAAGGAGGAGGTGGTGGCGCCGGAGGTGGCGGATTTGGCTACTCCTTCTAGGTTTGGCAGGTTGCCGGTCATGGCTGCGCCGCCGAATTCGCCGAGGACCTCGGCGCCGGCTCCGCGGAGTACTCCGCCGCCGTGGGAGCCCTTTCCGGTGTGTGCGCCGGCTGCGGCGAAGCCGCCTCCGAAGCCGCCCGCGGCGGACATTCCGAGGTCGGTGAGGTTCACTCCGGATGCTCGGCCGGTGGCGTTCTGGTAGCCCTGGACGGCGCCGTTGGTGGCGAGTTCCTCGCGGGTTTCCTCGAGGCCTTCGTGGAGGGCTTCTTTGCCGAGATGTTTGCGGCCTTCGCGGGTGGTGAGCTGTTTGGCCGCTCGTGTGCCCGCTTCCTTGACGGTCTGCTTGATGGCTTTGCGGCCGAGCTGTTCGACGAGGCGTTTGAAGATCTGCTCGATGGCGATCCTGGTGGCGGCGATCAGGCCGCCCGCTGCGGGTGAGGCAGCACCGAGGGTCATGGCGACCGCGACGGCCATGCCGATCAGTTCGATCAGGAACATGCCGATCTCGATCCAGGCCTCGAGTTTGGCGCCCTCGAGGTCGCGGCCGCAGCCTTCGACGAGTTTTCCCATTTCGTCGGCCATGTCGAGGAGGGCGGCGAGGGGGGAGTCGGCCTGGTTCCAGGCGTCCTTGAAGGCGTCGGCGGTGACTCCTTGGCCGCCGTATCCGTTGAGGACCCGGCCGGCCGCGTCGGAGGCGTCGTCGCGGGGGACCAGCATCTGGCCGGCGATGGTGTACCAGTGGTCGGCGACGTCCCAGGTGGTGCTTTCGTTGCCGGCCGGCCAGTCGAAGCCGACGACCCATTCCAGCGCTTCGTAGGCCCAGCCCGGGACGTCGAACGGGCAGAAGTCGAGCGGATTGGGGATGGGGCTGGGCAGGATCGTCATCGCCGGTTCCGGTACGTGTGCTCCACGCGTACCGATGCGTGAAGATCTGTTTCTGTGACCTCTCGCACCGCCTGGATGACCGCGTCGCCGAGCCCTGCCACGTGGCTGCCCAATGCGGCCCAGGCCTGCAGGAACTGGTCTTCGGCGGGGCGGTAGTTGCGTTCGAAGGCGCGGCCCATGTCGTCGTTGCCCCAGGGGTGGGCGCCGCTCATCGCCGCCAGTTCCGCACCGGGGCCCGAACGCAGTTCGCTGAGGTGTTCACCGGCTGATGCGAGGTCGCGCCCGGCGCCACCGGCGAGGGTGGGGTCGAGCCAGAGCTCACTCATGGGTGGGGTCGAAGGTGGGTCCGGGGGCTTCCCGCATGATCGCGTCCTGGCGGCGCAGCAGCGAGCCGAAGTCGTTGTCGCTGAGGAAGCGCATCGGGCCGGATTCTGAGGGGATCAGACCCGCCATCAGGCGTTGGACCTCGATCGCGGCCTTGGTGGCGGCCGCCGCGGTGACCGCGATGATCTCGTCGGCGAGCTCGTCGGGTTCCAGCTCGCGATAGACGCCCGGGTCGAGTTTCAGGTCTATGAGCTGGCCACGCGGCCCGACGGTGGCCTCGACGAAGCCGTCGTCGGAGCGGACGGTTGCCCGCAGCGAACTCAGGTTGCGCTGCAATTCGTCCATTCCGGACCTAAGCCGCTGGTACTGGCCGTGTACCTCGTTGAAGCGTGCACGCAATGCCTGGTTAGCGTCACGATCTGCTGTCTCCGCCACGGTCGCCCCCCTCACGAACGTCCATCGACGTCAATGACAGTAACGGGCGACGCAACCCTATGTGTTCAGGTAACTTCAGCGCGTGCACACTTTTGGCACATTGAGGGGGCGGAATGATCACACGGGATGAGGCCGAGGAGATCGCCGCCGGCTGGGCGCGCAGCGAAACCGAGCGCCGGGGGTACGAGTGCACGCCGATGGTCACCGAGTTCGACCTGGGGTTCGTGGTGTGGACGCGTCAGCCGCCCGCGGTGCTGCCGATCCCGGGAGACGGTGCCCGCACGGTCATCGATCGCGAAACCGGTGCCCTGTCCACGTTTCCCGGGGTGCCGCCCAGCGTGGTTGCCGAGCTCTATCGCGAGCGGTGGCCGGAAGTCGCAGCTCAGCGGCGTACGGTGGCTCCCGAAGTGGAATTGCGGCGCAACGCGCGTCGCCGGCCGGTGCCGACGACGGCCGCGCACATCACTGTGGACGGACGCCTCTACCTGGCCCGCGGCGCCAAGGGTGACCAGGAGATCAACCACCATCCGCTGGTCGCGCGGCAGCTTCGAGATCTGGAACCCGCTTCGACGGTACGCGGACTCGATCGTCACGCCGAGCTGATCGTGCTCTCCGATGTGCTGCACGAGGCTGACCGGCGCCGCGAAACCCCGATGACCCGCGACGAGGTCCGTGCCTGGTTGCGCACGGCGGACTTCGAAGCATATTTCGTACGCGAAAAAGGTGACCCGCTCGCCGGAACCGAAGCCCGTCCGTGCGAATCCTGCATCGCGATTCTCGTCGACTTCGCGCTGCTCCCCTGGTCCCACCTGGCGTTCATCGAACCGTTCCGGCCGTACTCGGAGAACGTAGCCCAGCCCGGCCGCTTCCCCGACCCGGTCGCCGGGGCGCTGGCCGACGCGGGCTGGCGACCGATGCAGCGAACCGTCGCCGAGGTCCTGGCCGACGGCATGATCGACGATGTCGTGCTGGTGCCGGGGAATCGGTATCGGCATCGGGTGTTTCCCGCTGCCCGGGCCGCGGTGATGGACTTTCCGGGGATCTTCTGCGGGCTGCGGGGTCCCGGGATTCGCCGGCAGATCAGGTGGCTGAACCTCGAACCTTCGGCCGCGGCGTACACGGCGGATGTGCTCGGAGAATTTGGCACCGTGATCGGGACGCGGCTGTTTCCGCTCGGCGTGGAGGCCAAGGGTGACGCGATCCTCGCGATCGACGAGCACGGGCGGGTTTTCGCGCTGGATCAGGGCGGCGAGTGGTATCTCGGCAAGGATCTCGACGAGGCCCTGACCGGGCTGCTGACCGGCGACGGGCCGGCGGAGCGGGTCCGCGACGACGGCAGCTGGTAGGCCGCACGCGCCCCCGCCACGTGCGCGCGTCACGCCGGGCGGGGGCACGCGTCATGCCAGGCGGGGGCGCGGCGGGTTGCCGCGCTCCCGATTCGGCGTCGGTGAGGCTCAGTCGAAGAGCTCGCCGAGGAAGCTCTTCTTGCGGCGGTAGTGGCCGTGATGCCCCTGCTGCCGGTAGTGGCCGTGATATCCGTGCTGGGCGTACTGCGGGCCGTGACCGTAGGCCGGCGCCGGGGCAGCCGGGTAAGCGGGCTGGCCGTAGGCGGGGGCCGGTGCCGCGTAACCACCGTGGACCGGCGGGGCGGGCGGAGGCGGCGGGTAGCCACCCGGGGCGCCCGGGGCCTGGGCCGGGCGTGGCGGGGTGCCGGCCTGCGGTTGGCGGCTGTTCCAGTTGGCCTCGGCGTCGAAGAGTTTCTCCAGCTCGCCGCGGTCGAGGAAGATGCCGCGGCACTCCGTGCACTGGTCGATCGTCACGCCGCTGCGCTCGTAGACCCGCATCTCGCCATGACACTTGGGACAGGTCATCTGCATCTTTAAACGGTACAAGGCCGTGTCACTGCGTGGTGGCGTTGTCCCTGTGGGTCTGCTGAATGTCAGCCTGTATGCGCCAGCTATCCGGCGGACAGCCGAGCTGGTTGCCGCTCCCGCCGGCCGAGTGCGGGGGCCCAGACGAGGAACGCGAGCGGGTACAGCAGGTAACCGAATCTGGTGGTCGGCATGAGGAGAGTTGCGGCGAGGAGCCCGTACCCGCAGAAGAGGGCGGCTGTTGCGGCCGTGCGTGGCGGATGCCGGATGAGTCGCACCGCGATCGCCAGACCTGCCGCAACCAACAGTCCGATCGCGACAAAACGGCCCCCGGGCAGTGCCTGCGCGATGAGATAACCGGGGAAAGGTGACTGCGCGGGGCTTGTCACCACCCCGTGACCGAGCGGGAAACGCAGGACATTCTCGACGAAGGCGTCCGCGTGGACGAGCAGGGCTGGGAGCAGCGTCAAGATCGGCAGGCCGAGGGCGCCCGGTAGAAAGCGGCGGACGTCCTTGCGCGTGATCGCCAGAACCAGGAGCACGGCGAGCACCGGAAACGCGAACAACTTCAGCGAGGCCGCCGCCCCCACCGCCACGCCCGCCGCGACGAACCGGCCCCGGCCCGCGAACGCCAGCGCGAGCAGCGACAGGGCGAGCACGGGGAGGTCGTCGCCGCCGGTCGCGAGGGTCAGGGCGCAGAGCGGGAGGACGGTGGCGAACTGCAATGCGCGTACGGTCGAGGAGGTCAGCAGGTGTAGCGCCGTGACCAGCGCGCCTGCGGTGACCAGGGCAAACCAGATCCGGGCGTCGGTGAACCAGAAGTCGCCGAGGGCAGCGCGCGGCAGGCCGAAAACGGCCATTCCGGGCTGGTACGGCGCGTAGCCCAGTAGTTGGTCGCCTGACGGCAGCGCGGAAATCGCGTCGCGGGTGAGGTACGGCGTGCCGGTGTGCGCCAGGCGTTCGCCCATGTGCTCAACGACCAGCACTTCCTCTTGGGCGCGATCGGTACGGCCGTTTGCGCGTTGAACCGCCTCCACCACCAGGGGAAGCAGGGCAGTGGCAGCCCACGCTAGCCAGGTCAGGCTTAGGCGTTGGGCGGGGCGGCGGAGGATCAGCTGGGTCGCGGTGATCAGGAAGGCCGCCAGGTAGCCCCAGGTCGCGATTGTTCCCCAGGCTCGGTGCGGCAGCAGGGTTGAGGTGAGTGCTGTTACCAGCGCGAATACGGCGGAAAGGCCGTATAGGGCGGCGTCCATGGCGAGTCCGCCGGCCGCCTGATCTATCCGCTCCGGCAACCTCACGCTGGCCAGTCTGGCAGAGGCGATCATTCGCTGGCTGGTCGACTGGTTAGGTTGTGTGCAATTTAATTGTGCACAACTTAATTGGGCACAACCTAAACGTGGATCAGCTTCGACCTGGGCCGGGCGGGTGAAAGGCCAGGTGACGGTCAGGCCGGACGGGCGGTCAGGCCGGGTGGCGCTCAGGCCGGGTGGCGCTCAGGCCGGGTGGCGCTCAGGCCGGACGGGGCGGTCAAGCTGGACTGACGCTCAGGCTGGACAGGATGGTCAGGCCGGGAGCGGTGGTCAGGCTGGGAGGTGGGGGATTTGGGAGCGTGAGTTGCGGCGGCGCGGCATGCGGACGACCGATCCGGCCTTGTGGAGCGGCTCGGCCAGGATGCCGGGGGTGCCTGCGGACCCTCGCTGCAGTGTGGCAAGCAGCCGGTCAGCTCGCATCGGGCGAGCGAACAAATGCCCCTGCCCGGCAACGCAGCCCAGCTCCCAGAGCGCCAGCCGCTGAGGCTCGCTCTCCACCCCCTCAGCAACCACGCTGAGCTGTAGACTTCGGGCCAGATCGACAGTCGACCGGATGACCGCCGCAGCCTCCGAGGAAGTCTCGACCGCGGTGACGAACTCGCGGTCGATCTTCAGCTGGTGCACCGGGATGCGGGAGAGCACCGACAGCGACGAAACCCCCGTGCCGAAGTCGTCGAGGGCGAGGCGGACACCTGCGTCGCGCAGTTCGCTCAGCGCTCGGTCGACCACGTCGAGCTGGCTCAGCGTCAGGGTTTCGGCCAGCTCGAGGACGAGCCGGTCGGGTGGCACCGAGTGGGCGGCGAGGCGGTCGAGGACTGTGGCGGGGAAGGTGGGGTCTAGGAGGCTGCGGGGGGAGACGTTGACGGCGACGGGGAGGTTGAAGCCGGCGTCTCGCCAGACGGAGAGGGCGGTGAGGGATTCTTCGAGGACGGCGTCGGCGAAGGCGGGGAGTTGGCCTGAGCGTTCGACGGTTTGCAGGAACTGCATCGGGGTCAGGTTGCCGTGTTCCGGGTGGTGCCAGCGGGCGAGGGCTTCTGCGGAGGTCACCTCGCCGGAGGCCAGGTCGACGATGGGCTGGAAGTCGACGAAGAATTCGTGTTCGGCGACCGCGCGGGTGAGTTCGCCGCCGAGCATGAGGCGGCCGACGTCTGCGGTGTCGTGGGCGTGTGCGTACGTGGCTGTGCTCTGGCCGCCGCGTTTTGCCTGGTACATGGCGACGTCTGCGCGGCGCATGAGCTCCTGGACGCCGCCGCTGCCGGGGGCGAGGGCGATGCCGCCGGCCGCTTCGACGGTGAGTTGCATGCCGTCGACGACGATCGGGGGTTCGAGGCAGGTGAGCATCGCGGCGGCGCGGTGGCTGGCCACGGCCGGGGTGGGCAGGTGGGCGAGGAGGACCGCGAACTCGTCACCGCCGAGCCGGGCGACCAGGTCGCCGGGTTGCGCGGCGTGCTCGAGACGGCGGGCGACCTCGCGGAGGACGTCGTCGCCGGCGGCGTGGCCGAGGGTGTCGTTGACCTCTTTGAAGTGGTTGAGGTCGATGAGCAGCATGGCGAGCATGCCGTCGGAGCTGCGGCCGGCGAAGCTGCG
This sequence comes from Winogradskya humida, assembly GCF_016862215.1. Classification (GTDB taxonomy): domain Bacteria; phylum Actinomycetota; class Actinomycetes; order Mycobacteriales; family Micromonosporaceae; genus Actinoplanes; species Actinoplanes humidus. The sequence goes on from NZ_BOMN01000039.1 coordinate 16,482, forward strand.
GGCGGCCTGTTCGAGCAGCTCACGGCGGTTGGCGAGGCCGGTGAGCGGGTCGTGGGCAGCCTCGTACGCGTTTTCGGCGCTGACCCGCTTGAGCTCGGCGTACGCCCGCGCGTTGCCGATGGCCGTGGACAGTGAGGAGGCCAGCGTCTGCAGCTTGTACTGCTCGGATTCGTTGAGCTTGACCGGTTTGCGGAAGCGGAGTCGCAGGACACCGATGGCGCCGCTGGTCGGGCCGTCGAGCGCAGCCTCGATGGTCGAACCCTCCCGCTCGGGGGCCTCGCTGCGCGGTCCTTCGTAGCCGAGCCGATCGGCCGAGCCGCGCACGAGACGCGGTGGGTCCACATCGTCCAGCTCGATCTCGGCCTCGTCGGCGGAGAACAGCCCGGGGGTGCGGGTCACCGCGGAGTGCAGCACCGAGGCCAGGTCGGTCACGTTGAGCTGGTCGGCGGTCCCCGCGAGTCGCTGCCAGGCCTCCTGGTCGGCGCGCTGACGGATCTTGTTCTTCGTCGCGAGCTGCAGGGCCAGCACCGTGGGGATCATGGTCACGATGAGCAGCGTGCTCCGCTCGATCGTGAGGACGGCGACCAGCGCCAGCACGATGTTGAACCCGCGGGCGGCGAGCACCAGGTCGAGGTTGCGCAGCATGGTGCGCCGCCATGACGTGCGCGTTGCCAGCGAGAAGATCGTGTTGCCGAGGAATTCATCGACGATGCCGTAGGCGAGCGCGGCCGCGAGGAGACCGAGCACAAGATTCGGGTACGACTGGAAGTCGCCGATGTGCCCCATGTCGGGCCGGATGCCGACCAGGTAGGCGGTCGTACCGGCGGCGGTGGCAGCGACGACGTCCTTGGCGACGTTCCAGGTGACCTTCATCGGGTCCCGGATGGAGATCTTCGCCGTCAGGATGCCCAGCATCGTGCAGATGATCACCCACTGGGGCGGGATGGTGGCCACCGCGACCAGCAGCGCACCGGAGGTCGCCGAGTAGGCGCGCTTCTCCGAGCGGATGCGGATGAGGATGATCGGGCTGCCCGCGACCGCGATGATGACGGTCAGCGCGGCGAGGTAGAACAGGCTGCCGAGCGGCACCGGTGGCGCCTCGAGCGCCGCCTGGAGCAGGCAGCATGACCCCGCGAACGCGACGAGGCCGACACACAACCGGAGTCGTTTGTCGGCCTTCGCGTCGTTCACCGCGGGTGCTCCATGACCCCATGGTCCCCCGTTGCCCATACGGGCTGTCAATCCCTTGTCGCCGCTCTGTAGCCGGCGAGGGCTGTCTGATTCAGTGCCAGTCGTTGTCACGCATTTGCGCCTCCATCACATGAACGGCATGCAAAGCCTTTTTTAAGGGCGTTGCGGAGCGAGTCCTTTGAGGAGCGCCGGCCGCGTTCCCTGCCAAGAGGTTAGGAAAGGAATGCGTAGTCAGCAAGAATGATTTGTCGCTCGTTTCACGAAATGCGAGTCTCGCCCGCTTTGTACCGAATCCGTGACCGTTTAACAACGCTCCGCAGTGTTCGGAGACCGTGTATTTGCCGTACCCCTCCAGTGGTTCGCGCACGCGTACTGGACGGGCGCCATGACCTGGAGTGCAATGTACGTCCGATGCCGTGGGGGCACCTCATGAAAAAAGCGTGTGGTGGACCAATTCACCGCGTGGAACGGATTGCAATCCGAAATGGCTACGGAAAGTGCAATGGTGCTGACAATGTGCTATTGCCTGGCGCGCCGAATTCCAAGACCAACTTGCCGGTGGATACGCTGGTGAACGTGACAGACGCAGCGAAAATGACTCATGTCGACGCCCAGGGCGCGGCACACATGGTCGACGTATCCGCCAAAAACGTGACTGCCCGCCGTGCTGTCGCCGCCGGCCGGCTCGTCACCACCGCCGAGGTGGTGGCGCTCCTGCGCGGTGCGGGGGTGCCGAAGGGCGATGCGCTGGCGGTCGCCCGGCTCGCCGGCATCATGGGCGCGAAGCGGACACCCGAGATCGTTCCGTTGTGTCACCCGATCGGGCTGCACGGGGTCACAGTGGACCTGACTGTCACAGACACCGGCGTCGACATCCTCGTGACGACCAAGACCGCGGACCGCACCGGCGTCGAGATGGAGGCCCTGACGGCGGTCGCGACCGCGGGTCTCGCCCTGATCGACATGGTCAAGGCCGTAGACCCGGCCGCGAGCATCGAGGCCGTCCGCGTCCTGAGCAAAGAGGGCGGCAAAACCGGCGATTGGGTACGCCCGGAGCACCGCCAGTGATCCGCGCCCGGGTCATCGTCGCCTCCAACCGTGCCGCCGCGGGCGTCTACGCGGACACCAGCGGCCCCCTGCTCGTCGCGGGCCTGCGTGACCTCGGCTGCGAAGTCGACGCCGACCCGGTCGTGGTGCCGGACGGCGAGCCGGTGGCCGAGGCGCTGCGCGCGGCGATCGCGGACGGCGTGGACGTCGTGCTGACCAGCGGCGGCACCGGTGTGACGCCGACGGATCGCACCCCTGAGGCGACCCGGCCCCTGCTCGACTTCGAGGTTCCGGGCATCGCCGAGGCGGTCCGCGCGTACAGCAGGGACAAGGTGCCGGCAGCGGTCCTCTCCCGTGGCCTCGCCGGGGTGGCCGGTCGCACGCTGATCGTCAACCTGCCCGGCTCGACCGGGGGTGCCCGCGACGGGCTCGCGGTTCTGGCACCGGTCCTTGCTCACACCGTGGAGCAGATCGGTGGCGGCGACCATAGGCTGCAGGGGTGAAGGCAGAGAGCATGCCCGTCGACTGGGACAAAGCCCGCGCCCTGGCCTACGAGGCGGGTCGCGCCGCGGCGGCCCCGGCCGAGCGGGTGCCGCTGAGCGTCGCGGACGGCCGCACCCTCGCCGAGCCGCTGGTCGCGCTCAGCGAGCTGCCGGCCTTCCCCACGTCGAGCATCGACGGGTGGGCCGTCCGGGGCCCCGAGCCGTGGCGCCCGATCGGCCGCGTCCTGGCCGGTGACACCCCGGCGCCGCTCACGGAGCCCGGCACCTGCGTGGAGATCGCCACCGGTGCCATGGTCCCGGCCGGTGCCGAGGCGGTCGTCCGCATCGAGGAGTCGGCGCGCGACGCCGAGGGCCGGGTCACCGGCAGACCCCGGCCGGAGCCCGAGTGGCGCATGCCCGGCGACGAGGCGCGCAAGGGCGAGCAACTGCTCCCCGCAGGCACCCCGATTGACCCCGCGGTCCTCGGCATGGCCGCCACCTGCGGTTACGACACCATTCCCGTGCGGCCCCTGCCGAGCGCCGCCCTGCTCGTCTTCGGTGACGAGCTGCTCACGAGCGGGCCGCCCGGAGAGGGCCGGGTGCGTGACTCGCTGAGCCCGCTCGTGCCGGCCTGGTTGCGCCGTTCGGGAGCCGCCGTCGACCCGTCCGCGGTGCAGGGCCCGGTGCAGGACACGCTCGAGGCCCATGTCGACGCGATCAGGGCCGGTCTGGCGGTCGCCGACCTGGTCTGCACGACCGGCGGGACGATGCACGGCCCCGTCGACCACCTCCATCCGGCGCTGAGCCGGCTCGGTGCTGAATACGTGGTCAACACCGTCGCCGTGCGCCCCGGCTTTCCGATGCTGCTCGCCCGGGTGCCGGGCCCCGACGGCCGCCCGCGCTTCCTCGCCGGGCTTCCGGGCAACCCGCAGTCAGCGGTCATCGCTTTGGTCTCGCTGGTCGCGCCGCTGCTCGCCGGGCTGCAGGGCCGTGAGTTCCCGGCGCTGCCCCAGGTGGAGGTGACCGCACCCGTGCCGGGCCGCGGCAGTTTCACCCATCTCTCGCTCGCCGCGCTGGACGCGCGTGGCCGGGCGGTTCCGGTGAGCCACGTCGGTTCATCGATGCTGCGCGGGCTCGCCAACGCCCACGGCTTCGTCGTGGTCCGCCCCGACACAAAAGCCGCGGCCGGGGACGTCGTGCCGTTCCTGCCGCTCCCGCTCTACCCCGGAGAACGCCCATGACCGACTCGATCCGCATCGCCGAGGTCGGCGACGTCCCGCTGGACCTCGCCGCGCATGAGAAGGCGGTGGCCGACCCCCGCGCGGGTGCGGTCGTCTCCTTCCAGGGTGTTGTCCGCGACCACGATCACGGCCGCGGCGTGACGCTGCTCGAATACGAGGGCCACCCCACGGCCGGCGCGGTGCTGCGCGAGGTCGCCGAGGAGATCGCCAAAGACCCCGATGTGTACGCCGTGGCGGTCTCGCATCGCGTCGGCACCCTGCAGATCGGGGACGTCGCCATCGTCGCGGCGGTCAGCACGGCACATCGGGCGGCGGCCTTCGCGGCGTGCGCCCGGCTGGTCGACGAGGCGAAGGCGCGACTGCCGATCTGGAAACGCCAGGTCTTCACCGACGGCACCGACGAGTGGGTCAACTGCCCGTGAGGTCGCGCCACGGCATGGCGTTGACCAGCAGGATCAGCGCCAGTGCGAACGAGTTGGCGGCGAACGGCCCGCTCAGGCTCCACATCGGAGCCAGGACGAAGAGTAGATACAGCAGGACGGCCGCGACCGTATAGCGGGCGCGCTGTGATCGCCGACATCCTGCGGCGACGTCTCCAAGAACCAGCATGGCCGGCAGCACCCAGATCAACTCCTGCGTGCCGCTGACCGGCCCGGCGATCGCGGCGGTGAGACCGACCAGCGCGAACGCCGCGACCTCGTTCCCGTCGGCGTGCGCGGCGCGGGCGCGGACCATGCCCACCGCGGTCAGCAACACCGCGAACGACATCCACAGCAGGACCGGAGTGCTGGACGCGTCGTAGAGTCGCGCGAGGACTCCGGCGAGTGACTGGTTGGTGGTCGCGTCGATCGGACCCGCCCGGTCGATGCGCCACAGCACCTCGACGAACCACGCGCGCGTCTCGTCCGGCGCTATGAGCAGGGATATCAACGCGGCGGCGCCAAAGGTCCCGGTGGCCGTCAGCGCGGCCCGCCGCTGCCTGCTGATCAGCAGGTACACGATGAAGAACGCCGCACTACCCGTCAACGCCGTCGCCAGCCCGATCCCGAGCCCCCGCAGCGCGGAACAGCGCCGGAGCGCGACGATGTCGGCGGTGATCAACCCGAAGACGAGCAGGTCAAGGGTGCCGAGGCCGAGCGTCGCGCGGACCGGTTCGAGGGTCAGCGCGAGCGCACCCGCGGCGAGCACCACCGGCCAGGTACGCCGCCCGTAGCGCTCGGCGATCGGCCCGATCGCCACGATCAGGGCGAGGCCCAGCGCGGCGACCCCGGCGAGCGCCACGAGCCACCCCGCGACCGCGACCGGCAGGAACGCGGCCGGCGTCATGACCAGCGCGGCGGGCGGCGACATCGCGGTGCCCAGATGCGAGACCGGCGACCGGTACGCGTACAGCCCGGCGCCGTGCACCCAGCTGGCGATCGCCTCACGGTCGAGGGCGAGCGTGCTGAACGCGTACCTCTGGGCGATCGTGGTGATCGCGGCCAGGATCCCGACGCAGGCGAGGGTGACCACGACGGAGCGGGAAGTCGTCGGTGTCCGCATTGCGGGCATTCCCGACCTCCCCCGGCTAGTGACCTCCGCCCCGCTTAACGCCCCGGCCGCCGTTTAGTGATCATCAACCCGGCAGTTTGCGGGCCGCCACAGCGATCTTCGCCTCGCGCTTCGCTGTGCGGACAGCGCGCCGCGCCGACCTCTGCGAGCGCGTCACCGCGCGGCTGACCGAGCGCTGGGAGCGGTCGATCGCGTGCGTGGTGCGGTATTTGAGTCCGGGCTGGCCCTCGGTGTCGGCGGCCGCCAGCAGCAGACCGCCGAGCAGGCCGAGGTTCTTCAGGAAATGCGTCTGATGCTGCTGACGCTCCTCCTGCGGCACCGCCCAGAACGGGTGACCCGCGATCGTCGTCGGCACCAGACCGGCGGCCAGCACAGCCGCGGAGGGACGGGTCAGCCGGCCGCTGGCGAGCAGCAGACCCGCCGCGACGTCGGCGCCGGCCTTGAGGCGGACCAGGGTGCGGGCATCGCTGGGCAGGCGGGGGTCGACCCGTTCGATCAGCGGGCCGACCTGATCGGTCACCCGCTTGGCGGCGGCGACCTTCGAGTCGGGGTCGAGCACGGCACGAACTCCGCTGACAACGAAGATCGCGCCGAGCATGGCACGGGCGGCAGCGCGTACGGGTTTCATAAGCCCGTTATACCCACGATCCCGGGCGCTACGGCTGTGTGCGCAGATACCTGCCGAAGTGCGGGACGGTGAACGCGACCGTTCCGCGCTCGCCGGAGTAGATCAGGCCCTTCTTGATCAGGGCGTCGCGGGCGGGCGACAGGCTGGCCGGGCGGCGGGCGAGCGTCGCCGCGATCTCGGACGTGGGAACGGCGGCGTCCATATCGTTGTCCGTCTCGCCCGAGAGCGAGGCCATCGCGCGCATGTATTCGCGCTCGGCCGGGGTCGCCCGCTCGTAGCGCGAGCCGAAGAAGCCGACTGCCAGCTCCGCCTCCGCCTCGGGCGCCGCCACCAGCACATCCTCCGCGGTCACCGGCGACGTGGGTGCGTGGTCCCAGGTCGCCTTTCCGTACGCCTGGACGAAGTACGGATACCCGCCGGACTTCTCGTAGAGCAGGTCCAGCGCCTTGGGCTCGTACTCGACGTCCTCCCGCGCGGCCGGCGCGCAGAGTGCGAGGTCGGCGGCGATCCGGTCGAGCCGGTCGATGCGCTGGTAGCGGAAGAGCCGTTCCGAGTAGGACTTGGCGGCGGACAGCACGGCCGGCAGATGCGGCAGACCGGCACCGACCACGATCAGCGGCGCGCCCAGCTGGGACAGCTCGTGACAGGCCGCGCACAGCGCCGACACGTCCGCCGGGCCGAGGTCCTGCATCTCGTCGATGAAGAGCGCGATGCCCGTGCCGACATCGGTGGCCAGCGACGCGGCGTCGGTGAAGAGCTCCACCAGGTCGATCTCGATGTCGCCGGAATCCGCCCGGCCGCGCGCGGGCGGCACGTCGATGCCGGGGGTCCACCGGTCGCGCAGCTTCGCGTTCTCGTCGTTGACACGCAGCGCGAACGCCTTGAGCACCGCCAGCACCTCGTCGACCCGCTCGGGGTTGCGGTGGTGCGGGGTCAGCTCGCGGATCGCCATGTGCAGGGCCGCGGAGACCGGCCGGCGCAGCGACTGGTCAGGGCGCGCCTCGATCTTGCCGGTGCCCCAGAGCCGGCCGATCGCCGCGGAGCGCAGCGTGTTGAGCAGCACGGTCTTCCCGACGCCGCGCAGGCCGGTCAGGACGAGGCTGCGTTCGGGGCGGCCCCGGGCGACCCGCTCGAGGACGACGTCGAACGCGCCCAGCTCGCGGCCGCGACCGGCCAGCTCGGGTGGGCGTTGGCCGGCGCCGGGGGCGTACGGATTGCGGATCGGATCCACGGAAAGCACCGTATCGGGCAGGCCGGGCCCGACGCTAGAGTCCTCTTGGATCGTCTAAGAAATACGCTAGAGAGCGCTAGTTGCTGCCATACTCGCGGAGGCAGAGCACAAAATCGAGGCTGTCCAGCTCAGAGTCGTAGAAGTACCACTTCGTATAATTGTCGACCTTGCTGCACTTGTTCTCCGCATCCGCCTCGCCGGTGGTGCGGCCGTCGACCCGTTTGAGCACCTCATACGCGCCGTCGGTGCAGGTGACGATCTTGAGCTGAGGGCTGTCGTCGGCGTTGCTCTCGTTACGCACGCACTGACCCTTGCCGACGAACCGGGCATCCTTGCTCGTCTGCGGCTCCGGCACGACGCCGTCATCCTCGGTGCCGCGGGTGGCCGGCGTCGAGGACGGCTCGGCGTCGATGATGCTCCCCGAGTCTCCCCTGGTCACCAGCCAGGCGGCGGTGCCGAGACCGCCACAGATCAGCAGGCCGAGCACGGCCACGAGCGCGATGATCGGCCCGTTGGTGCGCTTGCGGGGCGGTGGCGCCGGGGAAGGCTGTTGCCAGACCGGCGGCGGCTGCGGGATGTGCTGCGGCGGCGGGGTGTAGGCCTCGGACGGGGGTGAGCTGTAGGGCTCGGGCGCGGCTGAGACCGGGTGGCCTCCCCACCCCGGGGCCGGTGGCGGTGCGGCTTCGCCCCAGGGATCGGACGGCTCCGCGTACGGCTCGCCGGACCCCGGCACGCCCCCGGTCGACCAGCCCTGACCGGAATACGGGCCGTTCTGCGACATCGGGAAATCCTCCAGGCGGGTTCGCTGTACGACACCGTAGCGTGCACATGTGACGGTGACCTTGACTGCGGGCTCGTGCGCCCTCAGGTGTCGGTAACCGGACGCGCACTTTGCCCCTTTCCGGGGATAGCGTCCGTGCTCATGTCCCTCCCGCTGACCCTCGGCCCGCTGACCCTCGGCGCGGCGCTCTTCGGCGGCGCCGGTGCCGCCTTCCTCCCCCGCGTCGCTCACCGTCTGGCGGTGCCGCGCGGCACCGGACCCCGGACCACTTGCGCTCACTGCGACACACCCTTGATGACATGGGTACGCGCCGGAGCTGCCTGTCCGTGCCGCCGTTTCCCCGCGTGCACGATCGGCGCGGGCGCCGTGGCCACGGGGTTGCTCGGCGCTGCACTCGGTGAGTCGCTGATGCTGCTGGTCCTGCTCCCCGCGACGCTGCTCGGGGTGCTGCTCGCCGCGATCGATGTGAGCTGTCTACGGCTGCCGAACGCGCTCGTGGCTGCCTTCGCGGTCGTTTCCGCAGGTCCGCTCGTTGTTTTCGGGGATTCGGCGCGGGTTCTGGGGGCCTTTGGAGCGGCATTTGCGTGCTTTGTCGCGTACGGTGCGATCTCGATCCTGCCTGGGAACGGCCTGGGTCTGGGCGACGTGAAGCTCGCCACCGTCCTGGCCTTCGTCCTGGGTTTTGCGGGCCGGCCCGCGCTGATCCTGGGCCTGCTCCTGCCGCACCTGATCAACGGGGCTGTCGTGCTGGTGCTGCTCAGCCTGCGGCGGGTGAGCCGCCGGACCGCGCTTCCGTTCGGTCCGGCGCTGCTCAGCGGCGCGTTGTTTGCTCTCGTCTCGACTTAAAGCAGTCTGAGCTGACGGTCCTTCGGGCGTGCGGGCACGGCATCGCCGATCCGCTCGAACAGGCCCGGGTCGATCGCGTCGAGGAACGGGCTCGGTGACTGCTCCCGCTCGCTGCCGTGCCGGAACCGGCGGGCTGCGTGCGTGACGTAGAGCCGATCCTGGGCGCGGGTGAGCCCGACGAAGAACAGCCTGCGCTCCTCGGCGATCTCGTCATCCGTCGGCTTGCCACCCGGCCAGCGCAACGGCAGCAGACCGTCCTCGCAGCCGATCAGGAAGACGATCGGGAACTCGAGGCCCTTGGCCGCGTGCAGCGTGAGCAGGTTGACCGCCTCGGCGCGCGGGTCCAGGGCATCCACCTCGGCGCCCGTCGCGATCTCCTGCAGGAAGTCGGTCAGGTCGTCACCGGTCCGCCGGGCCAGCGGCATAAGCAGGTCAGCGGCCGTCCAGACGTCCTCCGGCGCCAACTGCTCGGCATCGAGCGTGGGGGCCGCATAACGCTGGGCGAGCACCTGCGCGGCCTGCTTGACCCGCGCGGCGAGCGTTCCACTCCCGGCATTTCGCAGCTCCTGGGCGATCACCTGCACACCCGGCCGGTCCCGCAGGCGGTTGTGCGACCGCTTCTGCACGGGTACGCCGGCCCGCGACAACGCGTCCACCACGGCTTGCGACTGCGCGTCGGTGCGATACAGCACTGCGATGTCCGAGAACGACAACGTGCCCGGTGCCACCGCGCGCGAGTCGATCCGGCCGGTGTCGAGCGAGCGGTGCGACAGGCCGCCGACCAGCTCATCCACCGTACGCAGGACGAAGTCGGCCTCGTCCGCGGTGCTGCCCGCGAAATAGCGCCCCACCAGCGGCGACTCCGGGTTGACCCGGGCGGGATCCAGGCGCCGGCCGCTCACCAGCGACGTCGGCGCGATCGCCTGCACGGCGGCGGCAAGGATCGGCGCCGACGACCGGTAGTTACGGGTCAGCCGGACCAGCCGCGCATCCGCGAAGTCCTGGTTGAAGCGCAGGAAGTAACCCACGTCCGCGCCGCGGAACGAGTAGATCGCCTGGTCAGGGTCGCCGATCGCGCACAGGTTGCCGTCCGCGGGGCTGAGCAGGCGCAACAGCTCGTACTGGGTGTCGTCGACATCCTGGTACTCGTCGACGAAGATCCACTGCCACTGCCTGCGGTACCTGTCGACCAGGGCCGGCTCGTCCCGCAACAGCGCCACGGGCATCGTGAGCAGGTCGTCCAGGTCGACGAGATCCTGCTGGCGGAGCAGCTTGATGTAGGCGGCGTCGTCATCACCGGCCTGCTCGCGCGCGGCGGTCCGCTCGGTGTCGTCGGCGATCCGCCACCCCGCACCCAGCCCGGCGGCCTTCGCGTTCTCCTTGAGGATGGTCAGGCCGATCGAGTGGAACGTGCCGACCGTGAGGTCCTGCGCGCCATCACCCATCAGCGCGTCCAGCCGGGCCCGCATCTCCTCGGCGGCGCGCCGGGTGAACGTGATGGCCAGGCAGCGGTGCGGGAAGACATTCATCTCAGCACACAGGTACGCGATGCGGTGCGTCAGCGTCCGCGTCTTGCCCGTGCCCGGACCCGCGACGATGAGCAGCGGGCCGCCCGGCGCGGAAGCGGCCACCCGCTGCATCGCGTCGAGCCGGTCGAGCAGGCCGGTGCCGACCTCCTCCATCCCGGTCAGCGTCGGCTCGAACGGCTCATGCGGCGACGCGGGCTGCTGGATCGGCGGCGCCTTCTTGACGGGCTCCTTGACCTTCGGCTTCGCCGGGATCTTCTTCGGCACCGAGGCGCGCCCGATCGCGGGCTCCGCCTTGCGCTGCTGCGGGACGGGAACCATGTCGAACAGTGTCTCGGACTGCGGCTCGTTCTTCCTGAGCTCCCCGGGCTCGAACAGCGTGATCACGCCGTACTCGCCGTCGTAGCCCGGCACCCGCCGTACGTCACCGCGTCGCAGCCGGGTGATCGCTTCCTGCAGCTCCTCGCCGCCGTGCTGCCCGATGTCGTCGAGCGGCACCTTGCGCAGGATGTCCAGCTCCGGCCCGAGCTTCGCGACCACGCTGGTGAGCTGGCCGTCCACGGTCTTCGACTTCGGGCCGACGCCGTTGATCTCACCGATGATCTCGGCGAGCTGGATCAGGTGCTCGACGCTCTGTCCGGTCTTTTCCCCCGGCGCGCGATCTGCCAGGTCCTCGACGCGGCTGAGCACACCGACGGTGAGGGGCTTGCCGCACTCGGGGCAACGACCACCGGCTGCTCGTGTTGTGGCCGGCTCCCAGCTGACGTTGCACACCCGGTGCCCGTCAGCGTGGTACTTGCCTTCCTCGGGGAAGAACTCCAGCGTGCCCGCGAGGCCCTTGCCGTCCTTGATCGCGAAGTAGTCGGGCGTACCCGTGAAGAGCGTCGCCTCCCGGGCCAGCGCCGCCGGTGAATGCGCGTCGGAATTCGACACCAGGCGGTAGCGGTCGAGGCTCGACACCCGCCAGTTCATCTCCGGGTCGGAGGAGAGGCCGGTCTCGACCGCCGTGATGTGGTCGGCGAGGTCGGCGTAGCAGTCGGCGATCGCGTCAAAACCCGACTTCGAACCCAGCGCGGAGAACCACGGGGTCCAGATGTGCGCCGGCACCAGGTAGCCGTCCGGGCTGGCCTCCAGCACGATCTCCAGGAGATCGCGCGAGTCCAGGCCCAGGATGGGCCGCCCGTCAGCGGTGAGATTCCCGATCCGGCCCAGCGCCGTGTTGAACCGGGCAGCGGCCTCAAAATCGGGCATATAGATCAGATGATGGACCTTACGCGTACGGTCGTCACGCTTGTAGATCGTCGAGATCTCCACGCTCAGCATGAACCGAGCCGCGTCAGCCGCCTGCAACGATCCTGGCAGGCGTTTCGTGACATCGGCCTCGGCGTCCGCGCCCAGCCGGAACAGACCGGCCTCGTTCGCGGGCCGGAGGCTTTCGCGCAGGTGATCGAACCAGGCGGGATGGGTGAAGTCGCCGGTTCCGAGCACCGAGATGCCCTTACGCCGGGCCCACCAGGCCAGGTTGGGGAGGGTGAGGTCACGGCTGCAGGCACGCGAATACCGGGAGTGGATGTGCAGATCCGCGACGTACGTGTCCGCGGCAACCGAGGACCCTGCGCTGTCCGAGGGCACGCTGCATCCTGTCACGGGCGCGCCGGGCGCCTGAAGCCGCCACGCTCGAAGTGACATAACCGATCCACGATTGAATCCTGCGGAGATCCCCGCCGTGGCTCAACCCAATACTCAAGATTCACTCGGGCGCGCCACGTTTCCGCTGTTCCAGCCCGGGCCCTGTCGCCTGTTCCTGCCGGGTCACTTCTACTTCCCGCCGGGTCACTTCTTCTTTTTGCCGGGTCACTTCTTGTTTTTGCCGGGGTCACTTCGTCCGCAACTCGATGACTGTCACCTGCGGAGGCGCACCCACCCGGACCGGCGGCCCCCAGAACCCGGCCCCGTTGGTCACGTAGACCGGCACTCCGTCAACCTCCCCGAACCCGCTCACCACAGGCTGCTGAAGCTTGACCAGCAGGTTGAACGGAGCCATCTGCCCGCCGTGCGTATGCCCGGAAACCTGCAGATCGACCCCGTACGGTGCGGCTTCCCGCGCAGCGATCGGCTGATGAGCCATCAGAACAACAGGCCGGCTGAGATCCCGATCACCAAGCGCCCGCGCAAAATCAGGACCATCCCCGACCTCCGCCCCACCAAGATCGTTCACCCCCGCCAAATCCAGCCCCTCCAACTCCACCCGCTCATTCCGCAGCGGCCGAACCCCCAACCGCCCCACCTCATCAACCCACTCCCGGTACCCCGAGTAGTACTCATGGTTCCCGGTCACGAAGTAAGCCCCCCGCCGCGACCGAATCCCCGCCAACGGAGCAGCAACATCACCCAGCTCAGCGACGCTCCCATCAACCAGGTCCCCCACCACGCAGACAATGTCCGCGTCGACCGAGTTGATGACCTCCACGATCCGCTGCGTATGCCCGATCCCCGTCAACGGCCCCAGATGAATATCCGAAACCACAGCCAGCCGAGTCCCATCCATCCCCCGCCCCAACTTGGCCAACGGCATAACCACCCGATCAACCCGAGGCCTACCCAGCGCGGTCCGCACCCCGTACCCGGTCACCCCAGCAGCAGTAAGCCCCGCAAAAATCGCCACCCCCCGAGCAAGCACCAACCGCCGCTCAACCCCACCCCGCTGCCCATCCCCCTCAACCAGCGACCCATCCGCACCATTCGGCTTTCCAGCCTCGTTCAGGCTGTCCGCGCTGGTGGGCCTTTCCGCGTCGGCCGGTCCTGCGACGTTGGTCGAGCTTTCCGTGTCGGCTGGGCCTGCGACGTCGGTCGGGCTTTCCGCGCCGGCCTTGCTTTCCGCGCCGGCCTTGCTTGGGGCGCCGGCCTTGCTTGGGGCGCCGGCCTTGCTTGGGGCGCCGGCCTTGCTTGCGCTGCCGGTCGGACCTGCGGTGCTGCTCAGGGTTTCTGTGCCGGTCGGGTTCTCCGCGCTGTTCGGGTCTCCGGCGCGGCGGATCGTGGCGACCTCAGCGCCCGACCCGTCCGCGGTTTCGTTCTTGCTACCGACCCGTGGGCGGCCAGCCTCTTCCCCCGTCAGGCGCACAGCGGTCTTCGCGCGCGAGCCCTCGCGTCGCCGAAGCCAAAGTGAGGCTACGAGGCGCGGAATCTCCAGCGCGGCCAGCGTCACCAGCAGATAGAACATGAGCGCGATCCACAGGTAGCCGGGCCACGCCAGCCACTTCACGTGACCGCTGCGGACCCCAACCAGCGTCGCGGGCGCCAGGAACGCAAGCGCAACCGCGACGACGCCACCGATCCTCCGCGCGCGCCCCTTGCGAAGCGGGTCGCGAACCAGCCGCTTCCAGAGGTAAAGGTGGATCAGGCCGACAACAACGATGATCAGCCCGACGAACCCGATCAAGCTCAACCCCCAGCGAATGGCGGCAGGACGTCAACCGTCACGCCGGCGGGTAGCTCCGCCGACCGATCATGGCAGGCAAGTCCGTCAACCAGGAAACTGGCAGCCTTGAGCACAACGGCAAGACCCTCACCATGGCGTTGCGTGAGCTCAGCGGTCAGCTCATCCAGCGACCCAGCCGAGATCAATTCCTCCCGTACGCCGCCGGCAGCCGCCCGGGCACCCGCGAAGTACCGCACCTGCACCACGCCCCTCAGCCCCCGATCGCCGACATGGGCCGGTCGGGCTGGAGGAATGAAGGATCGTCGATGCCGTGGCCCGCCTTCTTGCCCCACATCGCAATCCGCCAGGCCTCGGCGATCTCCTCATCGGAACCACCGCCCCGAATCAGCCCGCGAAGATCAGTCTCCCCCGTAGCGAACAAGCAGTTACGCACCTGCCCGTCAGCAGTCAACCGGGTCCGGTCGCAGTCACCGCAGAACGGCCTGGTCACACTCCCGATGACCCCGACCCGGGCAGGATTCCCCGCCGCATCCCGATAGCCCGGAACCAGCCACGTCTCGGCGGGCGCTGTTCCACGTGAAACGGAGTCAGGTATTAGCCCAAAGGGGGACAAAGAATCCAGAATCGCCTCGGCGGTCACCATCTCGTGCCGATCCCACTGATGTTGGGCGTCAAGCGGCATCTGCTCAATGAACCGCAGCTCATACCCATGGTCGAGCGCGAACTGCAACAGCGCGGGAGCCTCACCGTCGTTGATCCCCCGCATAAGAACGGTATTGATCTTCACCGGTGTCAATCCGGCAGCCGCAGCCCCCGCCAAGCCCTTGAGCACGTCAGCATGCCGATCGCGATGAGTGAGCTCCTTGAACCGCGCCGGCAAAAGCGTATCGAGCGAAACGTTCACCCGGTCCAACCCGGCATCCCGCAGCGCCGAAGCCATCCGCTCAAGCCCGATGCCGTTCGTAGTGATCGACATCTTCGGCCGAGGCTCCAACCGAGCAACCCCAGCCAGAATCCCCACGAGTCCCCGCCGAATAAGCGGCTCCCCACCCGTGAACCGCACCCCGGTGATCCCCAGCTGCTCAACCGCAACCCGGACCAACCGTCCCACCTCGTCATCACTGAGCTGCTGCTCCCGAGGCATCCAAGCAAGCCCCTCTTCAGGCATGCAGTAGTTGCATCGAAGATTGCACCGATCGGTCAACGACACCCGCAAATCGGTAGCCACCCGCCCGAACTGGTCAGCAAGCAACCCACTCCCACGAACAGAAACCCGCGGCAGCACAACAGGCAGGCCAACCTCAGTCACCAACCGAACCTAGCGCTATCTCGAACAAACCGCCGTTACGCAAACCACTGCACCGCCCCCAGCACCCCCACCGACCCACAAACCCCCCGATCCCCACGCCGCCCCAGCCCCAAACACCCCAGCCCCCACGCCCGACCCGTCCTGCACGCCCCGTGCCTGCACCCCCACCCGTGCCGCAGGCCCCGGTGCCTGCACGCCCCACCCGTGCCGCAGGCCCCGTGCCTGCACGCCCCACCCGTGCCGCAGGCCCCGTGCCTGCACGCCCCACCCGTACCGCACGCTCCCGCGGTCAGCGCCCTTCCCGTTCCCCGCCCTTCGCGCACCCTGTGCCGCCCGCACCCTGTGCCGCCCGCACCCTGTGCCGCACCTCAAACGCGGAGGACCGCATTCGCCGCCGCCCGAACCGACCCGCGATAGGAATCTCCGAAGGCGGCCGTGTGCACCAACAACAGATGCAGCTGATGCAGGGGCACCCGCGCCCGCCAGCCATCACTCAGCGGCCACGCCTCCTCGTACCCGGAAAGGATCTCCGGTAGGAAGGGCGCACCGCCGAAGAGCGCCAACTGGGCCAAGTCCGTCTCCCGGTGTCCTCCGTGAGCCGCCGGGTCGATGAGCCATGCACGGTTGCCGGCGCCCCACAGCACGTTCCCCGGCCACAGGTCGCCATGGATTCGCGCGGCGGGTTCGTCCCCGCCGTACGAGTCGATCCGGGTGAGGATGCGCTCGACGACGGCGACGTCCTCCGCCTGCAACGCCCCGCGGTCTGCCGAAATCTTTAGGTACGGCAGGAGGCGTCGATGCGCGAACCACTGCGCCCACGGTTCCGAGGAGGGTGTGTTGTCCTGGTGCAGTGGCCCGATGAAGCCCGCCCACGGTGCCCCGAAGCTCTGCGCCCCCGCTCGGTGGACGGCAGCGAGCTCCCCGCCGAACCGCCGGGCCGCCTCCGCGGAGGGCTGACCCGGGTTGATCCATTCCAGCGCGAGCATCTCGTCCAGCGCGGTGAATACCTCGGGAACGGGGGCGGTGCCGGCATCGCGTAGCCAATTCAGGCCAGCGGCTTCGGTGGTGAAGAAATGCTCGGGCGGGGTCCCCGACGGCCATGTCTTCGCGAAGATCGATGACCCGTCGTCCAAGGTCAGACGGGATGCCTTGCATACGTCACCGCCTCCCACAGGCGTTTCTCGAATCCGCTGGTGGGTGAGAAATGTCGGGAGATGCTGGGGATGCGCGCGCAGATATGCCAGATCCACCGGCTTATCTTCCGCTTCGGGTTACGGCGTGCCCAATTCGGAGTCAAAATGTCGGCATGACACCTGTCGCGGTGCGTTCGTACCGGCCGAGCGACCACAGCGCCGGCCGACGTCTGTGGGCCGAGCTGACCTCGGAGCACAACAGTATGTACGGGGACCTCTCCGACGACGGCGGGGCAGGTTTCGAGGAATACCTGACCAGGCTGGATCTCGGTGGCCTCTGGGTGGCCGACCACGCGGATGACGGCGTCGTCGGTCTGGTCGGATTGATCATCCGGGGCCGCGCGGGTGAAGTGGAGCCGGTCGTGGTCACCATGACCCACCGCCACAAGGGCGTGGGGCGCAAGCTGTTGCGCCATGTGGCTCAGGAGGCCAAGAAGCGCAGCATGCAGTCGTTGACGATCTCGCCCTCGTCGCGCAACGTCGAGGCGATCCGCAGCTTGCACGCGGCCGGTTATGACGTGGTGTCGTCCGTCGAGCTGACGATGCATCTGGATCATCAGACGCACGACTGGCAGCAGGATGGACTGGAGCTGCACGCGCTTCAATTCCGCTCCTGACCTCGGTCTTGGTTCGGTCCCAGAAGCCTCCCACAACGTGGCGGGGCATCGACGGTTATCCACAATGCGGGGCTGTCCACAGGCTTTGAGGATCAATCCTCGGCCGGATCCGAACCTCGGCCACTCTTCCCGGCATGCAAAAGCTGAAAATCAACTCGAACGCCGACCTGCTGTCGGTGCTGCCCTTCATGATCGGCTTTCACGTGGAGGACAGCCTGGTCGTTGTCGCGATCAAAGGTTCCACGCCCCTCTTCGTGGCTCGGGCTGATCTGCCCGAGCGAGGGACCACGGAGATCGAGATGCGTGAGCCGATGCTCCACCTCGCGGCGTGCGTGGCGGCGAACCAGGTCGACGGCGTGATCGTTCTCGGCTACGGGCAGGCCGTTCGCGTGACCCCCGCCGTCAAATACCTCTCCAGGTGCATGACCGTGACGGATGTGCCGGTCATCGACGAGGTGCGTGTCACGAACGGTCGCTACTGGTCATATCTGTGCGACGACCTGGTGTGCTGCCCGATCGAGGGTTCCACGTGCCCGCCGCACGACAGCCTGCTGGCCGTCGAGGCGACCCTTGCGGGGGCGGTCGCCCTGCACAGCCGTAAGGAGCTGGAGGAGCGGCTGGCACCGGTGACGGGTGTGGAACGACGCTCCATGGACGAGGCCGAGGTCCGCGCGCTGGCCCGCCTGATGCGGATGAGCGGCGACGTGTCCAGCGAAGTGCGTCCCGGCGCGGGGCGGAGCCGGGCGGGCATCGCATCCGAGCAGGTCAGCCGGCTCGATCGGCAACTCAAGAAGTCGGGTCGCGCCGCGGTGCGGGCGGCGGAGCAGCGCTATCGCTCTGGCGGCCAGCTGAACCACGACGAGATGGCCTGGCTGCTGCTCGTTCTCAAGCACGCGCACATCCGTGACTACGCGTGGACGCGTTCGGGCACTGACGACTGGGAGATCAGGTTCTGGTCCGACGCGGTTCGCCGAGCCAGCCCCGAGTTCGTGGCGCCACCGGCCTCATTGCTTGCCTTTATCGCGTGGCGTGCGAACCAGGGGCCGCTGGCATGCATCGCAGTCGACCGCGCTCTCGATGCCGATGCTGACTACTCGATGGCCCTGATGATGAACGGCGTTCTGTCCGACGCGCTCCCGCCGGACGTGGTGAGCGATTGGCCGGCGATCGAAGGACTGGACGAGATCCTGCTGGCGCGCGGTGAGCGGTTCGATGGCGGCAATCCGGATCTCGATCCGGACGAGACCGCCGGCTCACCGGCGGAAGGCAGCCAGCCGATGCCTGCTGATGAGTCGGTGGCGGGGCCTCACCCAGCTCACGACGGGGTTAACGCCGCTGCGGAGGAAAACGTCGCTGACGACGATCCGATCACCGAGGCCGGCACAACCGGCGAGAGCGACCACCTGCCGGATGTCGATCCGGGACGCAGTCCCCTGCCCTTCAGGCGACCTGGGGCGACGCTGGCGAGGCCCGATGCCGGTCGGCGGAATGGCAGGGACGAGCTCCGTTCCCCGTCCCGCCACCCCACTCAGCGTCGGCTCTGAGGAGCTGCTGATGCCTACTCGTACGGGTTCAGGGGCGCTCGGTCTCCTGACGCACCGTTTCTGCTCCGAGGTCGCCCGCCTTCAACGCCGTCGCGGCCGCACCCGGGGTCGGGTTGTCCGCGGTCTGGTTCAGGCCTGGCACACGGTCTTCGACGACAAACGTCGCGCGGGTGTGGACGGGTGCGTCGGGGCGGGTCACGTAGGGCAGGACCCGGAAGTCGGCCGTGAGATCGGCGGGGGTGATCCGGGTCCGGACGTAACCGCGCTGGTTGTTGTAGAAGCGCAGGTGGGGATTCCACGCTGTCCAAGGGTGCGAGCTCGGGACCACGTCCGCGCCGTCGCCGGTGGAGGTGATCGACGAGCAGACCAGTTCCGTGCCGACCGTTCGCGAGGTGGGGTCGGTCCAGTCGAGCTTCAGGTCATCCGCCCAGTGGGCGTGGACGTCGCCGGTCAGGACCACGGGATTACGTACGCCCGCGTCCACCCAGCCCTTCGTGATTCGCTGGCGGGAAGCGGCATAGCCGTCCCAGCTGTCCATGCTGACCACCGAGGCGGGGCCCGAGTTGTTGTCGCGCTGACCGAAGAAGACCTGCTGGCCCAGGACATCCCAGCGGGCGGTCGAGCGCCGGAAGCCGTCGATGAGCCACTGCTCCTGTTCGGCTCCGGTGATCGAGCGGGCTGGGTCGAGGGCTGCTGGGCAGTCCTTGTAGCCGTCCCCGCAGCCCTGGTCGTCACGGAACTGGCGGGTGTCGAGCATGTGGAAGGTGGCGAGACGGCCCCAGCGCAGGCGGCGGTAGAGCTGCATGTCGATGCCGCGGGGGATCGAGGTGCGCCGCAGCGGCATGTTCTCGTAGTAGGCCTGGAACGCCGCGGCCCGGCGCGCGAGGAAATTCGGGTCGGGCTGCTCGGGCACCTCGTCCGCCCAGTTGTTCTCGACCTCGTGGTCGTCGAAAACCACCGCCCACGGGGCGACCGCGTGGGCGGCCTGCAGGTCGGGATCCGTCTTGTACTGGGCATGGCGCTGGCGGTAATTGGCCAGGGTCACCGTCTCGGGGCCCTCGTGGTCGCGGGGGTTCCCGCCCGGGATGTTGTAGGTGTCCGGCGCGTATTCGTACTGGTAGTCACCCAGGTGCAGGATCAGCTCCGGCTCGTCCTCGGCCAGCCGCCGGTAGGCGGTGAAGTACCCGTGCTCGTACTGGGAGCACGACACGAAGGACATCGCGAGGGCGGCGGGCGTCGTCCAGGGAGCTGGCGCCGTACGAGTCCGGGCCGTGGCAGAGACGTAACGCTCGGCCTTGAAACGGTAGAAATACTCGCGGCCGGGCAGCAGGCCGTTCAGCTCCACGTGCACGCTGTGCGCGGCCGAGGTACGGGCGATGGTGACGCCGCGACGCACGACGTGGCGGAACTGCTCGTCTGCCGCCACTTCCCACTGCACCGGGACGTCGCGAGCGGGCATGCCGCCGAGTCCGTCTTCGGCGAGTGGCGTGGGTGCCAGACGGGTCCACAGGACGAACCCGTCGTCCTCCGGATCTCCCGATGCGAGTCCGAGAGTGAACGGATCGGAGCGCAGCGGACCCCGGTATACGGCAGCGGAGGCGGCCAGGGGCCAGGTCGTCGCGGTGGTGGCCGCGCCGGCCGCGGCGCCGCTGAGCAGCAGGGTGCGTCGGGTGAGTGCCATGTCGGTGCTCCCAGCGTTCCGGGGTTACGGACGCAGGACAGCCTCATGGCCGTGAATGTCTCGGCCGCGCCACCCAGATTAATGCCGTCCGAAGACGCAACGAACTCACACCGAGATGCGTTCCGATCCGGAGTAGACGTTCATGCTCGGCCCGCGCAGGAAGCCCACCAGTGTCATCCCCGCCTCGTCGGCCAGTTCGGCGGCGAGCGTGCTGGGCGCCGAGACCGCGGCGAGGACCGGGATGCCGGCCATCCATGCCTTCTGGGTGAGCTCGAAGCTCGCACGGCCGGAGACCAGCAGCACATGACCCGTGAGCGGCAGCCGGCCCTCCCGCAACGCCCAGCCGATCACCTTGTCGACGGCGTTGTGCCGGCCGACGTCCTCGCGGAGCACGAGCAACTCCCCATCGGCGGTGAAGAGCCCGGCCGCGTGGAGTCCGCCCGTACGCTCGAACGTGCGCTGAGCTGCCCGCAGCTTGTCCGGGATCTCGGACAGCGTTCGAGCAGTGACGACCGTTTTGTCCGTGCTGACGTCGAACTGGGAGCGGGTGCGGACCGCGTCGATGCTCGCCTTGCCGCACACCCCGCACGAACTGGTCGTATAGAAGTTTCGGCTCACGTCGGTGGCCGGCGGTGGCACGTCGGCGCCGAGCACGATGTCGACCACGTTGTAGGTGTTCGGGGTGTCGGTGCCGGCGCAGAGCTGTGCCGTCAGCACGTCGTCGGCGGTCCGGATGATGCCCTCGGTCAGCAGGAATCCCATCGCCAGGTCGATGTCCTGCCCGGGGGTGCGCATGGTCACCGCCAGCGGATCCTTGCGCAGCCGGATCTCGAGCGGCTCCTCGGCGGCCAGGTCGTCGGGCCGTCGGCGGGGTTCCGCGTCCGAGTCAAGATTGATCTTCATGACCGGTCGCCGGTTCATCGTGCGCGCCATATGACGAGCGTATGCCGGGCGGAGGAGAGGCAGAACGACCCCGGTGTGGCGCAGGCAACGGGGCGCGTCCGGAAAGGCAACAGTCACGCTCGAGGGCTCGGCGGGATACGGTACGTACGTGGGGGGATTCGCGGCGGTGGTGTTGGCCGGCGGTGCGGCGCGTCGGATGGGTGGGGCGGACAAGCCCACCATCCAGGTAGCCGGCCAGCCGATGCTGACCCGAGTCCTGGCAGCGGTGCACGACGCCGACCCTCGAGTAGTGGTCGGCAGGGTCCCGCCCGACCTCCCGGTGCAGGTCGCCTCTACGACCGAGAACCCGCCCGGGGGCGGCCCGGTGGCTGCTACCGCCGCGGGGCTGGCGCTGGTGCCCGAAGGTGTGAGTTTCACGGCTCTGCTCGCCGCGGACCTGCCTTTGCTGACCGGCGAGGCGATCGACGTGCTCAGGCTCACAGTCGAGACGGCGCCCATGATGCAGGGCGCGGTCTATCGCGACGCGGAAGGTCGCCGGCAGACGCTGTGCGGAGTGTGGCGTACGAGTGCGTTGCGGAAGGCTCTGGCCGAGTTCGAGGAGGAACGCGGCAACCTGCACGGCGCTTCGATGCATGCCCTGCTCGAGCATCTGCGCTTCATAGAGGTCTCGTGGCGCCGGCCTGGACCGCCACCGTGGTTCGACTGCGACACCGACGACGACCTGCGTACGGCAGAGGAGTGGGCACGGTGAACGTGCTCGACGAGTGGATCAAGGCAGCCTCCGCCGAGCTGGGGCTCTCCCCGGCCGACATCGAGCGCAATCTGGTCCTGGACGTGGCCCGCGATGTGGCCCACAACGTCGTGCGTCCTGGAGCACCCGTAACCGCCTACCTCCTGGGCCTGGCTGTCGGTCGCGGTGCGGACCCGGCCGCCGCCGCCGCCCGCCTGAGCGCCCTGGCAACAGCGTGGCCGGCCGCAGACGATCAGCAGCAGGCCGCCCCGGCAGAAGACGTTCAGCAGCAGGCCGCCCCGGTTAAAGACGTTTAGCAGCGGCGTCCGGCAAAGACGTTTAGCAGCGGGCGTCCGGCGAAAAATGATTAGGTGCGGGCGTTCGGCGAAACATGATCAACAGCGGGCCGCCCCGGCGACATAGGCGATGGCCAGCCGAAAGGCTTGCCCTAGGTCCGGTTGCGGCAGGCGCGATGGCAGAGCTGAGAAGTGGCCGCAGGTGCGGGCGGGGCTGAAATGGGCACAGGGGAATGGGACGGGGCCGATGGGCGGGTCGTCGGCTCGATAGGGTGACGGGGCGGAGGTGACGATCATGACGGCGGAGAGCGCTGCTGAGCAGCCTGAGGGTGTCCTGCTTGACGAGCCGACCACGGCCGACTTGCGGGCGAAGGTGACGGAGGCCTGGCGGGAGTTCGCCAGTGCGTTCGCGTCCCTTGTGCCAACTTTGAGCGCTGGTGCGTACGTGGACATCACGCTCGACCCGACTGCCTCCGGAACCGGGGCGGCCGTTTACTCGGTGAGTATTCGCGTGCTTGATGACGGCGTCGTTGAGGCGCTCGCTGTCGGGAACGGTGCGCTGCCCGAGGGCTACAGGATGGATCGGGCTTCCGTTGCCGATCTGGTCGCGCTGGGCTGGTCGCCGCCGGGTGTGCTGCCCGACTCCGGTGACTCGTTCGGGTTGCGGACCTCGGTCGGGGCGGCCAAACAGCTCGCCACGATCGTCTCGAGGACGCTCCGTGACGTGTACGGCGCTCCGCATCCCGCGTTCCTGGTCTACCTGGTGCACGACGACCAGGATGAGCCGATCGAGACCGCGCCGCTGGCCACCGCCCGGCACGAGCCCAGCATCGACGAGGTGCTCAGCCTCGACGACCTGGACGAGGACGGGGTGCTTTCCGAGGCGCTCGCGAACGCCGCCGACGAGGTTGTTCCGCTCGACGAGCGGGTGCGCACGGTCGTTGCGACCATGTCCAAGACGACGGTCGACCAGCTGCAGGTCGACACGGACGGCGACATCGGCATCCGTGCGGGTTCGGCGATGGTCTTTGTCCGGGTGCGCGACAACCCGCCGCTGGTCGACGTCTTCTCCCCGATTCTCACCGAGGTCGAGCCGACCGAACAGCTCTACGTGAAGCTGTCCGAGCTCACCAACCGGATGCCGATCGGCCGGCTCTACTGCGCGCAGGACACGGTCTGGGCCTCGATCCCCGTCTTCGGCCGCAACTTCCAGGCCACCCACCTCATGCTGGCCGTCCAGGTCATGACGGGCCTCGCGGACGAGCTCGACGACCGGCTGCACGGCGAGTTCGGCGGCAAGCGCTTCTTCGGCGAAGGCGACAAACCGGCCCCGGCCAAGCCCGACACCAAGGACGCCGACGACCACCGCCCCGGCATGTACCTCTAAGGCCGCCAGCTCGTGGAAGGCCGCCAGCTCGTGGAAGGCCGCCGGCTCGTGGAAGGCCGCCGGCTCGTGGAAGGCCGCCGGCTCGCGGAAGGCCGCCGGCTCGCGGAAGCCCGCCAGGGGTCGGCGCAAGGGCAGGCGGCCTAGGTGTTGGGGAGCCAGTTGAGCTCCTCCATGGTGGACAGCGACGAGGCCTGCAAGCCGCCGTCGTACAGCGTCCACAGCACGTCGCCAAGGACCATCGAGCGTCGTACTTCGGGCCGTTCGATCGTGCCGACCTCGCGGATCGTGTCGTCGTCCACCCGTAGGCCCAGCGCGCCAGGCCCGGCTGCCGCCCCGTCGCCCGCGTCGATGGAGTTGTAGGTCGTCAGCGGGAGGACCAGGAGCTTGGTGGCGGGCCACCACAGCAGGGCGTGCGGGTCGTACTCGGCCTCTGACTGGCCGCCTGGGATGTGGTGCTGGGCGAGGCGGCGTGGGGTGGCCGGGTCTGAGATGTCGAAGAGGGAGATCTGGGTGCCCTCGGTGCGGCCGTTCGGGTCGGCTTCCTGGCCTATGCCGATGAGTCTTCCGTCGCCTGCGGGCTGCAGGTGGGCTGAGTAGCCGGTGATTTTCAGCTCGCCGGTGACGCGGGGTGCGGTCGGGGAGCTCAGGTCCAGCGTGTAGAGCGGGTCGGTCTGTTTGAAGGTGACGACGTAGCCGCGGTCGGCGATGAAGCGGACGGAGCGGATCTGTTCGCGCTTGCCGAGGCCGTCGACGAGGCCGACCTGCGTGAGCGAGTTGTTCAGAACGCGTACGGCTGACTGGTTGTTGAACGTTGTGGCGACGCGGAGGTGGCCGTCCCATTCGGACAGCGCGTACTGATTGATCAAGAAGCCGGGGACGGATCCGGCCGCCGCGTAGGCAGGGGGTCTGCTGCCGGTGGTGGTGAACCGGTAGATGTCCGTCGACGGGGGAACCGGCAGGGCGGCGCGGCCCGGAAGCCGATCGAGTCGCCAGCGCTGGTCGTTGGCGACATACAAGCTGGTCCCGTTCGCGTAGACGGTGTCGCCGTCGGCTACGACCGTCACAGGATCCCCGCTGCCGAGCGCCAAGCGACTCAGGCCAGAGGGAGAGCGAGAGGGAGAGCGAGAGGGAGAGCGAGAGGGAGAAGGCGAGCGAGAGCCAAGGTCGAAGGTGAGGATGCTGAGCAACGCCGCACCGGAGTACGCCGCCGGCCGCACGACCTGCCCGCATCCGATCTCCACCGGAACGCGGGTGGCGCCCGAAGTGCTGGTGAAGGACGGCAGCCAAGCGCTGAAAGGTGTCTCGTCGATGACCGCCTGGTTCGCTTTGATCCGCACAGCGGCGTCATCGATCGAGGGCAGCGCCGGAAACACGATCCGCGGCGTGGACCGCAGCACGACCCGCGCCGTACCCGCGGTGAGCCGCGCGTCGACCAGGCTGCCCCGATCGGCCTCATACCGGCTGACCACCCGCGGCGACCCGGCCAGATCCACAAGCAGCAGCAAAGCCCTCGAAACGCCCGAATCACCCGGAACGGCCCGAGACCCCGCCCGCTCAGTCCTGGCCGCGGCCAGGACTAGGACAGCATCCCCCGACAGCAGAATCTTCCCGCCGACCACCCCGAGCGAGACCGAACCGACCGGCTCCCGGCTGGCCGCATCCACGACCCGCAGCATGCTCCCGTCAACAAAGACGATCCGCCGCCCATCCGTCTTCACGATGTCCGGTTCATCCGCCCGACTCATACCTATTTGTCACAGATGAAGAGGCCGACGGAGTCAGCGTCCGCGCCCCACCCGCCGAAACGGCAGGCGGAACGCTGGAGTCCCCCGGAAACCCGTAAGCCCCGACGCTCGCCCTGGCCGCCTGCCGAAGCCCCGCCTCAAGCTCCTGACATGAGTCAAATGCGGCCGGCCGAAGGGTGGAGGGCGGCGACGTGCACCCACCCAGGACGACGACAGCGAGAGCGAGAAGGCGCAACATGGGCATGGGACGCGGCAATCCACGCCGCGGTTCCTCACTGCGGCGCAGGCACCGGCGTGGGCCGCTCGACCAGCCGGGAAAGCACAATCATGCTGCGGGTGGATGTCACGAACGGTTCAGCCCGCAGCCGCTCCAGGGCCTGTTCCAAATGCCCGATGTCAGCGGCGCGCAGGTGCACGAGCGCGTCGGCCTCGCCGGAGACCGTGTAGGCCCCGACGACCTCGGGGTGCCGGCGCGCTGCCACTGTGATCTGCGCCGGGGTCGTACGCCCGGTGCAGAAGAGCTCGACGAACGCCTCCGTGGTCCACCCCACGGCCGACGGCTCGATGATGGTGGTGAATCCCTTGATCACACCGTCGGTGCGGAGTCGATCGACGCGTCGCTTCACCGCCGGCGCCGAGAGTGACACCTTCGCCCCGATTTCGGCGTATGAGGCGCGGGCGTCCGTCGAGAGCAACGCAATGATTCGCTGGTCTACGGCGTCCATGCGCAACGATTCGTCTCCGACTAGCAAGGGATTGAGCTGTTTACGTCGTCCCAGCGTACCTACCCTTTACCTCATGAGCCAGACGGAGCGCTTGCCGCGAAAGCGGACATACCTCATGTGTCCGCCCGAACACTTCACGGTCGACTACGCCATCAACCCGTGGATGGACACCTCTGTCCCGGTCGATTCCGGTCTGGCGCTCAAGCAGTGGGCGATTCTGCGCGACACCCTCACCGATCTCGGCCACGCCGTGCACGTGATCGACGCAAAACCGGAACTCCCGGACATGGTCTACGCGGCCAATGGCGCGTTCTCCGTCGACGGCATCGTCTACGGCGCCCGCTTTCGCTACCCACAGCGAGCGGGTGAGGCTGCAGAACACCGGAAATTCTATGAAACCGCCACAAAATGGCCAGCAACCCAGGGGCAGAGCGTCAACGAGGGCGAGGGCGATTTCGCGTACCTGCCGGCCGCGTACGGTGGAATGATCCTGGCCGGTCATGGTTTCCGCACCGAGCCCGCCGCCCACCTGGAAGCGCAGGAGATCCTCGGCCGCCCGGTCATCTCCCTGCAGCTGGTCGACCCGGCGTTCTACCACCTCGACACGGCGCTGGCGGCGCTCGACGACCGGCACATCACGTACTACCCGGAAGCGTTCTCGGAGGCGAGCCAACGGGTTCTGCGCCAGCTCTTCCCCGACGCCGTGATCGCTGATCGTGTCGACGCAGAGGCATTCGGTCTCAACCTGGTCAGCGACGGCCGTCACGTGATCCTCAACACCGAAGCCCGGGCGATGGGCGAAAAGGTACGAGCTCACGGCTATGAGCCGGTCCATGTGGAGCTGGGCGAACTCAAACGCGGCGGCGGAAGCGTCAAATGCGTCGTGGCCGAACTCCGCCAATAGACCAGGCGAAGCGAACTAGCAGCGGCGAGGCAAGATGGATCGCATGACCGACGACACCCGCACCGAAGAGAAGCACGATGACGGCTCGGTCATCGTGGTGGGCCCCGACGGCCGCCCCCTGGGCACGGTGGAGCCGGACGGCACCATGAAGGCCGAGGAGCCCGGCAACCTCATCGAGCAGCCGGCCAAGGTCATGCGGATCGGCAGCATGATCAAGCAGCTGCTCGAGGAGGTCCGTGCGGCGCCGCTCGACGAGGCGAGCCGCAGCCGGCTCCGGGAGATCCACCAGCGTTCGATCAAGGAGCTGGAGGACGGCCTGGCGCCGGAGCTGCAGGAGGAGCTCGAGCGGCTGTCGCTGCCGTTCGAGTCGGAGACGCCGCCGAGCGAGTCCGAGCTGCGCATCGCCCAGGCGCAGCTGGTCGGCTGGCTGGAAGGGTTGTTTCACGGCATCCAGGCAGCGCTCGTAGCGCAGCAGATGGCGGCGCGGCTGCAGCTGGAGCAGATGCGTGGCGGTCAGGGCCGTCCCGCGCTGCCCGTGGGAGGCACTATCCCCGGAATGCCGCAGGCGAGCGACGGCACGGGCCGCACCGGGCAATATCTCTAAGCCCGAAGGCCACAAGAGGGACCTATAACCCGAACAGATCCGAGAGGTACGCAGCCACCCCGTCCTCGTCGTTCGTGAGCGTCACGTCATCGGCGACGGCCTTCACGGCGGGGTGCGCGTTGCCCATCGCCACGGAACGGCCTGCCCAGGACAGCAGGGGCAGGTCGTTCGGCATGTCCCCGAAGGCCACGACCTCGGCGGCCCGGACACCCTGACGCTCGCAGAGCCACGCCAGCCCGGCGGCCTTGGTGACCCCGGCGGCGGAGATCTCCACCAGCGCCGACGTCGACGAGTGCGTCGCCACCGCGATCTCGCCGAGGGTCCGGCTGACCAGCTCCGCGAATTCGTCCGGCCCGTGCTCGGCAGAGCGGGCCAGTAGTTTCACGGCGGGTGCGGACAGCAACTTCTCCTGCGAGGTCATGACTCGTACGGAGTCGTGCTTGCCGTCCCAGTGCAGCGGCCACTTCTCTTCGTACCAGAAGCTTCTGCCGTCTTCGACCTCCACCGCCAGGGCGACGTCGGGCACCGCCTCGCGCAGCTTCGCAGTGACATCGAGCAGCAGCTCAACCGTGAGCGGAGCGGCTCGCAGGATCTGGTCGGAGAACGGGTCGTAGACCACGGCGCCGTTGGCGCAGACGGCCGGAAGCGGCTCGGCCATCTGCTCGTAGAGCTGGCGCAGCCAGCGCACGGGGCGGCCGGTGACGAGCACAGCCGGGACGCCCTGGGCGTGGAGCCGGTCGAGGACCTCGATGGTTCGCGGGCTGAGCGTGCCGTCGCTGCGGATCAACGTGCCGTCGATATCCGAGGCGACCAGGCGAAAGTCTGACATCACCTCGACAGTAGCCGGTCGAGATAGACCGCCACCCCGTCCTCGTCGTTCGTCAGGGTCACCTCGTCGGCGACCGTGAGCAGCTCGGGGTGTGCATTGGCGACGGCCACGCGGCTCCAGCCGGCCCACGCGAACATCGGCAGGTCATTGGGCATGTCGCCGAAGACCAGCACATCCGCCGGGTCGACCCCGACCGCCTCGGCGACCACTGCCAGGCCGGTGCCCTTGTCGACGTCCGGCGGGCAGATCTCGATGTAGTTGAGCCCGGCCTGGGTGACCGATGCCACGTGTTCGGGCACGATCCGCCGGGCGACGGCGAGCAGTTCGTCGACGTCGTGGTCGAAGGAGCGCGCGAACGCCTTGATCACGTCGCCGGTGACGCACTCGGCCCGGGTGCGGGGTTCGACGACGACCGGGTAGCGCCAGGTCGGGTCGTAGTCGCCCCAGAGCGGGGAGTCGTGGTGCTCCAGCGCCTCCACCATCACCGACAGCGTGCCGATCTCGGCCTCGATGCTTTCCAGGGCTAGCTCCAGGGCGCGACCCGGAAGCCGGGCGCTGCGCAGGACCTGGGACTCGTTCTGGTCGATGACCCAGCCACCCTGGGCGAGCACGAGGAAGTCGGCGACGCGGATGTCGCCCCGGGTCAGCTCGGCCAGCCGGGGACCGCGACCGGTGGCGGCGACGATCCTGATCCCGGCTGCCCGGACCCGGTCCAGCACCTCGTGGGTGTATGCGGACACCGTGTCGTCGCTGCGAACCAGGGTGCCGTCAAGGTCGGTTGCGATGAGCTTCGGGAGACCGGGCTTGGCCATGAGTTCCTCCGAGGGTGGTGAGACCCCCGCGGAGGGCGGAAGGAAAACGTTACACCGACCCGGCTACCAGCAGCTATGACTTTTGGTAGCCGGGCGATTGCGAGATCGTTAGCGAACGGGTTCGAGAACGTCCCGGCCACCGAGGTACGGCTGGAGCGCCTTGGGCACCCGCACCGAACCATCGGGCTGCTGGTGGTTCTCGAGGATCGGAATCAGCCACCGGGTCGTTGCCAGCGTGCCGTTGAGCGTCGCCGCCGTCTGGGGCTTGCCGTCCTCGTCGCGGTAGCGGATGTTGAGCCGCCGCGCCTGGAACGTGGTGCAGTTCGACGTCGAGGTGACCTCGCGGTAGCGGTTCTGCGACGGCACCCACGCCTCGCAGTCGTACTTGCGGGTGGCGCTCGACCCGAGGTCACCGGCGGCCACGTCGATCACGCGGTAGGGGATCTCGACCTTGGCGAGCATCTCCTCCTCCATGGCGAGCAGCCTGAGATGCTCGGCCTCGGCCTCCTCGGGCCGGCAGAAGGAGAACATCTCCACCTTGTCGAACTGGTGGACACGCAGGATGCCGCGGACGTCCTTGCCGTGCGAGCCGGCCTCGCGGCGGTAACACGTCGACCAGCCGGCGAAGCGCTCCGCCCCGGCCTCCAGGTCGAGGATCTCGTTCGAGTGGTAGGCGGCGAGCGCCACCTCCGACGTACCCACCAGGTAAAGGTCGTCGTCCTTGAGCCGGTAGACCTCGCTGGCGTGCGAGCCGAGGAAGCCGGTGCCCTCCATCGACTCCGGGCGCACCAGCGAAGGGGTGATCGAGGGGGTGAAGCCGTGCTCGACCGCCTGGGCGATCGCCATCTGCAGCAGGCCGAGCTGCAGCAGCGCGCCCACACCGGTCAGGAAGTAGAACCGCGAACCCGAGACCTTGGCACCCCGCTCGGTGTCGATCGCACGCAGCGCCTCACCGATCTCCAGGTGGTCCTTCGCGTTCTCGATCTGCGGCCGGTCGCCGACCTCGCGCAGCACCACGAAGTCGTCCTCGCCGCCCGGCGGGACCCCCGGCGTGACCAGGTTGGGCACGGCCAGGTGGGCCGCGCGCAGCGCCTCGTCGGCGGCGTTGGCGGCGGCCTCGGCCGTCTTCACCTCGACGGCGAGATCCTTGGTGCGAGCGAGCAGTGCGACCCGCTCGTCACCCGACGCCTTGGGGATCTGCTTGCCCAGGGATTTCTGCTCCGCCCGGACAGCCTCGAACCGCTGGGTGGCGGACCGGCGCTCCTCATCGGCGCGCAGCAGGTCATCCACCTTGTCGGTGGACTCGCCGCGCAGCCGCTGGCTGGCACGGATCAGCTCGGGCTCTTCGCGTAGCAGACGCAGGTCAATCACGATTGTCAGACTACCGGCGTGCCTGATCCCATTTCACCTCGATATACCGGGGCAGCCGGAGTCACGGTCAGATCGAGTGGATCATCCTCGACCACCTGCTCTTCGACAGCCGCGGGACTAGTCGCGGCAGCAAGCGGTGCCAGGTAAGCAGCCAGCAGAATCAGCAGGACCCCGACCCCCGCACACCAGGGTCCGCGCCCGACCGAGATCGAGAACTGGTCGTCGTTGAACGAGGCCAGCTCGACCTGCCGCAGCACAAAACTGGTCCGATCGAGCGTGTTGAACGCCGCCACCACCACGGCGAGCAGCACGCCACCGGAGCCCAGCGCGGCAAGTCGTGCGTAGGCCCGACCCGGCGCCGGCCCGAACAGCAGCAACGCCACCGCGACGACCAGCACGAACAACCCGGCGAGGTAACCGGCACCCCACCCGCCGAGGTCACCGATCGAACTCTCGAACGGGCGGTTGCCGACATTGCTCTCGCGCAGCTCCGTCGCGTCGATCCGGGTGACCTGCCACTCGGCGATCAGCGACGCGAAAAGCGCGACCGCGCCCAGCCCCGCGGCGAGCGGCGAAACCCGCCGGTCCCGCACGACGCGGCCGAGGAACCCGACGCGGCCCGGCCCGTTCTCAATCACCGACATGCGGACAATCATTGCCCGCGCGCCGTCCACCGGCCACCGTGACGGTGCATGGGCTAGCGTTCTTCTCATGCCTATTCGCACTGCTACCGCCCGCTGGTCCGGCAACCTGACCGAGGGCAACGGAACGATCAAAACCGGTAAGGGTGGCTACGAGGGGAACTACTCCTTCAAATCCCGCTTCGAGGAGGGCGAGGGAACCAACCCCGAGGAGCTCATCGGCGCCGCGCACGCAGGCTGCTTCTCGATGGCGTTCTCGAAGGCGCTGTCCGACGAGGGCTTCGTCCCCACCTCGGTGGAGACCATCGCCAAGGTCCACCTCGACAAGAGCGACGCCGGCTTCTCGGTGACCCGCATCGACCTGGAGACCGTGGGCAACGTGCCCGGCGTCGACGCCGACACGTTCCAGAAGATCGCCGAGGACGCCAAGGCGAACTGCCCGATCTCCCGCCTCCTCTCGCCGGGCGCCGAGATCACCCTGAGCGCCACCCTCTCCTGACCCACGCGCACCTCTGCTCCACCCGCCCGTGCGGGCCGGTTCCGCGCTCCGGCGGGTGGAGCACAATGGGTGGTGTGCCGGTCGAGATGAGCCGTGAACGTTTCGAGGAGCTCGTGGGTGAGGCCCTCGACGAGGTCCCGCCCGAGCTCCTCAAATCCATGAACAACGTCGTGATCATGGTCGAGGACCTGCCCGCCGACGGCAGCCTCGGCCTGCTCGGCCTCTACGAGGGCACCGACCTCACCAGCCGCGGCTGGGACTACGCCGGGGTGCTGCCCGACCGCATCACCATCTATCGCCTGCCGACCCTGGCCGTCTGCGACACGGAGACGGACGTCATCGACGAGGTCGCGATCACCGTCGTGCACGAGATCGCCCACCACTTCGGCATCGATGACCAGCGGTTGCACGAGCTGGGATGGGGCTGATCGGCCGAACCGGGCGTTGCCGAGCAGCCCTACCCTGAGGATCCAAGCCCACAGGAGGAGCTCCATGCGCAGCGAACTGTTCTCGGCCGAGAACCTCGAGAAGGAATCGGCCCAGCCCGGTCTGCGACTGCAGAACCACAAACTGCTCAAGGCCGAGCTGAACGGCGAGTTCATGGCCCGGGTGGGCTCCATGGTCGCCTACCAGGGCCAGGTCAACTTCGAAGCCCTCGGCTCCGGCGGCATCGGCAAATTCCTCAAGCAGAAGCTCACCGGCGAAGGCGTCCCCCTGATGCGAGTCAGCGGCCGCGGCGACGTCTTCCTCGCCGAGAACGCCGCCGACATCCACCTCATCGACCTCGAACACGGCGACGGCCTCTCCATCAACGGCGCCAACGTCCTGGCCTTCGACTCCACCCTCAACTACGACATCAAACTCGTCAAAGGCGTCGGCATGGCCTCCAACGCAGGCCTGTTCAACTGCGTCTTCTCCGGCGCCGGCCGCATCGCGGTAACCACCAAGGGCACCCCGGTCGTCCTCACCGTCGACCAACCCACCTACGTGGACCCCCAGGCCGCCATCTGCTGGTCCGCCAGCCTCCAGACCGGCTACCACCGCGCCGAACAGATGGGCCTCGGCACCCTCCTCGGCCGCAGCACCGGCGAACGCTTCACCATGAGCTTCGCCGGCCAGGGCTTCGTCGTGGTCCAGCCCTCCGAAGAACCCCCCGGCGGCCTCGCCGGCGCCGCCCAAGGCCAGCAGCAGAGTGGTGGGCTCCTGGGGAATCTTCTCGGCGACTGAGCGGCTTTCCCCGTCAAGAGCCGCAAGATCAAGATCTAGAAGCAGATGTCGTAGCTCGGTGGGTGGTGCAGACCGCAGCTCCCGCCGAGGTCGGGCCCGGCAACCCCAGGCGCCTCAGCGGCGCCAGAACGGGGTTCCCGGGCCCTCGGCCTGCATAAGTGGTCACCCCCGCACCCTCACCGCCCCCACACCCCCGCGAAGCGGCTCACCCCCACACCAACCCACAACCCCTCAGCGCCCACCCAGCACCGCACCCCGCACCCCGTGTCCGCACCCGCACCGCACCCCGCACCTGGGCCGCACTCCGGGCCTGCACTCCGCAGTCCGCGCCCGTGCCGCACTCCGGCCGCACTCCGCACTCCGGCCGCACTCCGCACTCCGGCCGCACTCCGCACTCCGGCCGCACTCCGCACTCCGGCCGCACTCC
>NZ_BOMN01000040.1 GCF_016862215.1 Winogradskya humida
CTCCGCGCTCCGGGCCGCACTCCGCGCTCCGGCCGCACTCCGCACCCGGGCGACACTCCGCGCCACACCCCCGCAGTCCGCGCCGCATCCCGCGCCCGCGGTTGGGGTCAGGCGGGTTCGCCGGAGCGGAGGCGGGTGAGCCAGGCGGCGCTGTCGGCGAAGTCGGTGTTGGTGAGGCCGGGCTGGGAGGGCAGGGGTTCCTCGCGGGCCTTCTTGGACCAGCGGTGCTTGGGGTAGGAACCGAGGAAGCGCACCTCCGAGCAGATGCGGCGCAGGCCTTGGAGTGCCTCGCCGAGCCGGGGTTCGGCGACGTGCCCCGTGCAGTCGAGGAAGAAGACGTAGACGCCGAGTTGCTCGCCGGTGGGGCGGGACTCGATGCGGGACAGGTTGATGCCCCGGACGGCGAGTTCGGTGAGGACCGAGAGCAGCGCGCCCACCCGGTCGTGATCGATCATCAG
Organism: Winogradskya humida; assembly: GCF_016862215.1. Lineage (GTDB taxonomy): Bacteria > Actinomycetota > Actinomycetes > Mycobacteriales > Micromonosporaceae > Actinoplanes > Actinoplanes humidus. The sequence goes on from NZ_BOMN01000040.1 coordinate 459, forward strand.
GGCCAGCGAGGTCACGTCGTCGCCGGTCGGCGGGGCCGGCGGGGCGGGCCGGGACAGCAGTGCGAACCGCGTCACCGCGTCCGCACGGTCGGCGATCTTCTCGGCGAGCACGGTGAGGTTGTTCCGGGGAACCCCGATGGGCGCGCAGATGGCAGCGTCGAAGTCCCCCGCGGCGGCGGCCAGCGCAGCGGCGGCGTTGGAGAGGACGTCGACGATCACGGCGTCGGGCATGTTCGCTTGCAGCCAGCCCCGGCACTGCGCGGAAGCCTGCGGGTGCGCGGCCACGGCCCGCACCGAGGCGAGTGGGGTCAGCGACGCCGAAGCCAGCACGAATTCGACCGGCAGCACCACCTCCCGCGTGATCACGAGTGGCGACCCGGTGCCCAGCTCATCAAGGGTGACCGGCACAGCCCCGCCGACGGAATTCTCCAATGGCACCAGCGCAGCGTCAGCATCCCCGACCCGCACAGCCTCCAGCGCCTCGGGCACGCTGCGCGCGGGTGTCCGCACGGCATGCTCGGCTGCGGGGATCGTCCGCAGGGCCTGCTCGGTGAAGGTGCCCTCAGGCCCGAGATAGACAAAACGCGTGGGCGGGTTTCCGGGCATCCCCCCACCCTATGACCAACACCCGATCAAGCCCCGCAGGCCCGTACGCGGATGCCGATCGGTGCCTGGGTCTGAACCTCGTTACTGCACACGTCGGCCCCGGCCTCGATGAGCTTGAGCGCAGCCGGCAGGCCCGTGGTGACCACGGCAAGCGGCTCGTACTCATCCTCGGCGTCGTCCGCCACGATCTCCATCACCGAGAATTGCCAGTTACCTGAGCAAAACGGCCCGGTGGTGACCTTCAGCGGCTCGTCCGGGATGCCAGGCGTGCCTTCGACAACGGCGATCAGCTGCTGAGCGCTGGGACCACCGGTGCATTTCGGCGCCGGTGACGGCCCCTGCGTGGTCGGCGTCGGCGTCGGAGTGGTCGTCGTAGTCGGAACGACAACCGGCGGCGTGTAGAGCGGCGGCGTGTAGAGCGGCGGCGTAATCACCGGATTGGTCGGCACCACGCCCGGATACGTCGCCCCACCCGTCGGCACCCCACCGAGCGGCGGAACCGACAACGAGGACGAGGGAACCGGCACCGAGGCACCCGAGATCGGCGGCGCCGTCCTCGGCGGTTCCGGAGGCTCCCCACAGGCGCCCAAAAACGCCAGCACGCCGATAACCGGCAGGACACTCACGCCCGCCCGACGAACCACACCGTGGAGCACGGCCCCATATTAGGACGAGAACCGGATAGACAACCGTCTCAATTTGGCACCACCCCGAGCCCCACTCCGAGCCCCACCCCGAGCCCCGCCCTCATCAGGCGGAGGACAGCCGGCGGCCGGCAGCGGGCAGTGGTCAGGCGGCGACGCGGTGGCCGGCGGCGGTGAGGGTGGCGATGGCTTCGCTGAGGCGGACCTGGGGGACCAGGATGTAATCCGTGTCGTACGTCGAGAACGCGACGATGTTCACGCGGGCGTCGGCCAGCGGGACGGCCAGCGAGGCGAGCACCCCCGTGAGCGCGAGATCGAGCGGCCCGACCACCCGGAGACACCGCCACGCTGCCTCGGCGATCGCACCGGGCGGCACCCGGTCGGTCGGGCAGATGATGGAGAGCTCGTCGGGGGCCCAGGTCACCGAGATGACGGTTTTGTTGTTCGGCCCGCTGCTGAGGGAGGCGGGCAGGGCGGATCCGGCGGGTAGCCGGGACACCGCGTACTCCTCGGGTAGCAGATCTAGGTCGAGCATGATGGTGACACTACGGTCCGAACCCTGTTAACCCCAATGGGTGACCGGTGCGTTCATCGCCACACGAATGGCTGACGGGTTCCGGGTCAGTAGCGGATCGCCGAGAAAAACGTGAGCGTGGCGATCACGCGCCCGTTCTCCAGCAGCGGGGTGGCGATCGCGTCCACGGTGACGTGACGCTCGTCTCCCAGGGGCTGGATGCGCATGAGGCCGCGCGCCAGCCGCTCGGAGGAGAGCGCCAGTAACGGCGGGATCTTCTCCCGCTCCTGGTCGCTCAGGTCGCCGCCGCCGGCGGTGAAGTCGATGAGCTGCAGAGCGCCCTCGCCGCCCAGTAGCGGCTTGCCCACGACCTCCGCGCCCTTACCCAGCCCGAGCAGCTCGCTGCCCGACGGGGAAACGGCCACGATGGTGGCGCCGACGTCAATGACCAGGCACGGCTCGACCGCCTGCCAGACCGTGGACGCCCACCGGTCGATGTTCGAGACGAACTCGGACTCGATCGGCGTACGCGCCTGGGGCACGAACGCTCCCGACAGCGAGAGCTCGACGTGCGCCACCCGCACCTCCCTGATCCCTGTTTGCCGCTGGACCGCACGAGACTCCGCGCCGGACCGACGGGCCGAGACGTGAGGTCTCGACCCTTCGAGTGTCCGGTCGGCGTCGCTCGCGTCAACCCTCTACGGCAAGCGGTGCACTGGGAGGAACGTTACCGGCGGGTCGCCCGCTTGTCAGCGGCCGTTTGGCCCCCCGGGTACCAGCGGTAGTCGCCCGCGGGTCGGTAGGGGGCATTTGCCCAGGTAGTGGGGTGTTGTGCCACGGCAGAAAGTTTGCTCGCCGTAGCGGGCGAGATTTTCGCCCCACCGGCGATCAGGAGCCGGTCGAGCTCCTTGTGGGTGGCGACGAGACAGTCCTTGGGCAGACCGTGGACGCTGATGACCCCGGAACCCACGAACGCGAGTACGGGTGTCACGGGCACGGTCAGCCCGACGGCGGCGCTCATTGCCCGTCCGGCGCGCTTGGCGTCGCGGCGGGACTCGGCTACGTACGCCGGGCGCTTCCCGTTGATTTGAACCACGTCTCCGGCGATGAGTACCCGGGCGCGGCCATGATCGGCAACGGTGACCGCGAACACACCGCCCGGGCCGATCGCGAGGAAGCCCGCACGATCGTCGCTCGGATCGTGGTCGTATCCCAGGGAGTCGGTGCGGGGCCAGTCGACGATGTGCCAGGCGGGCCCGAGGCGGTCGAGACGGGTCAGCGCGCGGCTGCCCGCTGCCTCGAGTCGACGGGCGTCTCGTTCGGCGCGACGTCGGCGCGCCCACTCGACGGGGCTAGGTCGAACCGGCTCGAGTTCCGTGCGTGGTGCGCCTCGATGTGGTTCGAGTGTGGTTGACGGTGCGGAGCGGTGCGGGGCGGGCAGGGCTGGGCCTGCGGGGTAGACAGTCACTGCGACCTCCGGCAAAAGGTCCATCGGGCTCTCTTGTCACTACGGTACGTGTTTAACCCGGTACCCAAGCAAGACATTGGGCGGGAAAGAAAGCGGAATGACTGGGGATGAATGCCGCATTCACGCACAAGGTGTTTTTCCGTATGGTGCATCACGCGACCTAGGGCTCCCCTGGAATCCAAAACGTCCTCCGCCAAGTTAGCGTGCCCTTAGCGGTTACGCAGCCGTGTCTCGGATCTTGGCGCTACGTCACAGGACCGATGCGGACAGTAGGTGACAAAAGCCGGGAGCGCCAGGGCAGACCGCTGCCGCGACGCGCTGAAAACACTCGATCGAGGCCTTACAGTCAGGCTCGTGCCTCCTTTTGTAGACAGTGAAGTGGGCCGCCTGGCCACGGTCATGCTGCACCGCCCGGGCGCCGAGCTGGCGCGCCTGACCCCGAGGAACAACGACTCGCTGCTGTTTGACGCCATCCCATGGGTTGGGAGGGCGCAGGAGGAGCACGACGCTTTCGCCCAGGCGTTGCGCGACCGCGGCGTCGAGGTTCTCTATCTGGGCGAGCTGCTCAAGGAGACGCTGGAGAAGCCCGCGGCCAGGGCCGCGCTCACCGAGAGCGTCCTCGAGGACCCGCGGCTCGGCGACAACCTGCGGGGCCGGGTCAGTGCGCACCTGGCCGACCTCGACCCGCGTGACCTGGCCCAGGTGCTGATGGCCGGGCTGGCGCACGAGGAGCTCAAGCCGGGGCCGGGCAAGCCGGGCGGTCTGGTCTACGAGCTGATGGACCGGCACGACTTCGTCATCGATCCGCTGCCCAACCTGCTGTTCACCCGAGATTCTTCCGCATGGGTGCGCAACCAGGTCGCCGTCACCAGCCTCGCGATGCCCGCCCGCAACCGCGAGACGACGCTGACCAAGGCCATCTACAAGCACCACCCCCGATTCGCCGGCACCGAGCTGCTCTACAACCCGGGACTGGAGAATGTGGAGGGTGGCGACATCCTGCTTCTCGCCCCGAACGTCCTGGCGATCGGCGTGGGAGAGCGCACCACCGCGGCGGGGGCCGAGCGACTGGCGCGGCGGGTCTTCGCGGCCGGCCTCGCGCACACGATCCTGGTCGTGCCGATCGCGCAGGAACGCGCCACCATGCATCTCGACACCGTCTGCACGATGGTCGACGTGGATGCGGTGGTGATGTATCCGAACATCGCTGACGCGCTCCGGGCGTACCCCGTGACTGCGGGTTTTGATGGTGAACCGAAGGTGGGGGCGGCGCGGCCGTTCCTGGACGCGGCGGCCGAGGCGATGGGCATCGACCGGTTGCGGATCATCGACACCGGGCTCGACCCCGTGACGGCCGAGCGGGAGCAGTGGGACGACGGCAACAACACGCTGGCGATCGCGCCCCGCGTCTGTGTCGCGTACGAACGCAATGTCGAGACCAACGCCCAGCTGGAGCGGGCCGGCATCGAGGTCATCGCGATCAGCGGATCGGAGCTGGGCTCGGGACGCGGCGGCCCGCGCTGCATGTCCTGCCCCATCGAGCGCACGCCGGGCTGACAGAGCCGGGGACGCACCCACTGTGGAGCGTCCCCGGCGAAAATCAGCGCAGCGTCAGCTGTCGCCCTACGAGGCCCTGCTTGGCGCGTCGAGCGGCACCGTCGAGCGGCCCGGTCTCGGCGAGGGTGTCGGCGTAGCGCTTCGCGAAGTCGGCGAGGGCGGCCTCCCACTCGCCGGCCTCCGGCTCGCCCGGCACATCCCAGACCGGGACCAGCAGGCCGTGTGCGCGGAACATGCCGGCGAACTTGGTGTCCTCGCCGAGCAGCAGATCACCGGCGGCGGAGAGGCGGGCCAGGGCGTCCAGCGCCGCGTCCTCCTGCTCCGGCAGGACCCAGCGCACGTGTGCCTTGTCGGGCACGCGGGTCCAGTACGCCGCGTGCGCCGCGGCCATGCGCACGGTCGGGTAGATCGAGGCGTTGGCCCGTTCGAGCGACGCCTTCACGTTCGGGTCCTCGGCCTGCTGGGCGTCCAGCCAGTATTCGAAGCCCTCGTGCATGGTGATGTCGAGCGGGCCGTCCACGAGGATGTCCTGCAGGCGCACACCCTCACCCGGCAGCGACGGCACGGAGACGGTCTCGCCGGGCTCGGTCTGCAACGCGCGCAGGATCGCCACGGCGATGTCCCGGGACACGTCGCCGGACTGGACGTGACGCTGCAGGCCGACGAAGACGCGGCCGTCGGCGCGGGTCATCGCGGGCCACGCCATGGGCAGCACGGTGGAGAGGGTGACCTCGCGGTCGCCGTACTCCTCGATCACTTCCGGTTTGAGGGTCAGCGGCGCCGAGGCGGCCGGGACCAGCTCACGCATCGCGATCCACTCGGTCTCGTCGGCCAGGCCCTCGAACGGCCGGGCCACGAAGATGTCGCGGACCTTCTCGCGCTTGGGTGCCGCGTCGGCTGCGGCTCGGGGGTTCTTTCGACGCTTGCTCACGACGAACCACCCTATCGGTTCCGCCCCTACGCGCGGGGGAACCTCACTTCTGCGACGGTGCCGCCTCCGTCGCGGGGGCGCAGCGAGACCCAGCCGTGCTGGCGCTCCACGATCCGGCGGACGAGGTAGAGGCCGAGCCCGGCGCCCGGGTTGCGGCCGGTGCTGTCCGGGTCGCCCTGCCAGTAGCGCTCGAAGGCCAGCTCGACGTGCTCCGGCTTGACCCCGACGCCCCGGTCGGCGACCCGGAACGTCACGGTGGCGTCGTCGGCCTGGGCGGTGACGGTCACCTCGGTCTCGGCCGGGGAGTATTTGTCGGCGTTGGTGGAGAGCTCGGTGAGGATCGTGGCCAGCGACTCGCGGTCGCCGAACGCCTTGGGCAGCTCGGCGGGCAGGTCATCCAGCACGAGCCGGCCGCGGAGGTTGCCGGGGAGCTCCGCGGCGCTCACCCGGATGGCTTCCACCAGGTCGAACGGGCCGGGTGGTGAACCCGTCGTCTCGCCGTCGTCGCTGGTCGCGGCGAGCAGCCGGTCGACCAGGCGGGCCAGCTCGCCGGCCCGCGCGCCGATCACGCGGACCGCCTCGTGGCGCCCGTCCTCACCGAGGGAATCCCAATGGTTGGTGAGCGTGTCCGCATAACCCTTGATGACCGTGACCGGGGTACGCAGCTCATGGCTGGTCACCGCAACGAAGAGATCGCGGTCCTCCTGCCGGCGCTGGCTGGCGGCCGCGTCACGGTGCAGCACCGCCGCTTTCGGGTCGTCGCCGCCGCGCGCGCCGTAGAGGTGGCCGACGTTCGCGGCGAGCATCTCCAGCACGGCGTGGTGCTCCGGGCCGGGCCGGGGATCCTCGGCGGCGTAGTAGACGTGCAGCGAGCCGACGACGAGCCCGACCGTCTCGCAGCGGGCGCCCAGGACGTCGTGCAGGCCCGGCTCGTCGACGTTGCGGGAGAACTCGTCATGCATGGAGTCGAGGGTGATGTGCCGGGCCCGGCGGTCGGGGAGCAGACCCGCGTCCTCGCGGTCCACCCGGCGGCCCAGGGCGCTCTCGCAGGCACCGCTCGCGGCGATGACACGGCCGTGGCCGGGCCGGTATTCGGCGAAGCCCGCACCGCGTGCGCGCAGGACCTGCTGGGCGAGCCGGACGATCTGATTGAGCACGGCCAGGCCGGTCTCGCCCGCGCTGACCCGATCGAGGAGCGTGATCTGCCCCCGCGTCAGAGCGGTGTAGTCGGGTCGATCCGGCATGTCTGCGAGTCTGCCTCGTATCCGGCCTTTTGGGCAGGGCGACACCTGTGGATCTTGACGATAATTCCGGTGGAAGTGGCGGTTGTCACACTGATGGTGCGCTATTCAACCGATCGATCACGAAGCGTGGTCGATCGCTGATGATCCCGTCGATGCCCTGGCTGAGCACAAGATCGAGGTCGGGCTCCTCGTTCACCGTCCAGACATAGGTCTGATGGCCCGCCGCCTGAAAGTTTCGGATCAGCGTGGGCCGCGAGCGGACCAGGGAGATCCCCGGGCCGGCGATCCGGGCACCGAAGGGAAGTCGTCCGCGGCTCACCCCGGGTGGCGGGATCTCCAGCAGATAGACGGTCGGCAGGGCCGGTGCCAGCGCGCGGATGCGGCGCAGCGCGAGGGCGGCGAACGACATCACCGTCACGTGCAGCGGGTCGCCCGCCACGGGCTCCGCGAGATCGAACTTACGGAGCATCTCGACGAGCCGGCGCTCGACCTCGGCGCCGTACCGTGACGGATGTTTGGTTTCGATGAGTAACCGGACGGGACGGCCGTAATCACGCAGAACGGTGAGTAACCGGTCGAGCGTCAGCAGCCTGAGGTGGTCCGGCGGCAGCTCCCCGGCCCCGGCGTGCCACGAGCCGAAGTCGAGCTCCTCCAGCTCGGCCAGGGTCTTCGTGCTGACCAGGCCGGTGCCGTTGGAGGTGCGGTTGAGCCGGCGGTCGTGCACGCAGACGAGATGCCCGTCGCGGGTCAGCCGCACGTCGCATTCCACACCGTCGGCACCGTCGTCGAGTGCGCGCAGGTATGCCGCGAGCGTGTGCTCCGGCAATGCGTCAGCCCCGCCACGGTGGGCGAAGACGAAAGGGCGCCCGGTGGTCACAGCACGCGGGCCGGCTGACCGTTCTCGCTGACCACGTCGCGCCCGTCGGCGGACCACGCCTGCATGCCGCCGTCGAGGTTGCGAACGTTGTCCCAGCCGTTGCCCATGAGATAGGAAACGACCTGACCGGAGCGCCCGCCGGAGCGGCAGACCACCACGACCTCGGCGTCGGTCGGGATCTCGGCGATCCGGGCCGGCACCTCCATCATCGGCAGGTGGTGGGCGTCGGGTGCGTGACCCGCCGCCCATTCATCGGGCTCGCGCACGTCGAGCAGATAGGCCGAGGGCTCGACCTGAGTGGGTGTCACGCTGGGTACCTGAGGTCCGAACACGATTCCAGCCTAGAGCTACTTCTCGTTCGCCACGACGTCCGGGTTCGCCAGGATGAACTGAGAGAGTTTGTCCTGCTTGACGGCCTTGTACATTTCCATGCTCTTCGGCGTGATCGACTCACGCTGGTTCTCGTTGCCCGCGAACGTGCCGTTGTTGGTACGCAGCAGCACCATGTCGTTCGCCGCGACGCCCTTGAGCCCGAACATGAAGTCCGTGACCTTGACGTCGCCGGTGTCGAGCACGAACGCGTCGCCCGCCGCCTTGATCAGGTTGTTGACCTTGACCGGGTTGGTGAGCACGCCACTGTTCGCGGCCTTCTTGGCGATCGCCTTGATGAGCTGCTGCTGGTGCCGCTGACGGTCGTAGTCGCCGTTCTTCAGGCCGTAGCGCTGCCGGGCGTAGTCGAGTGCCTGCCAGCCCTCCAGGTCCTGGCAGCCCTTCTCGTACCAGATGTCCTTGTGCGTGCCGGCCGTCTTACGGGCGTCGGCGAGGTAGAGCGGCTTGCCGTCGACCAGCTGGATGTGATGCGACTTGACCCGCTGGTCGACACACATGCGTACGCCGTCCAGCGCGTCGATGATGCTCTTGAACCCGTTGAAGTCGATGATCGCGGCGCCGTCGAACGTCATCCCGGTGTTGGCCTTGATGGTCTGCGCCATCAGCTGGGCGCCACCGGCCCACCCGCCACCGTTCTGGGCGCCGTGGAAGAACACCTCGGTCGCCTTGGCGACGCCGCCGGCGTATTTGGCCTTGGGGAACGCCGGAACCTGCATCTCGGTGTCCCGGGGGATCGACACGAGGTACGCCTGGTCGTGGCTGGCCGGGATGTGCAGCGCGATGATCGTGTCGGAGCGCAGGTCGTCGACGGCCCACCGCTTACGGGCGTCGACACCCATGAGCAGGATGTCGACCGCGCCCTTGATGTCGCCGCCGCCCTCGGCCCCGGTCTTCTGGTTGCCGCCGAGCAGGTTCTCCTGGGTGACGGCGTTGCTCGCGCTGCTGACGAGCCACTTGGTGCCCGCGACACCGGCCCCGCTGGCGATCATGAGCACCGCGCCGAACGTAACGGTGAGCTTCGCCCAGAGCGGATCCTTGCGCTTGCGGCCCTTCTTCGGCGATTTGGGCATCGGTCCCGAAGGGTGATCGCGAGTGGGGTTCCCGTCCTTGTCCAACGCCGGTCGACGGCCGGTGGTGTGGACGGACATGCGCGCTCCAAGCTCTTCGGGGCAATGGCGGGTGTCACTGTACGTTCAACTGTCATCTCTGGCGAGGTCTTGCCGGTTTCAAGTCAATGACACGCATTGTTAATGCAAGGGTGCGGGTGGCGTTATCCGCCGACCCGCACCCTTTGACTGTTTCTGGGGCGTCAGCTCTTGTTCGCTGCCATCCATTCGGTCATCTTGTCGGAAGCGACCGCCTTGTAGAGGACGAGTGCCTTCTCCCGGTCCGCGACGACGACGCTCTGCCCCGAGATCGTCTCGCTGCCCTTGTTGGGGCTCGTGATGAAGGTGAGGTTCTCGCCGCGCAGGCTGCGGAACTGCACCGCCATGTCGGTGAGCGAGAAGTCCTGGTCCGCCGTGACGGCCTTGGTGACCGACTTGAGGAAGTCGTTGAGCTTGCTGGGGTTGCTCAGCGTGCCGCCACTGGCAGCCTTGTCCATCAGCGCCTTCAGGAACTCCTGCTGGTGACGCATCCGGTCGAAGTCGCCGCGGGGGAACTGCTTGCGCTGACGGATCCAGTCCAGCGCCTGCTCGCCGTTCATGTGCATGGTGCCCTTGACGAACTTGCGGTGCGGCTTGTGGATCGACGTGATGGTCTGGTCCACCTTGAGGTCCACGCCGCCGAGCGCGTCGGTGACCTCCTTGAAGCCACCGAAGTCGATCGCCAGCACGTGGTCCAGGTGCACGTCGGTCATGCACTCGACCGTCCGCACCGCCCGGGGCAGCCCGCCGAACGCGAACGCCGCGTTGATCTTGGCCCGGCTGCCGCTGTCACACGCCGCGTCGTTGGCCGACGGAATGTTGACCCACAGGTCGCGCGGGATCGAGATCAGCTGCGCGGACTTATGGTCCGCGGGGATGTGCATGAGGATCAGCGTGTCCGCGCGCCATGCGTTCGTCGTGTCCTTGGCGGCGTCCGGGTCCCGGGAGTCGCTGCCGACCAGCAGGACGTTGAGCGCGCCGTCCACCGTCTTGGCCGGGCGGCCGTTGGTGAGCTCGGAGAACGCGTCGGTGCGCTTGAGGTCGTCGTTGAGGCCGTTTGCGTACCCATAGAGCGAAATGCCCGCGATGATGCCGGCTACGATCAGGACAGCGCCCGCCACCAGGGCGATGCGGCCCCACTTCGGCTTGCGCTTGCCCTTGTACGGCCGTCCTGCGGGACTTCCACCCGGCCCGCGCGGCGGACCGCCGGGTCCGCTGGGGCCACCGGGGCCGGAGCCACGCGGCGGCCAGTCCCCGTCGCCGGAGGGGCGGCTGGACGGCGCGCCATAGGAAGGGCCGCCGCCGGAAGACCGGCCGCTGCCGTACGCCGGCGCGGCTGAGCCGACCCGACCGGAGGAGCCGGGCACCGCGGAACGATCCATGGCGCCCGGAATACCCACCGAGCCCGGCACTGAAGCCCGACCGGCCGGGCCACCCCAAGGGGACGAATTCGCAGACATGAGAACAGATTACGAGTACGGGACCAGCTGAACCCTCTATCGGCACGGGGTGGCACGAAGGTGGGAGACAATTACTGTTCGTGCAACGTTCACTACGGTGCTGAACTACTCAGCAGCCGAAGATCCCGCGAAGAAGTCGATCGTGCGGCGCAGACCGTCCTCGGGACCGACCTGCGGCTCGTATCCGAGCAGCGTGCGAGCCAGCGTGAGATCGGGGCGGCGCTTCTCCGGGTCGTCGGAGGTGCGCTCGACCAGCTCGATCCGCGAGTCGCTGCCGGCGAGCTTCACGATCAGCTCGGCGAGCTCCAGCATCGTCAGCTCATGCTCGGTGCCGCAGTTGATCGGGCCGGTCTCGCTCGAGTCGAGCAGCAGCAGGATGCCGCGGACCAGATCGTCGACGTACGTGATCGACCGCGTCTGCGAGCCGGTGCCGTGCACGGTCAGCGGGGTGCCCCGCAGCGCCTGGCTGATGAACGTCGGGATGGCCCGCCCGTCATCCGGGCGCATCCGCGGACCGTACGTGTTGAAGATCCGCACGATGGCGGTGTCGAGCCCGTGAAAGCGGTGGAACGCCATGGTGGCCGCCTCGGAGAACCGCTTCGCCTCGTCGTAGACGGCCCGGACGCCGATCGGGTTGACGTTGCCCCAGTAGCTCTCCGGCTGCGGGTGCACCGCCGGGTCGCCGTACGCCTCGGACGTCGACGCCATCAGGAACCGCGCCGAGTCGGCGACTGCCCGCTCGAGCAGCGCCAGCGTGCCGGCCGAACCCACCTTGAGGATCTCGACGGGCAGCTTCGCGAAGTCGGTGGGGCTGGCGGGCGACGCCATGTGCAGGATCGCGTCGAACCGCTCGGTCAGCGCGGCGTCGGCGGGCAGCCCCTCGGCGAGGTCTCCCTCGACGAGCGTGAATCGCGGCTCGGCGGCGAGGTGGGCGACGTTGTCGCGGCTGCCCGTGACGAAATTGTCGACGGCGACAACCGTGCAACCCCGCGCGAGCAGCGCATCGACGACGTGCGACGGCACGAAGCCGGCCCCGCCGCTGACCAGAATCCGATGTCCCTCGCCGAACCGCTGCTGCACTGACATGAGAGCAACCTTAGCGAGCGGGGCCGACGGGTGAGGTGCCCGTCGGCCCCTGCGCAAATTAGTGCGCTCCGTGTCCGGTCAGTGACCGAACTTCCAGCTCGGCGTACTTCTCCGGGTCGGTCTCCTTGGAGATGACCGTGCCGATCCAGCCGCAGAGGAAGCCGATCGGGATCGAGATGATGCCCGGGTTGTTGAGCGGGAAGAAGTGCCAGTCGCTGTCCGGGAACATCGCCGTGGGCGAGCCGGAGACGACGGGCGAGAAGAAGACCAGCACGACCGCGGCGATGAGGCCGCCGTAGATCGACCACAGCGCCCCGGAGGTGTTGAACCGCCGCCAGAACAGGCTGTAGATGATCGCCGGGAGGTTGGCCGAGGCTGCCACCGCGAACGCGAGCGCCACCAGGAACGCGACGTTCAGGCTCTGGGCGAAGATCGACAGGACGATCGCCACCGCGCCGATGACGAACGCCGAGATCCGGGCGACCCGCACCTCGTCACGTTCGCCGGCGTTGCCCCGCTTGATCACGCTGGCGTAGAAGTCGTGCGCCACGCTCGACGAGGAGGCCAGGGTGAGCCCCGCGACGACCGCGAGGATCGTGGCGAACGCGACCGCCGCGATGATCGCCAGCAGGATCGCGCCGCCGGTGGCGCCGCCCAGGTAGTCGATGCCGAGCGCCTGAGCCAGCTGCGGTGCCGCCGTGTTGCCGGCCTTGTCCTGCGCCGTGATCGCCTTGCCGCCCACCAGGGCTGCCGCGCCGAAGCCCAGCGCCAGGGTGAACAGGTAGAACGTGCCGATGATGCCGATGGCCCAGAGCACGCTCTTGCGGGCGACCCGAGCCGTCGGGACGGTGTAGAAGCGGGTCAGGATGTGCGGCAGACCGGCCGTGCCCAGGACCAGCGCGATGCCCAGCGAGAGCAGGTCCATCTTGCTGTAGAACGTGGCGGACCCGCTGGCCGACTCGACGCCGTACCGGAGCCCCGGTTCCAGGAAAGCCTCCCCCTTGCCGGACTGCGCCGCGGCGTCGCCGAGCAGGGTGGAGAGGTTGAACTTGTAGTGCGCCAGCACCAGGATCGTCATCACCAGTGCGCCGGTCATCAGCAGGAACGCCTTGACGATCTGGACGTAGGTGGTGCCCTTCATGCCACCGACGACCACGTAGACGATCATCAGCGCGCCGACCAGGATGATCGTGGCGACCTTGGCGGTGTCGGCGTCCATGCCCAGGAACGTCGTGCCGGGCTTGATACCGAGCAGCAGGGACACGAGCGCGCCGGCGCCGACCATCTGCGCGATCAGGTAGAAGATCGAAACCACGATCGTCGAGACCGAGGCAGCCGTACGCACGGGGCGCTGACGCATCCGGAACGCCAGCACGTCGGCCATCGTGTAGCGGCCCGAGTTCCGCAGGAACTCCGCGACCAGCAGCAGCGCGACGAGCCATGCCACCAGGAAGCCGATGGAGTAGAGGAAGCCGTCGTAGCCGTAGAGCGCGATGAGCCCGGCGATGCCCAGGAACGAAGCAGCCGACATGTAGTCGCCGCCGATCGCGAGGCCGTTCTGGAACCCGGTGAACTGGCGGCCGCCGGCGTAGAAGTCGGTGGCCGTCTTCGTCTGCCGGCTGGCCCAGATGGTGATCGCCAGCGTGATGGCGACGAAGATCAGGAAGAGCGTGATCGTGAGGGGACGGCTGGATGCGGACTCGGCCGCGACGATGTTCAGCATCAGTGGGCCGCCTCGTCGAGCTCGGCCTTGATCTTGTCGGCGGTCGGGTCCAGCTCCCTGGCGGCGTACCGCGAGTAGTACCAGGCGATCAGGAACGTCGTCAGGAACTGCAGCAGGCCGAAGAGCAGCGCGATGTTGATGTGGCCGACGATCTTGACCGACATGAACCCGCGGGCATATGCCGAGAGCAGGACGTAGAGCGCGTACCAGAGGAAGAACGCGATCGTCATCGGGAAGACGAAGTTGCGCAGCTTGCGGCGTAGCCCTGCGAATTCCGCGGAACGTTGTACCTCGAGATATTTTTCGCTGGATGTCGCTTCGGTTGTCACGTCGTCACCACCTTCGTGGGGCCGGATGAGGGGTATCACCGGCACCGTACGAAGGTGAGGAGGCCGTCACGGACCGTTGGTCGACGGTTGCGCCGAGCGGCGGACGGCTTGCGCTTACCGGTCGAGCGAGCGGTAACGCCCACGAAAGTGCAGAAGTGGTACGCCAGCAGCGTCCCCGATCACGACCCGCTCAACGGTCGCCTCGACCAGCAGCGCCCACCCGTACTCCCGTTCGGCATCGAGCCGGCACCCCGCCCAGCTCCCGGCATCGCGCGGCACCGGCCCGAACTCGGTCTCCACCCAGTCCCCGGCTGCGAACAATCCGCCCGGCGCCGGCATCAGCCCGGCGAACTTGTCGGCCAGCTGCTGGTCATCGGGCCCGAGCGGGGTCACCGCGAAGCGCCGCGCAACCGATACGGCGTCCCAGAAGTCGCTCTCCTCATCGACCAACCCCAGCACCCGCCCGGGATCCCCGTCAGCGACGAGCATCGACGACACGGTCAGCCCGGCCGGCCCAGGCGCGGTCCACAGCGTGACGGGCGCGGCCAGCCGCCCCCGGAGCCGACGCACGGCCGACTTGTCCTGCTCCGGAGTGGCGAACGGGTCGGTGGAGTGGATGTGCCCGCCGTTTTCAGGTTTCACGGGAAACATTCTGCCGCCGCAGCAGCACGAATGCGGCGGCGAGGGCGATCCACGCCGGTGCGATCGCCAGATCGACGGTCCGCGCGACGGCAAGATTCGCGAACAGGCCGCGCATGAGAGATCCGGCCGATGCGGTCGTACTGCTCGGGCCCGTCCGTCGTCATTGGACTCAGTTAACCGTCGGTCATGCCGGCCAAACCCGGGTAAGCTGGCCGTCATGAGCGCGTGTGTGCAGAGCTGGCGTCCGTCCTAGGGACGGATACCAACCCGCGCGCTCGGGCCGTCCCATCGGACGGCCCTTTTTCGTTTCTTCAGGGCCGTCCCCGGCCCTGGTTTCCCCAGGGCTGTCCACCACCCTGAAGGAGACACGATGAACTCGCTCGAAGACCGGATCGAAGCCGCACCGCAGGACTTCCGGGTGCTCACCGGGGACCGCCCGACCGGCCCGCTGCACCTCGGCCATTACTTCGGGACCCTGCGCAATCGGGTACGACTACAGCGCCGCGGCGTCGACATGATCGTGATCGTGGCGGACTACCAGGTGCTGACCGACCGCGACGTGGCCGAGCGCCTCGGCGAAACCGTCGACGGGCTGCTCCTGGACTACCTCGCCGCGGGGCTGGATCCCGACGCGACGACCATCTTCACGCACAGCGCCGTGCCCGCGCTCAACCAGCTGCTGCTGCCGTTCCTGAGCCTGGTCAGCGTCCCCGAGCTGCAGCGCAACCCGACGGTGAAGGACGAGATCCAGCACTCGCGGCAGAGCTCGGTGAGCGGGCTGATGTTCACCTACCCGGTGCATCAGGCCGCCGACATCCTGTTCTGCAAGGGCAACCTCGTGCCGGTCGGGCAGGACCAGATGCCGCACATCGAGGTGACCCGGACGGTGGCCCGGCGTTTCAACGAGCGTTACGGCCCGGTCTTTCCGGTGCCCGAGGGACTGCTCAGCATTGCGCCCGTGCTGCCCGGCACGGACGGCAGGAAGATGAGCAAGAGCCGCGGCAACGCGATCGCGCTCTCCTCGACCCCCGACGAGACCGCCCGGCTGATCAGGAGCGCCACCACGGACTCCGACCGGAAGATCAGCTACGACCCGGAACGCCGGCCAGGAGTGTCCGGGCTCGTGCAGCTTGCCGCGTTGTGCCTGGACAGGGAGCCGGACGAGGTGGCGGCGGAGATCGAGGACGCGGGGTCGGCGGCGTTGAAGCGGACCGTCACGGAGGCGGTGAACGAGTTCCTGGCGCCGATGCGGGAGCGGCGGGCGGCGTACGCACAGGATCTCGGTTTTGTCCGTGATCTGCTGCGTCGCGGGAACGCCCGCGCGAACGAGCTGGCGGATCAGACGCTGCAGGAGGTGCGCGTGGCCATGGGGACCGTTTACTGACTGCCCGCGCTGACCGTGGCCAGGAGCTCGGGCATGCGGTCGTCCAGCATCGGGGCGGCAAGGCGCAGACCGAGGACTAAGCCGCCGGCACCGTACGCGATCCCGACCGGCAGTCCGATCCACAGCCACACGTCACCGAGCAGCCACGCGCCGATCTGCAGCGGTGCGGTGGCGATCGTCGCGCCGATCAGGGCGGCAAAGCTGAGCAGGCCCTTCGCCGTGCCGCCGCCCGAGGACATGGCGAACGGGCTGGTGGAGTCGGGCAGGGCGTAGGCGGCCCGGACGGAGATCGGCATGGCCACCGCGAGGGCCACGCCGTACGCCGCGAGCACCGTCCCGATCAGGGCGGGAGCCGCCGCGCCCCGGCCCGGCACGACGCTTGCGATCACCGAGATCACCAGCAGGGGCGGGAGGACGTACACAGACAGGCCCGTCGCTCGGGCGGCCAGCTCGACCCGCCCCGGAACCCCGGCCACGACGTTGGCCGCGTAGGCGCTGCCCTCGAAGCCGAACTGGTTGGTCAGGCTGACCGCGGCGAGGGCGGCCACGAACACCAGCACGGCCCCGGAGGCGCCGGCGGGTCCACCGCTGACCGCGACCAGGACGGGCAGGAAGAGGGCGACGGCGACGAACGAGATGAGGGTCGCGCGCCGCCGCGTCTCGCGCCACCAGTAGCGCATCTCGCGGCCCGCCAGCGCACCGAACCGGTTGCGTGGCAGCCAGCGCGGCACGAGCTGGGCGACGGGCGTGAGCTGGGACGCGGTCCGCTCCCGGGACCCGCTCTTCGCCCCGAGCATCGCTTTCTCCAGCGAGCCCGACCACCACCACAGCAAAAGCGCGATGGTCGCGGCAACAACCACAATCTTGATGGGTACGGCCCACAGCCGGCCCGTCGCGACATCGAGGCCCATGCTGTACGGCGCCCCGAGCGGCGTCCACGCGAGCACATCGACCACATGCCCGATGCCCTGCCAGTCGGCCCGTTCGATCGCCGAACGCAGTCCGAGCTGTAGCGGGCCGAGCAGGGCAGCGCTACCGGCGAGCGCCACGGTGGCCAGGTCCCGGGACCGCCGGCTGCGCAACGCGGTCGCGAATGCGCTGGTCACGGCGCGGCTCAGCGCGGCGCAGAGCAGGATCCCGCCGATCAGGCCGACGAGCTCGACCGTTGCCGCGAAGAAGCCGCCCAGCATCGCCGCGGCGTGGACCATGCCCAGCGTGGCCGCGAACGTGGCGATCGCCGGCACGCCGACCAGCGAGGCCGCGAACAGGCCCCGGACCAGCGTCACGTGGCGCAGGGGGAGCAGGGCGAACCGGGCGGGATCCAGCGACTCGTCCACCCCGAAGATGATCAACGGCAGGAACAGCCAGCCCAGGACGACGGCGCTGCCCGCCAGCGGGAACACGACCTCGGCGGCCCGTTGCTCGCCGAGCACGCCGATGACGCTGAACAGGGCGTACCCGGAGACCGCGGCCGCTGCTGCCATCACGGCGCCGATCACGAAGAGGGCCACCCGCTGGGTGCGCCCGCGCAGGCCGTTGGCGAGAAGGCGGAGCTTGAGACGTACGAAGTAACGCGCGCTCACAGCCACGAAAGCTCCGAGCCGGTTGCCGTACGCCCACCGACGACCTCGACGAACACGTCCTCGAGCGACCGGTCGCCGCGCACCTCGTCGAGCGTGCCCCGTACCCGGATCCGCCCGTCCGCCATGATCGCCACGTGGCTGCAGAGCCGCTCGACCACCGTCATCACATGGCTGGAGAAGACGACGGTGCCGCCGCCCGCGACATACCGCTGCAGGATCCCGCGGATCAGCGCCGCCGACACCGGGTCGACCGCCTCGAACGGCTCGTCCAGCACGAGCAGCCGCGGGGCGTGCAGCAGCGCGCAGGCCAGCCCGATCTTCTTCTTCATGCCGGCCGAGTAGTCGACCACGAGGGTCCGGTTACCCGCACCGAGCTGCAGCACGTCCATCAACTCGACGCTGCGCTGGTCGACCACCGTCGGGTCCATCCCGCGCAGCAGGCCCTGGTACGCGAGCAGCTCGGTGCCGGTCAGCCGATCGAAGAGGCGTACGCCGTCGGGGAGCACGCCGATTCTCGACTTCGCGGCGATCGGGTCGGCCCAAACGTCGTACCCGAGGATCCGGGCCTGACCGAGATCGGGCCGCAGCAGGCCGACCGCCATGGAGAGGGTCGTGGTCTTGCCCGCGCCGTTCGGGCCCAGCAGGCCGAAAAACGAACCCGCGGGCACATCCAGATCTATTCCGGCAACCGCGACTTTTGCCTCGAATTGCTTGACCAGCCCGCGCAGGGCGAGCGCCGGATCGGGGCTCCTGCGCTGTTCGGGGACGGTCATGCCCCCGAACTTAACGGTTGGTTACCCCGGCGGGATACCCCGTGACCTCGGTTTGTCTACTCAGCCGATTCGTTCGATCACAGCGCGTCGAATGAGGAATTTGCCGGATTCGCGAACTTGCTCGAAGGCTGCGTCATTGAGCAGGACGCAACTTCCGGAGGGGGTGGCGACCTTCACGGTGATGCTCTTGTTGTTGTCCAGGTTGGTGACCCGGAGTGTGGTGCCGATCGGGAAGGTGCCGCTGGACGCGGCCGGTGCTCCCGCTTCGCCGGAAAGCGTGACGGTGCTGCCCTTGCAAACGACGTCGCCGGCGCCCGTGTTTTCCGCCGGGGCCTTGGTCGGGGCTTTCGTGGGGGCTTTCGTGGGGGCTTTCGTAGTTTTTGTGGGGGCCGCTGTCGGCGCTTTTACCGGGGGTGCCACCGCTTGGACGTTCCCGGTGCAGCCCGCGACGACCCGGCGCTGGTTGATCAGGTCGACGACGGCCTGGCGATTGGCGATCCGGGCGTCGGAGAGCGCATCCGGATTCGCCTTCTGGTCGGCGATGAAACTCAGGTTGTTCTGCAGCGCGGTGTCCAGGCCGTTGCAGTTCTCGCCGGCACTGCTGACGCCCGTGCTGATCGCGAACGCGCCACCCGCGAGGGCCGCGGCGGTAATACCGATCAACACCTTGCGGGTACGCCCGGACGTCCTGCTCCAGCTGCTGGTCCTGCGTTTCATGCCGCCGCTCCTTCGCGCCTCGGGGTTCGCGCATTGGTACGGAGCACGGGTATCAAGGGGTTCAGGAAACTAACCTTAAAGATATTTAACCTGGCAACCGCAGCGATTCCGGGGCATGCAGCCGGAGCATCGTCGCGCCGATATCCGCGGGAATCCTGCGCTTGGTCAGCAGCGACCCGACCACCATGACCACGAATGCGAGCGGCACCGTCCACGCGGCAGGCTGCTCCACCAACTGGGCGAACCACCCGTGCAACGGCGGCCCCATAACCGTGACCAGCACCGCCGCCATCGCCGCACCACCCCCCGCGACAATTCCGGCCGCCGCCCCCACATCGGTCAGCCCCCGCCACCAGATCCCGAGCACCAGCAACGGGCAGAAACTCGACGCCGCCACCGCGAAAGCGAGCCCCACCACGCGCGACACATCCATGTTCGCCACATACAACGACAGCGTCATCGGCACAATCGCGGCCAGTACGGTGGCGAGGCGGAAATCGCGTACGGTTTTGTGAGTCGAGTGCAGAACGTCCGTGAAGACCACCCCGGCCACGCTGGTGAGCAGCCCCGACGAGGTGGAGAGGAACGCCGCGAGCGCCCCGGCGGTCACCAGCGCACCGAGCAATTGCCCGAGATGCCCACTCCCGAGCGCGGCTTCCGGCAGCAGCAACACCACCGCATCGGTCTGCCCGGTCATCAGCAGCTGCGGCGTATAAACCCGCCCGAGCACGCCGTAAAGGGTCGGCAGCAGATAAAAAGCGCCCACCATGGCAAGCACAACAAGCGTCGTGCGGCGCGCGGAAGCCCCGTCAGGGTTCGTATAGAACCGGACCAGCACGTGCGGCAGCCCCATGGTGCCGAGAAACGTCGCCAGAATCAGCGAATACGTGGAGAACAGGCTGGCATTCCCACCCGGTAACAGCCAGCCCAGCCCATCATTGCGGTCCACAGAACTCACCTGCGGCACCGGATCCCCCGCCGCGAAAGTCAGCTCGTCGCCCTTGTGGACGGTTCTGTTGTCATCGAGAACCGCATCCTGCTGCACCACCACGGTGGTCGCGGACGAAAACGCGGGGCCGGCAGGCGGGGTGACAGCCGGTCGCCCATCCGCCTGCCAGTGCAACAACAAAAAGACGACAGGTACGGCCAGAGCGGTCAACTTGAGCCAATACTGAAACGCCTGCACAAAGGTGATGGCCCGCATCCCGCCCAGTGCCACATTCGCCGTGACAACGAGGCCGACGAGCAGCGCCCCCCACTCGTACCGCCCCCCGGTCACCGTGGTGAACGTCAGCCCCGCCCCCTGCAACTGCGGCACGAGGTAGAGGCACCCGATGAAAACCACAAAAACCGTGGCCAGCCGGCGCAGAAACCCGGACCGCAGCCGCACCTCACAGAAGTCGGGCAGCGTGAACGCCCCCGACCGCCGCAACGGCGCAGCGACAAAGAGCAGCAGCGCGAGATACCCCGCCGCGAACCCGACCGGATACCACAACACGTCCACGCCGTACCGCAGAACCAGCCCGGCCACCCCGAGGAACGAAGCCGCCGAAAGATACTCGCCACTGATCGCCGCCGCATTCCAAGCCGGACTGACCGACCGCGAGGCCACGAGAAAATCCGACGTCGTCCGCGCAAACCGAAGCCCGTAGACCCCGATCCCCACCGTGATCAGAACAACGGCAACCAGCCCCGGAACCACGTACGGATTCACGCCTCAGGCCCGCGAATCACAGCGGTGAAATCCTGCTCGTTCCGCTCAGCCCACCGCACATACGCCCACCCGACCAGCACCAAAAACGGAAAAGCCAAAAACCCCAGCAGAACCCACGGCAAATTAACCCCCGCAACCTCCACCCGCCCCACAACCGGCGCCACCGCGAACAACAACGGCAACGCCCCCAACCCCGCCACCACCACAAGACTCAACCGGACCGCCAACGCCAACTGAGCCCGAACCAGCCCCTTGACCAGCGCCTCACCAATATCGGTCTGCTCAGCAAGCTCCACCCGAGCACTGTCAGCCCCCGGCCGCCGCCCAGCAGCCTCCCCCAGCACCACCCGAGTCCGAACCACCCGCCCCGGCACATCACCCATGCCCGGCAGTCTCGCCACCCTCCCCCCAAAGTCAAGCCCCCGAAGCCCCGGAAACTCCACCCCGGTCCCAGCGACTGCCCGCCATGACCGCCGCGATCTGGACTGAACCATCGAAAGCCGCGGTGAACATCGTCAGCGCGGCGATCACACAGAGCGCGACCAGCGCATAGAGAACCGTCCGGTCACCGAGCCCCCACATGCCGGCGGCCCCGAGAACTCCCGCAATCGCGATTGAGAATCTCCCCCCGGTCACGAGGGCCGCCCTGGCAACAGCGGAATGGTGATCCGGTGCCGGCTTCGGCGTTGGCTCCGGCCCGGTCGGCAGTGTGCTCACGTCGGTCTCCCATCGGGGCGAGCGACACAACGGCTCCGGCCCGGTTGGGTCGTCCGCCCGCTGAACCGCATCGCGATGTACCGGAGCCAATTCTCCGGTCCACCGAACCGCGCATGGAGTCGTACCCATTGACCGACAAAGCCCACTCAGCCTGTGCCGCAACGTCTTGACCTGCCGAAACGATGACCGCGACCCGCCTCGCGGGCCCACACAGGGGTGGTAGGAAACGGGTCGCTTGTCGTCCCCAATGGGGACAGACTGGCGCCATTCAGCGACTCCGCCACGATTTACACCGATCCAGCTGTCGTCGCCCGGTGAGCTGCACGACGACAAGGGCTACGACTGTCCGGCCTGCCGGTGCCTGCAGTGGATCACCCCCGGGTGCCGGCGCCTGGCCCGCTGCTACGAAACCAGGAGTTCCCACTTCACAGCGGCCGGGACAGCGCGGTCAGCGGCCGTAGTAGTCCGGGCACGGCGTGGTTGACCAGTTCGCGGGGTTGGCTGCGAGGAGGGAACGGGCCTTCTGGCGGGCGAGGTTGAAGGTTCGCCAGTCGTCGCGGTTGTTCTCCAGGTCCAGGGCGATCGGCGTGAGGGCGCAGTCCCGGTCGGTGGGGGCGAGGCGGTTGAGGGCCGGGACCGCGTCCGGAGAGAGGGTGGAGAGGTAGTAGGTGTCGATGCGGTGGGTTTGTTCGTAGCGGGTGATGTTGCGGTCGGCGATGAGGTTGTCGGGGTTGGCGACGGCCAGGCCGAGGAGGGCGAGGACGCCGGCGGCGACGATGGCGTTGGGGAGCCAGGGGGCTTTGAGGCGGATGCCGGCGCCGAGGATGAGGAGGTAGACCACGCCGAGCCAGGCTTCGCAGAGGGGGACCAGCAGGCGCAGGCGGGTGAGGCCGTACGTGTCGGCGTAGAGGTCCATGCGGTGCAGGGCGGAGCCGACGATGACGAGGCTGAGCAGGGCCAGGGCGCCGAGGATGACGCGGATGAGGGTGCGGTCGGTGGGGGTGTCGCGGGGGGCCCAGCGGACTGCGGCTGCCAGAACGAGCAGGGTGAGGCCGGTGACGACGAGGAGTTGCCAGAAGCCGCCGCGGGCGTAGTCGGCGTAGGTGAGGTTGTCGGTTTCGAGGACGTGCTGGGAGTTTCCGAAGAGGACGGTCAGCTGAACGCCGACGAACATCGTGAAGAGCAGGACGAGCAGGGTCAGCGGGATCGCCCATTCGAGGCGGGCCACCCGGCGGGGGCCGGCGTTGTCCAGGCCGGTGAGGTCGGGGGGTGCGGCGCGCAGGTAGGCGGCGCCGCCCAGGATGAGGGCCGCCACGATGAAGAGGAAGATCCAGAGGAAGACCGTGCCGGCGTCGAGGTCGGGGATCGCGGCTTCGACGATGCCGGCGAAGGCCGCGTCGGCGGAGGCGAAGAGCGCGCCGAAGACCAGCAGCAGCACCACGGAGACGCCGATGGTGGCGGCGAGGCGGAGCTGGGTGCCGTTGCGCCGGGCGGCTTTCATGCCGTGGCGGAACCAGGGCAGCGCGCGGAACCCGGCGAAGGGTGCCATGAACGCGGCGGTGGCCATGCCGCGGGCCGAACGTCCGCCGGCCACGGCCAGGGCGCCGGTCAGCAGCGCGGTGGCGAGGCAGAGCAGGAAGAGCCAGCCGGCGGCGCGGAACGTGCCCACCGCGAGCAGTGCCACGGTCGCGGCTGACCAGCCGAAACGCGCCCTGCCGAGACTGGGCGGCCGCCATGCGACGAGCGGGGACGGACCCTCGGCGGAGATCCTGTCAGGCACCGCGCGGGCGACGATCAGCGCGATGACGCCGGCGACAGCGGCGATGAACCAGCCGATGCCCGCCTCGTTGAGCGGGATGCTGAGCGCCGCGACCGCGGAGGCTGCCAGCACTGCCCAGGTGGCAGCCGGGGAGGCGGGCCGGCGCGGGCCCTGCCAACGCCGGCCCCAGAGTGAGAGGTCGGGCCAGGGTCCGTGCAGCGGGGCGATCGGCGACAGCGGAATGGGCCCGGGAGCACCGGGTGCTCTGGCGGCGGCCGGCGGCGGCAGTGGCGATTGCGGAGCGGTAATGGGCATGGCTCATCTCCCCGTACGGTCGGGCGCTTCGAGGGGCAGGGTCACGTGGATGTGGCAGCCGGTGGTGTGGGCTGGTTCGACGACGGCGATCGTGCCGTGATGCAGCTGGACGACCCAGTGCGCGATGGCGAGGCCGAGGCCGGTGCCGCCGTCGCGGGCCCGTTCGCCGCGGGTGAAGCGTTCGAAGACCCGTTCGCGTTCGGCGGGCGGGATGCCGTCGCCCTCGTCGATGACGGCGATGAGGACGTGGTCGTCGTGGCGTTCGGCCCGGACGTGGACGGTGCCGCCGGGCGGGCTGTGCCGGGCCGCGTTGTCGAGGAGGTTGGCGAAAACCTGGCAGAGCCGTTCGCGGTCGGCGGACAGGCGGATCTCGGGGGCGGCTACCTCGAACCGCACGTCGTGCCCGGCGCCCTCGGCCGTCACCTTGGCCTCGCTGACCGCGTCCTCGAGGAACCCGCGCACGTCGATCGCGGTCCTGGTCAGCGGGACAACGCCGGCGTCCAGGCGGGAGAGGTCGAGCAACTCGGCGACCAGCCGCCCGAGACGCTCGGTCTGGGTCAGCGCGACCCGCATGGTCTCGGGCTCGGCCTGCGAGACACCGTCGACGATGTTTTCGAGCACACCACGAAGGGCCGTGATGGGCGTACGCAACTCGTGCGACACGTTCGCGATCAGCTCGCGCCGCTGCCGGTCGGCGGCGGCCAGGTCGGCAGCCATCTGGTTGAACGCCTGGGCCAGCTCGCCGACCTCGTCCTTCGAGGTGGCGCGGACGCGGCGGGTGTAGTCGCCGCGGGCCATCGCCTTGGCGGCGATCGTCATCTCCCGGAGCGGCACGGTCGCCCCGTGCGCCATGACCTGCAGCGTCACCAGCCCGAGCGCGACCGCGACCGCGAACCACATCACGTCGATGCGGACCCAGTCGAGGCTCCACCAGAAGATGAGCAGACCGACCCCGCCGGCGAATCCGAGCGCGCCGGAGAGTTTCGCCTTGATCGAGCGGACCGGGTCGAGCGGCCGCGGCAGCCAGCCGAACATCGGCGTGGCGACCCGGCGCACGAGCGCCATCATCGGGCGACCTCGAGGGCGTACCCGACGCCGTGGACCGTGCGGATCAGGTCGGCGCCGAGCTTGCGGCGCAGACCCTTGATGTGGCTGTCGACCGTACGCGTCCCGGACGCGTCGGCCCACCCCCAGATCTCGGCGAGCAGCCGCTCCCGGGGCAGCACCGCGCGGGGATGCGCGGCCAGATGCGCGAGCAGGTCGAACTCGGTCGGCGTGAGGTGCGCCTCGACCCCGGCCCGCTGGACCCGGCGCTCGGTGAGGTTGATCTCCAGGTCGCCGAAGCGCAGCGGTGGTGGCCCGGCCGGTGCCGCGTTGCGGGTGACCCGGCGCAGCAACGCGTGCACCCGGGCGGTCAGCTCGCGCATCGAGAACGGCTTGGTCAGGTAGTCGTCGGCGCCGACCGCGAGCCCGACGAGCAGGTCGGTCTCGTCGTCGCGGGCGGTCAGCATCAGGACCGGCACGGGGCGTTCGGCCTGGACGCGGCGGCAGACCTCGAGCCCGTCGAAGCCCGGCAGCATCACGTCGAGCACGATCGCGTCGGGCTGGACCCGCCGGGCCGCCTCGACCGCACCGGGTCCGTCGACGGCCACCTCGACCATGAAGCCCTCGGCCCTCAGCCGGGCGACGACCGCGTCGGCGATCGCCCGCTCGTCCTCGACCACCAGCACCTTGTGCACGTTCATCCCAACCCCCCAACCTTGCCCGGCATCATGCCGAGCTGCGGCAAGGCCGGTGTGCCCCCGTGGCGCGCCGACCCTGCTGCGGGGAGCAGCTTATTGAGTCGGAGTGCAGGAGGTGGGGCTGAGTTGTGGATAACTTGTGAAGATCGGCAGCCTGTGGATAACCCTGGGGATAGTGCAATGTTTCTGTGGATAACGCTGCGTATCAGCGGCGTATCTCAGCGACTCCAGTCGTTCTTCACGGCCCGGATCAGCTTGTCCTTGAGCTCGCGCGTATGCCGCCGGCTGACCGGCAACTCCGTGCCGTCGATGCTCACGACATACCCCGACTGAGTGAGGCGCAACTCTCTGACCAGGCGTAACTGCACAAGATAGGACCTGTGGATACGTACGAAGCCCGCGTCGGCCCAGCGTTCGGCGAGAGTGGCCAGCGATACGCGTACGAGATGGGAGGCGTCTGAGGTGTGCAGCCGCGCATAATCGCCCTGCGCTTCCACCCACCGTACCGATGATCGTGGCAACAGCTTGGTGGTGCCGGCCAGTTCGACCGGAATGCTCGGCTCGTCCTCGCGCGTGACCTGGGCCGGAGCCGCGGGCAGCTGCAGCCCCGCCACCCGGCGCAGCGACTCACCCAGCCGCTCGGCCCGCACCGGCTTGCGCACATAATCCGTGACGCCCAGGTCGAAGGCGTCCACCGCGCCGTCGTCGTAGGCGGTGACGAACACGATCGCGGGCGGGCGCGCGAAGCGGCGCAGGATCCGGGCGAGCTCCATGCCGTCGAGCCCGGGCATGCGGATGTCGAGGAAGACGGCGTCGACCTCGGTGTCACGCAGCACGCGCAGGGCCTCGGTGGCGTCCCCCGCCCGATGCACGTACGCCACCCGCTTGTCGGCGTTGAGAAGATACGCCAACTCGTCGAGGGCGGGCGGCTCGTCGTCCACAGCCAGCACTACCAGACTCACGCTCGGACTCCCGGGTGGAATTTGGGCACGCGCATGCTCACTTTCGTCCCCGCTCCGGGCGCTGTCTCCACAACCAGGCCGAAGCGTTCACCGAAGACCGTGCGTAGCCGCTCGTCCACGTTGGAGAGCCCGACATGGCGTCCGGCCTCGTCGTCGCGGCCGTTGGCAGCCTCCGCGATCCCCTCGGCCAGCGCCGCCGGGTCCATGCCGACCCCGTCGTCCTCGACCGTTATGTGGCATTCGGCACCCGCGTCCCGGGCCTCGATGCTCACCATACCGACGCCCGGCTTGGGGGACAGCCCGTGACGCACGGCGTTCTCCACGAGCGGCTGCAGACACAGGAACGGCAGCCCGACGGGGAGGACCTCGGGTGCGATCTGCAGGCGTACCTGCAGGCGGTCGCCGAACCGGGCCCGCTCGATGGTGAGATAGCGGTCGATGGAGCGAAGCTCCTCGGCCAGGGTGGTGAAGTCGCCGTGCGCGCGGAACGAGTAGCGGGTGAACTCCGCGAACTCCAGGATCAACTCCCGGGCCCGCTCCGGATCGGTACGCACGAACGAGGCGATCGCCGTCAGCGCGTTGTAGATGAAATGCGGGCTGATCTGGGCCCTCAGGGCGCGAACCTCGGCCCGGGCCAGCCGCTCGCGGGAGGAGTCCAGCTCGGCGAGCGCCAGCTGCGACCCGGCCCAGCGCGCGGTCTCCATGGTGGCCTGCACGAGCCCGGGCGCCGGATGATCGTCGGCGACCGCGATCAGGGCCCCGAGCGCCTGCCCGTCGGCACCGGTCAGCGGCGCGATCACGGCTCCCCGCACGATGCAGTCGACCCTGTCGCAGGGCAGGTCCCCGGCGCCCAGGACGATCGAGCGGTTGGTCGTGACGACCCGCCGCGTCGCCGCCACGAACTGGTCGCTGTGATGGCTGCCACGCCCGTCGAACGCGAGGCAGCGGTCGGCGTCCGCCACGGAAAGACCAGGGGCGCCGACCAGCCGGCGGAGATGACGTGCGGCCTTTCCGGCCGAGGCAGCAGTTAATCCCGTACGTAGTGGGTCCGCGGCCAGCGACGCGGAGTGCAGCACGTCATACGTGGCCCGCTGCCCCGCCGTAGCCACCCCGCGCCGGGCCCGCAGCCGGAGCACCGCGACCACGGCACCCGCCAGCGCGGCGAGCACGGCAACAACCGCGAGCACACTTCCGACTTGTCCGGCCACGCAGAGATCCTGACTGGTGACGCGCCGAAACACCATGCCCGCCCGATTTTGTCGGACCCCGGTGGGAGCATCTCGGCATGCCCATCACCGATTACTTCACCGCCCCCGACGACCGGGCCGCGCTGGCCGGGCTCGCCGAGGGGCCGATCGCGGCCGGTCTGCCGACGCTCGAGTCGAAGAACCTCGACCCGGTGGTCAACCTCGGCACGCTCGAATCCCTGCTCACCGGGCTGTCCTACGACGAGGTGATCGAGGGCCCGCGTCAGGGCGATCTGGTCAGTGACCCGGAGGCGAGCCCCGAGTCACACGTCGTCGCGGTCACTGACCGGTTGCGCGATGCCCTGGTGGCGGCGGACGACGCGCGCCTGGTGGAGACGGCCGCGCACTGGTCGCGTACGGAAGAGTTGGAAGGCACCGACCCCGACGGCCTGGCCGGCTTTCTCAGAGATCTCGCCGCACTGGCCCGAGATGGCGGTGAGAGCCATCTCTACTGCTGGTGGGCCTTGTGAAACGGGCTCAGTAGGCGCCCTTGCGCTTGAGGACGACCCAGATCGTGCGCCAGAGGATGCCCAGGTCGTAGGTGAGCGACCAGTTGTCGACGTAGTAGAGGTCGAGCCGCACCGACTCGTCCCAGGAGAGGTCCGAGCGGCCGGAGACCTGCCAGAGGCCGGTGATGCCGGGGCGCACGAGCAGCCGGCGCCGCACGTCACCGAGGTAATCGCCGTCGTCGGCGGGCAGCGGTCGCGGGCCGACCAGGGACATCTCGCCCTTGAGCACGTTGATCAGCTGGGGGAGCTCGTCCAGGGACGTGCCCCGCAGCTTGTTGCCGAACTTGAAGATGCGGGGGTCGTCCTTCATCTTGAAGAGCATGCCGTCGGAGTCGTTGAGCTCCTCCAGGCTGGCCTTGCGCTCCTCGGCGTCGACATACATGGTCCGGAATTTCCACACCCGGAACGTGCGGCCCTCGTGGCCGACGCGGGGCTGGCGGAAGAAGACCGGGCCGGGGTCGGAGAGCCGGATGCCGATGGCGATCACGGCCAGCACCGGGCTCAGCGCGACCAGGCCGAAGAAGGCGACCACCCGGTCGATCAGGTTCTTGGTGAGCCATCCGGGGCCGGAGAGGGTCGGCTCCTCGACGTGCAGCAGCGGCAGGCCCTCGATCGGGCGGATGTGCACGCGGGGGCCGGCGATGTCGGTGAGCTGCGGCGCGACCACCAGGTCGACACCGGTGCCCTCGAGCTGCCACGCCAGGCGGCGCAGCTCGCCGGGCTCCGAGCTGGCCGAGCCGCAGACCGCGATCGTGTCGGCGCCGACCTCGCGGACCAGGCCGAGGACGTCGCGGCTCGCGTAGACGGGCACGGGGGTTTCGATGCCCCGTGCCGCGGCGTATCCGTCGGTGATGTGGATGGCGACCGGGATGAGGCCGGCGGCAGGGCTGCGGGTGACCGCGGTGTAGACCTCGAGCGCCTCGGGCAGCGTGCCGACCAGGACCATCCGGTGCGCGCCGTGACCGGTCTTCTTACGGGCGACGTGCAGGACCTGGCGTGCCGAATACCGGCCGAAGAGGATGAAGACCAGGGCGGTGATCGAGACGTAGGCGATCGTGACCCGGGAGAGCTCGGTCTTGGTGCCGAACGCCAGCAGCGACACCACGGCCACGAGCGTCACGAACGCGCGGACGACCCGTTTGAACTCCTCGCTGCCCAGCCCCAGGTAACGGCGGTCGTAGGTGCCGTTGCCCCAGAGAATGATCAGCCAGCCGAGCGGAACGCCCACAAAGGCGACCAGGTAGAAGATCTTCTCGCTGTTCTGGAAACCCGAGTTGGACTTCTCGATCAGGGACACGGCGAGCCAGCTCGCGAACACCGTGGA
This sequence comes from Winogradskya humida, assembly GCF_016862215.1. Taxonomy (GTDB): domain Bacteria; phylum Actinomycetota; class Actinomycetes; order Mycobacteriales; family Micromonosporaceae; genus Actinoplanes; species Actinoplanes humidus. The sequence continues at coordinate 29,821 of NZ_BOMN01000040.1, forward strand.
GATGAGGTCGAGAATGATCAGGACAAGCGTGTAGGGCCGGTGCCAGGTGGACACGCGCTTGTGCGAGCGGGTCCACGCCGAACGCGCGACCCCGTTGCTCGGGGGTGGCTCCTGCTGCCACTCGAAGCTGTCGTACGGCATGCCGCTCCGGCTGTTGCTGGTACTGGACGCCGGACGATGGAGGCTTGTGGTCACCTCGCCTGTGTCCTCCCGCATCACGTACCGCCCACACCGAGAACATTACGCACTGCCACGACCCCCGGGTCTCCGGCGGGCCGCCGGCCCCTCGCGCGTCGCGGACGAAGCCGTGGGACCGGGCCACTATACCGATGGAACGACTTAGAAGAAGGTGACGTTGTGGTCGCATTCGGCCGAGCTTGGCGAATGTGTACGCAGCGTGATCGTCGCGGCGCGCTCGGATCACTCAGCGGATCAGTTTGGACAGGCGCCGGTCGGCCAGTGGCTTGCCGCCGGTCTGACAGGTAGGGCAGTACTGCAGGCTCTTGTCAGCGAACGACACCTCACGCACCGTATCGCCGCATACCGGACACGGCAGCCCCGTGCGGGCATGCACCCGCATCCCGGCCCGCTTCTCGCCCTTGAGCTCCGCGGCCTTCTGCCCGACCGACCGGGTCACGGCATCCGTTTCGACCGACCGGGTCGCCTCGTAGAGCGTGGTGATCTGCTCGTCGGTCAGTTTCCCCGTGAGCGCGAACGGCGACATCCTGGCCACATGCAGGATCTCATCGGAGTACGCGTTGCCGATGCCGGCGAGCACCTCCTGATCGACGAGTACGCCCTTGATCTGGCCCTTGCGGCTCCGGATCCGCTCGGCGAACTCGTCGCGGCTGACGGCGAGCGCGTCCGGGCCGAGCCGCGCCACGCCGGGCACCTCCGCCGGGTCACGCACCAGATAGGCCGCCAGCGACTTCTGCGTGCCGGCCTCGGTCAGATCAAAACCGGACCCGTCATCGAGGCGTACGCGCACCGCGATCGGCCCGCTGCCCGGCTTCAACGGCGCCGGCGACTTGAACGCGTCCCGGTAGTGCAGCCAGCCGGCCCGCGCGAGATGCACGACGAGGTGCAGGTCGTCCCCGAGCGTCACGTCGAGGAACTTCCCGTGCCGGCCGGCGTCGGTGATCTTGAGACCCGCCACCGCGCTCGGCGCCGGGTCATACGTCTTCAGCGCGCTGAACGAGGACACCTCGAAGCGCTCCACGGTATGGCCGACAGCACGCTCCCGCAGGTACGCGGCGAGCGCCTCGACCTCGGGCAACTCAGGCACGCCCTCAACGGTAGCGTTTGTCGCCGTGAAGGTCGTCGTTGCGCACAATCGGTACCGGGAAGCGATCCCCTCCGGGGAGAACGTCATCGTCGACACCGAGATAGCCCAGCTCACCGCCGCGGGTGTCGAGGTGCTGCCGTTCCAGCGCGCCTCCGACTCGATCGGTGACCTGCCGCTCACGGAGAAGGCGCTGCTGCCGCTCTCCCCCATCTATGGCCGGTCCGCCCAGCGCGATCTCGGCGAGCTGCTGTCCCGCGAGCGTCCGGATGTGTTTCACCTGCACAACCCGTACCCACTGCTGTCGCCCTGGGTTGTCAAAACGGCCCATAAGCACGGCGTGCCGGTCGTGCAGACCGTCCACAACTACCGTCAGGTCTGCTCCTCGGGGCTGTACTTCCGCGACGGTCACAACTGCTTCGACTGCCGGGGTAAGGCGCTCGGCTGGCCGGCGATCCAGCACAAGTGCTACCGCGGCTCGACGGCCCAGAGCGCTCTGATGGCGACCACCCTCGCCGTGCACCGGCCGACCTGGAAATCCGTGGACCGCTACATCGCCCTTACCGACCGGATCGCCACGCACCTGACGGATTACGGCATCCCGGACGACCACATCGTGGTCAAACCCAACGGCCTGCCGGACCCGGGTGAGCCCGCCCCGCTCGGAACAGGATTTCTGTACGCCGCCCGCCTGTCCCCCGAGAAGGGCCTCGACCTCCTCCTCAACGCCTGGCGCCGCCACCCGGACTCCTCCATCGGCCACCTGCGCATCGCCGGCGACGGCGAACTCCGCCCCCTCGCCGAACAGGCCGCCGCCGAGCGCACCGACGTCACGTACCTGGGCGCCCTCGACCGCGCCGGCATGACCGCCGCCCGCAACGCCGCCGCCGTGGTAGTAGCCGTCCCCACCTGGAACGACGTCCTCCCCACGGTGATCCTCGAAGCGATGTCGGCGGGCCGTCCCGTCCTCGGCACCGACGTCGGTGGCATCCCCTACCTCCTCGGCCTGGACGCACCCGCCACCGCCGCAGGCTGGGCCGTGACCCCGGACCCGGCCGCCCTCGCCGCCGCTCTCCCGATCGCCGCCGCCGAAGCAGCCCGCTATGCCCCGGCCGCCCGCGACCGCTACCTGCGCGCGTTCCACCCGGACGTCCTCACCGCCCGCCTGATCGACATTTACACCGGCCTCCGAGCAAATTCCCACCCGGCACCCAGGTAGGCCCGTTGCGAGCTGGGCAAGCTCGATTGCATGACCTCACGCCGCAACGTCCTGCTGGGAGCCGGAGGCGCGGTCGTACTGACGGCTGCCGGCGGTGGCGCGGGCTACGCCATCGCCAACACCGACGGCTCGAACCCCGGAACTACTCCGCCGCAGGCCGTGCCGCCGAAATACCGCTCGCGTCCCGACCTGAGCGCGCTGCCCGACGTCACGATCACCACGCCCGCGACCGGCACGACGCCGGGCTGCGTCTTTCTGAGCCCGGCGTCGGGAACGAGCCTGTGGGGCCCGCTGATGGTCGACGAGAAGGGCTCGCCGGTCTGGTTCCGCAAGGTGCCCGACCCGGCAACGGTCGCCATCGACTTCAAGGCGCAGCAATATCTGAACAAGCCCGTGCTGACCTGGTGGGAGGGGACCATCGGCGGCACCGGGGGTCAGGGCGTGGGGCAGGGCGAGTTCGTGATCGCCGACAGCGCCTACCGGGAGATCACCCGGGTCCGGGCGTCCGGCAGTGAACAGGCCGACCAGCACGACTTCGTGATCACGCCGGAGGGCACCGCGCTGTTCTGGGTCTACAACCCGATCCCGTACGACCTGACGTCGCTGGGCGGCCCGGCCGACGGCGTGCTGCACGACGGCGTCATCCAGGAGATCGACATCAGGACCGGCAAACGGCTCTTCGAGTGGCACGCGAGCGAGCACGTGGGCCTCGACGAGTCGTACGCCCCGCTGCCGACCGGCGACTCGGCGCACCTCCCGTACGACTACTTCCACGCCAACTCGGTCGGCCTCGACACGGACGGCAACATCATCATCTCGTCCCGGCACACGTGGACGGCCTACAAGATCAATCGCACCTCCGGCGACGTGATCTGGCGCATCGGCGGCAAGAAGTCCGACTTCGCCGTCGACGAGCGAGCCGCCTTCGCCTGGCAGCACGACTTCCGCCGCCGCCGCGACGGCACCTACAGCGTCTTCGACAACGGCGCCGGCGTCACCACGGTCCACGAGCAGTCCCGCGGCCTGGTCTTCAAGGTCGACGAACGCGCGAAGACGGTCATCTTCGCTCAGGAATTCCTGCACCCCCAGAAACTGCTGGCGCCCACCCAGGGCAGCTTCCGCGAACTCCCCGACGGCGGCTCCTTCATCGGCTGGGGCCAGATGCCCTGGTTCACGGAGTACGCCCCCGACGGCACAGTCCGCCTCGACGGTCACATCCCCCTCAACAACCAGTCGTACCGCGCCTACAAAGCAGCCTGGACCGGCACCCCGCTCGACCAACCCGCCCTGGGCGTCCGAACCGAAGCCGGCTCCGTCATCATCACCGCCAGCTGGAACGGCGCCACCACCGTCACCACCTGGCGAGCCCGAGGCGGCACTCAGCCGGGCGCCCTCAACCAGTCCGTCGAAGCCCCCCGAACCGGCTTCGAAACCGAACTCACCCTCCCCGGCACCCCCGAATACGTAGCCGTCGACGCCCTCGACCCCACCGGCAAGGTCCTGGGCACCTCCTCAGCCGTGCCCGTTCGCGTCTGACCACCTCCGCAACGCCCGCAGAAGCTGCTCGTCGCGGCGAATGTCATCGGCACCGACCACCGTCGGATCCGCGTTGTGCCGGCGGCGCGCGGCCACCTCGACCTCCACCAACGGCCGAGCCGACGCCGCGCCCGTCCCCATCAACGCCCAGGTCTCGGCTACATACGGCCGGGCGCGCCGGTTCACCTGCCACGTCCGCTCGAGCACATCCAGGCCGCTCGCATCCCCGGCCACGAGCCACAACGCCCGGGCCGCACCAAGGTCATCCCACCGCGCCAGCAGACCCCGAAGCTTCTCAGCGCTGCCGGTGGCGTGCTCGCCCAGCTCACCCAGGCCTTCGGTGGCCCGCCCCTGCCACACCGGATCGCCGAGATAGCGGTCATAAACGGCTTCGGTTTCGGCAGGGTCACCACCGAGCGCATGCGCCGCCCCGGCGGCGGCCATCGCTGTCGCCGGATCGGCCGAGGTCAGCGCACCCCGGACCATGGGCAGCGCTTCGGCAGCCGGCGATCCGATCGAGGCGAGCACCCGCAACGTGTCCTCCCGCATCGGCTCCACCAGGATCAACGGAATTGCCGCAGCCGGATCGATCCGGGCCAGCCCGTGCAGCAACTCACGCCTGTTCTTCCCGCGCAGCTCATCGAGCCGCCCGAGGGCCACGGGAGCCAGATGCCGGGCCCGCTCCCCGAACGGACCCAGGAACTGCCCGACATCGCGTGCCAACTCGTCGTTGCGCAAAACCCACTCCAGCATTGCCAGCGCACGCTCATCGCCGGTGCCGGCAAGACAGGCGAGCGCCACCCCGACGGCAGGCTCCCCGGACGTCCACCGCCTGATCCAGACCACGCTCTCCTCAGCGTCGGGACTTTCCGCCACGCGCCGATCAGTGCCGATCAAAGCGACATGTACGCCGTCAGCAGCCGGACCAGCCCCCTCACCCAACCGCCGCAGCAGCCCCAGAGCCCGATCCCGAAGAAGCGGCCGCCCGTCGCTGAGCTGATCCCCGACCAGTCCGATCAGCTCGTCGTAGGACCCACGCCAACGCTGCACCAGATCGGCCGCCGGCCCCATGGCATCGAGTCGAGCCCTCGGCTCAGCCTCCCGCAGCAACCCGGTGAGCAACGTGACGCGCTCCACGACCCGGTCCTCGAGCGCTTCGCTGACAGTGCGGACCACCGTCTCGAACTCCGCAGTCGCATCGCCGCGGTATCCGCCAACGAGCAGATCGCGAGCCAGGCGCACATCAACGGCGGGGGCCATCCCCGCCACCGCTGCCATCCGGACCCGCGGCTCGTCGTCCTCGAGGACACCGGCGAGCCACTCCTGGGCGGTATCAGCGCCAACGCCGTGACGAGCCAGTCGTGCCACCGCCGCGACCAGACTCGCCCGCACAAACGCCTCGGGCTCATCGGGGAACCGCCCCCGCAGCACAGCCGGCTCCGCGATGAGCGTGGCGGACTCCGCCCGTACCCAAGGATCGGGATCTGTCAGAAGGGCCGGCCACATCGGAAGCGCGCCCATGGCCGCATCGTGGGCACCGATGGAAGCGACCAGCGTAACCACCTCAGCCCTGCCAGGCCGCCCGACGTCACCGGCGATGCGCAGCAGGAAAGGAATCGCAGCCTAAAGATGTTCACAGGCAGGATGATGCTCCACCCCTACGACACTTTCCGGAGCCCGACATTGTGGACAGCCATCGCTAGGGTGCACGTTTTGGGGAGGTCGGGTTGCGGCGTTGGGTGAGTTGGCGGCGGCTGGGTGTGGCGGTCGCGGTGGTCGTGGTGCTGATGAGTGCGCCCTGGTTGTGGACGACGCTTGCTGCTCAGGGGCACCTTTACGACGAGGCTGACGCTCCGGCCGCTGACGTTGTCATTGTGCTGGGGACGCAGGTGGCGACGGATCGGCGTACGCCCGAGGCGAGGCTTGCTGGACGGCTGCAGACCGCGGCAGCTCTCGTGAAGGCCGGCAAAGCGCGCGTGATCCTGGTCTCCGGGGACGGCGGCGGCGATTCGGGCGACGAGCCCGCCGCGATGACGTCCTACCTCACCGATCAGCTCGGCATCGACAAGCAGCGCGTCGTCGCCGACCCGAGCGGCCTGGACACCTACGACAGCTGCGCCCGGGCCAAGGACGTCTACGGCCTGTCCAAGGCCCTGATCGTCACGCAGTCCTACCACCTGTCCCGCGCGGTGACCCTCTGCCGCCAGATCGGCCTCGACATCGACGGTGTCAAAGCCCGATGCGACGGTTGCGGCAAAGCTCTGCTCGCCGAGAAATCCGTCCGCGACTACTTCGCCAGCGGCAAAGCCGCCTGGGACGTAGTCCGGGGCCGACACCCTGCCGTCAGCTCGCCCCCGACCTCCGCCGTTCGGGATGCCCTCTCGTGATTCAGCCGATGCGTTTGCGTCTCGGCGGACCGAACTCGTGGAGCACGTAAAAGCCCACTCGCCGATCGCGGACGCGCTGGAAGATCGAACGCCGGTGAGCGTCGAAGCGGGCAGCTTTTGCTGCTGCTGTCAGATTGGCGTTGTCGAGGCAGTGCACGCACCCGCCGTACTGGTTCAGCAGCGTACGCACGGCGGGTTGGGTGGAGATCCGCTCGTCCTGGGTGAGCAACGACCAGCCACGTCGCAGACCGAACTCGATCCACTCGTCGTCACCCGCGTGCTGAGCGTCATCCGGGAAGTGATCACCGATGACGTGTATGAGCCAACCGAGTTCGCTCAGCAGGACCGGGGCACCCCGTCCGAGGCACCTGTCCGCGAAAAACTCAGGCTGCGACTCTGACAAGCGCTTCGACTTGGTCAACGCTCAATCCATACTCGTCGGCAACCACTTCGTACGACTCTCCTGCTCGCCACATACCGAGCACCGCATCGACCGGGACTTTCGCCGGCTCGATGATCGGTGCGCCCCAGGCAAAGCGAGGATCGATGACTACCTGTGCGACCGCGGGGTCGTATCGTCGCAGGATCAGGCGCTGGGCGAAGCCGTCGTCGTCCCAGGTCACATACTTCAGATAGTCCTCGACCACACTCCGGATGGGGATCTGCCGGTCTGTGGCTCGGTGGAGTTCATCGCTGTCCAGGTAGTGAATGAACACATCGATCCCGTCGGTGGCGATCCGTCGGGTCGCGAGGCCGTATTCGGTGCCGAATTCGGCCCGGACCTCCGCGGCTGCCGCAGCGATCGCTCGCGGGTTCAAACCGAGATCACGTAGGGCGCGGAGCACGTAGGCCTCGACCAGGGCGATGAACGGCACCGACGGCCAGCCACGCTTTTCGGGCCTGACGCTGTGCACCAGCGCGGGGTGGCCTGGATCGGGAACCAGCCATCTGCGCATGGTGCGCTCAGGTATCTGCAGGTGCGTCGCAGCCTCGAAGGGGGTGAGCAGGGGAACCGTGAACCTGTCGACCATGCCCTCTCCCGTCGTAGCTGCCGCCTGATCGAGCATGGCACACCGCCCCGGGCTTGCCTGTTCCGCTTGGGCCTGTTGCAGGGGAAATTTACGTCACTCGCGTGGCGGGTTGAGGATCATCTGGGGGCCCTCGCCGCGGGAGGCGAGCTCGTCGTGGGGGTTTATCAAGCTGCACCGCTGCAGTGACAGGCAGCCGCACCCGATGCACCCGGTGAGCTGATCCCGGAGCCGTTCCATCATCGTGATCCGCTCCTCAAGCTTGCGCTGCCACCGGGCCGACAACCGTGCCCAGTCCGTCTTGGTGGGCGTCCTGTTCTCGGGGAGGGCGGCGAGCGCCGAACGGATTTCCTCCAAGGACACGCCGACCTGCTGGGCGATCCGGATGAACGCGATTCTCCGCAGCTCGTGCCGTTCGTAACGGCGCTGGTTGCCGCTGGTGCGGGTGGAGGTGATCAGGCCTTCCTTCTCGTAGAAGCGCAGCGCGGACTGGGCTACGCCGCTTCGGGCGGCCATGTCGCTGATCGTCAGGAGTTCCACCGCAGAAAAGTCCTTGAGTTGAAGTGAACTTTAACTTGCAGGGTTAGCGTATGACGATTGACGCCTTGAAGCGAGCAGACGCCAAGCACGCGCCCAGTGCGTACTCGACGCTTGATGTTCTGTGGGTGCTCTATGACCGCGTTCTGCGGGTGAGCCCGGAGACCGTTGACGATCCGGACCGGGATCGGTTCTTCCTGTCGAAGGGCCATGGGCCGCTGGCCTACTACTCGGTGCTCGCCGCCAAGGGGTTCTTTCCCGAGGAATGGCTCGACGATGTCGGGAGCGCGACCAGCAGGCTCGGGCATCATCCCGACCGGGTGCTGGTGCCGGGCGTCGAGGTGGGCACCGGGTCGCTCGGGCACGGGCTCGGGCTGGCCGTCGGGACCGCGCTCGGATTGCGGGCGCAGGGATACGTGCAGACCAGGACGTTTGTGCTGCTGGGCGATGCGGAGCTGGACGAGGGATCCAACCATGAGGCCATCGCGTACGCCGCCGCGGTCGGACTGGACCTCACCGCGATCGTGATCGACAACCGGTCCGCGACGCACGGGTGGCCCGGTGGGATCGCCGCACGGTTCATCGGGTGGCGGGTATCGCATGTGGATGGGCGGGACCGGGACCAGATCGAGGCGGCGCTGACGCTGAAAGGCGGCCCCCGCGTGGTGATCGCCGCGGTCGAGAAGAAGGAGAGCTGATCATGCGGGATACCTTCGTCGCCACGACCACCGCGATTCTGGAGGAGGATCCCCGGACCGCGCTCGTGCTCGCTGACATCTCGGCCGATGCTTTCGCTCCCGCAATGCGCAGGCATCCCGATCGGGTGCTCAATGTCGGGATCCGGGAACAGTTGATGGCCGGGGTGGCGGGCGGGCTCGCGCTGACCGGGTTACGACCTTTCCTCCATTCGTACGCCCCCTTCGTCATCGATCGCGCGTACGAGCAGATCAAGCTGGACCTGGGGCACCAGAACGCCGGGGCGGTGATCGTGAGCATCGGGGGGTCTTACGACGCCTCCGCCGAGGGCTACACGCACCAGTCGCCCGGTGACGTCGCATTGCTGGACACTCTTGAGGGGTGGACCGTGCACGTTCCCGGGCATCCGGATGAGGTGCCGGGAATGCTGTGGGCCGCCGCCCGGCATGACGAACGTGTCTACATCCGGCTCTCGTCGCAGCAGAACGCGGCGGCCTATCCCGGCACTGATCTCAAGGTCGTCCGTCGGGGGCCACAGAATGGTGCCGTGGTGCTGGCGGTGGGGCCGATGCTCGATCCCGTGCTGCGGGCGGGACTGGATGTGACCGTTGCCTACACGAATACGCCACGACCGTTGGACGTGAATCGTCTGCGGGAGCTGGTTACCGACGAGATGGTGATGGTGGAGCCGTATCTCGCGGGGACTTCCAGCCGGGCGGTGTCGGCGGCGCTTTCTCGCGTACCCCATCGGGAATTGCATCTCGGGGTGAGCCGGACCGAACACCGCGGATATGGGTCGCCGGCTGACCATGCTCAATGGCATGGTCTTGATCCGGCGGGCCTGCGTGCCTCGATCGACGCCTTTTTACGAAAGGACTAGGCCACCACGGCGCTCGCGGAAGACCTGCTTGAGCAATGCGTCGAAATGCCAGACGCGGTCTGGTTCGCTGACCCGCAGCCGGAATCGTTCGCGGACCCCGTCCACCGCGGTGGCGGCCACGTCGACCGTGGATTCGCGCAGGTCCGGGCTCCAGGTGACGTCGCTGAGGTGGCGCAGGTTCGCGTTGAGGTGCAGTCGCAGGCGGTGCAGGATCCGGGTTTCCTGGGTGATGACGAGCCGGCGTCTGGTGAGCACCATCAGGAATTCGCCGGACATCGGGCGGTCGGTGCTGACGCAACGGGTGACCAGTACGGTCGCGTCGTCCGAATCCACGCAGCGGCGAAAGATCGGCATGTGCCGGCTCAAGGTCGGAATGGGAACTCCGGCTTCGGCGGCGGCGGGAAGGAACGTACGGGAGAACACGTCCATGTGGCGTTTAACGGTGACGTCCGTGGTAAGGCTCGGCCGTGTCGAGATGAATATCGAATTACAGAAGCTCGACGATCGTGGCGTTGGCCATTCCGCCGCCCTCGCACATGGTCTGCAACCCGTAGCGGATCCCGGTCTGTCGCATATGGTGCAGCATCGTCGTCATGATGCGTGCGCCGGACGCACCGAGCGGGTGACCCAGCGCGATGGCGCCGCCCCGGGGATTGAGCCGTGCGGGGTCGGCGCCGGTCTCAGCGAGCCACGCGAGGGGGACCGGCGCGAACGCCTCGTTCACCTCGTAGACGCCGATGTCGTCGAGGGTGAGCCCGGCGCGGGCCAGCACCTTCGCGGTGGCCGGGATCGGCGCGGTCAGCATGATCACGGGGTCGGCGCCGGCCACCACCGCGGTGTGGACGCGGGCCAGAGGCCGCAGTCCGTGCGCGGATGCCCACTCCGAGGTCGTGACGCCCAGCGCGGCGGCACCGTCGGAGACCTGCGATGCCGAACCCGCCGTGACGACGCCGCCCGCCTTGAACGGCGTCTTCAGCCCGGCCAGCTTCTCGATCGTGGTGTCGCGACGAATGCCTTCATCTCTGACAACCCCGGTAATTTCCGCGTCGAAATCCCCGGCGTCCTGAGCCTTGGCCGCAGCGGCGTGACTGCTCAGCGCGTACTCATCGAGTTGAGCCCTGGTGAAACCCCACCGCGCGGCGATCATCTCGGCGCCGACACCCTGGTTGAAAGCGGCGTCGCCGTAACGCTCCCGGATCTTTGATCCGTAAGGGTCCTGGCCTGCGGCGCTCGAACCCATCGGCACCCGGCTCATCGACTCGACGCCGCCGGCGACCACCAGGTCGGCCTGGCCGGACATGACCGTCGCGGCGGCCACGTGCAGTGCCTGCTGGCTCGATCCGCACTGCCGGTCCATGGTCGAGGCGGGCACCGACTCGGGCCAGCCGGCCGCGAGGACCGCGTTGCGGCCGATGTTCCACGACTGCTCACCCACCTGCGAGACGCAGCCCCACATCACGTCTTCGACGTCGGCAGGATCAAAACCGGTGCGTCCGCTCAGGGCCGTGAGCACTTCCGCAGAAAGATCCACGGGGTGTACGCCCGACAGCCCGCCGTTACGCCTTCCGACCGCGGTCCGCACCGCGCCGACGATCACCGCATCTCGCATACTTGCGACTGTATGCCGGGCTGCCATAGTGGTGGGCATGTCGCCTTTGTTGTGGCGGGTGAAGCCCGTGCTGCCCGTGACGAAACTGCTCGGCGCGGTGGCGCTCGTGGTCCTGGTGGTCGCCTTCGGTGGCAATGATCCGGTGCAGTGGGTGCTGGCCCTGACCGTCGCAGCGGGTCTCACCGGCTGGGCGCTGCGCGATCTGATCAGGCCGGTCCGGCTCGCCGCGGACCTGACGGGGGTCACCGTGGTCACCGGCTACGCCGCCCGGCGCCACCTGCCCTGGTCCCAGATCGAGCACGTACGCGTCGACACCCGCGCCCGCCGTGGCATCCGCAGCAATCTCCTCGAGATCGACGCGGGCGACAGCCTGCACCTGCTCAGCGTGCACGAGCTGGGCACCGAGCCGGACGAGGTGGCCGAGGCCCTCGCCGAGCTGCGGGAAGCCGCGATTACGGCAGAGACATCGTCCTGACCACCGCGAGCACGACGAGCACCAGGAAGATCGCGCCGAGCCCGACACCCTGGACGAGGTTGCGTTTGTCCCGCGGGGCGTAGGCGATGGCGATCGCGGCCAGAAACCCGGTGAGCATCCCGCCGAGGTGCCCGGGGATCGAGATGTTGCTGACCGTCAACGTGAAGATGACATTGATCACGATCACCGGCAGGATCGGGGCGATGCTCAGGTTGAGCCGCTTCAGAAGGACCAGCATGGCCGCCATCAGGCCGAAGACCGCGGTCGACGCACCGGCGGTCGGCGTGTTGGGGCCGGTGAAGAGGTAGGCCGCCACGTTGCCGCCGAAGCCCGCCAGCAGGTAGAGGCCGGTGAAGCGCAGCGGGCCGAGCGTGCCCTCGATGTCACGGCCGAGGATCCACAGCGCGTACATGTTCAGCAGCAGATGGATCACGCCGTAGTGCAGGAACATCGCGGTGAACAGGCGCCACCACTCGCCGTTGCCCGAGATGCCCATCTCACCGACCGTGGTGTAGCTGACGACCGAGCCCCAGTCGGTGAGCGGGGTGCTGCCGCCGAGCAGGCCACCGAGCCCCCCGCCGGCGACCGCGTTGGCGCTGCCGGAGGAGAGGATCGAGATGACCATGACCAGCACGTTGATGCCGATCAGTGACTTGGTGGCTATCGCGGCGCGACCGGCCAGGCTGCCGCCGAACGCGGTGCGGGCCGCCGGCTGAGTGCGCCGCCCTTGGGCGACGCACTCAGGGCACTGATGACCGACCGAAGCCTCGTTCATGCAATCCGGGCAGATGGGCCGCTCACAGCGGGTGCACCGGATGTATGTCTCCTTGGACGGGTGCCGATAGCAGACGGGCGCCGTCACCGGAGACTCACTCATGGTCCAAGGTTACCCGGAGGGTGAAAATCCCTTACGCGCGCTCGATCTCGACGCGCTCGATGACGACGTCCTCGCGGGGCTTGTCGCCGGGGCCGGTCGGCGTGGTCGCGATGGAGTCGACAACCTTGGAAGACTGCTCGTCGGCGACCTGGCCGAAGATCGTGTGCCGGCGGTTGAGGTGCGGCGTCGGGCCGACCGTGATGAAGAACTGCGAGCCGTTGGTGCCCGGCCCGGCGTTCGCCATCGCGAGCAGGTAGGGGCGGTCGAACTGGAGCTCCGGGTGGAACTCGTCGGCGAACTGGAAGCCCGGGCCGCCGCGGCCGGTGCCGGTCGGGTCGCCCATCTGGACCATGAAGTTCGCGATGACCCGGTGGGAGATGGTCCCGTCGTAGTACGGGCCGCTGCCCTTCTGGCCGGTCCGCGGGTCGACGTAGTCCTTGGTCCCCTCCGCGAGTTCCACGAAGTTGCGCACGGTCGCCGGCGCGTGGTCCGGGAAGAGCTGCAGCCGGATCGGTCCGTGGTTGGTGTGCAGGGTGGCGTAAAGCGTCTCAGCCACGGGTACTCCTATCGGTGTCGCGGTCGCCGGTTCGCGAGATTACGACCGGCGCAGGACAGTTCTTTGCAGTTCGGATCCTCCCCCATGTGTCTGAACCGGCTACGCGGGGGTACCCAAGAGGGCAGCATGGTCGTGGGAGATACCTCAGGAGGTGGGCACTGGTGTTCGCATCGATGCGACGGAAGAACCGCAACGCCAAGATGAAGAGCGAGCTCGGTCAGAGCGTTGATCACTTCAGGCGCGCGGCCTCGATCGCCGCCCAGGAGACCAGCGCAACCGTCGGGCCGAAGATCTCCGCAGCTCGTGACCGGGTTCAGCCCGCGACCGACCGCGCGGTGGGCGCTGCCTCCAGCGGTTGGGGAAGCGCTGTAGCGACGCTGGCCCCGCTGGTAGCGGCGGCGAGCGAGAACGCCAAGCAGGTGGGCAAGAAGTCGGCTGTGACCAGCAAGAAGGCGGTCAAGGCCAACAAGAAGAACGCCAAGAGGCTCGAGAAGCGGGCCAACAAGGTCATCGGCCGCAAGCAGAGTGGTACGGGCCGCAAGCTCGTGGGTCTCGCGCTGGCCGGCGCCGCGGTCGGTGCGGCCGGTGCCTACTTCGTCCGCAAGCGTCGCAACGCGCAGTGGGACGAGTACGACCCCAGCGGCCCGGTGAACCCGGCCGAGGTCGGGGCGGACGACTCGGCGTTCGAGCCGGCCGATCTCGCGGGACCGTCGGGCTTCACGACGCCGGTCGGCAAGACCGAGCCGGTCATTCCCCCGGTCAACAAGATCTGACCAGCAGCGACCAAGCGGCGGCCGACCCTTTCGAGGGCCCGGCCGCTGCTTAGTTCGTAGGCTTGTCCTCGACGGTGGTGATCGCCTGCCGGGCACGCTCCGGATCCAGGGCGGGGCCCACCGGCAGCAGTCCGACGAGCTGGGTCGGGATGGCCGCCGGAGTGACACCGGCGTAACCGAGGCGGGACAGCAGATCGCGGCTGGCGAGCGGATAGCTGCGACCGGTGTCGGTAATCACACTGACCGTGCCGATGGTCGCCGGGGCGGTCGGGGAGGCCGCGGAGACCACGAGTGCGCCCTTGCCGCGCGGCACCTTCACCTGATCGGCCTGTACGTCGCCCTGTGTCGTCGTGGAGCCGACAACAGCCGTGCCGACGGGAACGGTGGGGCCGATCCGGATGCTGACAGCCCCGTTGTTGCCGCCGTTGTACGTGGCGCAGACGCTTTCCGGGCCGTTGAGCAACACCGGCACCGAGGGCGGCACCCCGTCGGCGTTGGCCTGGGTGACCAGCTGCGTCTTCGACCGCGCCTTGTTGGCCAGGCTGCCGTAGAGCGTGATGTCCAGTTCCTTTTGCCCCAGGAAGTCGGGCTCGGCGCGCAGCAGACGGGCCTGCACGTCGGTGAGGTCGGCGATGCCGTCCTTGAGCACGACGCCCCACTGGTCGGGCGAGCCGTTGTCGCCCTTCACGAGCAGGACCTGCCCCACCTGGTAACCCGGGGCCACCTCGGAGTCGTCCCCGAAGCCGTCGATCGACGGTGCGGCGAGGTCGGGCCCGAGCGGAATCGCATTCACCCAGGCCGGGGCGACCTTGAGGGGCTCCTGGTTCCACCCGAAACGCACCCGCGTCTGCTCCAGGCGGTTGGCCGGGATCAGGAAGCGTTTGTTGCCGTAGACCAGGAACGTACGGTCGGACGAGTCGCTGACCAGCAGGCCGCGCAGCTCAGCGGCGGGGGTGTCGGCGCGCGGGACCGGCAGCAGCGTGCCGTCGCTGATCGACTCGCCGAGCGACACCACGCTCTTGGGCCCGGAACCGTCGGGGATCTGCGAGCACACCGTCCAGATCGCTGGCAGCAGCCCGTCCTTGGCCGCGGGCAGCGTGTCGGGAGCGTTCGGGATGCCGAGCGGGTCACCCAGCGGGACCTCGGCGAGGCTCTTCTGGGAGGCGTTCTTGATCGAGGGTTCCGTGGAGTTCGTGATGAGTAGCGCCGACGTGTAGTTGAGCACCGGGTGCATCTTGTCGTCGGACTTCAGATAGACGTAGCGCGCGCCCGTGCCCTTCTCCATGAAGACGACCTTGTCGTCCCGCGGCTCGACCGAGCTGTTGCCCGTGATCAGGCCGTAGACGGCGGCGCCACCGACCGCGAGCGCCGCGACGACGACGCTGACCAGCACGGTCGCCCCGGCCCGGCGCAGCGGTGAGCGGTGCGGGTCGGGATCGTGGGAAACCAGCGCAGCCACCACCCGCTGCTGCGAGTACTGGTACGAGTGCAGCTGATCCTGCCGAGACGGCACGCGACTTCCCTCCCCGGTTCGACAACCGCCACTGTAAAGGTCAGCGACCGTTCATGGGGGGCAGGGTCAGAGCCACCCGTTGCGACGGAAAGCACGGTAGAGCAGCACGGACACTCCGACGATGACCGTGATCACCACCGGGTAGCCGTAGCGCCACTGGGTTTCCGGCATGTGCGCGAAGTTCATGCCGTAGACCCCGGCGACCGCCGTCCACCAGGCCGAGATGCCGGCCCACGCGGCGATCTTGCGCATGTCGTTGTTCTGGTCGACGGTCACCTGCGCCAGACGTGCTTGCAGGATCGAGTTCAGCAGATCGTCGTACGACGAGACCTGCTCGACCGTACGCGTCAGATGGTCCTGCACGTCCCGGAAGTAACGCCGGATCTCCTTGGGCACGAGCCGGCTCTGCGGCGCGGTGATCGTGGCGAGCGGGCGCTGCAGCGGCACCACCGCGCGACGGAATTCCACGATCTCGCGCTTCATCTGGTAGATCGCCTGCACCGGGCTGCCCCGGTCCCGGGAGAACGCGCCCTCCTCGATGATGTCCAGATCCGCCTCGACCTGGTCGGCCACCTCGATGTACGCGTCCACGATCCGGTCGGTCACGGCGTATGCGACGGCCCACGGACCCTGCGCGAGCAGGTCACCCCGGGCCTCCATGTCGGCGCGGACCGGCGCGAGCTTCGTGGCGTCGCCGTGCCGGACCGTGATCACGAACTGCTCGCCGACGAAGATCATCATCTGACCGGTCTCGACGATCTGCGACGTCTCGGTCAGCTCACCGTGCGGCACGTAACGGGCTGTCCGCAGCACGAGGAAGTGCACCGTGCCGAACTGCTCCAGCTTGGGCCGCTGCTCCGCCTTCACGGAGTCCTCGACGGCCAGCTCGTGCAGGCCGTACGTGCGGGCGATCGAGGACATCTCCTCCTGGGTCGGCTCGTGCAGGCCGAGCCAGACGAACGCGTTGTCGCGGCTGCACGCCTCGGCCAGCGCCTCATCGGGGCTGAACTCGCCGGGCTCGCGCTTGCCCTCGACGTACACACCGCAGTCGACAACCGAGCTGCCCTGGAACTTCTCGCCCGGAGGCGGCGGCTGACCGTCCACCGTGCCGAGGAAGCGGTTCATCGCCCTGACGGGGGCGGTCCACGCTCGCGACAGGGACCTGTTGACGCCGACCTGCCGGCTGCGGCGCACGCTGTCTTCGCTCATGACTGCCTCCCCCAGGGGTGCTGCGGTTCCGGCCGAGGTGGCGGGGTCCCGCACGAGGTTACGCCCGCGGGGTTGCCCGTGAACGGCCCGGCGGTCCGCCGCCAGATGCCGGGCCGGCCAGGGCCGGAGAGCCGAGAGCCGGGCCCGCCAGGGCGGGAGAGCCGGGAGACAGGCCTGCCAGGGCCGGGAGCCGGGAGCCGGGGGGCGCCGGGCGGGCCGGCCGCATTTCGGGGGGTGAAGGGTGCGGGCACGGCCCGCCCGGCGCCAGGGGGCGGGGTGGGTGTCAACGCGCCAAACCGCATGATCATGCAGCCTGACGCCGCAAGCATTGTGAGCTGTCCGCCGGTCCCGGGGGAAACCCGGAACCGGCGGACAGCGCTATCTGTCGGAAACCCGACAGGTGGGCCGGTTACGCCTTGAGTTCGGCGATGGCTTCGGCGATCCGGCGGACACCCTCGTCGATCTGGTCGACGGTCACCGCGGAGAACGCGAGCCGTACCGAGCTCTGACCGCCCTCGAGCAGGAAGTCGGTGCCCTTGACGATCGCAACGCCCTTCTTCATGCCGGCGAGGAAGAGCTTGTCCACGTCGACGTCGTCGGGCAGGTCGACCCAGAGGAAGTAGCCGCCGTCGGGCTCCGTGAAGGTGGCGCCCGGGATGTGCTTGCGCAGCGACTCCGCCAGCACCCGCGCGCGCTCGCCCAGGGCCGCGCTCACGGTCTGGACCGAGCGGTCGATGTCGCCCGAGACGCAGAACTGGTGCACGATCGCCTCGGAGACCATGCCGGGCGAGATGTAGAGGTTGGTGGCCTTCTTGGCGACCGCGTCGATGAACGCCGCCGGGCCGACCAGGTAGCCGACCCGCACGCCGGGGCAGACCGTCTTGGTGAAGCTCGACGCGTGCACGACCAGGCTGTTCGTGTCCATCGACAGCATCGAGGGCAGCGCCTCGCCACGGAACCGGATGTCGACGTACGGGTCGTCCTCGAAGATCAGGAACTCGTACTCCGCGGCCAGCTCGAGCAGGGCCCGGCGCTTCTCCAGCGAGAGCGTGATGCCCGCGGGGTTCTGGTAGTTCGGGATGATGTGGGCGAACTTGGGGCGTACGCCGGACTTCAGCAGCTCGCGCAGCTCCTCGACGTCGATGCCGTCGGACTCGAGCGTCACCTGGTGCACCTTGCCGCCGAGGTTCTGCAGGCTCAGCAAGGTGCGGTCGTAGGTGGGCTTCTCGACGATCACGTCATCGCCGGGCTTCACCAGGTGGTTGAAGAAGAAGGCATCCGCCTGCAGCGAGCCGTTCGTGACGATGACCTGGTCGGGCGTGACGCCGTGCTTGTCCGCGATCCACTTTCGCAGCGGCAGGTAGCCGACGGAGGTGCCGTAGGCCGTCATCCCGGCCGGATCGGCGTCGAAGGCCCGCGCGGCGGCGGCCTTCAGGCCGGCCACGTCGATGATGTCGAGCGACGGTGCGCCTCGTGCGAATGAGATCAGCTGCTCAGCGGTCATACCCTCAGCTTACGAGCAGGCTCTATATCATTTTTAATCGTGTCCCAGGAACCGCTACGTGTCGCTGCCGCTCTCGTCGTGGGCGCGGACAACCGTATTTTCTTCCAGAAGCGATCGGCCCAACGGAAGCTTTTCCCGAATTCCTGGGATGTCGTGGGCGGCCACCTCGAACCGGGCGAAACGGTCGCCGAGGCGCTCGCCCGGGAGATCCACGAGGAGACCGGCTGGCATCTCGCCGAGGTGCTCGCCACCGTCGGTGACTACCGATACACCGGCGAGGACGGCTTCGAGCGCTGGGAAACAGACTTTTTGGTACGCGTGGACGGCGATCTCGCACGCCCACAGCTCGAAGTGGGTAAACACACGGAGTTCCGCTGGCTCGCCGACGATGAGCTCGACGTGCTGGACGAGAGCGCCCACATCAACGACGGCATGATCCGTCAGCTCGCGGAGGACGGCTTCGCGGTCCTGCACGGTCTCGGGACGTGAGAGCACCGACTATCCTCTGCTGGCACCCCCCTCGAACTTCGGAAGGAACCACCCCATGATCGGTCTGGTACTCGCCGCCGGCGCCGGACGCAGGCTGCGTCCCTACACCGACACGCTGCCGAAGGCGCTCGTCCCCGTGGACGGGGAGACCACGATCATGGACATCTCCCTGCGCAACCTGGCCGCCGCCGGGCTGACCGACGTGACGATCGTCGTCGGCTACTGCGCGAGCGCGGTCGAGGAGCGCAAGGACGCGTTCGAGCAGAAGTACGGCGTCAAGATCACCCTGGTCTACAACGACAAGGCCGAGGAGTGGAACAACGCCTACTCGCTCTGGCTCGCGCGTGACCGTTTCGCGCAGGGCGCGCTGCTGGTGAACGGTGACACCGTGCACCCCGTCAGTGTCGAGCAGACCCTCCTCGCCAGCCGTGGCCCGGGCATTCTTCTCGCTGTTGACAATGTGAAGAAGCTTGCTGACGAGGAGATGAAAACGATCTTCTCGGAAGATGGACGGCTCACGAAGATCACGAAGATCATGGATCCCGCGGACGCGTTCGGCGAGTACATCGGCGCCACGGTCATCGAGGCTGAAGCCGCCGCCGAGCTGGCCGACTGTCTCAAGGCCACCTGGGAGAAGAACCCCGACCTGTACTACGAAGACGGCTACCAGGAATTCGCCAACCGCGGCGGCGAGATCCGCGCCGCGACGATCGGCGACATCCCCTGGGTCGAGGTGGACAACCACGACGACCTCGCCAAGGCGCGGGAAATCGCATGCCGCTACTAGCCCGTAGCGTCCAGACGCCGCTGCACATCGACGTCCGCCGGGGCGCCGTCAGCGACCTGGGCGCGATCCTCGCCGACGGCCGGATCTCCGCCGGCGGCGATGTGGCCGTGGTGGTCGGCCCAGGCCAGGGCGAGAAGATCGCGGAGCTGATCCGCCCGTCACTCAAGTCCGCCGACGTCTACACGACCGTCGGCGGCACCCTCGACGCGGCGATCGAGCTGGGCGCGAAACTGCGCTCCCGCTCGTACGACGCGGTGGTGGCGATCGGCGGCGGCAAAACGGTCGACACCGCCAAGTACGCCGCCACCCGGTACGCGCTGCCCATGGTCTCGGTCGCGACGAGCCTGGCGAACGACGGCGTCGCCTCCCCGGTCGCCAGCCTGGTCAACGACGGCATCAAGGGGTCGTACGGCGTACACATCCCGATCGCCGTCATCGTCGACCTGGACTTCGTCGAGAACGGCCCGGAACGCATCAACCGCTCCGGCATCGGCGACGTGATCAGCAACATCAGCGCGCTCGCCGACTGGGAGCTCGCCCGCGAGGTCCGCGGCGAACCGGTCGACGGCCTCGCTGCGTCCCTGGCCCGCATGGGTGCCGAAGCGGTCCTCAACATGCCCGGTGACATGACCGACGATGCGTTCGTGACGGTGCTCGCCGAAGCCCTGATCTCCAGCGGCCTCGCCATGGCGGTCTGCGGCAGCAGCCGGCCTTCCAGCGGTGGCTGCCACGAGATCATGCACGCCACGGACTCGCTTTTTCCCGACACCGCCTCGCACGGCGAACTCGCCGGCATGGGCGCACTGTTCTGCACCTTCCTCCGCGGCGACGAACGTCGCTTCGGTGAGATGTCGGACTGTCTCGCCCGCCACCAACTGCCCCGCACCCCGGCCGACGTCGGCCTGGACGTGGAGCAGTTCGTCCAGATCGTCGAGTTCGCGCCGCGCACCCGCCCGGACCGCTACACGATCCTCGAACACCTCGCGATGACCCCGGAAGAGATCCGCAGGAAGCTGGCCGACTATGTCGACGCCGTCGCCAAGCGCTGAGAATCCCCCCAACGCCACCACCGTGGCAGGCCCGCCGCCGCCTGCCTCATCCGCGCCGACGGCAGCGGACTACTACAAGGTCAACCGCGGAGGCGGCCTCTTCAGCGAGGCGATCAGCCAGCGCCTCGGCTCCCACATCGCCGTCTTCGCCCACAAATACCAACTAGCCCCCACGGTCCTCTCGGTCGCCAACCTCGGCCTGAGCTGCCTGGTGTCCTTCATCGTGGTCGCAGCGGCCGGCCCGGTCGCCGAAGGCCGCATCTGGGCCTGGCCGATCGGCCTGCTGGCGCTCCTGGGCTGGCAGTTCGCCTACGGCCTCGACTGCTCCGACGGTCAACTCGCCCGCGTCACCGGCCAAGCGAGCACCGCCGGCGGCCGCGTCGACGTCCTCTGCGACGTAGCAGCCCAGATCGCCCTGGTAGCGGCTCTGTGCGCCACGGCATCCGCGCAGGTCCCGGCCACCCCGGCCTGGCTCCTGGCAGCCTTCGCCGGCACCTGGATGGTCAACCTGGTCACCTCGGTCATGCAGGGCGGCGACCAGGCCTCCAGCATGGTGACCAGCAGCGCCCTCCCGATCCGCGTGGTCAAACTGGTCCGCGACTACGGCGCGGTGATCGCCCTGGCCGGCGCGGTCCTCACGGTTGCTCCCCAATGGACAATCTGGGTAATCGGCGCCTTCACCCTCATCAACGGCGCATTCCTGGCAGCCAGCATCGCCTTCTCCGGCCGCCAGGCCCTACGCCTCTAACCCTCTTCACCAACGGCGGCCGGTCGACCGGCCGCCGTTTTCATGTGGCAAAGTTGTCGTTGACATCATTGTTGTCGCTGCATACATTATTACTCGTGACAACATCCCCGAAACTGGCCGTCGTAACCGGAGCCTCCACCGGCTTGGGCGCCGCCACAGCGCACGAACTGGCCCGCCAGGGATTTCACGTCCTGGCAGGCGTCCGCAGGGACATCGACGGCGACGCCATCCGGACCGCAGGCGTCGAGCCGGTCATCCTCGACATCACCGAGCCCGACCAGGTGGCAGCGCTGGCTACCCGCGTCGCGGCCGACCGCCGCCCGCTGCACGCCCTCATCAACAACGCCGGCATCCAGGTCAACGGCCCGGTCGAGTCCCTCCCTCTACCGGAATGGCGCCGGGTCTTCGAGGTCAACCTGTTCGGCCACATCGCGATGACCCAGGCACTGTTGCCTGCATTACTGCGCAGCAAGGGCCGCGTGCTCAACATCAGCTCCATCGGCGGCAAGGTCGCCATGCCCACGTACGGTGCCTATGCGGGGGCGAAGTTCGCTCTTGAGGCGGTGAGCGATGCCCTTCGGCGCGAGGTGGCACCTCTGGGCGTACACGTGATCGTGATCGAACCCGGCGGCGTCCGCACCGAGATCGCCCACCGCGGGGTGGCCACGGCCAACCACCTGGCCGCGCAGATGACACCCGAGCAAGAGGGTCGCTATGGCGGCCTGGTCCACGCGATCAACACCCTGATGGAAACGGGCACGGCCTCAGGCCTGACTGCCGACGCGGCCGCCCGAATCATCGCGAAGGCGGTAACCGCCCGCAGACCCCGAACCCGGTACACGGTCGGCCGCGACGCCGCGATGCTCATCGGCCTGTCCCGCTTCCTCCCCGACCGAACCCTCGACCGAGTAAGCGCCGCCAACCTTCGCCGCCACTACCCCAAGCCCGCCGCGGCCTGACCGGAAGCAGAACTACTGAAGGCCCAGCGATCAGCTGGGCCTTTCGGTGTTTGAAGCGGAGGGCGTGGGATTCGAACCCACGGAGACGCGTAACGCCTCACCGGTTTTCAAGACCGGCGCCATCGGCCACTAGGCGAGCCCTCCCGGCTTGTGGCGGTACTCAGTCTGCCAGATGGGGTTCGGGTGTGCTGAACGGACACGGGGCCTGGCCGGCGCGCCCCCGCGTCGGCCAGGCCCCTGTCTGGGGGATGGGTGGGTGGTCAGGGGAGGACGTAGCCGGTGGTGAGGACTGCCGTCGAGGGGGATTCGCGTTCGTCGTAGCCCCGGGCGTTGCACTGGCGGCCGCCGTTGATGCAGGCCTTGACCAGGGCTTGGAGGGTGGCGGGGTCCCAGGCGTTCATGAAGTCGTAGTGGAAGGTGTAGCCGCGGCCGCTGGCGAAGTGGATGTCGGACATGTCGCCGTTGACGGGCCAGGCCATTTTGAATTCGAGCATCGGGAGGGCGACCGGGTGGTCGTCGGGGCAGACGGCGCCGATCGGGTAGTCCTTGATGATCGGGTAGGCCATGTGGCTCTGGTGGTCAGGGGTGTCCAGGTGGATGCCGTCCCAGCAGCTCGGGGCCTGGTAGCGGATGTTGAGCTGGGTGCTGGCCGTGCTGGGGCAGGTGGCGGGGATGTCGGCGTTCTTGTAGCTGTCGCCGCATTCGAAGCCTTCGACGGTGGCTTTCAGGAACGCGGCTGAGTCGGTGTTCTTGGCGTTGCCCACTACGAAGCGCAGGCCCTTGGGGAAGGGGCGGACCGAGGTGTAGTCGTTGACGCCGGTCTTGTAGTAAATGGTCTGTACGCCGACCGGGTTGACTGCCTTGTCGCCTTTGTAGAGCGTCGGCATCCAGTACGCGGACAGGTCGCCCTTCGCCAGGCACTTGGTCGCGCCGGCCGAGAGCGATGCCGGGGTGGTGTCGGCGTTGGTGGTCGTGTTGCCGATGAATGTGTGCGAGTGGGAGGCGCCGGGGAGTTTGGGGAAGACGATCGGGTCGTCCGGCAGGTTGGTGCGGCTGACGGCGCAGTTCGCCTGGAACTCGTGGAACAACTTGTGCTCGGGCACGAGGTTCGACGGCGTCACGTTCGTCACCGGGTCGGGCGCCATGACGTAGCCGTTCCCCGCGGAGACCGAGGCGGAGGCAGAGACCGGGGCGGAGGCCGGCGTGGACGCGGAGACCGAGGCGGACGCGGATCGGGACGCCGAAGCGGTGATCGCTGGAGCGACGGAGGGGGAGGCCGCGGGCCGGGCCGACGGCTTGTGGTGGCGCGGGCGGTCGGAAGCTGACGCGTACGTGAGCGACCCCGCAACCGTCACCGCCAGTGCCGCAGCGACGAAAGCTGCCGGCGCGATGATCCGTCGCCGGCTGGTGGGGCGTCTGTGCTGCATGACCGGGCTCCCTTCCAAGACTGCGACCAGTCTTGGAGTGCGCGTACCCGCAGCTCAAGGCCACTGAGAAAGGTCGGGCGGCGCGGGGTGCATCCGCTGCCTGATCGGCTCTGATCGACGAAGTTCTTGTTATGCACCCGAGCGGTAGCCGACAGTAGCTAAGCGAAACTTATATTAACTGTCTTAACAGGCTTCTGAGCTGCAGAAACATCGCTCCCGGGAGCGAGATGCCTGGTTGACACAGCATAGATGGGCATGTTTATTGTTCAGAGCCTTACCTATTACGGCCAGGCCCCCACCTTCGGCCAAGGAGTCCCCACCGTGCCCATCCCCAGAAGAACCAGAGGAACCAGAGGAACGAGAGCCCGGACCGCCCTGCTGACCGCTTCGGTTCTGGTCGGCGCCGGCACCGCGATGGTGCTCGCGCCCAGTGCCTTTGCGGCGAACGAGCAGGTGCAGGTCTATCTGACGACCACCAGTGACAGTGCCGGGCGGACCGTCACGCGTGGGCTGCAGCAGCAGACGCCGGTGAATTTCGCGGCGAGCTCGGGCAGTGCCAACCAGACGATCACCGTCAATGAGAACACCACGTACCAGCAGTTCGAGGGTGCCGGTGCGTCGTTCACGGACACCGCGGCGTGGCTCATCAATGGCAGTGGTGCGCTGAGTGCGGCCACGAAGGCTGACGTCATGAACAAGCTTTTCAGCCCCACCGCGGGCATCGGCGTCAGCGCTGTCCGGAATGTCATCGGGTCCAGTGACCTTGCGAGAAGCAGCTATTCGTACGACGGGACGTGCTGCGACCTCAACGATTTCACGCTGACCCGTGACGTGGATGTGCTGGCGCTGACGAAGCAGGCGCGGAGCCTCAATCCCCAGCTCACGCTTTTTGCCTCGCCGTGGTCCGCGCCGTCCTGGATGAAGGACAACAACTCGTACGACCAGGGTTACCTCAAGGCGGAGTACTACAAGGCTTATGCCCAGTATATCGTGAAGTACATCCAGGGGTACGAGGCTCAGGGCGTACACGTGAATTATGTGACTGAGCAGAACGAACCCGGTTGCTGTGCCGGCTATCCGTCCATGCAGTGGAGTGTTTCGGGGTTGCAGTCGTTCGCCAAGAACGACCTGCTGCCGGCGCTGCAAGCGGCCGGGCTGAGCACGAAACTGCTGGTGCACGACTGGAATTACAGCGACTACGACACATGGGGCGCGCCCCTGGTCAACGACGCGACGATCCGGAACCACCCCAATTATGGCGGCGTCGCCTGGCACGGTTACGGCGGCGATCCGAGCAAGGCTTCGACGGTACGCACTCAGTACCCCTCGATGAACCAGTACTTCACCGAGCATTCCGGTGGCACCTGGGTCGGCAATCAGCACGCCGAGGACATGAACAACCTCATCGACTACACCCGTAACTGGGCCCGTTCGTGGACCAAATGGAGCCTCGCGGTCGACCAGAACATGGGTCCGCACAACGGGGGTTGTGGCACCTGCACCGGCCTGGTGACCGTGCACAACGGGGACAGCCGCAGCGGGCAGGTCGATTACACCGTCGAGTACTACACGATGGGTCACCTGACGAAATTTGTTAGGCCGGGCGCCGTACGCGTCGATTCGACGGCCAACAGCACCGTCAAGAACGTGGCGTGGAAGAACCCCGACGGCTCCAAGGCGCTGATCGCCTACAACACCAGCGGCAGCACGCAGACCGTGAAGGTGAATTGGGGCGGCCAGTCCTTTGTGTACAGCCTGCCGACCCGTACGTCCGCGACTTTCACCTGGTCCGGCACACAGTCCGGGGGCGGTGGCACGACGGGTGGCGCGATCACCAGCAATCTCGGCACCTGCCTCGATGTGACCGGCGGCTCGACGGTGAACGGCAATCTTCCGCAGATGTGGAGCTGCACCGCCGGGCCCAATCAGAGCTGGACGGTCGGTGCGGACGGGACGGTTCGCGCGCTCGGAAAGTGCCTGGACGTCAAGGACAACGGCACGGCGGACGGCTCGGCCGTGCAGCTGTGGGACTGCGCCGGTGGCGCCAATCAGCGGTGGACTTTCAACGCCGCCCATGACCTCGTGAACGCCGGTGCCGGCAAATGCCTGGACATCGTCGGGAACAGCTCCGCGAACGGCGCCAAACTGCAGCTCTGGACCTGCACGGGCGCCGCCAACCAGAAGTGGAACGTGCCCGCATGAAACTACGGTCGAAAATCCTCGCCCTCTCCACCTCGGCCCTCGCCGTCGGAACGCTCGGCCTGCTCGGCGTGACGAATGCGATGGCCGCGACGACCGGCTCGATCTCGGGGCTCGGCGGCAAATGCCTCGACCTGACCGACGGGTCGACCACGAATGGCAACCTGCCGCAGATCTGGACGTGTGTGGCCGGTTCCTCCAACCAGACCTGGACGGCCGCGGACAACGGCTCGCTGCAGGTGAAGGGCAAGTGTCTCGACGTCGCCAACAATGCGACGACCGACGGTGCGGCGGTGCACGTCTGGGATTGCTACGACACGGTGGCGTCCCAGAAATGGCAGATCAGCAACGGCGCGATCATCAACACCGCGTCCGGCAAATGCCTCGACGTCAAGAACAACACCTCGACCGACGGCACCAAACTGCAGATCTGGACGTGTACGGGCGCCGCGAACCAGAAGTGGACAGTCGCCGGCTCAACGACGCCCCCCACGACGCCTCCTCCTACCACTGGTGGCCCGGGCGCCAAGGCCGTAGCGCCGTACTACTACACCGGCTGGGGCAACCCGCCGAACCTCACCACGGTCAAGAACGCGACCGGTGTCACCTGGTACACGATGGCGTTCATCCTCAACAGCGGCACCTGTGACCCGAAATGGGACGGCAGCCGCGCGCTTACCGGCGGCGCTGACCAGACGGCGATCAACACCATTCGCGCCAACGGCGGCGACGTCGTGATCTCGTTCGGTGGCGCGGCCGGCCCGTGGCTCGAGCACACCTGTTCCAGTGCTTCCGCGCTCGCTGCCGCGTACCAGAAGGTCATCAATGCTTATGGCTTGAAGGCAATTGACATCGACATCGAGGGCACGCCCTACAACTCTGCGACGGACCAGCAGAAAACGGTCGACGCCCTCAAGACGATCAAGGCCAACAACCCCGGGATCACGACGTACATCACGCTGGGCAGCCTGACGACCGGGCCGGACAGCTCGCTGATCAACCGGGCGGCGGCCTCGGGTCTGCAGGTCGACGGCTGGGGCATCATGACGTTCGACTGGGGCAGCACCGGCAACAACCAGGGCGCCCTGACGATCCAGGCCGCGGACGGGCTCAAGAACAAGCTCAAGACGGCGTACGGCTACAGCGACGCGGACGCGTACAAGCACGTCGGCATCTCCTCGATGAACGGGATCACCGACGAGAACGCCGTCGTGACCCTGGCCGACATGCGCACCATCACGACGTACGCGCAGCAGCACCAGATCGCCCGGCTCACGTTCTGGTCGCTGAACCGCGACCGGCAGTGCTCCGGCGCGTACCCGAACGACGACACCTGCAGCGGCGTCACGCAGTCGGCGTACGAGTTCACCAAGATCATCGGTGCCTACAAGGGCTGAGATCTCCCGATCGGAAGGCCCGCGGGTGGCGGTGGGTGCCGCCCGCGGGCCTTCTTCGTTTTCTGTCGTACGCGTGGGGCAAGCTGTTTCCATGCACGCGATCACGATCGACAAGCCCGGCGGCCCCGAAGCGCTCACGTGGACCGAGGTCCCCGACCCGTCCCCGGCCCCGGGCGAGGTGATCGTCCAGGTCACCGCCACCGCGGTCAACCGCGCAGACGTGATGCAGCGCCAAGGCTCCTACCCGCCACCGCCCGGTGCCTCGCCCTACCTGGGCCTGGAATGCTCCGGCGTGATCGCCGCGGTCGGCGCCGACGTCACCGGCCACCACATCGGCGAGCGGGTCTGCGCGCTGCTGGCCGGCGGTGGCTACGCCGAGCAGGTCGCGATCCCCGCAGGCCAGCTTCTCCCGATCCCGCAGGGGCTCTCGGTGCAGGAAGC
Source organism: Winogradskya humida (assembly GCF_016862215.1). Taxonomy (GTDB): domain Bacteria; phylum Actinomycetota; class Actinomycetes; order Mycobacteriales; family Micromonosporaceae; genus Actinoplanes; species Actinoplanes humidus. The sequence continues at coordinate 57,398 of NZ_BOMN01000040.1, forward strand.
AGCAGCGCTCCCCGAGGTTGCCTGCACGGTCTGGTCCAACGTCGTCGACATCGCCCGCCTGCGCCAGGGCCAGACCCTGCTCGTCCACGGCGGCGGCGGTGGCATCGGCACCTTCGCCGTCCAGCTCGGCAAGGCCCTCGGCGCCACGGTCATCGTGACCGCCCGCAAACAGAAACACGACCAGCTCAAAGCGCTCGGCGCCGACCTGGCCATCGACTACACCGACACCGACTTCGTCGAAGCTGTCAAAAACTTCACCAATGGCCACGGCGCCGACGTCATCCTCGACATCATCGCCGCCAGATACCTCGCCCAGAACCTCGAAGCCGTCGCCACCGACGGCCACATCGTCACCATCGGCATGCAGGGCGGCACCAAAGCCGAGCTCGACTTCCGCAAGCTGCTGACCAAACGCGCCTCGCTCTCAGCAACATCCCTGCGCCCCCGCCCGATCCCCGACAAAGCCCGCATCGTCAAGGGCGTCCACACCCAGGTCTGGCCCCTGATCAACGCCGGCACCATCCGCCCCATCATCGACCGGACCTTCCCCCTGTCCGACGCCGCCGAAGCCCACCGCCTGATGGAAGCCAGCGACCACCTAGGCAAGATCCTCCTGCTGGCGTAACCCCTCTCTGATCAGCCGGTCATCGGCGCCCCTCCCTTAGGGAAAAGTGACGACTATCTTGCCCAACGGGCTGCGCCGGGCATAGTGGATGGCCGCCTCGGTGGCCTCGTCGATGGTGTAGCGGTGGGCGATCGGCACCGTCAGTTTTCCGGCGGCGGCTGCCTGGCCCACCTCGCGCGTTCCGTGCGTGCCGTCCATGTCGAAGATGAAGTGCAGGTCGATGTCGTCACGGCCGGTCTGCGAAAGCTCCGGTGCGGGCCAGACGATCGAGACCAGGCGGCCTCCGGGGCGCAGGGCCAGGGCGGCGGTGGGGAGGCCGTCCGCGAAGAGCACCAGGTTGAGTACGACGTCGACACCCGAGGGGTACTCGTCGTAGCCGACGATCCGATCCGCTCCGCCCGCCAGGAGGAAATCAGCCGCCGCGGCCGTACGAGCGGTGGCGATAACCTTCGCGCCGGCGCCGGCCAGCAACGGGATCACCGTGGCGCCTACACCTCCGGTTGCGCCGATGACCAGCACCGACTCGCCGGGCTGCACCTTGGCGACGCTCATCAGCGCGAGGGCGGTTCCGCCGGAGATCGGCAGGACGGCGGCGAGGTCGGCAGGCACGCTCGCCGGGCGGTGGGCGATCTTCGGGGTGGCGGCTTCGAAGACCGCGTACTCGGCCAGGGTGCCGGTGCTCAGCGACGGGTTCGGCGCGTCACCGACGGCCGCCCGCAGCGAATACGGCAGCGCCTGCCCGAACACCTCATCACCCTTTTGGTACGCCGTAACGCCCGCGCCCAATGACGTGACAGTCCCGGCGAACTCGGTCCCCAGCACGTACGGGAAGTCCAAAGGAACGGGGAACAACCCCGCGACGGCCCGGATGTCGGTCGGATTGATCGGCGCCGCGGCGATCTTCACCTGGATCTGCCCCGGGCCGGGCTCGGGGACCGGCAGATCGGCGATCGTGAGCTGTTCGGGTTGTCCGTAACCGGTGGCGGCGAGTGCTTTCATGATTCCCACCGTACGAAGCGGGTGGCGCGACAGTCGATGCTCGTATGCGTCAAAAAATTGATCCTGTGCCTCACGAGCGTGGATAAGATCGCAGCATGGATCTGGTGACCGACGTCCTCGAGGTGTCCGGGGTCAGCAGCACCGTCGGCGCCCGGATCGAGGCCGGCACCGGCTGGAGCCTTGCCCTCGACGACTACCCCGGGGCGGCACTGCACGCGGTCACCGGCGGCAGCGCGTGGCTGTCCCTGCCCGGCCGCGACCCGATCGAACTGGTCACCGGCGACATCGCGCTGATCCCGACCGTCGTCCCCCACCGGCTGAGCGACGCGCCCGGCCCCACGGCAACACCGTGCACGCAGCTGCCGGCGAGCGGCGTGATCCAGGTGGGCGAACCGCCCGTACGCACTCGCATCGTCACCGTTCACTACGACTGCGATCACGAAGCCCGTACCCAGATCCTCGGCACCCTGCCCGACTTCCTGCACATGACCGCCGGTTCAGGAACGCCCGGTCTCGACGACACCGTACGCATGATCGGCCGCGAGCTCACCCACCCCCAATTCGCCACAACAGCCCTGCTCAACAGCCTCGTCGACGTGATGTTGATCCAACTCCTCCGAGCCTGGATCCCCACCCGCCCACCCGAGCTCCGCGGCACCTGGCTGGGCGCCTTCGAGGACCCGATCGTCCACCAGGCCCTTGAACACCTCCACGCGGACCCGGCCAGACCCTGGACAACCGCAGCCCTGGCCGACGCCATCGCAGTGTCCCGGGCAACCCTGTCCCGCCGCTTCCCAGCCGCCATGGGCCAGAGCCCCGGCGCCTACCTGACCCAATGGCGCATGGACCTGGCCGCCAACCGCCTCCGCAAAACCCACGACTCCATCGAAACAATCGCCGCAGCCGTCGGCTACGGCTCAGCACCCGCCTTCGTCCGAGCATTCGCCCGATCGCGGGGCAAGTCGCCCGCCCGCTACCGCCTCACCCGCGGCTGACCAGCTCAGAGGCCGGCTTTGTTGACTCCATAGACCGCCTGCGAATGCGTGTAGCCGTCCCCGGCGTCGGACTCCAACTGCTGAATCAGCCCCTTGCGGGAGAACGATGTGAATTCGAGGTAGCTCTTGGCCGACTTGGCGGCCTGCTCATTGAAGTTGATGTGCAGGGAATCCACGGCGTAGGTCGCTGCCTTCCGCGAGTAGCCGTCACCAGCATCCGAGGACAGCTGCTGGATCAGCCCCGTGCGGGAGAAGGCGGTGAATTCGAGGTAGCTCTTGGCCGCCCGCACCGCATTCTGCTGCTCAGCGGACAGCGGTTTGGAGGTCGGAGCCTTGGTCGTGGGCTTGACGGCCGGGGGTGCGGCCTTGGTGGTGGGCGTGATGGTCGGGGGCGTCGTAGTCGGTTTCACGATGGGCGCTGCTGTCGGCTGGGTGGTGGCTTCGACGACTGGCTGGATGCTCGGATCGGTGGTCGCGATCGTCGCTACGGGACTGGTGGCCGCGGCGTTCACGATGGTCTCGGCGGTGGAACCCAGCGCCGCGATCACGATGACGTTGACGATGAGGGCCACGACGCCGAGCGCGAGGCCGATGGCGGACCTGGCCTTGCTCACGACTTTGGTCAGGGCGATGGCGCTGACGACGATGGCGGCCAAGCCGAGGAGCATGCCGAGAACCGGGACCCAGGAGAGCACGAGCGCGGCGACACCGATGCTGAGCGCCCAGAGCGACAGGGCGCTTTTGACCGGCTGTTGGGCGAAAGGCGGGACCGGGGCGTAGGACGGCGGCAGGGACATGGCAGGCGTGACCTCCTCGACGCGAAGAGGCTCGACTGCCTCCCGCTACCGATCTCTGGCGGACAGGATCGGCGTTTTCATCGGTCGGAGCGGTCGTCATCTGAGCCGCGGGATGGCCGTCTTTCAGATTCGGGCGCTGCTCACTTCCTCGCCGAGTAATAGCGCGCCCACTGTCTCGGTGACCTCGGGCGACACCATGGCGTGCTGGGTGGCGACGTGGATGTCGCGGAAGTGGCGTTGCAGGGGGCTGGCGGCGTAGACGGCGTCGCCGCCGGCGGCGTTGTAGACCAGGTCGACTGCTTGGGCGGCGTTGGTGGTGGCGGTGGTGATAGCTAGGCGGAGGAGGGCTCGGCTGGCTGTGTCCGGGCCGGCTGCCGCGACGGCTTCCGATAGGTACGCGAACCCAGCGCCATGTAACGCCATAGCGTGCGCGACGGCCGTCTGTGCGGTGGGCCGGGAGGCGAGAGGCTTCCCGGTGAGCGGGTTGATTTTGGACTTCGCCAGTTCGGTGAAGTCCTCGATCGCCGCGCGGGCGATGCCGAGGGATACCGCGCCGATTCCCAGCGCGAGCAGCGACAGGGCGGGGAAGGCGTACAGGGCGCCTGATTGGGTCGGGGGTTCGGCGAGGGAGAAGGTGCGGTCATCGGGAACGAACACGTCGTCGGCTGCGAAGTCGTTGCTGCCGGTGCCGCGCAGGCCGGAGACGTGCCAGGTGTCGTGGAAGGTGAGGGACGATGGTTCCATGATGAACAGGCGCGGGCCTGCCGGGGTGAGCGCACCGCCGACCAGCCAGGTTGCGTGGCGGCTGGCGCTGGCGAAGGCCCAGCGGCCGGTGACCCGGTGGCCGCCTTCGACGGGGGTGGCGCGGCCGGTCGGGGCGGCGACTCCGGCGATCAGGAAGCGCGGATCATCCAGCATGGACCGGGCGGTCGCCGGCGGGAGGTGGCCGAGCGCCATTCCGGTGGCGGCGGCGATCATCGCGGTCCAGCCGGTGGAACCGTCAGCGCGGCCCAGCTCCTCGAAGATGCGGATCAGGATGACCGGGTCCGCCTCGAGGCCGCCGCAGTCCGCCGGGGCGGCCAGCCGGAAGACGCGCAGGGCCGCGAGCTGGTCGATGAGCGATGCCGGGATCTCGCGGTCCTGCTCGATCTGCGGCGCGAGTTTCCGGATCGTCGGCGCGAGCGTCCGGAGATCGTCAAGAAGTGACAGCGGCATAACGCTGAGTATTGCGGATGACTGACCGGTGGGGGTCGAGCATCATGAACCCAATCGGGCGGAAACCCCCAGGCGGAGGGCGACAGCGTCGAGGATCTCGGCGTCGGGCGGGAGCGGAATGCCCTGCTGGGCCGAGAGCTGCCGTAGCGAGGTCATAGCGACATCGTCGAGGCTGCAGGCCACGAAAGTGTCGAAAACCGACAGGTCCGGGTCGATGTTGAGGGCGAACCCGTGGCTGGTCACGCCGCCGCGGATGCGCATGCCGATCGAGACGAGCTTGCGGCCGTCCGGCGTCCACACGCCGACCAGGCTGGGTGATCCCTTCGGCGTGTCGCGGCGTACCGCTGGGAAACCAAGATCGGCGAGTGCGGCGATCAGGCCGTTCTCCAGCCACCGGACGATGTCACCAGGGCCCCGTTTGTGCAGGTCAAGAACCAGATATCCGATCAGCTGCCCGGGGCCGTGGTAGGTCGCGTGGCCGCCGCGGTCAGCCTGCACGGCCGGGATGTCCGACAACGATCCGGGCAGGTCGGCGACGGGCGTGGTGTGACCGTACGTGATGACGGGGGGATGGCTGAGCAGGAAGAGGCGATCGGGCGCGGTGCCAGCCTGCCGCTCCGCGACCCAGCCGGCCATGCTGCGCATGGCATCGTCGTACGGCACTTCCCCGAGGTCGACGCGTTGCATCACCCCAGTCTGCTCCGCCTCAGCAGGTAAGCGTGCTCAGCCTCGTTCCCCGTGGCCGCCGCTGCCCGTTCGAACTCGGAGGTCGCCTCCTGCTTGCGGCTGAGTGCGGATAGCAGCTCGGCGCGCACCGTGTGGAACACGTAGTAGCCGTCGAGCGGCAGGCTGTCGACGATCTCCAGTGCGGGGGCGGGACCGTGTACCTCCGCCAGTGCGACCGCTCGGTTCAAGGCGACCACCGCCGTCGGCGTCAGGGCCATGAGCTGGTCATACAGCGTCAGGATCGCGGCCCAGTCGGTGGCCGGGGCGGTCGGCGCGATGCTGTGGACCGCATTGACAGCCGCCTGGATCTGGTACGCGCCGGGCCGCGAAAGTTGCACGCAGGTGCGCACAATCGCCTGACCCTCCTCGAGAAGCGCTCTGTCCCACATGGACCGATTCTGGTCACCGAGCCGGATCAGCGCACCATCCACTGTGGTTCGCGCGGGCCGGCGAGCGGCGATCAGCAGCATCAGCGCGAGCAGTCCCTGCGCCTCCGGTTCGGCGGGCATCAGGCCGACGAGCATCCTGGCGAGCCTGATGGCTTCCGTGCACAGATCGTCACGGGTCAGGGCCGGGCCGCTGCTGACGGCGTACCCCTCATTGAAGATCAGGTAGAGGACGGCCAGGACCGGTTGCAGCCGTTGCGTCAGCTCGTCGTCGCCGGGTACGCGATAGGGGATGCCCGCGTCCCGGATCTTCGCCTTCGCCCGGACGATCCGCTGGGCCATCGTCGGTTCCGGCACCAGGAAGGCGGCTGCGATCGCCGGGGTGCTCAGCCCGCCGAGCAGCCGCAGGGTGAGCGCGACCCGCGCCTCCTGCCGCAGCGCCGGATGGCAGCACGTGAAGATCAGTCGCAGCAGGTCCTCGTGGTCGCTCGGGGGCTCGTCACCACGTATCCGCACGGCCTCCGCCTCCTTCTCGCCACGCACGGCTTCGCGCCGGAGGCGGTCGACTGCCCGGTTCCGTGCGGTGGTGATGATCCAGCCGGCCGGGCTCGGTGGCAGTCCGTCCTGCGGCCAGCGCTCGGCTGCCACGGTGAACGCGTCCTGCACCGCCTCCTCGGCGAGGTCGAGGTCGCCGAGGTAGCGGGTCAGGACGGCCACCGCGCGGCCGTACTCCGCGCGATGGACGTCGCCGATGGGGTCGGTCACTGCTGGAAGGGCCGGACTTCGATCGGGAGCGTGGTCACCGCGGCCATCCGCTCGCCCCACTTCAGCGCGGCGTCCAGGTCGGGTGCCTGGATCACCGTGAAACCGCCCAGGTGTTCCTTGCCCTCGGTGAACGGACCGTCGGTGACCAGGGCGCCGGTGGCGCCCGAGCGCACGACGGTGGCGGTGTCGGGCGGGCACAAACCGGCGCTGAAAACGAAGGCTCCGGCGTCCTGCAAATCCTTGGTCAGGGCCGCCAGGCCACGCATGATCGGCTCGAGAACAGCGGCTTCCGGGGCCGGTCCGTCGGGCTGGTAGATGCTCAGCAGGTATGTCTTCATCGCAGGCTCCTCAATAGTTTCTCCGATGTCCAGTACACGAACGGGCGTCACTCGTTTCGACTCCTGGCCGGGATCATTTTTTCTGTTCCGCCTTTAGTCGACCCGTTTGTGTGTTGGCATGGTCGACGGAATTACCAAATGCCCGGGTTCCCATTGTCGCTGCTCAACGGGTGACAACCGGCGTGGCTGCAGGTCCGGTCGCGTACGAATGGGATTCGCGTGAGTGCCCCGGGCCGAGTTCGGAGGCTTCGCTGTCCCGTCCGTCCACCGGCCGTGTATTGGCCGCCGGCGCTCTCGCGCTGGCCGTCAGCACCCCGGCACTCGAACCCGTTGATGTCGCCGCGGAAATGCACAATTCCCCCATCGCTGCGACCGCCGCAGCCGCAACGTCACCGGCCCTGGAAAGCCGGCTTCTGGAGAAGCGGACGGCCTCACGAGCCGCGGTCCGGCGTTCGGCTGCCCGTCCTGCCGCGACCGCGCTGCGTGCGGCGCACCGACAAGTTCGCGCCGTACGCCGGGAGCAGTCCCGCCGCGCCGCAGCCGAACGTGCCGCCGCGCAGCGCCGCGCCCTCAACGCCCGTAAAGCCGCCGCTCAGCGCAGGGCTGTGGCCAAGCGCCGCGCCGTGGCAAAGCGCGAGGTGGCCCGCCGGGCACCCGCACGCAAGTTCGCGGCACAAAGAGCCCATCGAACCGTCCGGCAGCGGGCCAAGCGCGCGGCGAACCGTCGTACCCCGGCCGGAATGGGAGCCGTCCTGGCTTTTGCCCGGGCGCAGGTCGGGAAGCGTTATGCGAGCGGCGGTGAGGGCCCGAATTCGTACGACTGCTCGGGATTCACCAAGAGCGCGTACGCCCGTGCCGGTCTGCGGCTCCCGCATTCCTCGGGTGGGCAGGCGGCTCGCGCGCACACCGTTTCCCGAGCGGCGGCGCGCCCCGGCGACCTCGTTGTCGGCAGTGGGCACGTGGGGGTCTACATGGGCGGCGGAATGATGATCGACGCCGGGAACTCGCGTACCGGGGTGGTGTATCGCAGGCTCTACAACGGGTTGCACATCGAGCGTTTCTGATCTCTGTGACAATCGTCGCCATGATTGCAGAGCATTGGCCGATGTTCGGGCTGCGGCTGCGTACGCCGCGGCTCGAACTTCGCCAACCCGACCTTGACGATCTCGCCGAGCTGGCGTCGCAGGCGGCCGGGGGCGTGCACGATCCGGCGTTCATGCCGTTCGTCACGCCCTGGACCGACGCGGAGCCCGGGGAGCGCGCCCGCGCCACGATCAAGTGGCACTGGCAGGTGCTCTCCCGCTGGACACCCGAGCACTGGGCGCTGCCGATGGTGGCGGTCGCCGACGGCCGGGTGATCGGGACGCAGGAGATCGCCGCGAAGAACTTCGCGATCCTGCGGGAGGTGGAGACCGGGTCCTGGCTGGGCCTGGCGCATCAGGGGAAGGGGTACGGCACCGAGATGCGCGCCGCGGTGCTGGCGCTCGCGTTCGCCGGGCTGGGCGCCGAACACGCGACCACCGAGGCGTTCGCCACGAACCACGCGTCCTACCGGGTCTCTGCGAAGCTCGGCTATCAAGAGAACGGGACACAACGCCATGTTGTACGCGGTGAGCCCGTAATCGGCCGCCGCATGGTTCTCGACCGTGCCGGGTGGGACTCCGCGCGTACGGTCGAAGTCGAGATCTCCGGTCTTGAGCCCTGCCTTGCGATGTTCGGCCTGTCTTCTTGAATCGAGCGGGCCGCAGCCGATGAACGGGGCATGAGGAAGGCGTCCGACGCGGGCTTCACCTTGGTCGACGTCATCGTGTCGAGCACCGTGATGATGGTTGTGCTGACCATCTTCACGACCAGCATCCTGTCGATGTACCGGTCGGCCAACTCGATCGAGAGGAAGTCCGTCGCGCAGTCGCAGCTCGGGATCGCCCTGCAGCGACTGGACCGGGAAGTCCGGTATGCGCGGGGCATCAGCACCACCCCGGCGACCGGCGCGACGACGATCGACTTCCTCAGCGTGCAGAACCTCAAGGACGAATGCGTCCAGCTGCGCGTCCAGGCCGGGGTGCTCTCCCAGCGCACCTGGGCGTACGGGGAATCGCCGATCCGCCCCACCGCCTGGCAGCCGCTGGCTTCGGGGATCGTCTCTACGGCGCCGTTCACCTACGTAGGCCCCACCGAGCGGCTCGGCTACCAGCAGCTCGCCATCGACCTCAAAACGGACGCCGATCAGGAACAGGCCACCTTCACCGCGCTGAACACCAGCCGTAACAGCGGCAACGACTACTGCGCGGCAGGTCGCTAAGGCTTTGGGAGCGTGAGCCGGACGGTGGTGCCCAGGCCGGGCTCGCTGTCCAGGTGGATGCTGCCGTGGTGCGCGTCGATGATCGAGCGGACGATCGCCAGCCCGAGCCCCGGTCCCGGTGCGGCCATGGTGTCCGCGGCGGCGCTGCGGAAGAAGCGGTCGAAGACGTGCGGGAGTTCACCGGGTGGGATGCCGACCCCGGTGTCCGTGATGATCAGCTCCGGTTCGCCGCCGATGGAGCTGGTCACAGAGATCTCGCCGCCGGGCGCCGTGAACTTGATGGCGTTGACGATCAGGTGGTTGAGCGCCTGCTGCAGCCGCCGCGCATCGCCGCGGGCGGGCAGCGGGCTCGCCGTGCGGTCGCGCAGCTTGACCTCGCGGTGCTCGGCCAGCGGGCGGCACGACGAGGTGACCTGGTGGACGAGTTCGGCCAGGTCGACCTCGTTCAGGTCCAGCGCTAGGCCGTCGTCGCTGAGCCGCGCCACGGTGAGCAGATCGTCGATGAGGCGCAGCAGCCGATCCGAGTTGCGCTGCATCACCGCGAGGAAACGCTGCGAGGTCTCCGCGTCGAAATCGTCCTCGAGCAGCATCTCCAGGTAACCCCGGATCGAGGAGAGTGGCGTACGCAGCTCGTGGCTCACGTTCGCCAGGAACGAGTCCTTCATCCGGTCGAGCTGGCGCAGCCGGTCCGCGATGTTGCCGGCGTGCTTCGCATAGCGGCGCAGCTCCAGCTGGACCGAGGCGTGCCGGGCCAGGCTGCGCAGGGCACGGCGTTGCTCGGCGGTCAGCTCCCGGGGCTCGTGGTCGATCACGCAGACCGTGCCGACCGAGTGGGTTCCGTCGAGCACGACCGGGGCGCCCGCGTAGAAGCGGAAGTCGAGATCCCCGGTCACCAGCGGGTTCTCGCTGAACCGGGGATCGATCCTGGCATCAGGGACCTCGAGCACCTCGTGGCCGCCGAGCGCGTGGGCGCAGAACGAGATGTCGCGGTGGGTCTCGTCGAGATCGAGCCCGACCTTGGCCTTGAACCACTGCCGGTCCTCGTCGACGAGGCTGACCAGGCCCATCGGGGTGCCACAGATCTCCGCCGCGAGCAGCGCGATGTCGTCGAAGTCCTCTTCCGGGAGGGTGTCGAGCACTTCCGCGTCATGCAGCACCGCGAGACGGGCGATCTCGTCCTCGGGCAGCGGCGCTTTCACGGTCCGATCGTCTCACCGGGTCCGTGCCCATCGGGCCGGTTTCGCCCGGTACGGCAGTCGGCACCCGCCCTGGGGCGGGTGCCGACTTGCTGGCCGTAACCCGCGAAGCGGGCGGACCGATCCCACCGAGCGCAGGGATCTCAGCCACACGCACCCGGTCGGATGTCTGACTCAACTATTGCCCCGCGCAAGCCCTGGCACCCGCACCGGCTGTGCGTTTCCTCCGAAGACGTGTTCCAGCCGAAAGCTGTGCGACACCTCACGTGGTTACGGTCGGAATTCTCAGGGCAAGCTCTACTGGGAGCAAAGCACGTGATGAAGGGACAAAACAGCCATGAGCTTGGAACGGCCCGAAGCCCCCGATCCGTACGACATTCTGCCGCCCGTGCCTTCGTTCACGGTGACCAGCACGGATGTGACCGACGGCCAGCGTCTCGACGAGTTGTACACGCACACCAGCGCCGGCGGTAAGAATCTCTCCCCGCAGCTCGCCTGGTCCGGCTTTCCCGCCGCGACCCGGGGCTTCGTGGTGACCTGCTTCGACCCGGACGCCCCGACCGGCAGTGGCTTCTGGCACTGGGTCGTGGTGAACCTGCCGGTCTCGGTGACCGAGCTCCCCCGCGGCGTGGACCCGCTGCCGGAGGGCGCCTTCACCATCCGCACCGACTTCGGTGAGAACGGCTACGGCGGCGCCGCCCCGCCGCCCGGGGACCGCCCCCACCGGTACGTCTTCGCGGTGCACGCCCTCGACGTCGACCGTCTGGAGGTGGGCGAGGACGCGACGCCCGCGTACGTCGGGTTCAACCTGGCGTTCCACACCCTGGCCCGCGCGACCATCCGGCCGGTCTACCAGAACAAGTCCTGAAGAACCGCACACACGACAAAGCCCGCCGGTCTCCTCGGCGGGCTCGGGACGGATCTGGCGGGTACGGCGGCCTGCGACGGGCCCAGCTTCCGTCTCGCAAGTGGCACAGAGGTGTGGATACCGGTGTTGTATCCGCGCCTCTGTGCCACTTGCGAGACGAAACCTGGACCTCGTCTCGGCTCGCCGTACCCGCCAGATCCGTCCCGGTGCTGTCGGCTCGTGCCGGGCTTACGGAAACGCGCCGATCGGCGCGCCCTGCCTGCAATACGAAGCCCGCCAGGTCACCCGGCGGGCTTCGTTTCCTACTGTGTTACCCCTCGCGAGTCACCGGCTGAACCGGTCGCTCGCTCCCCTCGCGGTGGCCGGCAGAGCCGGCTACGCGTCTGTTGTCAGCCCGGGACCTTCGCGACGACGAAGACCGACTGGCCGAACGGCGGGCGCACGATGCTCTCGGCGGCCTTGGTCACCGGCAGGACGAGGCTGTCGTAGACCTTGATCATCGGGCCCTCTTTCGGGGCCAGCTTGAAGATGCTCGTCGCGCTGTAGTAGCCGATGAGGCCCAGTGCGTTCGCGTAGTGCAGCTTCTCGATGGTCAGGCCCGCCTCGGTCATGGCGGCGCGCATCGTCTTCTTGGTGTAGCGGCGGATGTGCCCGGTCGCGATGTCGACGTGGCTCATGGCGAACATGAACGCGGGGACGATCAGGATGACCCGGCCACCCGGGCGCACCAGCTCGGCCATGCTGCGCAGCGCCCCGACGTGATCCTCGATGTGCTCGAGGACGTTGTAGGACACGGCCGCGCTGTATTCGCCGGCAGCGTCCGGCGCCGGGAGCAGCATCTGCCGCACATCGATGTTCGTGTGATCGGCCAGGCGCTCCTTGAGCTGCACGAGCCGATCCGGGTCCGCCTCGGTGGCGGTGAAGTGCGGGACGTGATCTGCCCAGGCCAAGGCGTAGTCACCGAGACCGGAGCCGATCTCGATCGGGTTGTCTCCCAGGTACGGGAGGGCCAGCTCGACGAACCACTGGCGGTGGTTCACGGCCGTTGCGAGGCCTTCGAGCACTTCGGACTGGACCCTCTGGTCTCCAGTGATGTCTGCCATAAGTTGAGTTCCCTCGTCTTGCCGATCCGAGCTGACAGCGGGACCGGAAGAGTTAACCATCCGGCGCACGCAACCGAAAGTTGAGCGGCGGGTACCCGCTCATTTTTTTCCTGATTGAGACATTGGCCCCTGGGTACCCAGTCCCGTTACCCATCATGCACGACGCGCGTCAAGCGAAGGTAAAACGTGCGTACATATCGGGTCGATCACGCCTAGCCCGGCCGTCACTGCTCCGTTACCTGCCTCGGTTAGGCTCGCCGATGCTATGACGATTACGGGTATTGACTCGACAGGCCAGTCGCCGGGCGGGAACCTTCTGCCTCCGGAACGGACTGCCGCCGCCGATGACCTGGATGCCGAGCTGCTGGCGTTCGAAAGCGATGTAGCCGCGGCGCCCATCTCTGTCATACCCGTGGGCATACCCGCTGATGAGGCGGTTGCCGAGGAGTTCGGGGAGCCGGCACCACGGCCGCGCTGGTGGCGTTCTCTCACCTGGCGAGACGCTCTCGCGATTACCACCTTCATTGCGGTAGCGCTCTTCATCACGGCTCCGTTGTGGCTCAATCTTGATCATGAGTTGCGCGATGATCCGCAGGACCAAGCATTTTTTGAGTGGATGCTGGCGCACGGTGCGCGCGTGCTCACTGATGGCGCTTATCCGTTCTTCTCGGATCGCATGAATTACCCCGATGGGGTGAACATGATGGCCAACACCTCGGTGCTGGCCGTTTCGCTGCCGATGACGCCCATCACTGTCCTCTTCGGGCCGCATGTGGCGTTCAACGCCTTTCTCACTTTGGCGTTGTCGTTCACCGGTATCTCATGGTATTTGGTTCTCTCGCGTCAGTTCGTCTCGTCACGGCTGGCCGCCTGGGTCGGTGCGCTGTTCGCGACGTTCGCGCCGAGCATGATTTCGCACGCCGGTGGCCACCCGAACATCGTTTCCCAGTTCCTCGTGCCGCTGATCATCTGGCGTGTGCTCGAGCTGCGCCGTGCCGGTCGCGCCGTGCGCAACGGGCTGATCCTCGCGGGCCTGCTCGTCTGGCAGGCGTTCATCAACCTCGAGATCCTCTTCATGACCGCCGTTGGCCTGGGCATCTTCTGTGCGGTGCTGGCCATCAGCAGGCGGCGCCGCGAGCCCGGTGAGATCAAGGCGTTCCTGCGCGGGCTCGGTGTCGCCGCGTCCGTCGCGCTCACGCTGCTGGCCTATCCGCTCTACGTGCAGTTCTTCGGGCCGCAGAGCTATCACGGGCTTCCCGAGTTCGTCCGGTACTTCGGGGCGGACCTCGGCGCCTTCACTGCGTACGCCCAGCGCTCGATCGCCGGAAACAGTGTGACCGCGAGTCGCCTCGCCCAGAATGCCGCCGAGGAGAATGCGTTCTTCGGTTGGGGATTGGTCATTCTGTTCTTCGGCCTGGTGGTGTGGATGCGCCGCAGTGTGGCCGTCGTCGCGCTGGCCTGCATTGCGTTGTTCTTCGGCGCGATGTCGCTCGGCCCGACCATCCGGGTCAACGGCGTCGACACCGGCGTCGCGGGCATCTGGTCGATGCTGCACAGCGTCCCGGTGCTCAACTCGGCCGTTCCCACCCGCTGGGCCCTAGCGATAGCGCCGATGATCGCGATCGTGCTGGCGCTCGGCTGCCAGAAGGCCTCCGAGCTGATGAAGGCGCAGCCGTCGGCGCGTGGCCCGGTCAGAGTGGCGATGGTCACTGCGGTGGCAATGGCGCTCGTGCCGCTCGCGCCGACCCCTCTGCCGACTGTGCAGATGGACCCTGTGCCCGACTTCGTCACTTCAGGCGCCTGGCGGCAATACGCCGACGAGAACCACACTGTGGTCACGCTGCCGCTGCCGGACAGCTCCTACCCTGATCCGATGCGCTGGAGTGCGTATACCGGGCAGGACATGCGGATCGCCAGTGCGTACGCGCTGCTGCCCAACCAGAACCCGCTCGACCCGACCGACAAGTCCGCGCTCTTCGCGCCGCCGTGGCGGCCGACGTCCGGCCTGATGACGTCGATCAAGCAGGGCAACCCGACGCCGGAGATCACCGACACCCGGCGCGAGATGACCCTCGCGGACCTGCGCTACTGGAAGGCCGGCGTCGTCGTGCTCACCCCGCAGGTGCGTGACATCGAGATGCTGCGGGCGATGACCGACCTTCTCGGCTTCCAACCGACCTGGACCGGCGGCGCGTGGATCTGGGATGTGCGCAACCTGGTCGACGACCCGTCGGCGACGCTGAAATAGCTTGAAGCTGCGCCCAAGAGGGGCTGAAGAGGGGCTTTACTGCTTGATGCAGCAGCCGACGCAGACCTTGGGCTTCGGCAGGGTGAAGGCCAGGCAGCATGTCTTGCGCTGGACCTCGAGCCGGCCGGTGCGGTTGGGGACCAGCTCGATCAGGTCCTCGACGCCCAGGGCGGTCAGCAGGGTGGCGATGTTCTCGGCCGACGATCCCGCCATCACGTCGGCCGACCGCAGCACCGCGTAGGCGATGCCCGAGGCCAGCGAGCCGAGCAGCGTGCGCTTGCCCAGCCGGACCCTGCCGTGGATCGCGTCCAGGATCGGCGTCAGGTGCTCGTCGAGCAGTGAGCGGCGGAGCTCCTCCAGCAGAGCGGCTTCGTCGGCGACGACGCGCACCTGAGGCAGGCCGCTGACGGCCAGGGTGTCCGACGGCAGGACCGCGACGGTGATGTCCGGATGCATGCCGAGAGTGATCAGCGGACGCGGGTCGTTGAAGTGCATCAGCGCGCTCGTGCCGGTCAGCAACGGCACCCGGCGGGCCGAGGCCCACCCCAGAACCGCCGGAAGAGCGAGCCAATAGGTGTACGCCTTCCATGCCAGCGCCGCGGCGGCGTGCGGCTGTGCCTGCCAGCGCCGGCCCGACGAGGTCAGCAACGTGTCGAGCGAACCGGCGGCGAGATCGGCCGTGGGAATCCATCCGGCGGTGTCCCGCACCACAAGATCGGGTGCGAGGCCGGGCAGCTCGGTCGAGGTGCCGAACATTGCACGCAGAGTGGCGGTGACGGGCGCGAGGGGCTGCGTGGCATACGCGGAGTGATCGGCCAGTGCACGATCGAGCGCGATTGTCACCGATGATCACCAACCTCTCGCTGCTGGTATGCCTCACACAGGACCGGTCAGCGGGCGACCGCTGAGGTGACCCACCGTACTCCTCTAAGGCTAGCCTAACCATGCCCAGCGACAGAGCGTTTGCGGGGTGTTCGGAACAAATACCCCCAGCAAGGGTGACCTAACGCAGCGCTGCCTGCCGATCGGATTCGTCAAGGGGTCTGTCGGCAACGCGCTACAAGACCCATCCGGACGCCCGAAGACATGGACACTGAGTTTCCTGTCGCAAAGGGGACATCCGTGATGACCACCTCGCCCGTCGAGAGGGCCGCCGACCAGTTCGTGACGGCGCTCGCTCAGTGGCGGGTCGAGCGCGGAATGACGAAGAAGCAGCTCGCCGCCCGCATGGGTTTCGACCCCTCCTACGTCAGCCATGTCGAAGGGCGCAGGCACAAGCCGACCGAGGACTTCGCCCGGCGAGCGGAGGCCGTTCTGGCCGCCGGTGGCGTCATCTGGCAGAGATTCCAGGAGTACGACGAGCTTCGGCACGCCCGTGGCCCGGTGCTGCACCGTGACCCTCCGGTGCCGGTCCAGTGGATGCCGCCGGGCACCGGTCTCATCGTCGAGCAGGAGATCGCCGAGCTCACCTATGTCAACGGCGCCTATCGCTGCCGGATCCGCCGGGCTCTCTACAACGCCGGCGTCGAACCGGTCACCCGCTACCTGGTCAAGATCGCGGTGGACCGCTACCCGCACGACCCCGCGGGCTCCAACCGGCACCACCGGCGGCACCCGCTCAGCTTCGAGGAGATGGACCTGAAGGCGGTCGCGGGCGAGGGCGACGCCGCGGAGCCGATGCAGTGGCGGCTCAAGCTCGACCGGGACGCCTCCAAGGAGGTCTGGCTGCTCTTCGCGAACGACCACGGGCAGTTCCCCCTCTACCCGGGGGAACGGACGACCATCGACTACGCGTATTCGGTGGGC
This sequence comes from Winogradskya humida, assembly GCF_016862215.1. Lineage (GTDB taxonomy): Bacteria > Actinomycetota > Actinomycetes > Mycobacteriales > Micromonosporaceae > Actinoplanes > Actinoplanes humidus. The sequence goes on from NZ_BOMN01000040.1 coordinate 73,767, forward strand.
GAGGAGAAATGGGGGCAGTGGTTCCAGCGCGCCGTACGCCTCCCCACCCGCAACCTGACCGTCCGGCTCGACTTCCCCGTCGAGTTCGAGCCGCAGGTCTGGGGCGTCGAGACCTCGCTCGCCGCCGAGGTCCCCGTGCGTACGCCCCTCGAGCGCCACAACGACGATCACCGCGCGGTCTTCGAGTGGTCGACCGACGCCCCGCTGCTCAACGCCCGATACCGCCTCGAGTGGCGGTTCCGCGGGCAGAACGCACCTCGCAGTGGCGACGAGGGAGCCCCCAAACCGGAGCTGAACGGCCACGACCACGACCACGATCACGACGGCGGTCACGAGCTGAGGGCGAGTCAGCGGATGCGCGGAATCGGCATCGTGCAGCGCGGCGCGGACCTGCTGCGTCAGCGCGCTCGTCACTTCCAGCTACCCCGCGAGGAGCTCGGCGCCCGGGACGCCGTCGCCGTCCTGCGCAGCACCCTGGACCGGCTGGAGGCCGTGCACGACTTCAGCAAGGGCGTCGGACTCTCCGCCCCGCAGATCGGCCTCGCGGTCGCCGCGGCAATCGTGCGCCCGGCCGAGCGCGGTGCCGAGCCTGTTGTCCTGCTCAACCCTCGCGTCGTCGACGAGTCGGGCGAGACCGACGAGCAGTACGAAGGCTGCCTGTCCTTCTTCGACTACCGCGGACTGGTCCTCCGGCCGCTGCGCGTCGACGTGGAGCACGCCCGCTACGACGGCACCCGGATGATCACATCGTTCGAGCGCGCCATGGCCCGCCTGGTCAGCCATGAGATCGACCACCTCGAGGGGCGCCTCTACGTGGACCGCATGGCCCCGGACGCGGCGCTGGTCCCGGTCGAGGAGTACGGCCAGACCGGCCGCCCCTGGAGCTATTAGGTCTGGTTGAACGCGTCGTACCGTATGCGGATCGAGGGGACCTGGAGCTCCGCGAGCGTCTTCAGGGTCGCCTTGACCATCCGGCCGGAGCCCGAGACGAAGAAGTCGTGCTCGTTCCACGGGCCGTATCGGGCGACCACTTCGGAGATGTTGCCCTGCTCCCCGGAGAACGTCGGGTCGTCGCTGCACGCCGTGACCACCGACAGCCACGGGTAGCGGGCGGCGAGGCGGTTGAGTTCGGCCAGGTCGTACAGGTCGTCGCGGTTCTTGGCACCGAAGAAGACATGCACCCAGCGCGTACGGTTATAGCGCGTCAGCTCCTCCAGGAGTGACTTGATCGGGGCGAGCCCGGTGCCGCCCGCCACGAACACCGCGTCCCGGGTCGAGCGCCGATCCAGGTTCATCGAGCCCATCGGCGCCGCGAGGCGGATCATGTCCCCCACCTCCAGCCGCCGGACCAGCGCACTCGAGACCCAGCCGGCCCCCACCGCCCGCACGTGGAACTCCAGCGAGTTGTCCCGGCGCGGCGCGTTGGCCGGTGAGTAGGTGCGCCACAGTCGCGGCTGGAAACGGGGGCACTCCATGCTCAGGTACTGCCCGGCGCGGTACTCGAGCGGCTGCATGGGCATCGCCGTGAAGACCGCGATGTCGTGGGCCCTGCGTTCGTGGGCGGTGACTTCGGCGTACCAGTAGGGCGGGTTGGTGTCTGCCTCGGCGCCGGCCATCATCTTCGCTGCGATCACCGCGTACGCGTCGGCCCATGCCTGGTCGTACTCGACGCCCCATTGCTCCCCGGCGTAATGCCGCATCGCCTCGATCAAGGCGCCACCGATGAGCTCGTAATGCTCTGGTTCCACGTGAAACTTTCGATGATCACGACCCAGCCCCCGCAGGTAGCTGTCGAACCGCTCCGGGTCCTCCAGGGTCTGCACCGCCGTGACGATCGCCCCGAGCAGCCGTGAGCGCTGCACATCCATGTGGACCGGGAAGAGGTCCCGCAGATCGGGATCCGACAGGAAGACGCGGGCATAGAAATACCCGGCGACCTTGTCCTGGTGCTCCTCGACGAGGCTCCAACTCTCCTTGAGCAAGCGTGCGAGGTCTCCCATGCCCCCTAGGGTGGTGAGCGCCAAAGGTTACGCATCGCACCGAACGTGCGACTCTCGTCGCACAATTGCTGACTACCGGCGCGTCGCTTGACCGACAGCCGGCGGCCTAAAGTTGTCGCGTGACGGTGACCCAAGATCGCCCAGTGGCAACCAGGCGCCAGCTCGGCTGGGAGATCGCCATCGTGCTGCTGCTCTCGCTCGGCCAGTCGGCGGTCTACGCGGTCGTCTCCCTGGTGGCAAAACTGACCGCGGGCCGGCCTCTGTCCCAACAGACGGCGACACTGAACCCCTCGCAGTCGGTGCGCCCCTACCTCGACCTGACCTACCAGCTGCTCGGCATCCTCTTCGCCCTCGTGCCGGTGCTCCTGGCCCTCTACCTGCTGACCCGCGACCGCCTCGAGCCAGGACGAACGCTCGGCATCGACTTCCGCAAACCTGGTTCCGACCTTGGCTGGGGCACGTCGCTTGCCGCCGGCATCGGCATCCCCGGCCTCCTTCTTGTGTACGCGGCCGCGAAGCTCGGCCTCAACGCACAGATCATCCCCGCAGCACTGAACCCGGTCTGGTGGGCCATCCCGGTCCTGATCCTCTCCGCGATCCAGAACGCCGTCCTCGAAGAGGTCATCGTGGTCGGCTACCTCGTGACCCGCCTGAAGAACCTCGGCTGGCAGCTGTGGTGGATCGTCGGCGCCAGCGCGGTCCTACGCGGCTCCTACCACCTCTACCAGGGCTTCGGCGCCTTCGTCGGCAACGCGGTCATGGGCGTCATCTTCTCGCTCTTCTTCCTCAAGAAGGGCCGCGTGATGCCACTGATCGTGGCCCACAGCATCCTCGACATCGCCGCCTTCGTCGGCTACACCCTGCTCCCACCGAGCTGGCTCAACTGGCTGTAGCCCCGATAGAACTCCGTCGCCCGCGCAGCACTCGTACGCGCCGCGACCCGGCTGCTCAACGTCGCAGCCAGCAGACTCGTCCCCGGAAAGAACCGATTGACGACCCGCAGCGCAGCCCACCCACCGGCCTGCGCACTGACCATCCGCCCAAGCCGCCACACCGCATCGGTGAGCCCGGTGTTCTCATACGTGTACTCCCGGGCCGCACCCAGAGCGGACACGGCATCCTCCCGGCTGGGATGCACCTTGCTGAGCAACAGCAGATCCACGGCCCGATCCTCGTCAGCGGGATCCAACCCGTAGGCGGCAGCCACGTGCAGGGAGAGCTCGGCATGGGTCAGCGCCGAGGCACCCAACAGAGCGAGCGGCGCATAGGACCCGGCAACCGCGGCAAAGACCCCGGTCACACTGCCAAACCTGGTGAACTGCCGAACGGCCAACCGAGCAACCGCATCCGCCGTCGCAGTCGGATAAGCCCCCCGAACCTGCCGAGCCCAAGCCCCAGCCCGAGGCCCGATCGCCTGCACCGCCGCCAACGCCAGCAACTCCGGCGAATGCCCAGGATCAGCCAATATCCGAGCCCACGCCTCAGTACGCTCCCGACCCCCACCCAAACGCGCGGCGGTCTCAGGCGCGGCGGTCTTGAGTGCGGCGGTCTCAGGCGCGGCGGCCTTGAGCCCGGCGGTCTCAGGCGCGGCGGCCTTGAGCCCGGCGGTCTCAGGCGCGAGGCCTTCGGGTGCGACCGTCTCGGATGCGACAGCTTCGGCGGGGGCGGCTTTGGTTGCTACGGCGTCGGGTGCGACGGCTTTGGTCGCGACAACCTCGGGTGTGACGGTTTCGGGTGCGACGGCTGTTTCGGGTGCGACGGCTTTGGTCGCGACAATGTTGGGCGCGACGGTTTCGGGCACGACAACCTCGGGTGCGACGGGCTTCGGCTCTAGGGCTTCGGTTGCGACCGCCGCGGGTGCGGCCGCTTTGGGCGCGACCGGGGCGGGTGCGGCGGCTTTGGGTGCGACCGGGGTGGGTGCGGCGACCTTCGGCGCGGCGGTCTCGGGTGCGACGACCTTGGCGGGGACGGCCTCAGCGCGGGCGGACGGGGTGTCCGTCAGAGCGGGACGACCGGACGGCAAGGTCGGTTCCACCACGGGGGAGACGACCCCCGGCTCCACCGGGGCCGTGGCCGGGGGTCCGTCCGAAGCTGCCGCCCTGGGAGCCCGCGCCGCCTTCTTCACCGGCTGGTTCTTCACGGGCTGATTCTTAGCCGGCTGATTCTTGGTCGGCTGGCTCCTCCGCGGAGCGGAACTCGGACCGTCCGCCGCCGGTTTGCCAGGAGTCTTCGCAGGCGCCTGGACTTCTCCGGCCTCAGCGGGCGGCGCCGGGGTAACCGGGGCAGCCTTCGCCGAGACGACGGGAGCCTTCTTCGCCGGCGCGCGCTTCCGGGGCCTCGGCGTCACTGCTTCCGGCGCGACAGGCGGCCGTTCCGCGGCCACAGGCGGCCGACCTGGAGTTGCGGGCGCCTGTCCCGGAGTGACGGGCGGCCGTCCCTGGCCGCCGGGGTGCCGTTCCGAGCCGGCTGGCGACTGCCCCGGGGTGACAGGCTGCCGTTCCTGGGCGCCGGGCGAGCGTCCCGGGCCGGCGGGCGGCTGCTCCGGGCCAACGGGCGGCTGCTCCGGGTCGGCGGGTGGCTGCTCCGGGTCGGCGGGCAGCTGCTCTGGGGCGGCGGGGGGCCGTTTCGCGGCGGCGGGTGGGCGGGCCTGGGTGGTGGGTTTCTGCGGAGTCTGATCCGAGGGTGGCCGGAAGGTCACGACGGGTGCTGTCCGGGTGGGCGGCTCGGTAGATTCGGGCTGCTCAGGCGTGCTGAAGGACGGCTTCGGGGCGCGCGGCTGGCGAGGCGGCGGCGGGTTCTCCTCCATGCCGTGCGAGCCTAGCCCCTGAGTCCTGATTCCACCCGCCTGAGCGGATGCCGAGCTGCGGGGCCTACCAGTTTGAACCTCGGTCACCCGGTCCGGTATCCTTGACCCTCGGTGGCCTTCAAGCCGCTGGGGAGACTTCGCCTAGTCTGGTCTATGGCGCCGCACTGCTAATGCGGTTGGGGTTTTATAGCCCCTCCCGGGTTCGAATCCCGGAGTCTCCGCTCGTTCTGAAAAAGCTACATCCGCGCTCATGCGAATGTAGCTTTTGCCATTTCCGGGTGCGGGCGGCGTGTTCCGGCCCAACGCGATCTCGACATACGAGCGACCATCAGCAAGCCCGATCGCGTCCAGCCCCGCGTGGGCCAACGCAACAGCCGCCGCAGGGGAAGCCGGTGTATCGACATCAGCCGGCGTGGTGGCGATGACTCTGCGACTCCCGGATCCAGGACAACGTTCGATCCTCAGAATCGGATCGCGTTGCGCCGCTTCGGCAATGACCGCGTTGAGGTCACCGAGGTCGGCCGTCAGGACGAGCGAGCAGTGCCAGCTGATCTCCGCCTCACCGCGACGGACGAGCCGGAGATCGACGAGCCTGAGATTGACGAGCCTGAGATTGACGAGCCCGAGGGGAAGAGACAGTCATGCCCACCGATCGCCGGGATCCGCCTGAGAGGCCGTACCGCACTGCTCAGGACGGTTCGGCCAGCTTGACGTCGATGCGGGGGAAGAGCGACTCCGGCTTGGTGACGCTGATGCCCGCGACGCCCTGCAGCCAGTCCTTGGCCGGGGGCACGTCCTTGTCGGTGATGCCGAACGTTGCCAGGATGCGAGCGCCGGCACTCGGCAGGAACGGGCCGATGAGATAGCCGAGCTGCTGAACCGCGGCGGCCAGGTGCTGCAACGTGGTGTCGAGCAGTTGCACGTCGGCAGGCTCGGTGGACTTGGCCAGGTGCCAGGGCGAACGCTCGTCGATGTACGCGTTGCTGCGCCGCACCAGATCCCAGATGCGCGTCATCGCCTCGCGGTGGTCGTAGTTCTCCATCGCTGCCGCGGATGCGGTCTCCGATGCCAGGACCTGATCCGCGAGAACCTTCTCCGCCTCGAGAGCCGGGCCGCCTGCGGGAACAACGCCGTCGCGGTAGCGGACCACCATGCTCGTCGCCCGGCTGACCAGGTTTCCGAGACCGTTGGCGAGGTCCGTGTTGTATTTGCCGATCAGGCGTTCCTCGTCGAAGTCGCCGTCGCTGAACGGTGAGAAATCGGCGAGCAACATGTACCGGATCGCGTTGAGGCCGTACTGGTCGATCAGCTCGCGGGGATCCACGCTGTTGCCGAGCGACTTGCTGATCTTGCGTCCGGCGAAGGTGATGTAGCCGTGCACGACGATGTCGGTCGGCAGCGGCACTCCGGCGGAGAGCAGCATCGCCGGCCAGTAGACCGCGTGGAACCGGGTGACACCCTTGCCGACCACGTGGATGCGCTTGTCGGCCTCGTCCCAGTAACGCCGGTAGCGCTCGTCGTCGCGGACGAACCCGAGGCCGTTGACGTAGTTGGTGAGCGCATCGATCCAGACGTACATCACCTGACGGGGGTCTTCCGGGACAGCGATGCCCCAGTCGCGGGCGCGTCCCACCGAACGCGAGATGCTGATGTCGGACAGGCCACCGCGGACGAAGCTGACCACCTCGTTGAGCCGGGTGCCGGGCACCACGGAGATCTCGCCGTTGGTCAATGCCTCCAACAGCCGGTCCTGGTATTTGGAGAGCCGGAAGAAGTAGTTGGCCTCGCTGACCAGATCGGGCACCGTGAAGTGCTCCGGGCATTTGCCGTCGACGAGCTCGGCCTCCGAGTAGAACTGCTCGCAGCCGACGCAGTAGAGACCCTCGTACTCGCGTAGATAGATGTCGCCGTTGGCCTGCATCCGGCGCCAGAACTCGATGGCGCCGGCGATGTGGTCGGCGTCGACACTCGTCCGTACAAAGTGGTCGACGCGCAGGTCAAGGGCGCCGATCAGTCCCTCGAAATGCTTGACATTGTTGTCGACGAGCTCCTTTGTGGACACGCCTGCACGCTCGGCGGCAATGACGTTCTTCAGGCTGTTCTCGTCGGATCCGCTCATGAAGAAAACATCTTCACCAGAACGGGCCATGTGCCTGGCGTAGCTGTCCGCCTCGACGTATTCCAGGGCGTGACCGAGGTGCGGCTTCGCATTCACATAGGGAATTGTGGTGGAGATGAATGAAGTTTTGGGCATCTGTATCCTGACCTTCGCCCGATGCGGACCGGCCGAGCCGGCGTAACCGTATCTTGAGCCCTCTTCTAGCTCCTGACTTGCCGCACGACGGCGGTTTTATCCCACCTGCATGGTGACCCGGGTTCCCGCACTGCGCAATGGAGATATCACCCCGTCAAAAGTTGAACGCGTTCATTCGCAACCCCAGGGTCCGTGCGATCGCGTCGACGGATCAATGAAGTTAGGCGTCGACTTGCCCGCCCGACCAGGAGGAACGGGGCTGTCGCCGACCACAGCCAGCGTCGACGTCCATGTCGGCGAATCGGTGGAGCGACCCCGCCCGACGTGGAATACCCGCGACCTGGACGCTTTGATATCCACCGCAGGAACCGCCATTACGGGCCACCTGGACGACATGTTGCCGTAAGCCGTTGAGCGAGTGCTGAGCGAGCACGTCGTCGGTGCATACCGTCGGCAGCCCCTCCACGCGTACGGCGCCGCGAAAGAAGCCTTGGCCCACCTCGCCGCAGACCCGCTCGCCGACGGCATCCGAGTCGACCGAGTGAGCCCGGCCCGATCTACACGGACCTCCTACGAAGCGCCCCGCCCGCCCCACCGCCCTGATGGCCGCCCACGAGGTCACCGGCGTCATCGCCCGCCTACTCGGCCCCGACTTCGCGCAGGTCAACGGCACTATCACCGACGTACACGGCAGTAGGCTGCCATGACCCCAACCGGCATGCGGCCCGACTCCGCCGACATGCTAGAGTCGTTTCTCGCAGGTCCGGGAAGGCCAAGCCGGGCAGGCAAAGTTCGAAAGTAGTTCGGTAAGCGCCCGTAGCTCAATGGATAGAGCATCTGACTACGGATCAGAAGGTTAGGGGTTCGAGTCCCTTCGGGCGCACCAAACGAAAGCCCTGAGCAGCGGTAACGCTGGTCAGGGCTTCATCTTTGTCTATGTAGTTTTGAACTGTCCCCCGAAAACCCCCCGATAACGCCGGTGGGCGGTCAGATTCGGCGCCTGCCGTCCGTGTGCGTCGGGGTGTCCTGGTGCGGTCCATGATCACGGCGCTTGCGGTCGGGCGTCGTCCAGCCGCCGCATGACAGCGGGCGACCCGGTGGTCCGACGGAAAGAAAATCGGTTGGCGGGGGTGTTGCAGGGCTGCGAGTCCTGAGACGGAGTAACGGTTTCATCATCTCAGCGGCTTGGTCCTGCAGTGGGGTGATAGCCGTAGTCGGCGAGCCAGTTACGGGCGATCTGGAGCTTCTTCGTCGGTGAACAGCGCCGACCAGGGCTCTTGCAGGACAAATGCTTCGACGGTGAGGTCGAGGCGCCGGTAAATGCCGCCGGCGGACTCGCCGGTACATGCAGTCAGTCCGGCTGCGGGCCGCCAAAGCGGGCCAACTCGTCAGGATGTCGAGTCGTAGGCAAACCCGGGCCTGGCTCGTTTGCCTAGGAGGCACCGACTGTACACATGCATCAAATGGACAAACGGGCACGAACGGGTGCAGAAATGAACCCACTAGGGTCGCAAGTGAGTCGAAGCTCTGGGCTTCGAACAGACCCGGCGCTACCGTACGGGTCATAGGTAGTGCACATACGGACAGGACCGGCGCTTCTCGAACCTATGTACGATAGCGTCACGCGGGCGAAGCTGGCCGCTTCATCTCACTGGTGCAGCGTGGTAGAGCTGTGGATAAGTCATGACGTGAAGCCTGAGGTCGGGAGGTGCCATGACGAACAAGCCCAAGGATAGCCACACTTCCGGCCTGCAACCATCGTTGCGGCCGCTCGTGCTGGCTATCTTCGTCGCGGAAGACGGCATCCCTCGCCAACGGTGGGCGTTCGTGTCCCTTGCCGAGGAGCTCTTGCGCGCTAGTAGGCCGAAGGGGTGCATGCACCGCCTGCTGTCCGAGGATCATGATCCTCGGCGAGGATTCTCTCCTGGCGTGCTATCAAACGCGGTTCTAGATCTTATTGCCCATGGCTTGCTAGAGGCGATAGGCACTGGCGACGACGCGAGGGTGCGAGGCTGTGAGGCGCGGCGGTCCGAGGTTGACGCCCACTGGCGATCAGTCTCGTCCTCGGATCAGTCAGCGATCCATTCTGCCCTTCAGCGCTTAGAAGCAAGTTCGGTTGCGCTGTCGAAGATGCGGCGTGCTTCCGGTGCGGTGGGGGAAGGGACGCGTGCGGGTGACCCTACCTTCCGCCACGCCAGGGCCGTTAATTTCCGAGTCGTCAATTCGTAAGTTCCGTCTCGTTTCTTGAGAGACGAGATTTTAATGCGTTTCCTTGGGTGATGCCGAAATGGGGCCTCCCATATCCCCTCGTCTGTCTCTGCCCAATCGATTACTGGAGCCTTAGCGAGAGCGGAAGCAAAGGATCGAGCGTCCGGGTAGCGTTTGGCTGGGTCATGTTCGATAGATTTGCTAATGATCCTCCTGAGAGTCCGATGAACGTAAACGGGTAGCCCGAGATCGGAATCTCGGATGGCCGCCTTGCCTTCGGCTAATCTATCGATATTCGAGCTGAAGGTGTAATCGTCATAGGGGAAAACGCCTGCGACTAGTTCAGTCACGATAAGCCCTGCACCGTAAATATCACTCCGCACCGTCAAGCTTCCGGTATTGAACTCCGGCGGAGCGTAAAGCGTCGGGTTTTGGGCGTTTGGCGCGAAGCCGTTCTCATTGAGCTCTGCGGCAATCCCTAGGTCGGCGACTTTTGCGAGCGAGTGGTCCTCAGTGAGAAGTACATTCCCGCTCTTGACGTCACGGTGAAGAATTCGTTTCACGTCGTGCAGCTCTGACAGGCCCAAAAGCATTTTCTGTCCGATGGCTACGGCTTCAGAAACCTTAAATCGCTCACCACGTAGCAGAGCGTCAGTAATGCTGCCCCGCTTGAAGTAAGGGGTGACGATTTCCACCACGTCGAGCGGTGGCGGATAGCTCGGGATCTTGGCAACGGCCAGGATGTTGACGATATTAGGGTGATTGATGCTTTGAAGGGTTGCAGGCTCAGGAAGAGAACCATCTCTTTCAATTCCTGATAAATCCATGCGCTTGCCGACTCGTTCGACCTTAAGATACTTATCCCACCATAGGCGGACTTCATTAATGCCTTCAGGGAAAGTCTTCAGGCATTCGAACGGAAGCATCAGGGGTCGTTCATTCTCACGGGCGCCCTCGCCGCTCATTATCCACCCACCGCCTTGCCGGAGAACAGGATGGCCGCAGTTGCCGCATGGGCTTCCGCAAGTCCTGCTGCCCAATAAGTGGGCGTCTTGGTGTAGCCGTACTTTAATGAAGGCGTTTCTTCCAATTTATCTGCCGGTTGTCCGACGATGCGCCCGACCGGATCTGTTTTGAACTCCTCGCAAGGAATTGCGAGATGGTGGCACGCAAGATGGATGATCGAGGTGATCGAGATTCGGTCTGTCGCTTGACTATATGACCACTGGTTATTCTTGCGGGTTGCCAGAATTGCGACTGATTCTGGGCTTGAAGCACGCAACTCCTGAGTCACTCGATCATATAGATCGCCAAAGCGTTCCGTTGTTTGCAGCCCAGAGTTCGGTTGAATCCTGGGTGAGCAGACCTTCATTGGCCTGCCGAGCACCGCCTCGTCGACCGGTCCTTCGACGGTCGCTAAGTAGAGGAACCCGGACCTCACGCTTGCTCCTACAACCCGCACGACGTACAGCTTCCTCCATGTCGGACTTGCTCACAAAATGATCTTTGCCTGTTGATCGCATATTGGCTCGACGGACCAGTCGTGTCGTCCGGTAAAGAGCGGATGATCTCGATATTCCGGCGACCAGTAGTTTAAGGGCTTGCGGGGGTCTTTGGGGCACGCGGGGCAGGCATGCTCGAAGTTCGTCCGTAGGTGATCAAGAGGTACAAAGGTCAGGTGTTAGCGGGGCGAACGATGCCGGGCGCTCCTGCCCGATGCCCGCCGAACCGTCATCCACTGATGGCGACGATCTCGACTTCGATGTTCGCGGCACGTAGGTGCCGCACCGCCCGGTACATCGCGACCTGAGCGAACGTGAACAGCGTCTTCGGCGTCACGGGCTCGCCGGACTTCAGCGCGATCGCGTACACAACCTTCTTGGGGGTGAAGTTGAGCGGTACCGAACGCCTTCCGCCGGACACCGCGTGGACCCGCTCTGCGAATCGCTCACGCGCGGAAGGCTCTTCCTGTAGCGCTTCGGCGGAGACGATGCCCTGGGCGAAGAGGTGGCTGAGGAGCGACGAGCGGTCGGCGCGCTTGACGTGGATCAGTTCGTTGTTCGGGCCGAGCAGGTCACAGGCTTCGAAGCCCTGTCCACGTCGGTGCAACTTGGACTTGACGAATTTCTGGTCCAGGCAGAGGTAGCCCGCCTGCGCGGCGGCGAGTTTGTTGTAGGACTCTTCGTGGATCGACGGGCTCCATGCCGGCAGCGTGACCGTGGACGGCGTGGTCAGGAGCGTGTTGATCACCGTGTGCAGGAAGTCGAGGTAGCGTTCGCCGATTTCGTACCACTGCCCTTCGAGGTAGATCATGCGTGCCGCACCGGATGGGATCTCGGCGGCAAGCCACTTGTGGGCGGGGACTTCGACCGGTCCAGCAGCTCCGTCGATCTCGATACCGATCGTCCCGGTCTTCAGGGCGTGGAGTCGTTTGCCGTCACCGCGGGTGCGGACGACCCGCAACACGTCGCCGAGTTCGACGTCGTCGACGCTGACCGGCCGAAATCCGGGGACAGCGACGCGGAAGGCGTTCGCCGAAGCGGCGTACTCGGCCTGGCCGGACGGCAGCGAGAGTCCGAGCTGAGCCGGGTCGTCCTGCCCGAGCAGCTCGTCGAGCGCCTGGTCCAGACGCTCGGTGCGGGGTCCGGGCCTGACCGGCTGCACCTGGGCAATGAATTCGAGCTCCGGGGCGGGCGAGGCGGTGGCGCAGATGCGCCCGATCTCCCGCAGATCGGCGAGCATTCCGGCCGGGTCGGTGTTCAGCGGTACCTGCAACGAGACGCCGCCGGTGATGGTCGGCAGACGCCGGCGCAGGCGACTTGCGGACAGAGCTGAGTCGTTGGCGAGCGCACCCTTGATCTGGCCGATGATCTCGCCCCAGGCTTCCACGGAGAATGCGCGGATCGGCTGGCCGCCGAGCACCGTGTTGTGATCGACCCGACCGTTTGCGTCGAAGATCCGTCGCTGGAGGGCCTTGACGGTGCCGGGGTCGATGCTGCGGATGGCGAAGTGGATACCGAAGCCGAGCTCGACGAGGTCGGCGCGGAAGAGGTGGCGGCCGACATGACCGTAGGCGAGCCCGTACACGGTGTCGTCCACGACGAGCAGGATCGCACCGCCAGCGTTGCTGTAGCCGATGGCCACCTCGACGCCGGTCAGCCCGCCGACAACACCGCACCACTCGGCGGTTTCGCGGGGCACGACACCGTGCACGAGCAGCGCCGGCGACCCCGCGATCGTGACGTCCTCGACGACGAAGCTCTTCTCGGCGAGGTAGTCCCGGTTCAGTGCCTGCTGCAGGCCGTTTCGGTTTGCGGGCGTGGCCAGGCGGTAGACCGTGGTGCGATGAACTTCGGCGGCGCGGTCCGTCGTCTTGGGCGTCGCCTGCCGAGGTGCGAACGGCAGCATCAACTGCTGAAGTCGCGGGGTGTCCTCCACTGTGCCTCCTCTAAGGCTCGGTGTCTGTGAACAATGTACACACATTGTTCGTTCACACAAACCGAGTTGGTCCTACCGCAAATTCCGGCAAGTGTGTACGCTGCTGTGAACACGATCATGAGGGCGGGTGGCGGGGTGAGCAGCGACGAACTGACAGCGGCGGAGATTGCCCGGCTAGCCGATGTGGGCCGGGCTGCGGTATCGAACTGGCGTAAACGCCACGCCGACTTTCCGCAGCCGGTCGGTGGACCGGCTAATAGCCCCACCTTCGACCGTGAGGAGGTCGAGCGATGGCTGACCGCAAACGGTCGCGCTATCCCCGACGGCTCCACCACCAGAAACACCACGGTCCCTAGAGACGGCGATGTCCTCGCGCGGCTGCTCCGCTCGCTGTTGCCTGAAGGCTGCGCCATCCTCGACCCCGGGAGCGGAACCACCGAGCTGCCGCACCAACGACTCGGCAGTGCCGGTGCGGTCATGTGTATTGCACCGCATGAGGCGCCGCCCGCAGGTGCTCCGGTGGGAGAGTTCGGCCCACCCGGCCGCAACGACGCCGCCCTGGCTTGGGTTCAGATCTGCCTCGCGTACACCACCGAGGGCGGGACCGCCGTCGTAGCCGTGCCGTTTTCTGCGGCCGTGCGCACGTCGGGTCGGCGCATCCGTGTTGAGTTGCTCCGCGCAGGCGTGCTGCGACAGGTCGTCGGCCTGCCTGAGCTACCCGGCGGCCCGTGGCAAATCTGGGTGCTAACCCGACCGAGCGCACGGCCCTCCTACCAGGTACGGATGGTCGACCTATCCGACCACCCACTCGCAGAACTGCCGAGCTCGGCAGCCGACTGGGACGCCGTTTACGCCGACGAGTTGCGCACCCGGATCGTGCCGTCGATCGAGTTGCTTGACGAAGATGTGCTCTTGGTGCCGTCCGGGCACGTCGTCGGTGAAACCTTGGACGTCAGACCTCAACTCGAAGCGGCCCGCGCCTCTTACACCGATCTAGTCACCCGGCTTGCACGGCAAGCACCCCAGCCGGCAGAAACCGAGGTCGCGTCGTCGTGGCCGCTGGTCACCGTCGTTGAACTGATGCGTACCGGGGCACTCGCCATCTCCCGGGGAAAAGCGGAGGCCGGCGATGTGCTGGTGCGGGCCGCGCATGGCGAATTCACACCGGTGGTGGCGAGTGAGACGACCGATGACACGTCCGGCGCGACCGTCCTGCGCTGCCAACCTGACGTACTTGACTCGTACTTCCTGGCCGGATTCCTCCGCTCGGAGATCAACCGCCGTCAGGCGGCGGGCACGTCGGGTGGCACCTTCCGGCTGGACGTCAAACGCGCCCGCGTGCCACGCATGCCGCTGTCTGAACAACGCCGATATGGTGATGCGTTCCGCGAGCTGATGGCCTTCGACGCCGCCGCAACTGCGGTCGCGCACGCGGCGCAGGAAGTCACCTGGACTGCCGTGCAGGGCCTGACCAACGGAACCTTCGCACCGCCTTTGCAAGGAAAGTGAGCATCTGACGTGAGCAGCACACACCAGAATCTGGCCGGTTTCATCTGGTCGGTCGCCGACCTGCTGCGCGGCGACTACAAGCAGTCGGAGTACGGCAAGGTCATCCTGCCGCTGACCGTGCTACGGCGTCTCGACTGCGTGATGGCGCCGACCCGGCAGGACGTCTGGGACCGCGACGCGAGGCTGACGATGACGAACAAGGACCAAATGCTGCGGATCGCCGCGAAGCTGCCGTTCTACAACACGTCGAAACAGGACTTCAGCACCATCGCCTCGTCCGCGCCGGATGTCACGCGCAACCTCGTCGACTACATCAACGGCTTCTCGCCCAACGCTCGCGAGATCATCGACAAGTACGAGTTCTACACACAGATCGACAAACTTGCCTCAGCCAAGCTGATCTATCCGGTGGTCCAAAAGTTCCGCGACGTCGACCTCAGCCCCGACAAAGTCGACAACCACCAGATGGGGTACGTCTTCGAGGAGCTGATCCGCCGCTTCTCGGAAATTTCCAACGAGACCGCCGGCGAGCACTTCACGCCGCGCGAAGTCATCAAGCTAATGGTCAACCTGCTAATCGGGCCTGACAGCGCACACCTCACCGAGCCCGGCCAGGTCATTAACATCCTCGACCCAGCCTGCGGCACTGGCGGCATGCTGTCGGCCGCCGAGGACGTCGTAACCTCACTGAACCCGAATGCGACAGTGCACCTGTTCGGCCAGGAGCTGAACGCCGAGTCCTACGCCATCTGCCGGTCCGACATGATGCTCAAGGGCCAAGAAGCGTCCAACATACATCTCGGCAACTCGTTCAGCGACGACGGCCATCAGGACCAGCGATTCGACTACATGCTGGCCAACCCGCCATTCGGCGTGGAGTGGAAGAAAGTCAAGGAAAAGGTCGACGAGGAGGCGGAACTAGGCTTCGCTGGTCGGTTCGGGGCGGGGCTGCCGCGCATCAACGACGGTTCGCTCCTCTTCCTGCAGCATATGATCTCGAAGATGGAACGGCCGGAGAACGGCGGCGCCCGCATCGCCATCGTCTTCAACGGCTCGCCGCTGTTCACCGGAGCCGCCGAATCCGGCGAGTCGAACATCCGCCGCTGGATCCTCGAGAACGACCTGCTCGAGGGCATCGTCGGCCTACCCGATCAGCTCTTCTATAACACCGGAATCTCCACCTACTTCTGGATCCTATCCAACCGCAAGGACTCAAATCTCAAGAGCAAGGTCATACTGTTGGACGCTCGCGACCAGTGGCAGAAGATGCCCAAGAGCCTCGGCGACAAGCGCAAAAGGATTGGCGATGACCACATCGCTCACATCACCAGGATTTACGGCAACGCACTGAGCATCGCGGCCGATGCCAGTCACCCTGACCACGCCAGAGTCAAAATCTTCGCCACTAATGACTTCGGCTACCGGCGCATCACCGTTGAGCGCCCGCTGAAACTCCGCTTCGAGATCACCGAGGACACCCTCGCTGCCCTCGCGCACAACAAGACCCTTGCCAAGTACGACTACCGCGACGCGCTGATTGGCGCCTTCAAATCCTTAACGGGCACGGTGTGGCTCACGAAAACCGCCGCCAAGGACGCGCTGCTATCCGCCGCTGTCGAAATCGGAACGGTCTGGCCTTCCGCAGCGCCGTTTTCTAAAGCCATCTGGTCATGCATCTCAGTCAGCGACCCCGAAGGCGAACTGCAAATCGTCAAGGGCCAGCCCGAACCAGACGCAGACCTGCGCGACTTCGAGAACGTGCCGCTCGACGAGGACATCAACGATTACTTCAAGCGTGAGGTTCTACCACACGTCCCGGACGCATGGATTGACGAGACCAAGACCAAGATCGGGTATGAGATCCCGTTCACCCGCCACTTTTACGTCTACAAACCGCCGAGGCCCCTCGTCGAAATCGACACGGAAATCCGCACTCTCGAGTCCCAGATTCAGGCCCTGCTGTCCGAGGTGACCTCGTGAGTCAAATCTTCGACGAGCAGTTGCCCGCCGGTTGGAGAACGTCACGACTCAAGCACGTAACTAGTCTCTTGAATCGAGGCAGTGCGCCGAATTATGTCGAAGTCGGCGAGGTGCGAGCGATCAGCCAAGCGGCCAACCAGGGGGGTGGTCTCGATTGGTCACGGACCAGATACCACTCATTCGTCGGAAGTGTCAGAAATCTCAAAGGAAATCTCCGACCCGACGATGTCCTGATTAACTCGACAGGAACCGGAACGCTCGGTCGCATCGGATTCTTCGAGGGCGGTCCAGACGAGTTACCTTGCATGGCGGATAGCCATGTTACTATCGCCCGCTTCGCCGGCGATGAAGTTTATCCCCGCTTTGGTTACTACTGGCTTTCCTGCCAGCCTTTCCAGGACTTCATCTATGCAGCCCTGATCGTCGGTGCGACAAATCAAATTGAACTCAACCGTGATCGGCTTGCCGATGCGCCGATTCCCTTGCCGAGGTGGGACGAACAGCGCCGAATCGCCGATTTTCTCGACGCCGAAACCACCCGTATAGACAGCCTTATCCAAGCGCGGACCAGACAAAACGGCCTCGCCATTGAGCTTTTGCATCGGTCGGCTTCTGAACTCACCGGACGAGTAGACCTAAAGGCGGACCCGCGGCGAACGAGCTTAAGGAGAATGATCGTAAGCGCCAAAACCGGGGCAACTCCTGAGGAGCTTCATCCGGCGGTTTCAATAGACGACTCGCTAATACCGTGGTATACGCCCGCTGCCCTAGACGGATTAATGCAAATGAATGATGCTGACAGGTTTGTCGACTTACCCACCTACCGGATCGCGCCCAAGTTTTCAGCCGGTTCAGTCGTTATCGTTGGGATTGGTGAGTCGTTGGGGAAAGTGGGCTACCTAGACCATGATGCTACCGGGAACCAGCAATTGACTGCACTCGTCGCCAATCGTCGAGTTGTGCCAAGATTCCTAGCGTGGCAGCTCTGGGCGGCCCAGAGTGAGGTCCGGTCCTGGGCTCAGTATTCTCGTATTCGAATAATCAATAACGACACCCTGAAGTCTTTTCCTATGTGGCTTCCCGAATTTTCCCGCCAAATGCAGATCGTAGACGATCTAGACCAACGGCGAGACTACGTCCTTCAAGTCGGGAAGTTGACGGCGAAGTTCGTAGAATTAGCGAGAGAGCGGCGGCAGGCGCTCATAGCGGCAGCGGTGACCGGACAACTGGATGTGACTACGAGCCGGGGGGCGGATCTGTCATGAGTTCCGAGGTCTACAAAGAAATGACGTTCGAGGCGGCCATCGAGTCCGAGTTGGTCGACTCTCTGGGCTGGGACAGAGGGTTGCAGAACGGCTACCGGTCCGAGCTCGGGTTGGACGTCGGCGAGCTTAAGACCTTCCTCGGGAAGACTCAGCAGCGGGCGCTCGACAAGTTGGAGGCGGCCTACGGTGACCGAGAGACCGCTCGCGCCGAGCTGGCGAAACGCGTCGCCACCGAAATCGACAAGCGCGGCGCCTTGGACGTGCTACGCAATGGCGTCAAGGATCGTGGCGTTACCGTCCAGCTTTGCTACTTCAGGCCCGGTCACACCCTGGCGGCGGGTGCGCTCGACGACTACCACGCAAACCGGCTCACCGTGGTCCGGCAACTGCGCTACTCGGCAAAGACGCAGGACGAACTTGACCTGACGCTCTTCGTCAACGGGATCCCGATAGCGACGGCGGAGCTAAAAAACACGCTCACCAACCAGGCCGTCGACGACGCGATTAAGCAGTACCGCGAGACGCGCGATCCGAAGGAACTTATCTTCGCGCGGCGTACCCTCGTGCATTTTGCTGTTGATCCGCACCTGGCGTTCCTGACGACGCGCTTGGCTGGCGCGGACACCCGGTTTCTGCCGTTCAACGTCGGAACGCACGGCCCAGGACGTTCCGGTGGCGCCGGTAACCCGCCCGCCCAGGACGACGGCTATCAGACCTCCTACCTGTGGCGGCAGGTGTGGCAGCGTGACAACTTCCTCGACCTGCTGCACCGGTTCGTGCACGTCGAAGTGCCGAAGAAGGGCCAAGCCAACCCGCACACCAGCCCGATGGTGTTCCCGCGTTTCCACCAGTGGCATGCGGTGCAGCAGATGACCGGGCATGCGATGCGCGAGGGCGCCGGGCACAACTACCTGATCGAGCACTCGGCCGGTTCCGGCAAGTCAAACACGATCGCCTGGCTGGCACATCGGCTGTCCACGCTGCACGATCTCGCGAACAAGCCGGTCTTCGACAAGGTCATCGTCATCACCGACCGGGTTGTGCTGGACCGGCAGTTGCAGCACACGATCTACCAGTTCGACCACGTCGCCGGGGTGGTCAAGAAGATCGACGAGGACGCGCAGCAGCTCGCCGACGCGCTGACCGGTGCTACCGCCCGGGTCGTCATCACGACCCTGCAAAAGTTTCCGTTCATCCTCGACAAGGTTGCGCAACTGGCAGACCGGCACTACGCGGTGATCATCGACGAGGCGCACTCGTCGCAGTCCGGAGAATCCGCGAACGCCCTCAAGAAGGCGCTCGGCCGGCTCGGCTCCGACGACATTGACGACGAGGGTGACCCGCTCACCGCGTCGGCGCTGGCCCGTGGCAAGCACGCGAACCTCTCCTATTTCGGGTTCACCGCCACGCCGAAGCAGAAGACCCTCGAAATCTTCGGCACCCTAAACCCGGACACCGGCAAGATGGAGCCGTTCCACGTCTACTCGATGCGCCAGGCCATCGAGGAGGGCTACATCCTCGACGTGCTGCGCAACTACATCACCTACGAAGCCCGGTGGCGCCTCGCTAACGCCGCCGTAGAAGCCGCCGAGTCCGCCGATCCCGAGGTCGACCCTCGGAAGGCCAAAGCGAAACTGGTACGCGCCGCCGAGCTGCACCCCGAGTCGCAGGACCAGCGCGCTCAGATCATCGTCGACCACTTCCGCAGCGAGGTCGCCGACCGTATCGGCGGGCGCGCCAAGGCCATGGTGGTGACCCGCTCCCGCGAGCACGCACTGAAGCTTTACCAGGCGATGCGCCGCTACATCGACAAGCGCGGGCTGACCGACTGCACGCCGCTGGTCGCGTTCTCCGGAACGCTGACGCTCAACGACATCGACTACACCGAACCGCGCCTCAACGCGATCTCCGAGGCGGCGCTGCCGGACGCGTTCGCGTACACCAAGGTCGACGACCCGCAGGCCGCAGCCCGTAAACAGACCGAGTACCGCATCCTGGTCGTGGCCGAGAAGTATCAGACCGGCTTCGACCAGCCATTGCTGACGGCAATGTATGTGGACAAACTGCTGAGCGGCGTCGCGGCGGTGCAGACGCTGTCCCGGCTCAACCGCACCCATCCGGCGAAGACGCAGGACGATGTTTTCGTGCTGGATTTCGCGAACAAGGCTGAGGACGTGCAGAAGGCGTTCAAGCCGTACTTCGAGACCACGATCACCGAACCGACCGACCCGAACCTGCTCTACGACAAGCAGCGCGACGTCCTGGATCACCAGCTGATCGTGGATAGCGAGATGGACGGCTTCGTTGCAGCCTTGTTCAGCGCCGACGACCCGGCCGCGACTGCGAAACAGCAGCAGCGGGCACACGCCGAGCTCAACCGGTGGCTGGAACCCGCGGTCGACCGGTTCAAGGCCCTCACTGACGTGGACCGCGACCAGGCCGAGACCTTCCGATCCGAGGTCAGCGACTACGTCCGGGCGTACGGGTTCCTCGCCCAGGTCATCGGATTCGCCGATCCCGACCTGGAGAAGCTCTATCAGTACTGCCGGTTCCTCACCCGGCGCCTGCCCCGCGAGCGCGGCGCCGGCGTGGACATCGGCGACACCACCCTGAGCCACCTGCGCGTCAAGAAGGTCGCTGAGGAGGACCTGTCGTTGAAACCCTCCGGTGAACAGCTCATCGCGGGATTCGCCGCAGTGGCTGGCCCCCCACGTGAGATCGAGGAAGTACCGCTCAGCGAGGTCATCCAGGACCTCAACGAACGATTCGGGTACGACCTATCCACCTCCGACCAGATCCTCATCGCGCAGCAGATCATCACGCTGGCCGAGGACGAGAAGATGCAACAGGTGGCACTGCACAACGACATCGACAAGTTCGCCCAGGTCGCCGACCCGGAGCTGGACAACATCGTGGCCCGCAACCACGAGCGGAACACGACGTTCGTCAACCGATACTTCGATGACGCCGACTTCCAGGACATCGTGCGGTCCGAGGCCCGGCGTCGCGCCTACCGTCTGATTCAGAACCCGGCCCGGACCGAAGCGCTACGGCAGCTACGTGCCCAGGCTCAGCGAAACACCGACAGCGCCGAATCCGACGATTCCTAAGCCAGCGCAGGTCGGCGTGTGGATCGGCATGCAGAGCGACAGGCGTGCAGGAGCCTCCGATGTTGACCGTCGTGAGACAGTGGACACCCGGTGACACGGGCCGAGCAGGAGACGGGCGTGGACGAAGACTGGGTACTGGCGGGCCGTTACAGAGTCGGCGGCCCGATCGGCAGCGGCGGTATGGGACATGTCTGGGCCGCACATGACCTGCAACTTGACCGCGATGTCGCCGTCAAGATCATGCATCAGCCCACTCCACCGGCCGGCACGCCCGAGACCGAGGAGTTGGCGGCGGCAGGCGCCGCCGACCGCGAGCGTTTCCTCCGGGAAATCCGCACCACCGCCCGACTCGAGCTTCCTGGCGTTCCCGCTGTCTACGACGTTGGGGTCGACCCTACAGATGACCGGCTCTTCCTCGTCATGCAGCTCATCCACGGCTCGACCCTGGATGACCTCATCGTTGGCTTCGACACCGACGAACCGGCACCCCTGTCGTGGTGCACTGCGGTGGCGGCGCAGGCGGCTGCCACCCTGGCTGATGTGCACCGGGTCGACATTGTGCACCGCGACATCAAACCGTCCAACATGATGGTGCACACCGACGGTCAGGTGAAGATACTCGACTTCGGTGTCGCCCTTCTGCAAGGCGCACATGCGCTGCCGAAACTCACCCAGCTCGGCATGACCGTGGGCAGCCCCGCCTATATGTCCCGCGAGCAGATCCTCGGCAATCCGGTAGGGCCGCCCAGCGACATCTACGCCCTTGGGTGCGTCCTGTACGAGATGCTGACCGGCTGTACGCCGTTCACTGAATCGAACAGCCGCTCCTTCCGCGACCACCACGTCAACACCGCACCGCCGTCGCTGCGTCTGGGCCGCCGCCCTGACGTCCCCGCCGCGCTCGACGATCTCGTCCTCGCGATGCTTGCCAAGGCTCCGGCCGGCCGGCCGAGTGCAGCCAACGTCTACGAGGCATTGCTACCCCTCGCGCAGGCCGTCGAGGGGCCTGTCGACGACCGTGACCCGCGACGCCCGTTCCTGCGACCCTTGGCGCCGCGAAAGCCGCGCAACACAACCCCTCGTGCCCGGACAGTCCCGATGACGGTCGACGAGGCCATCGACGCCATCGAGCAAAGCGCCGCCCTGGCTGAAGAAGACCAGCTACACGCTGCCATTGATCTGCTAGACGAGGCGGTCGCCCGCCCCACCGGACATCCGGCAGCCGACGTCGAGGTTAAGCTTCAACTTGGAACGTTCCTACATCTCGCCGAGGAGCACACCCGCGCTGCCGCGGTCCTGGACGAGGTGATATCTCAGCTCGGCGACGACGACCGGGCTGCCGAGCTTCGCTACGAGGCAGGCGTCAGCTACGCCGCGAGCGGCGAACTCGATACCGCTGTGCATTATTTGACCGCCGCACTCGCAGATGCCGGCATCGAGGACACCTTCCGCCGCGACGCGTCGTATCAGCTGGGGATGCTGCTGCCAGCAGTCGGCCGGGTAGCCGACGGCGTACGGCTGCTGGAATCGCTGCGGCCTCAGTTGGTTGCTGAGTTCGGTGCTGAATCTGTGCACGTCAGATCCTTGGATCGACGTATCGCCCAGATGAAAAAGTCGCCGTAGCGTCAGGACCGGAGTGCCATGTGCCCGCGACTTCAGCTTGTACCTCTGGTGGGAACCTCCTCAAGATCAACTGATTGCATGCCAGACGCGCGGCTCCCTCAGCGAGTTCGCCAATCCTCGTGGGGTCCGACGGTGTGGTTACCGCCGGCCCACGTCAATCCGCAAACCGGACATTTGACGAACCAGTCGTCGCCGCCCTTCTGATATTCGATGTTGCCCTTCTGGCCGGTTCCTGGGCAGTTCCGTTCCGACGCGTCGGTTGCCGAGTCCACGCTTTTCCTCACTGATCGTTGATTGAGGGGATCGCGTGCAGAGATGCCGGAGCACGCGACTCGGATGCTACCGCCGACGCATGCTTACTCGACGGCGCGGCCTCCGGGAGGTTGAGTCCCTTTGGCGAGTCAAGCAGAAGCCCTGACCAACGGATTGCTGGTCAGGGCTTCTGCTCTCCTATGTGGCCTCGGGCGGCGCTCGTAATACCCGAGGGGCCACCCCACCGGGTCGTGCGGGTTGGCGTCGGCTTGGTGGGTTTGCTGTTGGTCCGCTGTCCGTGCGCGTCTACGCGGCCTGGCGCGGTCCCTGATCACGGCGCTCGTGGTCGGGTGTCGTCCGGTCGCCGCCGAGTTGTTCGAGGATGCTGGAGCTGTCGGGGGCGAGGGCGGGCTGCTCGATGTAGTGCTTCTTGGTGACCGCCTTGCTTCCGTGCCCGAGCTGAGCGGCGGCCTGGTCGGTGTCGGCCTCCTTGTCGATGAGCGTGGCGACGGTCTTGCGGAAGGTGTGCGGCGTGACCCACTCCAGGCCGGTGTCAGCGCGGGCTTGTCGCCACTGTCGACGGACGTTGTGCGGGGACAGCCAGGTGTTGCGCCGGGAGACGAAGACCGCATCGATGGGGTTATCGGCGGCGGTGAATTTGCGCTCCATCAACACAGCGACGGCGAACCGGGGCAGGACCATCGTCCTGAAACCGGCGTCGCTCTTCGTCCAATCCTGCCGGAAGAACCCTTTGCCTCTGACGAAGACGATCGTGCCGCAGATCGTCACGGTCGGGTGGTCGGCGGCGAGGTCCACATCCGCCCACCGCAGCGCCAGGACTTCGCCGATCCGCACACCGGTGGCGAGCATGACGTCAACGATGTCGGACAGGTCGCCGGTGGGCCGTGGCCCCGACTTGCCCGGCGTGGGCTCCTGCCACTTGCGGATCGCCGAGCGCACGGCGTCCAGTTGCTCGGTATCGAGGGCAACGACCTTGCGGCGCGGGGTACGTAGTCGACCCGTGTCACGGACCGGGTTGGCCGTCAAAGCGCCGCGTCGTACCGCCAAGGCGAACATCTGACCGAGGACGACCTTGGCGACCTTGGCAGCGGACGCGTGATTCTTGGCGATCTCACGGAGCAACTTGTCGAGGCGGCCGACGCTGGCCTCTCGGATCCGCAGGCTGCCGAGGGCCGGCAGGACGGCGGTTCGCACCACACTCTCGTACCTGTCGATCGTCTGCGGCACGACTCGTTCTTCTGCGGTGATTTCTTCGAGCCACAGCTCGGCGAGGGTGTTGATGTGGGTTTCCCTGGTGATCTCGTCCTCGTTAGGGGCGACGCGGTCGCGAAGTTTGATCTTGAGCGCCCGGATGGCGGCCGGGCCGGTGGGACCGATGGCTTCGACGTCGCGGGTCTTGCCGTCGTAGTCGCGGAACCGGGCGCGGGCGCAGTGCCGGTTGGGGCCGAGCGTCTCGGTGCGGATGGTGCCCCAGGTTCCGACAGGTAGGGGAGGTCGGGCCACAGCTCAGCTCTCCGGGTCGGTGTGGGCGTCGAGCCAGCGTTCGACCTCGCTGCGCCGGTAGCGCAGGGTGTTGCCGACGCGGATGGCGCGTGGTCCTTGGCCTCGGCTGTGCCAGGCGTAGAGGGTGTGCTTGGGCTTTCGCAGCCAGGCCACGACGTCGTCAATGGTCAGTAGCGGGTCGGGTCGCCATTCGGTGGTCGGGCCAGTCATCGGCGGCGTGCCGTGTCGGACGAACCGGTCTGCGGGCGTGACCTGTCGGCATCGGTGGGCCATGGGTGGGTGGTGGTGTCGGGCTGTACGGACCCGGGGGTGGGGCGTGGATAAAGCGGGCATGGATCGGCTGTCCTTTCGGCGTCCCGGTCCTGGTGGGACCGGGTGTCGGTGGCGCTACCGCCGGTGTTGGCGTTCGCGGGGTGCGCCGGGTGTGGACGTCGATCCACGCGGGTCGCGGTGGAGGGATCAAGCCTGTGGCCGGTGTGCGCGGCGGCCGGGACGGATCCGGTGTTTGCGGAGTCGGGCCGGGGGTTTGGTGACAGCCGCAGGACAACCACGTCTTCGTGCTGCAGGAGCCATTGCGGGTCTTTGTCGGCGATGGCGTCGCCGACGTTCTTCTGCTGGAAGAACGACGCCCGGGGTACGAGCACGCCGTGGCGGACGCCGGCCATCAGCGCGACGCATTCCTCGATCAGTTCCAAGCCCGCTGCTTCTCCAGCGGCGACCACCATGCCCGGGATGTCGACAAGCTCGCCGTGGCGGCGGTAAGGGCGCGCGGTGATGACGACGTAACCGCCGGGCCGCAGAACCGCCCGGCATCCGGCAAGGATCTCGGAGAACCCTGCGGCGAGGGTGTCGTGGTCGCGGTAGGCGAGGTTGTCGCTCCCGCCGTACCGGTGGTGAATCTTGCGGACCTTGCCGCGCCGTGCGCCGGGGGTGCGGACATGCCCGTGGGTGGACGACCCGTACGGCGGCGAGGTGATCACCAGCGCGACCGTGCCGCGCATCTGCGGCGGCAGCAGCGTCGGCAGGTTCCGGGAGTCGCCGGTGTAGATGACGCCTATGCCCGAGGCACCTTGCTTTTCGGCGAGGGCGATGTTGACGGCGGCCAGGGCGGCCCATCGGTCTTCGTACTCGACGCCGACGCCGTGGCGATCCAGGTGCATGGCTTCGACCATCGTGGTGCCGATGCCGGCCATCGGGTCGAGGACGAGGTCTCCGGGGTCGGTATAGGTGTTGATGGCATAGCGGGCGATGGTGGGCAGCATCTTGCCGGGATGGGTGATCGACTCCGGCGTGTACCGGCCCTGACGCAGCGTCCGGGAGGGCTGCTGCCCGGTCAGCCAGACCGAGCCTGGATATCCCTGGGCGAGCAATGCGGCGGCCGAACCGGAGACCGGGACGGAGTCGGGGACGGGCGGCGGGACGGAGCCGGGGACGGAACCGTTGGCGGGGACGGGGACGACACCGGGGACGGGGACGGACCCGGCGACCGACGCGTCCGTGGTGCCGATCGCGGGGACGGGGACAGACCCGGCGACCGAGGCGTCCATGATCCCGGAGGCGGGGACGGGGACGGCGTCGCTGGCGGGGACGGCACTGGGGGTGGGGACGACAGAGGCGGGGCGGGGTTCGGGGGTGAGCTCAGACATCAGCGGCCTCCGGGGTGATCGATGCGAAGACGACGAGATCTCGGTGCGCGCGGACGTGACGGCCCGCGAGCAGCGGAGGCCGGTCGGCCTGGCGGGGCTCGGTGCGCGGGTCGGCCTCGGGCAGGCGCACGAGCAGGGCCGGGATGTGCTGGTGGTAGAGCAGTCCGGCGGTGCGGGCGGCGGCAATGACGGTCGAGCGAGGTGCCGGGGCTGCGACACCTCGTTCGTCTACTACTCGCGGTGGATCGGCCAGGCCCTGAACGGCAAGCGCACCCCGCACCACCCGCACCACGTCGCACCCGGTGCGGCAACACGTTTCAACATGCACATCTCCTAGCCCCACCCTGCCGTGTGCCGCCCCGTCCGAGGGCGGGTCGGCACACGGCAGTCCAGTTGGACGCATCCGCACACCACGACGTCGAGGTCCCGCATGAATGCCGCCGACAACCACAACATCATCGACACGTCGATTCCGCATCCGGCCCGGCGCTACAACTTCTGGCTCGGCGGTAAAGACAATTTCGCCGCCGACCGAGAATCAGCGGCGCGGATCGCGGCGGCCTTCGCCACGGTCGAGGACGCGGCGGTCGAGAACTGGCGATTCATGCGGCGCGCCGTCAAGCACTTCTCAGAACGCGGATTCGACCAGTTCCTCGACATCGGGTGCGGTATCCCGGTTTCACCGACCGTCCACGAGATCGCCAAGGACGCCCGGGTGGTGTACGCCGACAACGACCCCCTCGTCATGGCCCACTCCCGAGCGCTGCGCACGGGCGACTTCGTCTCCTACATCGAAGCCGACCTGCGCGACCCGGACACGATCCTGGCAGACCCGGCGCTGGAGATCTTCGACTTCACCCGGCCGATCGTGCTGCTCCTGGTCGCGGTCGTCCACTTCCTCACCGACGACGATGACCCCTACGGCAACGTTGCCAAGCTCATCGGAGCTCTCCCACCGGGCAGCATCGTCGTCCTGTCCAGCGGAGACGAAACTCTCCACCAATTCGATGGAACCGCCGATTCAGCGAATGGCAGGTTCCGCGCCAGGTCCAAGGACGAGGTACTGCGCTTTGTCGATGGACTCGACATCTCGGAGCCCGGAATCAGGTCTGTCGTGGAGTGGTTTCCTGAAGTCGAACCGGTGCCCGAGTCGTCTGCCGTAGAGGTCTCCGCATACGGAGTCATTGCCACCGTCCCAAAAAACTCGGACAAGATTCGGGGTCTTAACGAAAATGGGTGAAACTCGGGTCACAGTCGAGGGTTCCGGCGCCGGCCCGCCGAGGCACTATCCGCCCGGTGTCGAATTCCACGCGCCACATTGCCGAGAAGGCGGAAACTCCATTGCCGTGCAAGTGGCGGCGGCCATCACCGAGTTTCCCAACTATCAATTCCACATTTGCTTCGATCCTGTCATCGCGGCCAGCATTGCCCGCGATCCGAAAGTCATGGCCGAATTCGCGCCATACGTCGTGGTGGAAAAACCCGACTACGGCAGTCATCGCTATGCACCCTCTCGCCCCGGCGACGGGACGCCGCAACCACCGGACGCCATCCGCCCACTGTGCCGGGTATGTCGAGGAACGCACCGAGGCGAGTCGTGACGCAGCTATTGACTGCCGTCTTCAATTACCCCCGCCCTGGGGAACTGCTGGCCTCCGAGCTGGCCGCCATGCGCGACCCCGGACTACTCGGCATCACCGAACCACCGTTCTGGACTATTACCTGTTCTGGCCAACGCCCACACCGCCACCCGCCGACCCTGACCTGTCCGCGCGGACCCGGCACGTCGCTGCCACGGCGTCCCGGGCAACCGCGTAGGGCTGCGGCACGTCACCGGCCTGACGGTGCCGCAACCGGGTGGGCGTGCGCCCGGCCTCATCCTCCGATGCTCGGCGCACCGCCCACCACCAGCGACATCACGCGCAAGCGGCCGATCCCGAAGGGCACCATTCCGCGAGTTCAGGAAGGGAAGACAGATGACGGTTATACCCGTTGCCGAGGTGGCGCTTCCGGCGGAAGTCGCCGCGCTGCGGCACTTGGAGTCCAGCACGGTGGAACGCTTGCGTCACGAGGCGCTGACTGTGCCTCGTAATTGGGTGACCGAGTATGGCGACTATCAGAACGGCGGCTGGCACACATTATCGCTGATGAACGACACCGGCGATCCGCGTGATGTCACCATCCGCGACTGTCCGCGGCCTCGCCCTACGGCCCTGCTAGAGCGGATGCCTGCAATGCAGGAGTTACTTGCCGGTCTGGGAGTCAGGTGCATGTGGGCTCGGCTGGCCCGCCTGGATCATGGTGCCTTTCTATGGGAGCACCGCGACTACGGCGAGCTGGATGAGGTCGAGCGGCACCGGTTGCACGTGCCGGTGGTGACGAACCCGTCAGCGTATCTGGTCGTCGGTGGCACGAAGGTGCACATGAGCGTCGGCCGGGTATGGCGGCTGACGCCGACGAGTCCGCATGGCGTGTGCAACAGGTTCGGACCGTCACGCATCCATCTGATCATCGACTGCTACGCCGACGCGGCATTCCATGACCTGAACCAGGGTGATGCTGCCGCTGCCGGGGACGCCGCGCGGATGCCGGAACCTTCGCAGTCGGTGCTCGATGAGACGGTCACGACCGCGACCGGCCTGGCCGAGCTGGGCTACGACCACGCCGCCGAGACCGCCTTGCTGGAGCTGTTCTATCAGTACGCGCTTGCTGAAGGGCGAGCCTACGACCTGATCGCCGACATGTACGCCGGTCTGCACCGCGACGACGACGCCGAGCGTTGGCGGTCCAAGAAGAACGTGATGCTCGGCCTGGCCTGACCCTTCGTGCGTCCCTTCAGTTTGGAGACCCCGTGAACAGCACCCGCTTGTTGGATGACGTCGCCGCCGTGAATCTGCCGCGCCAGTTCGGTCTGCTGGAGAAAACCGTTGAGGTAATCAGCGGCAGTGACGCCGTGCACTCGTTGCACGTGCGCGGATCTCTGGCGGCCGGCACCGCTGACCGACTGTCGGACCTGGACTTCATCGTCGCCGTGCATGACCCGAGCTTCGGCCCCTTCATCCGCATCATCGACACCCTGATGAGCGCCGAGCTCGGCGCGATCCTGCCCGGCTGGCGAGACACGATCGTGGCCCGGATGGGCGGGCTCGGCTACGTGTTCCTCGTCCCGCACGAAGGCAAGTTGCACCAGATCGACCTGTACGCGGTACCGGTCAGCCGTCTGGACACCGTGCTCGCGCAGACGAAGGCGATGCCGGTCTATCAGTCCGACGGTGAGCACTCCCAACGGCACAGCCAGGTGGACTGGCTGATCAACAGCACCTTGGAACGGCCGTACACCGCCCAGGAGCTACTGGTCGAGATTCTGGTCCTTGGTCACATGATCCGTAAGCGGATCACCCGAGGTCAACGCTACGTTGCCTATGCGGAGATGTTCGCGCTGCACACCGCCACCAAGAACCTGATCAAAACAGCTCTCACGCCCGGGTCGGCGTTCTACGGCTGGTATCAGCTTGCCGAAGAGATCGGCGCGACGCCCATGGGGCGGCAGTGCTTGGCGGATCTCGACCGGTTGATCTCCGGCCATCCCATACCGACGGCCGACGACCTGACCGCCGCGCTGACCACGGCGCTCGACGTGGCCGAAAGGGCAGCACCGGACGCCGTCGCCGGGCTCCGCACGGCCATCAGCGCCTATTGGCACTACCTGGAGCTGATGTGAACGCCATGACCAGCGGCGACACCGCCTCCCGTAATGCCGTGTTCTTCGGTGGCTGCATCCCCGCGTCACCGGACGAGGAACACCTCGCCAATGACATCGGCGCCATGCTGGCCGAGCACGGCTTTGTCCTGCTGCACGGCGGTTACAACGGGCTCATGGAACACGCCGCGAAGGGCGCCGCCGCACACGGCGGCACCGTCGCCGCGGTCACCCTCGACGGGATGCGGTGGGGTGAGTTCAACCCGCACGTCACCGAGGCCCGGTTGCTGGCCACGATGGGCGAGCGCATGCACGCCTTCCTCGACGAGGCTGACGTCATCATCGCGATGGCCGGCGGTATCGGCACGCTGCACGAGATGACCGCTGCGATCTGGTACGCAGGCAACATCCGGGCCGTGCCCGTGGTGATCGCCGGGGCCACAGCGCAGCGATTCACCTCGTTCCTGCGCCGACAAGGGTGGATCTACGCATCCCCGACGCGACCGCTGGGCTTCCTGCACGAGATCAGCGACATTGCCGACCTCGGCCCGCTGCTGCAACCACCGGGTGCCCTTGGCGGCCAGGGGAGCGAACCATGCTGAGCACCACGGCGTTGGTCGAGCGGGTCGTCAGCGTAGGCACCGTGACCGGCCGCTACACGCTGCCGAACGGGGGCACACTCACGTCGTACTTCGATGAGTACCGCGTGGCGGCAGACCCTGACCTGTTGTTTCAGACTGGCCTAGCGCTGGCCGCGCTCCTGCCGCCGGACGTCGATGTCGTCGCTGGCCTGGAGTTGGGTGGGGTGCCGTTCGCGCTCGCGGTCTCGGCGGCCACCGGCCTCCCAGCGGCCCTGATCCGCAAGACGGCGAAACCCTACGGCACCTGCCTTCAGGTCGAAGGCCAGCCGGCGCCCGGCGCGCGGGTGGCAATGGTGGACGACGTAATTCGCTCCGGCAGGCAGATCCTGATCGCCGCCGCCGCGCTACGTCAGGCCGGAACCCTGCCGACGATGGCGGTCGCCATCCTCATCCGCCAAGGCGAGGCGAAGTCTCTGCTGGCCGGCCAAGGAATCAAGGTCAACGCCGTTGTGGACGAGACCGCGACGACGCCCTCACCGTCACCGAGACGATCATGATCCACGCGGTTCTCTATGACCTGGACGGGGTCATCGTGGACAGCCGGTCCACGGTGATCGACACCCTGCAAGAGGTCGCCCGTACGGCGCTGGGCACCACACCACCCCGCCAGCAGATACAACACCTGGCATATCTGCCGCCGGTCCGCGCTCTCGCCGCGCTCGGCGTCCAGCACGCCGACGAGATCTTCGACGCTCATTTCGACGCGGCCTACGCGCGTCACGCCCACAAGGCTGCCCTGGTGCCGGGCATCACCGCAGTGATGTGGCGTATCCGGATGGCCGGTTGCCGACAAGCCATCGTCACGCTGCAACGCCGCCACCGGGTCAATCTGCTCGACCTCGGCGAAGTCCATGACCTGGTGGACACGATCGTGTGTTTCGAGGATGCCCCGCCGAAACCCGCCCCCGATCCGATCTGGCTGGCCCTGGACAGGCTCGGCGTCGCCACCGATCAGGCGTGTTTTGTCGGAGACACCGCCTCCGACATTCGTGCAGGCCACGCCGCTGGTGTGCATACCGGCGGCGCGGTGTGGGGCTACCGGGACGCGGGCGCGCTCACCGAGGCCGGGGCGGACTTACTGCTTCTCGAGCCCACCGACATCGTGGCAATGGCTCTGGGCCGCCCGCCGGTCACGGTAGGCTACGGTTTGGAGCGTCACCGCGCGATCCGGGATCAGCCCGTGAGCGGCGGTGGGCACCACGGCAGAGCGGACATAGGCGGGTATGGGCATGGTGGGGCGGCGAGCTAGCTGCGCCGAGCTGGGGAACGAGGCTTACGTCCTCGCTTGACCCCTCGGCCTGGCTCGGCGTGACCTGACGTCTTCCCACCGTTGTAGCCCTAGCGAACCGTGCCTGGACAAGCACCGGCGAGGGCCCCGCAGCCTGTCTTCCTACCGTGCCTTGCGCGGGATGGCTGGTGCGGGGTTTCCAGGTGCGTTCGCGATCCCGTCGCCCATGTGAGGCCCTGCTGTGCGTTCCACCGAGATCCGTCGTATCTTCTTCGACTACTTCACCAGCCGCGGGCATACCCGGGTGCCGTCCAGCCCGCTCGTGCCCGACGACCCGACCCTGCTGCTCGCCAACGCCGGCATGAACCAGTTCAAGCCCTACTTCCTCGGCGAGGTTCCCCCGCCTTACCCGCGCGCCGTGTCGGTGCAGAAGTGCGCGCGCACCTCCGACATCGACAACGTGGGCCGCACGACCAGGCACGCCACGTTCTTCGAGATGCTGGGCAACTTCTCCTTCGGCGACTACTTCAAAGCCGAGGTCATCACCTACGCCTGGGAACTACTCACCGAGCACTACCACCTTGACCCCGACCGCCTGTGGATCACCGTCTACCAGGACGACGACGAAGCCGCCGACCTCTGGCGCCAGGTCGGCGTTCCGGCCGAACGGATCCAGCGTCTCGGCATGGACGACAACTTCTGGTCCATGGGCGTGCCCGGCCCCTGTGGGCCGTGCTCGGAGGTCTGCTACGACCGCGGCCCGGCCTTCGGCCCCGCCGGCGGCCCCGAAGCCAACGGCGAGCGCTACCTGGAAATCTGGAATCTCGTTTTCATGCAGAACACACGCGGACCCGGAAGCGGCAAAAACGACTTCCCGATCGTCGGTGAGCTGCCGAATAAGAGCATCGACACCGGGCTCGGGCTGGACCGCATCGCCGCGATCCTGCAAGGCGTCGACACCGTCTGCCAGACCGACCTGCTCGCCCCCACCCTCGCCGCCGTCGAACGCCTCGCCGGACGCCCGTTCCCCGGCCGCGACGGCAGCGACGAGTCCGTGTCCTT
The DNA here is from genome assembly GCF_016862215.1 of Winogradskya humida. Lineage (GTDB taxonomy): Bacteria > Actinomycetota > Actinomycetes > Mycobacteriales > Micromonosporaceae > Actinoplanes > Actinoplanes humidus. Next base: position 106,013 of record NZ_BOMN01000040.1, read on the forward strand.
CCAAGTCGTGGCTGAGCACGCCCGCTCCACCGCGTTCCTGATCACTGACGGGGTGCTGCCCTCCAACGAGGGCCGCGGCTACGTCCTGCGTCGGCTAATGCGCCGGGCGATCCGCCACGCCCGCTCCCTGGGCATCGACGGGCCAATGCTGGCCGACGTCGTCACCAGCGTCATCGACAACCTCGGTCAGGACTGGCCCGAGCTGCAAACACGGCGGTCCTTGATCCTCGCGGTCGTCACCCGGGAGGAGGAAACGTTCGGCGCGACGCTGCGCCAAGGCACCCGCCTGCTCGACGCCGCCATCGCCCGCACCCGCGCCACCGGTACTAACCGGCTGGCCGGAGAAACCGCATTCGAGCTGCACGACACCTACGGCTTTCCCATCGACCTCACCCTCGAAGCCGCCCACGCCGCCGGACTCACCGTCGACTCCGACCGCTACGCCGCCCTGCTGGACGAGCAACGACGACGGGCGAAGAAGAGCGGCAAGGGCAAGACCGCCGACACCATGCGCCGCCAGGACACCTATCGCGCCATACTCGCCGAACACGGCCGCACCGACTTCATCGGCTACACCCACACCAGTACCGACACCGACCTGCTCGCCCTGCTCCGCGACGGCCAGGCGGTCGAGGCCGCCGAGCAGGGCCAGCAGGTCGAGATCGTGATCGGACGCAGCCCCTTCTACGCCGAATCCGGCGGACAGGTCGGCGACACCGGCACCCTCACCACCACCGACGGCGCCACCATCGACATCACCGACACGCGCAACGGACTCGACGGATTCCAAATCCTCACCGGCATGGTCACCGCCGGGGAAGCCCGCACCGGCCGCACCGCCCATGCCGTCGTAGACCCCCACCGCCGTGCCGCCACCGCCCGCTCACACTCCGCTACACATGTGCTGCACGCGACGTTGCGCCGTAGCCTCGGCGACCACGCCCGCCAGCAAGGTTCCCTGGTAGCGCCCGGTCGGCTTCGGTTCGACTTCGCCCACTTCGCGCCCATCGACCACACCCAGCTCGACAGCATCGGTGTCCTGGTCAACGACTATCTTCTGGAAGACCCAGAGGTGCGCGTCTGGCATGCCACCCGGGCCGAGGCTGAAGCGGCCGGTGCAACCGCGTTCTTCGGCGACAAGTACGGCGACCACGTCCGCATCGTTGACATCGGCGACGCCTCCCGCGAACTCTGCGGCGGCACCCACGTCGGCCACGGCACCCAAGCCGGACCCGTCCGCATCCTCGGCGAATCCTCCATCGGCGCCGGCCTACGCCGCATCGAAGCCCTCACCGGCAGCGACGCCCTCCGACACGCCGACCACGAACGCCGCCTCCTCGAAGAAGTCACCCAACTCGTCGGTGCCCGCCCAGACGACGTCATCGACGTCCTGACCAAGCGACTCGCCGCGCTGGCCGACGCCGAGAAAGCTCTCGCCGGCCACAGACAAAGCGAGCTGACCGCCATCGGCAGCCACCTCGCCGAGCAGCGCCGCACCATCGACGGCGGCACGATCGTGACGGCCGTGGTCAATGACGTGACAGCCCCCGAACTACGCACCCTGGCCACAGCCGTCCTGCGCCACCTGCCCGCCAATACCGCCGCAGGCGTCATCCTCGCAGCCACAACCGATGGGAAGGCGCAGCTCACCGCGGCGATCAACGATCAGACGCACGCTCGGGGCGCTCAAGCACGCGACCTGCTGATCGAAGCGGCCAAAACGATCGGCGGCGGAGCGGGCGGAACCGGCCCTCTAGCCAGCGCAGGAGGACGCAACGCCGAATTGCTGCAACGTGCGCTCGGACAGGCCGAAGCCGCGCTGATCACAGCGACACGGGAGTAGAGGCCATGAGGCGGCATCAGCTACAGCGGATGCCGCCTCATCGAAGAGTCATCCGCCATCGGCAGGGTGGACATCCTGAGTTGCTTACGGCTTGCTTGCACAGCGGTTGGACCTGTTCCGCAAGTCCGACAGCTCGAAGTCATCGACTGGCAGTTGTCCCGCCTGCCCCGTAGCCTGGTCGACTGATGCCCGGCCTGCCGCCCCGCACCCGTACTGGTCGGGGTTTACCGTCACCGCCCATGGACAGAATCGCCATCATCGGTTGCGGCGGCTCCGGAAAGACCGTCCTCGCCCGCAGCCTCGCCGACCGGCTTGGACTTAGCGTCACCAACCTCGACGCGCTGTACTACGACGACGCCTGGAATGCCCTCCCGCAGGACAAGTTCGCTGCCCTGCAGCACGAACTTGTTGCCACCGAGCGGTGGCTCGTCGAAGGCAATTACGCGTCCACCCTGCCGATCCGGGTGGCCCGCGCCGACACGGTGATCTTCCTCGACTTGCCGGCGTGGACCTGCCTCTGGGGCATCGCCCGACGGCGGTGGCACTACCGAGGCGGCCAGCACACCGACGGCGTCTATGACCGCATCACCTGGTCCTTCGTGAAATACATCCTCGGCTACCGGCGCACCATGCGCCCACGCGTCAACAACCTGCTCGCCGAGCATGGCCAGCACGTGCGCTACCTGCAATTCACCAGCCGCAGGCGCGCCAACCAGTTCCTCCACCAACTCGACACCACCGCCCAAGCTGGCCCTTGACCCCTTTGAGGCAACCCTGTCCACCCCGAGCGCCCCCTTCACCGACCCACCCACATTCGAGGCCCCCTCTACGCCGCCGCGGCCCCGCTCGCGCAGCGCACCCGCTCCCTGCACCGAGCCAAGACCACCGGTGCGGACGCCACGGCCACCATCACGATCCTGGCGGCAGCCACCAACCCGCTTCCGAACCGGGTAGCTGACATCGGATGCGGCCGGGGCACCACCACCGTCGCACTGGCCCGCCAATACCCGTCAGCGGCCATCGTCGCCGTCGATCAGTCCCCGGCCCTGCTGGCGGTCGTCGCCGACCGGCTACGCGCCCAGAACCACGAAGCGCTGCTCGTGAGCGCCGACTTCACCGGCTTCGAGGGGTCGTTACCGACATCGACCTGGCCGTCGCGGCGTTCCGCCTCTACCACTCCGCCCACCCCGAGCAGGCCCTCGCCGAGATCGCCCGTAACGAGTAGTACGTAACCGGATCGGTGAACCGGTACCTCTGCGCGCAATCCTCAGCAGTAGCCGACCTTCCTGGTCACTGAGCCGTCGCACGCGTACGGGATCCGCGACCACCACAATCTGAACGCCATGACGCGGCCAAGTCATCAGGCCGGACGGCGTGTGTCACCCAACGAGCCGCTACGATGCACCCCGATCAAGCCAGGGAGACGACGTGAGGCTGCATGACTACTTTGCGGGTCTGCTCCGGAATGTCGTCAATATCAACCCGCACCGCCTCGATCGACTGGAGAAACACGTAGCTGCGCTTAGCGGGTACCTGGGCGAGGATTCGGAGCTCTCCTCGATCGTCAAGGGATTCGTCCGGCAAGGGTCCTGGGCACACCGCACAATCATTAAACCGCTACCGGACCGGGAGTTCGACGCGGATCTCCTCGTGAGGATGAAAAGGCAGCCAAGCTGGTCGGCAGACCCGCGGCAGTATCTTCTCTCGATGTACGAGACCTTGGCCGAGAGCGGTCGCTACCGTAGTCGGATTACGCTGAAGACCCGTTGCGTCCGAGTGTCCTATGCTGGCGACTGCCACGTTGATCTTGTCCCATATGTTCACGAGTATGGATGGTTCGACCGGGACTTGATCGTGGACCGCAAGAAGAACCAGTTCGAGGAGATCAACCCCAAGGGTTTCAGCGAGTGGATGCTCGGCCGCGACCGTGTGGCCGGCGGCAACCTCCGCACCACCGTTCGGCTGCTAAAGTACATGCGGGACTACAAGGGAACCTTCGACGCACCGTCGGTTATCTTGACAGTGGTGGTGGGCGGGCAGGTCAACCGCCTCGATGCCTTCTTTGATCGATATTGCGATCTGCCCACCGCGTTTACCTCACTAGTCAAGGCAACCGACAGTTGGTTACAGAAATATCCGGATCTGCCGCACCTTCCGGACCCGAGCTGCCCAGGGGTCAGTTTCGAGCACCGGCTGAGCCAGCCCACATACGCAAAGTTCCGCACTCGGTTCCACGGCTACGCCGGCAAAATCTCCGAAGCGTACGAGGCGACCCGGCGTGCTGGAAGCATCGAGCTATGGCAGGAAATCTTCGGTGAGGGGTTCGCCCCACCCACGTGACCCCGACACGGCACGATCGGTGCTGGAGCACCTGCTCTCGTTACCAATCTGATCGTTCCCGGCAATCGTCGGCTCCGACCGAAGGCTTACCGTGACCACCACCGACCATCGCAATACGGCCGTTAAGCGCGGTGCTATCAAAGACGCGGTCCGCAACGCCCTCTGGGCGCGCGCTGCGGGCCGATGCACTATCTGTAACCGACGGCTACTCGGCGACTCCAGGACCTACCTTCATTCGGTCCTTCTTGCCGAACTCGCGCACAACATCGGTGCTACCGACGGCTCCGACTCGCCTCGCCGCAAGGACAACGATGGGGTGCTCGATACAGAGGCCGAGGAAAATCTGCTCCTCCTGTGCCACGACTGCCACAAGGTGATCGACCATCCCGATCACATCGACTTCTTCCCACCGGAGAAGCTTCGGCAGATCAAGGAGTCGTTTGAGCGACGCATTGAGATGGTCACCGACAACGGTGGGCTGACTCGGACCGCGGCGCTCCGAGTCGGCAGCCTGATCCGAGGCTCACTCGCGCTTGCCTCCCAGCGCGAGGTGACAGAGACGCTGTTGGCGATCAACTATCTTGGACTTGTCGAGACTCAGCGTAGCGGCGACTTTGCATGCCGGATTCACGGTGCGGCGGGAGGACGCGGGTTTTGGGAGGCAGGCCAGCAGGCCATCGACGACACCCTGAATCTCGTGGGCCAGGCCGTTGACAGTGGTGATGTCGAGCACATCTCTGTCTTCGCTATCGCGCCGATCCCACTGCTCGTCTATCTGGGGTGGCACCTAGATGATAAGACGCCAGCCCGAATCTTTCAGAAAAATCGCGACCAGTTCGTCGGTTGGTCTTGGACGAATCAGGGTGAACCCGTCGAGTTCGAGGTGTCTGTAACCGGCTCGCAAGCCGGCGCCGAGGACGTCGTGCTCCTGTGTGCGGTCACGAGTGAGGTGAACCCCGCGTTTATGCCTGAGGAGATCGCCGGTTTACCCCGGGTCGAGATCCGGCCAGTCGACGTTGTTCCGGACCCGACGCTGATTTCGCACGAGCAATCGCTGGCCAATTTCGCCGCGCAGTGGCGGATCGCGCTGGCTACTGCCGAGGCCCGCTATCCGACTGCCCGGCGGTGGCATCTTGTGGCATCGGCGCCGATCACGGTAGCAATAGAGGCTGGCCGTGCGGTTATGCGGGACGTCCATCCGCCGGTGACTGTCTACGAACGCGGGTCGACCCTGTACGAAGGTGTGCTCACGATCAATCTGTGATGAGATCAGCCGGCGGACCGTCAGGCGCTTCGGCCAGCACGAAGGCGCGCAACGGACCGGCTTCGCCGTGCGGAAGCGAGATGAGATGGGTGCCGGAGAGGGCCGTTCCGGCACCCAGATGAGCTCCGAGGATGCTGGTTAGACTCGCGGCAACTCCAGCCAGGTCGGCGGCAGAGCCGTGGAAGGTCGGTGCCGAGCAGCCGCGCGTCGGGATGATCTCGTCCCCAGATGCCGCCGTCTTCCATAGGCGATGGAATGCCTCGTGGGTTCCCTGCGAAATGAGTTTCGCTCCGGCTTTCCGGTCAATTGTCAGTGGCCCGACCCTCAGCGGCGGCATCGAGACGGTCATGATGCCCAACGTTCCCGTCCTGACGTCGACAGCGACCTGAGCTAGTGCCGGCCGCTGGTCCAGGGCCGCGAAGCTGTCGAGTATCCGGCTTATCGCGACGCTGACGGTGGCGTCGATGATCAGGTCGGTCTCCGCGACATCTTCCGTGGTCGGAATCATTGCCTCCCTCACCACCACGTCTACTTTATCGCTGATGGCTCGCAGGCGTTGAGCAAGTCCTTCCACCTTCGTGTTTCCGACATCGGCTTCCACGAAGTTCTGTCGCACGAGGAGACCACCCGAAACGGTGCCGTGGTCGCATAAGACAACCTTTTTTGCTCCGGCGCGGACGACGTATTCTGCGATCCACGAACCGAGGCCGCCGCAGCCCCAGATGTGGACCGTCTTGTCGGCGTAGGCGGCGACCGGGCGCCCCGAGTCTCGTCGGATCGTGACCTCGTCGCGCTCGTCGGAGACCGGCCACCACTCGACCGGGATGGCCGGGTCGACCCGCATGGGATCGATGGAAGTCATGGGCTCCTTCTTCCTGTTCGCCTTAACGAGCGCGCGGATGAGGTCTGCCCCGGCGGCCGGGATGTTGGCGGCAAGCAGGTGGGGAGGACCGCCGGTTGGGTGAGGGACCGCGATGAGCAGTCGTTGCGGGGTGCCGTCGGCCTTTCGGATTGCGCTTGCCCCGAGGACCGTTAAGACCACCCCGGAAAGGCTAAAGCTTGTCTGTTGGCGCGGGAGAGTGCCGTCGGGCGCGGGATAGCCGTGGTAGGGGTTGTCGACGGTCAGGAGCAGCGTCCCAAGGTTGATTCCGGCGCCGAAGGGGAGATCGGCGTCGAGGATGACGACGGGGACGTGATCGCCATGGTTAGACCCCGAGGGGCGGTTGAGAAGCAGGTCAAACCGATGCGGTGTCCGGGCCACCAGCCATCCATGGCGGGCACGCCGATCGGATTCGACCGCATCTCGCACGACAACGGTAGGGGCGCCGTTAGCAGCGTGAAGGACGCCGCCGACGGCGTGGTACAGCGCGGTCTGGGCGTCGAAACGACCACTTGCCGCATCGGCGAGCCAGTCGACGAGGCGGTCGAGGAAACCGCCGAAGCCATGGATCGGGTCCCACTCCCTCGATGGGTCGAGGTAGACGCACAGCCGACGCCCCTGGAGTACGTGCGCCTGATGAAGGAACCGAAGATGATCTACCTCCACACGCGGGGGTGTCAGGTCGGAGCCGCCGATGGTGACGGTGAACTCCTCATGATGCTTGTCCAGCACCATTCCCCGGCCGGCGCTAGGTATGTCAGAAGTCCGGAGCCGCAAGCGAAGGCGCATATCACCGGACCGATCGAGCCGATGGCGGCCCATCACCTCGACGTCTCCCGGATACGCCGCAGCTATGGCATTCAGGTCCGTCAGGACCTGACGCTGCCAGCCGCTGAGGCGTCGCCTACTCACCCCGCTCGACCAGAAAGGTTGACTGTCGCGGCCCCCGCCGTGCCGGCACCCGTTCCGACGGTGCTGTACTTCCCGCTCGATGCGGAGGATGTCGGGGCCGCGAAGCCGTCACCGAATAAGCCCTGCCACTTCTTCACGCTCTCGTCAGGGTCGGTCTCGTAGTAAGCGGCCTGGATCTCGGCGGCGTGGACATGAATGCGGTCACGGAAGTACGCGTAGGTCTCCTGCGTCCATCGGTGGTCGAACGAGGTGCCAGAACCAGACGGGTCCATGACTACTGGCTTGGTCGACCTAGCCTGAAGCCACGTGTCGAGGTCGGAAACGATGTGCAGCAGCGCAGTCGGTAGGTCCGCGTAGTACCCGGCATCGACTGTTTTGCGCCAGTCTTCAACCTGCTCGCCCAACAGGGTCGTGAGCAGGATCGACTTTGTCCCGGTGAACGAGTTCTTGTGGTCCCGCAGGAACTTCATGATGCGGATGACTTTACGAAGGTTCCTGCCCGCGATAGCGTCCTTCGTCCTCATCCAGTTGGTGAAGCCGTCCGTGTCGGTGCGCTCCCACACGTTCTTGTCACGATTGATGATCCACTGAGTCCCGTCAGCGCGGACCACGAAGGGGACGATGTCGACGTGCATGCTATTCGCGTATGTGATGTAGACGCACCGGCACTTACGCCCATGCGGCATGTCCTTGTAGGGCGACGTGTTGTGGAGAACGTTGTAGATTGCGTCGCTATATCTCCTCAGGTCGAATGCCCAGTCGGGGTCCTCGACCATCTGCAGCATGAAGTCGGCGTCGAACGCCTTCCCGTTCTGCGGGCTGATGATGGTCTTCTGGGGCCACGAACCCTGCGGGATCTTCTTCTTGATAAGAGGACCGAGATTGTCGTCGCCCTTCAGGACGCCGTAGATCGTGTTCACCCGCTCGTCCAGCAGCTCCAGCTTGAACTTGGACAGGTTGACGGTGTTGTCGAGGAAGTGCTTGAAGTAGTCCGCGTGCATCACGATGTGCCTCCGGGCGGTGTCGGTGTGGTGGCTGAGTCGCCCGGCCCAAAACTAGGTGTGTAGGGGCTTGCGATGTGGTCGGCGAACTTGTCGGTGTAGATAGGGCCGAGAACGCGGCTCTGACCAGCCGCCAACCCGGCGAGTGCGCCCGGACTGGCGCGATCCAGGGTGAAAATGTCGCCCGGCACGTTGGCGTCGAAGCGCGTGAATTTTTCTTGTCCTAGCAGGTGGGTCGCTGTCCCCTGCGTGCCGCGGCTCGATGCAGTGATCATTAATGGTGCGGCGGACGTTGCCCACGTCGCCCATCCACCCGTGTCGAGGCGCTCAGGGTGGTTCGTCCTCTGATCGATGGTCCCGATGTTCAGGACACGGATCGCCTCCAACGAAACGCCGAGCATGCTGACGGCCTCGCCGATCGCCACCACCGATGGATTGTTGGCCCAAACTCCACCATCGATAAGCCGCTGCCCGTCCACCTTGGCCGCTGGGAAGTACGTCGGTGCGGCCGTTGTGGCCATGGCGACGTCGACCATGGGGATCCGGCCGTCGCGGCGTAGCCGCGAGTGATGCGGCGTCTTGAAGATGTGTACCTCGCCTCGCTGCACATCCCAGGAAGGAATGATCAACCGCTTGGCGCTACCCCCGAGCAGGCGAGAACCGAGAACTTCGCCGAGCACCTTGCGTAGGACCACACCGGAATACGCCGGGCTCCAGGCACGCGGCACCCAGCGCCATCTCGCTTGGCGGGCGCGCGGGAACACGCGTTCGGTCAGGTCGGCGTAGTGATCGACGATCTCCGCCGGTCGCATTCCTGCACCGAGCCCGAGGGCGATAATTCCGCCCGCGGACGTCCCGGCGATCAGGTCGAACGACTCGACGATCTTGACGCCAAGATCGGCTTCCAGTCGGGCAAGAACATGGGCGGTGAAGAGCGCCTTGGCGCCACCCCCGTCGAGTGCGAGCAACTGGAACCGCTTCGAACCCGGCGGCTGGATGGCCGGCGGGCCAGAGTCGCTGACGTCTCCGGTCACCTAATTTCCCCAAATCTCGATGCACCGTCACTTGGCGGCCGTTCCCTCCTTGTAGCGGAGATCTGGCCAGCGCAACGCACAGCGGTTCATGTCGCCGAGCGCAACTGAGCGTAGCCGCCGGGTACGACAATCCTTCGAGACCGAAGCCCGCGTGCAGTCACGCAGCGGCACACACAGAAAGGGGTTCAAGTCCCGTACGCCGCCGGCCACTCAGGGCGTGATCAGTGGCGGGAACTGCAGCACGCGGAGGCAAATCGTTCGCCTGAACGACGGAGGTGGGGTGCCTCCGGGGACAATCGCTAGATGCCGGAATCGAGTGCGGCCCTCGGGCGTCTGGTTGCCCATGAGAACAGTGCCAGCGATCTGCTGGCCTTTCTGTTCGAGCGGGACGCGGACCCGTTGATTACGCTGCTGGGCCTTGATGTTGATGTCTACCGGTGTCGACGTGAGGGTAGGACGCCGGCTGGGCGTCTCGATGTCGTGGTGTATCGCGTGTCAGACGACCTGCCTGTGGCGGTGTTGGAGTTGAAGGGGGCGTCGAGCGAGCACGGTGATCAGCTCGACCGGTACCAGGTCTGGGCGGCAAGGTTCGACCCGGTGCCGCTGCTGTTCTACTGCACGCTCGACGGCGACGATGACATCTTACGGGCTCCGTGGCGGCGAATCGGGCTGGCCGAGTTGTTCGATGCTTGGAGCGGTGCGGGTGATCTGAACGCCGCGTGGCTTTCGCACGAGATCGTGAAGGTCCTGCGTGGCTGGGATGAAGAGGCGGACGGGGTTATCGGCGCGGCCACCGGCTGGTACGTGCCGGACCTGATCAGTCGCCGGACAGCGCGCGCTGTCAGTGACGCGCTGGGTCGTGCCCATCAGGACGACGGCGTGGCCGAAGCCTTACGCACCAGTGTCGGCAACCCGATGCTGATGGCGTGGCGACGGCATCCCCGTGGTTCGCACCAAGCGTGGATTGCTGTGGACGTTCGTAGCCAAGGGCGCGGTGAGCCGGCCCGGCCCTGGCTCATACGGCCGTGTGTCGATGTGTACTTGTCGGACCGGTCCGAGGGGGAGGCACTGCTCGAGGCGCACGATCTGGCCGTTGGGCTGTGGCCGGCGATGGTGCTGCCCTCGGTTCGGGACGCGCTGGACCGGTCCGGTCGTTGCGACCTGGCCGACGCGCTCAGGGCCGGGCGCCATGACGGTCTCCGAAGTCGTGCCGAGTCCACGACACTGGCGCAATGGCGGGCCCAGCTCGAATCGGATGCTTCGCCGTCAGGGAACCATCCGGTCTTCCGCCAGGATCGCGGACGGCGCCTTGCAACCCAACTCGAACTCCAGGTCACCCGCATCAACCGGACGGATCTGGCCGATCTTATGATGATTGTGCTCGATCACCTGGTTGAACACGCACGTCGATCGTAGGCGCCGACGAGGCCGATCGAACTCATCGGCAGTCCGGGAGCTCCGCGGCCAAGGCCCGGTGAGCCGTGATGATCCGGCCTTGCCCCGTTGGTACTGCTGGCGGGCGCTGCCTCGCAGCCGCCCGCCGGTTCGTGCTGGTGACGTCCTGGACCCATCGCACTGATCGTCGGCAGGAGCACGCATCATCGGCGGCAGAGAAGTAAACCCTCGCTGCCGGGCGACAGCATGCCGCGGTTTTGACCTGGCCGCGCGACGTGGCGGCCGACACGCACTCTCTGCCGTAGCGACGACATGACGACGAAATGAGCGCTCGCGAAAGCGTCGGCACCGAATGACAAGGGACTAGGAATCTGCGAGTTGGTCAGTGAGTAGTCTTTCCACTTTCGCCAGCAGGTCGTCGTCTGCCGCGGCGAGCAGCACCATCACCCTGCGCCACCTGTCGTTGTCAGCAGGTGCGGACTGATCCGAGACACTGTCGTCCGCTTCGACCATCGGGGGTGAGGTTGACTCCGTGGCTTCGGGATTCGTCGACGTGGTCCGCGACCTCACGGCCTCCATTCCTATCGACGCCAGGGCACTCCCGAGGGCCGGTTTTCGTGCCAGAACCGCGGCCACCGCTCCGGCGAGAGCCAGGAGCCCGGGGTTTCCCGCGACGGTCGATGCAGTGAGGGCTACGACCTCGGAGGCTCGCCGGTTCTGGCCCTTCACCTTTGCCTGGAATGTGAAGCCGACATTCCGCCCGGTCTCCGGGTCGCGGACCAGCAGGTCGCAGGGACCTCCGTCCAGCCACCGGATCCGGTCTTGCTCCCGCAGGTACGCGAGCAGCGGCTGAGCCGTCGCCATCGACGGAGCCTGAGCGCCCCGTTCGATCCCCCGGACGAACGAAACGTGCACGCCCGCCTGATCCGCCATCTGCTGAGGGCTAAGGCCGCTGCGCTCACGCAGGCTCTTGAGTACCTCGCCGAAGCGGTGGTTGCCCGGCGTCCCCGCCGCAACTTGGAGCGGACCATCGTAATCAACCATGGAGAGAAGAATACAGGACTCCTCTTGCGTCACGATAGGCGACCGTGCCAGTCTACGAGACATGACGATGTCTTCCTCTAGCGCCCCGGGCCTCCTCCGACCGGAAAACCCGATCTTCCGTGACATCACCCGTCGCATCGTTCCCGGCGTCCTCCATGCAGTCGGAAGAGCCTTCATGGACGCCGCGGATCGCCAGTACGAGCGCATCCGTCGGGAAGACGGGAACGATGCGTCGACCTCGGTGCGGTAGGCCGACTTGCGAATGCTCCCGCCGAAGACGAGACGGACGGCGGGTCAGGACGAGTATTTCCGCCGACGTGCCCACCGCGCGTTATCGGCGGCAGATGGGCATGCAACATGTTGACGATGTTCCTACATGTCAAACATTTCACTGTCCAAAAGATGCCCGAATTTAAGTCTTTTGGTATTCAGATAGGAACGTGATCCATCGGTAGGTTCGATCTGCAAAGAACGATGCTCGACCGGGACTCCCAATTCGGCAATTCCAGCAAGCTTTCTAGGATTGTTGGTCAGTAGGGCGAGCCGTTTAGGTTCAAACCACTTCAACACCGATACGACGCGCGTGTAATCGCGGGGATCGGGATCGACTTGTAGTCTGTGGTATGCGTCGAAGGTGTCGAGCCCTTCACTATCCCCTAGTGCGAGACCTCGGATCTTCGTCAGCAATCCGGCTCCGCGTCCATCGCAGATCATGTAGACAAGCAGCCCTCCCTCCTTATATACCATCTTGAGACTTGAGTGGAGCTGCTCATGGCAGTCGCAATCTGTAGCGCGAAAAATCTCCGCTGTGTAGCATGCGCTTTGGACTCGAACCAGGAGAGTGTCCTGCTGGCTCCCCACAGAAATGCATAGGATGTTGTCTTCTTCATGTGGACCGAAAGAAAAAACGTGCAATTTAGCCTTTCCGTAGTGAGACTCGAAGTCGCACTCTGCGTGTTCAAAGACGCGGTCCTGGTCAGTCACTTTTCGCCCCGATCGCTCGATGTGGACGAAATCTCCGACGCCGAAGGTTGCAAGCCGGTCCATTCATCATGCAGATCAATCTGCAATTGAGCGACAGAGCCCGCCAATCTGACACCTCGATCGCTGCCATCGTACGGGTCGACGCGGAAGCGATACTTCACAATTAATCCCTCTAATGCTCTTTGGTAGCGCCTGTAAAGCGCCCATCGACCGTGCGGCTTTTCGAGTTCCACGAGGGCTGAAACCACGGCTGCGCTTGCAGCCAGGATCGAAGGAACCAACTTACCGAAGGCGAAATTGTCGCCGGAGAGTCCGATGAAGACTGGTATTGCAGCCGTGGTTGTCGTCAGGAATATGACGGCTGCGCGCGAATATTTTTTGTACTTATCAGCTTTGGCTTTTATGGAGTTCTTGACGGCCGCGCACTCTTCCAAGGCTGCGTCGTCCTGGCTTGCCAAAGCAGGTTTCTGGACGCTCTGCGGGTCGGTGGTCACGCCGAGAGTCTAGTCCGTAAGCGCAATTACGCGGCACAATTTGGGCGGATGTGACGCCGAGGCTGACGCTCGGACTGCACCGTCGACTTTCGTGCCTACCAATAGGGCAATGGCACCACGTGCTTTGTCATCGGCATGAGCGTGCAGCTGATCAAGGCGTCCTGGCAGAAAGCCGTGCTGCTGGGCCCGCGTACCGACGCCTGCCGACGCATCCGTGGTCAACGCGGTGGCCTCGTGTGATGGGGGCGTACGGCTGGGAGCTCGTCAGGAACGAAGGTGCCTGTACGACCGTGGATGCCCATCGTTGCTGGGCGGGTGCCCTGCCCACGGTTGTCAAGCTTGGTACCCGACGTAGTCGTTGAGGGTTGCCGTAGGAGTGGAACCGGGTTGATCGCTTCGATGACCGGTGCGGCCCGTGTAGTGAGGTGCCCGGCATGGCATCAGCCGACACTGACATCGCTGCGTCCAAATGGCACGGCGCCGCCGTACGCCGGGATGGCGCCCCCGTTTACCCCCCGAAAACCACTGCGAAGCGTTGACTAACGGCGGTAAGCGTTGATCAGCGCGCTGTGGCGTTTGGGCAGCTCAATGGCAACATTTGACGACCAACGACAAGCAAAGTCTCGTGACTGTCGGTAACAGAAGGTTAGGGGTTCGAGTCCCTTCGGGCGCACCACTTGAGCAGGGAATATAGCCATTAGGCTATATTCCCTGCTTTCATGTGGGGCACATGTGGGTCACGGTTGCGGCCCACATTTTTGCGGTGTTTTCCCAGCTCAGCGGCTGTGTGCGACTGCGATCTCCCGCACAAAACCGGCTTCGACAGACGAGCACCATCCGAGCACCATGGTCCTGCAAAATGTGATCTCTAGGGCGCAGGTGTGGGGTTCGAAACGGCCGCGTTGACCATCTCCTTGCAGGTCACGGCCTTTTGGCGCTCGCCTGAGTGAACACGTCATGGCTCTGCGGCATCTGATTCTGGGTCAGATGCCCGAAAGCCTGCCAGCGACTGTAGTACCGAGACGCTGCAATAGGCCGCGAGCCAGTGATCCGGGCTGGACCTGTCGCCGGTGCGCCTCCCACGCACTTCAGCGAGACCAGGTGTTGCGGGTCTTCCGATGTGACCTGGCGACGCTGCGTGAGACGGGAGGCCGCGGTTCGTCTGCTGGCATCTGAACTGGGCCGAGCTGAACGGGTCCGGGCAAGCCGGCTCGGGGGACTTGTGGCCGGCGGCTGGTGCGTTTGGTAATCGGAGCTTTCTGGTTTCGGCAACCTATGTCGAGGATGAGTTGAACGGTGTCTTCGGCGGCTTTGCGTTGGATCGCGGGAAGCACGCTTGTGTAGACGTCTGCGGTGTGCGCGATGGTCGAGTGCCCCAAGTTGGTCCTGGATCGTCTTGATGTCGACGCCGGCGCTGTGCGCGAGGCTGGCTGCGCCGTGACGTAGGTCGTGCAGGCGCAACCCTGCCTCGTCTTGGGCGGCCCGGGGCACATACGTCGCCGCTCTGACGGACGATCAAGCTCAATGAGCTGAGGAACTGAAGATCGACAACCTTGACGTCTGTTCCACCTGCTAAAGCGCCGTTGCCTGCGACGACCCCTGAGCGGCTATGACCCGAGGTCGCGCGTTCTCCAGTCTGTGTGGGGCCGCTCCGATCGCGGTTGGCTTTCGGCGGGAGCCGCCCAGGTTGGTCGGGCTGTGTCCTGAGTCGCCTCTGTGTAGTCGCAAACTTCCTCGGACGAGGCGTCGACGGCCAAGGCCACCGACGACTCGGAGCGCCTGGCGTTGTCAGGAGAGAGCCGGTGATGCCCCGTCAGTGAGGTAGATCGTCGTGCTCTTGGTTCGTGCGGCAAGCGCGGCCTCAATGCGTGGTGCGACGCGTGGCGGGAGCAGATGCCGACACTGCTCGGGGTCGTGGAATCCGAAGGTTTCCAGTTCGTCGGAATCGACGCGGATGCTGTGGTTACTGGTGAACCGGCCGCCGTCGAAAATGAAGTTGACCAATGCCCGGGGGCGAGGCCCGGCTGGCGAGGCCCAGTCGACGACGAGCAGGTCGCCCACGTGCAGGGCAAGGCCGAGTTCTTCTCGCAATTCGCGGCCGGCGGCGGCGTGAGGGTTCTCGTGTTGGTCCACGTAGCCGCCGGGGATGGCCCAGTGATCACGATAATTCGGCTTGACCAGCAGCACCCGGCCGGTGTCGTCCGTGATGAACAGGGCGGCGGCGGCGTGGAAGGACGCCAGCTGCGCGTACCACTTGTCTGGCTCAACCCACGTCATTCAGCGACTCTATCCACGGCTGGTGGTGGAGACATAGACGTGAGCCCTATCCAGGAACCCGTCGACGGCGGGAGCGCCGCGATGTGGGGAAAGCCGGTTGGCCAGGTCGGTAATCCGGTCGGTGACCCGACGGGAGCGCACTCGACCCGCGAGGTCGAGCGCGTCGTGACCGAGCTTGCCGGCATGCTCCGGCTCGGCAGATGCCCCAGCGGCGTAGACGCTCGCGATCAGCGCGGTATGCAGAGCCCGCGTACGCACGCTGCCTTCTGCCAGATGCAAGGCCTGCTCGGTGTGGCCGAGCGCTTCCTTGGTGCGGCCGAGGTCGCGCAGACAGCGGATCGTGGTGCCGGCCAAATGCGCCGGGGTGAAGTAACCGGCCCAGGCGGGTTGGTCGGATTTGCCGATCTTCGCGGTGGCTTCTTCGGCCAGCCGGAGCGCAGCAATGCAGCTGCGCGTGTCGCCGGCGATGGCGTGGGCGCATGCTTCCGCGGTGTGCAGTCGGGCCATCACCAAGACGTGGGCGCGGCCGCTTCCGCCGGCGACGGCGGCTCGGGCAAGCCGCACTGCGTGCGTTGGCTGGCGGAGATAGACGGCCTGGGTCGACATGTTGGCCAGGATGTGCGCGCCGAACCCTGCGTGGTTGGCAGCCTTGGCCAGTCGTAGGGCTTGGATGAAATGTCTCTGGGCCAGCCCTTGATCGCCGATGTCGTAGCTCATGAACGCGACCTGCCCGGTCAGCTCGGCGACCGCGGCGAACAACTGTCGTCCCACCCTGTCGGTGTAGGTGCCGCGCAGCATCGGCTCGACTTCCCGGTGCAGCCATTCGGCCAGCGACGTGCGGAATTGGCCGCCGCCATGACGTCGGTCGAGGTCGAGGAACTGCTGCTGACAGGCGCGCAGCGCGTCGACGTCGGCCAGCGTGACCTGGCGGCGTCCGCGATGGGAGGCGTCGGGATCGCGTGGGTCGAAGTGCCAGCGCCACCCAGCTTCGGAGGTGGCGGATGCGACGAACGGCGCTGCGCTGAGTGCGTCTCGCCGGGTCACCTGTTGTCGCCACAGAGTAGCCACGGTGGTACGGACTTCCTCAAGGTCAGCGGCGAACGTCAGGCCGAGGTCCGCCAAAGCTACCTCGCCGGTGAAGCCGAGCTCGTCGACCGTGACCGCCCGGCCGATACGCCGCGCCAGCACCTCGGTGATCACCTGGGGTACCGGGTCGTCAGGTTTCCGGCCCCGTAGCCACCAATACACCGAGGCCGCGTCGTAGTGCAGATCCAGATGGTGGTCTCGGCCGCGCAGGTTGACCTGCCGGGTGAATGCCGCGCGCGCCTGCCCGTATCCCGCTTGGTCGAGAAGCGCCTGCAGGTGGTGATTCGACACTGGCTTCGCCACAGACCCGGTCACCACCTTAACTTTCTGTCACGGGTCCTCATCATAGAGCGACATCAGCGTGTGTCTTGGCGTACGCAACTCCGCGCAAGACCCACAATCGGGCGCAACCGCAGCGGCATTCCGGAACCTTCCGTCATCGGTCGTGTGCCCGTGAGCCTGGATGCGGAGGTGAAGTCCGTATGAGTGACGCCTTGCCCTGCGTACTGGACGAGATTGACCAGCGACTTACCCAACTGAGAATCCGGGCTCGCGCCGTGGGCGTGACCGTGCTGCCGCCGCTGCTGGCGTTGGGCACCAGCGAGCGAGTCGGCTCCAACTGGCTGTCGGACACGCTGCGACCGGTGATGCCGCAGCACAACGAGCCGTTTCGGCAGCAGCTGGGTGCGCCGCATCCACTGTCGCCGGTCAACCCGTACGGGATCGAGGTCGACCGTGTGCCCCGGGCGCTGCTCGGCCGGTTGGGCTGGCACGCCTTGGTTGAGTCTGTGGTAGCCAAGTATGCGCCAGTGCGGCACCTGGTGAAGGAGACCAACCTGTTCTTCACCACCAGGTCCCTGCTGCGGCTGTTCGCCGATGCCCCGGTGGTCGTGCTCACTCGAAGCCCCATCGGTGTCGCGAGTTCATTCGTCCGCTCGAACCTCTATCGCCGGTGGGGGTACGCCGACCGGTATCGGCAGATGATCACCATGACCGGTGCCGGACCGCATGCCGGGTTCAGCGCTCTGGTGCCCGATGACGATCCGGACGAGCTGACGGGGCTGGTCCGGATGATCGTGCTCAACACGGTGCTGCTCTCCCGTGCGGTCGATGCCCGGGAGCACACCCACATCCGGTACGAGAAAGCCGTGCTCGACCGGTCAGCCGCCTGGCAGGCCCTGGCGGGTCTAATGCCCCGGAGCCGCCTTTCCCGTACGCCGGGCCCCGCACGGCTGACCCGGGACGACCTGTTCGCCACCACCAACCAGAAGACCAACCTCGTCGCACAGCTCACCCGGACAGAGGCTGCCGAGGTAGAGATGTGCACCGCCGAGACCCTGGCTGCGGCCTCCGACCTGGTGCCGGCCAGCGTCCTCGACCGGGCGCAGACCTGGATGACCGGGGCTGGGCAGTACCAGATCGAGGCACCTTCCAAGCCACCCCGCACCGGGCACGGCCACGCCGAGAGCCCGCCACCACCGGAAATCGCGTACGCCGACCTGCGAGGGCTGGCGTGGCGGAACCTGCTGGTCAGCAACGCCGAATTCTGCGGCCTACTCAATGTCCTGCATGCCGCCGGGGTGACGAACACCCAGCGCGGGACCCATCTGTTGCTGGTGCCGATGCCGCACGAACGTGGTGGGCGGGTTCATTGGTCACCCGAACGTGAGAGCTGGACGGTCAGCCCTAGCTTCGACCATCATCCCGTGTACTGGGTGACGTGGCTCGGCGCGGCCGTATTCGCTGCCGTCAACTCCGCGCGGCTACCTACGCACGGCGAGCTGCGCGTACTCGCGGCCGACACCGAGCCGTCCAACCACGACTACACGATCGGCGATGTCGCCCCGGTCGTCCAAATGCCCGCCCCGCGGGGCATCCACCACTCCGTCGGCAACCTGCAGGTGTGGTGCGACGACGGACCACTCGCACGATTCGGGCAACCGGCCGAGCGCTGGATCCACGGCGCCGCCTGGAACACCCCGGCCACCGCCGAAGAGGTCAACCGGTTGCGATCACGGCACCTGCTGGGCGCCTCCCGGGGCGTCGGCATCAGGCTTCTGCGCGACGTCACAACCCCGCTCGCCGAGCGGACCATCGCGCAGGTCGCCATGGTTTTGCACGCCTGGATCGACAGTCTCACAGACCGCAGCCGAACCTTGGCCGACCTGGACTTGGACGTCGTGCGGGCGCTACAGACCGATGTTGCTCTTCAGACCCATGTATGACCCGGCGTCGGGCCAACCGGCCCGGGCAAGCTCCACGAACCGCTCGCTGAACCCCCGCGACGGCAGATCCGCCAACTTAACGAACTCCACGGCCCGGATCGGCCGAGTGTCCGCCCCCGCCTTGACCGCCCCGAGCGTGCCACCCACCCGACTGCACTTGAAGGACAGGTGAACGACGTGCGCCTTCAACACATCGCACACGTACAAGAGATCCCCGACCTGGATCTCCAGACCGGTCTCCTCCCGCACCTCGCGTACCAGAGCTTCCTCGATGGTCTCATCGGGCTCGACCTTGCCGCCGGGCAGCGACCACGTCCGGTCGCCTTCGGTGTCCTGATCCAGCAGCAGGATCTGGTCGTCCTCAATCACCATCGCAGTGACGCGCACATTCATCGGCACCCGCAAACCGTAACAATCCCCAACGATCACCACGCGGCGGCGCGGCCATGACCGCCCGGCCGATCACCCAGGTGGTCGTCTGCGCCGGCGGCCTCGGTACCCGGGTGGCACCCTGGGCCCGGCACATCCCCAAGGAGTTCCGCCCCGTCGCCGGACGGCCGGGCATCCTGCACCTGCTCGACGAACTGACCGCACTCGCCCCCGCCCGGGTCGTTGTCGTCTACCACCCGTTCTACGAGCCGTTCATCGCCTGGGCCAAGCTCACGCTTGGCTCGGGCGGGCAGGCCGCCTACCAACGCGCCGCCGGCCTGCCGCGCACCGACCTGCCCCTACACGACCAGGTTGACCTGCGATTCATTCCGCAACAGGGCTGGTACGCCGACGTCACGTCGGTCGTCAACGGCGCCGACCACCTCCGCACCGTTGATGACCTTTTTGTCGCCTTTGCAGACAACCTCTACCCGCACGACAACACCAGCCTCGCCCTCGCCGCCGTTCCGACGGGCCGCACCGCAGTGCTGGTACGGCCCTACCGCCCGGCCGAGGCCGGCCACCACGGCGTTGTCATATCTCGCCGCCTTGGTAGCGAGTTAGTAGTCGCCGGGCTTGTGGAGAAGCCCTCGCGCGACCGGGCCCGTGGCCTGGAGAACGAGTACGGCGCGTCAAGCCTTTGGCTGCTGGAAGGCCGCGCCCGACTGAGCGGCGAGTTCGTCGACCAGCTACGCGGCGCATGGATGACGACAGGTGCCGAGCCCAAGCTGTCGCTGGCGATTCGTAGGTATGCCGACCGCGAACCAGTACGCCTGGTCGTCACGCACTCCACCGTGACGGACCTGGGCGGCTCGGAGGCGTTCACCACTCGGTGAACGTCAGAACAGTGGGCCCCGGCTTGTGATCACCGACGTCGGCCGCAGCACATACGTCTACGCCAGACAGTATGGCCACCAGTCCTTAGCCTTTAGCTTTGTGACTGCTCGCGACCAGGGGCGAACGCCGAGCGCTGCAACCGACCGGGCTGTATTTGCACTCTGCGCTCAAAGACGCGTCCCACCCTGGTTGCCAGGCTTTGGTTCGGAGAGTTAGCCGACGCCGTGAGCAGCGACTTTGAGCAGCTAGTACAAGGCACCATGTTCGGAGGGAAGAGTAACGAGCTATCGCATCTCGGACGGCACCCTGGAAGAGATCGACGTTTATCGTCACCGTGGCAGTATTTCGGTGACGGCTCGCGATGGGGTGTCGATGGACGGGAAAGTGCTCGTCAAGAACTTCCGTAATGATCCAGGCGCGACCTTCGTGGTGCTCATCCGGGAAGCTGACCAACCCGTTAGCCTCGGCGACCTCAGGCAGTCTTTGGCCGAGGCTGGCGTACCGGTCGCGGAGGTCAACAGGGAGTGGGACCGGCTACGGAAGTCGATCAAAGATCATCCGCATATCTCGAAGCCGGAGCCGGCACGGTACGAGTGGTCGCCGGCCGCTCAGCCCTCGAAGGAGTCTTTTCAGAAGCTTTTGGCGAAAGTCAACAAACGTGGTCAGGCCTGGCTGACGCAGGCCTACGCGGACAATGTTATGGATAGTTTGGCGAAGGTCGAGACCTCCGGATCGCGGGCGCAGGCCGGATGGTCGGAACAACGTGAGCGCGAGAAGGCCTCCCTGTTGGCCGAAATCGTGGCGAAGGCCGAGGTGATGGGCGCCGAAGGGTATTCCGGGCAGGCGATTGTGGACTGGCTGCGCGATGAGGCCCAGTCACGTCATCTGATGTCAATCGGCCGAGTCGGGGAGGTTGTCAAATTCGATAGGGAACGGCACGAACCGGATGCGGGCCGGCAGCCACGTGCGGATCAGGAGCTTCGAGTCCTGCGCCCGGGCTTTGTCTGGGTTGGCGGCGGGCATTCGGTGGTGGTGGCCAAGGCTCTCGTCGAGTGAGGACCCGCGTGAATCCGTATCCGTTCAGCGGTCCCTTGCAGATGAGGAGCGGTCATGCTTAGGTCGTCAGCCGGTGAGCCGATCGTCGAAGCCGGCGGGATCACGATCCATGACCTGTTCGACCAAAAGTCGTACCACCTAGAGTCCTTCCAGCGGGCATACGCTTGGGAACGACCGCAGGTCGAGCGTTTGATTGAGGACCTGACCGAGACGTTCCGGACCCAGTGGGATCCCCGTGATAGCGACAACGAAGTCGACTGCTACGACCCCTATTTCCTAGGCACCATCATTATTTACCGCAAGGACGGAAAGATCTATCTCGCTGACGGTCAGCAGCGAGTAATCACGTTGCTTCTCCTACTCCTGCAGCTCTATAAGTTGGTCGAGGAGCGCGAGGACGCACGCGATCAGGTAGCCGAACTGCGTACAATGATTCGCGGTGACCGCCGTTTCAGTCCGGCGTATGCCGTACGGATCGACACCTACCGCAGCTGCTTCGATGCCCTGCTACACGGCCAACCGTTCAGCATCGACGGCGTGAGACCGGACGTACAAAGAGCCTGGCACGCGTCGCAACACATCCTGGCGGTCTTGCCTGCTGATCTACGGGGTGAGGCGATGCTGCCCTTCATCCGCTGGATCCTCGACCGGGTCTCGCTGGTGGAATTGGACGCCGGCGGGTCAAAGCGAGGCAGAGCGATGTTCGTCGCGATGAATGACAGAGGACTGCGACTTGCCCCGCTGGACCTTCTCAAGAGATTCATGCTGGACGAGGCAACCGACGACCAGGACAAACTCGACGCCCAATGGCAGTCTATGATCGCCACGCTCGAGGCGATCGACAAGGACGCTCCGCTGGACTACGTCAGGACTTTTCTGCGCTCCCAATACTTCGACGTCGATCCGAGCGAGGATTCCGCCTGGGCGCGGCACGAAACTCCGCATGAATGGCTCGAGACGCATAAGGCCATGATCTGGCCGGAGGCCAAGAGGGGAGCGCCCGCCCGACTCTTCACCGATCTGTTGGAACCGATGCACCAGCCCTATGCCGAGCTGTTACGGGCGTGCACCGATTATAAGGCAGGGCTTGAGGCGGTCTGGTGTAACGCACTGAATGGCCTCACCCGGCAGTTCGACCTCACCATGGCTGCCGTCCGCCCCACCGATTCGCGGCCGACGATCCTTCGCAAGGCGCGATGCGTAGCGAACTTTGTCGACTTCTTTGTGGTCACTCGCGGCCTCAACGATGAGTCATACGCCCAATCTGAGCTCGACTCCGTCGTCGAGAAGCTTCTACCGGCTGTTCGCGAGTCACGTACGGTCGACAGTCTCCGCGAGCTGCTCGGCGCCGAGACGGCGGCTTGGTACTCCCAACTCGCAGCATTGCCTGAACTCCGCTACCGAGAAGGCGTCAACCGGCCGTTCGTCGTCTACTTGCTCGCGCGGCTCACCGCCTGGCTGGAGAACGGAACTGGCCGAGGCGACCCGACACCCCGACTGCTGGAAGAGCCCGAGGAGCAACGTCCGCACGAGGTAGAGCACCTCTTCACCAAGCGAAGCGGCGCCTATCACGTCGCCGACCAGGCCGCTACACCGTTCCAGCGGATCCGGGCTCGGATAGGCGCTCTGGTCCTGCTAGACGGCGCGGAGAACGCAAGCCTCGGAGGCAGTCTGCTCAGGGAAAAGACCGGCGCCTATCGGGCCGCGAACTGGCTTGCCGCCTCGCTGGATCCCGCCTCCTACCGTCGCGGCAATGTGAAGTTCCGAGATTTCGTCAAGCAAGAGAAGCTCACCGGCATGTTCCGCGCCTACCAGGACGGCGAGCCGATCGAGAAACTCATCGAGGAACGCGGACTCCTCTATAAAGCGATCGCCGAGCGGGTGTGGGCTCCCAAGGAGCTCGGTCTGCCGACCTTAGAAGCAGAATCGGCCGATGGTACGCCGGAACCGACCAGGCGGAGTCGCCGGCGCAGCGACGTCACCTTGCTCGAACTGGTACGAGCTGGCCTGCTACTGCCCAACTCGGCCCTGCTCGGCCGGCGCCGCGGCGAACAGCATCGCGCCACGCTTCTCGCTAACGGCAAGATCCGGATTGCCACTGGAGATCAGTACATCGCGCCTTCCAAGGCGGCGATGGAAGCAGCGGAGTCGAGCTCGGAGAACGGCTGGACGTTTTGGCGGATGGAGGTTACCGGAGAAACGCTGGGCGCAGTGCGGGACCGCTTCCGCCCCCTTGGGTAGGCAGGCGCTCGAAGGCGTTGGTCGTCGATCCCCCACACCCGGAGTTGTATGGAGCGCAGACACTATTCCCGTGCTGGACGGTCCGGGCTCCATCCGTTCAAGTAGGGGCGTAGATCTTCTGGGCTGGGTTCGATGGTGAAGTCCGCATCGGTGAATGCCGGTGTACCGACTGTGGGGTCGATTTTGTCGGCGCGGGCGCGTGCCCAGGCCAACCAGGTGGTGAGCTCGCCTTCCCCCGCCGCCCCACCAGCGGAGGCCTGCTCGAGGGCGTCGCAGAACGCCCGCATGTTTGCGGCTTTCTGCCACTGGTCCATCGCGGTGTTGAATGTCGTCCTGCGGTGCTCCTCGACGGCACGGCGGCGGGCTTTCGCGATGGCGTGCTTCCACCTTGCCTCGCGTTCGACGTCACGGCGGCGGCGCTCCTCGGCAGCCTGCTGTTCGGCGAGTCTCGCTGCGGCCTGCCGTTCCTTCTCTCGCTGCCGGAAGGCAGCGGTGATCCGTTCCTGCTCTTCGATGGCTTTGATGATGTCGGCGATGATGCGACTGGCCTGCTGTTCCAGGCTCCTGGTCGGGGTGTCACGCCAGGTGAGGCGCTGGCCGGATGGGGACGTGCTGACTTCGAGCCGGAGCCGGCCGGTGGAAACGCTGTCGAACTCGGGGACGTGTGCCCAGGGGCGGAGCCGTTTTGTTCGCCGTTCGTCGGCGGTGAGTACATGGGGTACCTGCTCATATTCCTCGAAGAACTCGAGCGACCGCCGCGCGCTGCCGAACTTCACGTACGGTTTCGGCTCCTTCGTGGTGACGTTGATGCCGACGCGGCATTTTCGGGTGACCCCGGCGTCGTTAATCGCCCGGAGCGCAGCAAGCACCCTGGGGATCGATTCCGGTGCCACGCGCAGGTCGGTGGGGTCCTGTTCAAGGGCGCCGTAGTCGGCGGCCGCGGTAGCGCGATTGTCATCCTGGTCGAGGCGTAGCCGATTCCAATCGGTGTCATAGGGCTGCGCCGCCGAATACAGGCGAACGACGAGGTCACCGGTGTTACGGCCGGTGTGGCGGAGGTCGTAGCCGTCCGGCACGAGTCTGTGCTGCTTGGCAGCGTGGATGGCCCGCCGATAGCTCGCCCGGGTGTCGGCGTCCGGATCCGACACGACCACGGTGCCGCCGCTGGTTTGGAGCCGCTCGATCAGCGCGGTCGCTTCCTGGATCACCGCGGGTTGCGCCGTCGGCTGCTGGCCCTTTCCGCCCGAGGCCACCGGCGTGGACGAACTCTCCGAAAGGTCCCGGCTCGTCGTGCCGGTCAACTCTGGGTACCGGCCGTTGTCGAGGTAGTAGCGGCCGCGCTCGGTCAACGCAGCGGACCACCGACCGTTCCGACGTGACACGGTGACCAGGCGGCGGCCCTGCAACGCCCTCGCGGTTTGTTTCGCGCCGTCGCCCGGCATACCCGCGTCATGGCATCCAGCCTCTACCCACCGCAGCACCTCGACTTGGTAAGGCTTCAGCGGCGCGGCGATGTCGACCATCGGCCAGTTATACCGACCACCTCCCTCCCCGGCATAGACCCTCATCATCCGGTAGGCGTAGGCCCTCGGTCGATGTCAGAGTGGTCCTGCATACCGGGGGTCACACGGCCTCCCGGCAGCGTCGGCATCCGAAGGGCGGTTCAGGTGGCGTTCGATGCATCGCAGTACGTCGTCGGCGACGAATGGGCGTACCGGCTTCGAGATACGGCACCTTCGGAACGCGTCCGCATCAAAGCCGTCACACCGAAGAAGACCACAGCGAGCGTCGAGGTGGAGTTCCCCGACGACGGCCACCGTGTGCAAACCGTGCCGTCAACTCGGCTGAAAACCCGGTGGGCGGACGTCGAAACTTATGACGCCAAGCAAGCAGCCTGGCAGCGCATCGCCGACTTCGAACTCGACTCCGTCGAACAGAGCGCAGTGAGCACCGTCTACTCCGCTCTCATACCGGAGGAGGTGGCAGAGCTGGACTGGCGCCCGGTCGAGAACGCAACGATCATCAAAGACCGCACGGCGCTAACCGAAATCCTTCAAGTGCCCGTCGATGAGATCCTCGCGAGGGCCCAATCGTTCACCAGCGACGACGGCACGATCGTTTCGCCCGCAGGCACCGTCTTGATCGCGGAGGTCGCCTGCCGAGCGCACTCGCACACCATCCTGGAGCACGTGATTGAGGAGGAGGCCGAGGCCCGACACAAATGCAAACACGGTGGCCCGCACCCCTTCCGCAAGGGCGAAGAGTCGAGTCCGGAATGGGAGTACCAGTGGTACCGCAAGTACGTGCGGCCCGAGCACGAACTGCTTCGCCAGTGGTGCGGCCACCGCGCCGTCGCCGCCCACGAACGCCTCACGGCCGCCGAAGCGGAGAACCACCGCCTCGATCTACTCGTCGTGCAACTCATCAAAGCGCTCGACCTCGCCGGCGAAACCGCGCACGCGGAACAATTCGCCGAAGAACACGAACGCGAACGGATCACGCCCTACCTCGCCCGTCCCGTCGTCGACCGCCCACTGCACTGGTCCGAAATGCCCGTACGCGAAGTCCCGGTCTACCGACGTCGCCAATGGTAGATAGCGCCGTCTGGCACAGTTGCCCATCCCGGCGCACTCAGCACGATGGTAGAAAACCCGCTTCGTGGACGAACCCGGAGGTCTCCGGGGCGGGCACGCTCCGATGTCGGGTCGGCAAAGGTGGAAGCGAGGCCCGCGCAGACGACTGCAGAACTTTCAAGAGCCGAGCGCGGGACAGTAAAACTCGATGAGGGTGCGCGTGAGTTGCTCGCCACGGGTGGTTATGGTCTCCAGGTCACTAGATGACATCCGGGCGAAGTTCGTCGGGTAGTCGGCCACTTGCTGACGCTCGACAAGGCCTGAGATCGGGATTGGGAGGCGGGCGTCGCGCATCCCGAGGTAGGAGTAGACGAATCCCTTCACGTGCCCAGCAGCCGCTAGCTCGTGGACCCGGGCGCGGGAGCCGTCCTGGTTGCGCGTGTGCGCGATCTCGAAGCTCCGTTTGAGTCTGCCCAGCATGAAGTTCGGTGCCAGGGGCGCCGTCCGGCCCAGGCCGGCGTCGACCGCAATCAAATAGTCCAGGTCGTATACGTGACTGGTGTGTTGCCTAGACCGTCCTGGCAGCAATGGACTGAGGCCGAGGTTGTCGTAGACGCCGCCGTCGGTCATCAGCATCGTTTCGACGTGCCGAGTGCCGTCGGTCCGGGTGAAAGTGTAGGTGCGGTTCAGCTGCGGTAAGAGGACCGGGAATGCGGCCGAGGCGGCGACTGCGTCCGCGACCGGTACCGGTTCGCTAATGGAGCCGTGCGGGGAGCAGGAGGACACGTCGCTGCCGAACCGGACGGCGTTGCCGGTGGACAGATCAGTGGCCGAGATGACGGTGCTCAACCCGGGGTGGGTGACCTGAGCCATCTCCTTGGCACCAAAGGGTCGGGAGGTAAGCGCGTCGACGAGTGCTTCGGTTCTGGTGCTCCTGCGAGGGCGGTTCTTTCCGCCGGGCAGTGCTGCGGGCGCCGCGCTGAGGATGTTGGCCATCATTCTGCGCGGCGTGAAGGTGCGCTTTGCGAGTTCCATTTGCAGGCCACGACGGAGGAGGGTTGTGACGGTCGAATCGAATTCCCCGAAGTCCTGGGGTCCGTAGGCCCACATCGCTGTCAGCAGGCTGCCGCCGCTGATTCCTGAGACGACTCGCACGTCGGCTAGGACTCCGCGGTCATGCAGCGCTCGTAGCGCTCCGAGCCCGAACGCGGTGGCACGAAATCCGCCGCCTGAGAACGCCAGTCCCACTCGTGGGCGCTCGGCTAATGTACTCACGGGCGCCTCCTGCGCCACGGCCACCAGGACGGCGGACGGCCGACTGGCCCTGTAGCCGCAGCGACGCCGTGGCGTATCTGCACGGGCGTGCCGGATCCGCCGCGGAAGTACCAACCGTCGGGTAGCTGTTGGAGATTGAGCCCGCCCACGTATCCGGGATGCCCGCTGACGATCGGGCCGTTTGAGCGCGGCACGACCCTGAGGTAGATGGCAGGTTGGGCTCCGACATCATCGTTGCGCCAGGCACGCCACGTTGCCTCGTCGCCGCCCACGATCATCATCAACGCCCGGCGGGTGGTCCCGTCGGGAGCAACGATCGACGCCATGCCCTGTTCATCCGTCGCGCTGGGCTGGGCACGTCCGGAGGGATGGGAGTGCCAGAAGCCGACGAACCCGCAGGTGCTCGCGGTACGCCTGACCTCGGCGCTGACGCGTTCCTGCGTGCCTTCGACTCCGTGGTGGAAGTACGTCGCGGATAGGTAGCTGTCTGGCGGCGGACCCGTGACCTTGTCGATGTACACAATGCCGGTCGCGTCATCGAACGCTCCGAGAAGCATCCCGCCAGTCTCGATCTTTGGTGTCCGGATCCGGGCCCCGCGCCGCACTTCAGCGCGCATTTCGGCGAGCGCTGTACGGCTCACCCTGACCTCGAACTCACCCGACTCATCGGTCTGCACGACGTCGCCCGGCCAGCTCACGCGCGAGGTGCCTCTCGTGGCTGCCGCACCCATCCTGACGGCAGAGGCGAACGATATCTGTTCGCCGCCTTCCGTCTCTCGTCGCTCTTGGTCAGCTGCGTGGAGGACCATTAGGGCTTCGTGGAGCATCATCCCGGCGAGCGCGGTCGACTGCGCTGCCGAGCCGACGAAGGTCGGTGAGGAGCAGCCGGGCTCAGGGAAGAACAGCTTGGTGCGCGGGGTCGGTGGGAACAGATCGTCGCCTACGTCGACCCACTCCGCCGTCCTCGACGCAGCCAGGAGCGACACCTTGCGGAACGTGTCGGCTGCCGCGCCGGTCGCCGCCGGCAGATTCGTGGTGACCAGCCCGCGTTCGGCGTTGTGGCCGATGACCATCGTGACCAACGACGGGCGGACGGCGGCGTCTTTTCGGGCCAGCTCGATGGCGGAGCGGACCGACGCGTCAGCCGTCGCATCGATGATCAAGTCGTACATGCTCAGGTCCTGATCCGGGGCGAAAAACTTGGTGCGCACGTTTCCGTGTGACGGCTCGATATCAAGGCTGTCGTGGATGGCGGACAGGCGGCTCGCAAGCGCGCGGGCCTTCCCGCGGCCGATGTCGGAGTCGGTGTACGGCTGCCGGACCAGGATCCCCGGTTTCACCACGGTGTAGTCGGCGACGGTCAATTTCTTTACACCAGCCCGAACACACAGTTCCGAAACTGGTGCGCCGAGTGCCCCCGACCCGAGTACTAGGACGCGCCGGCCGGCAAGCCAGCTCGACGGGGTGTCCTGGTCGCGCCGCCGGGTGACCTCGGGCCGGGTCTCCATGATGTCCATCCATGCTATGCGCGAGGAGTCGAACAGGCTGAAGGCCAGGTCACGGACCTCGTCTTGAAGTTCGGCGGATTCTTTCGACGCTCGCAGGTCGCGGATCTGCGCGAACAGGTCGGTGACCCTCCCGCTCAGCGCGTCTAGCTTCCACGCGGCCAAGTGGGCCAAGCGCAGGTCTCCGTCGACACGACGGGAGGGCGTGCCGACGAGCATGGCCGTGAAAAGCGGAGCCCCGTCGTCGGGGGTCTCGTCCCAAGTGTTTCCCGCAGCTTTCGCATCTTGCGCGACCTGCCGAGCCCGCAACTTTCTGTTGATGTGTGTACACACCGCCAGGTCGTTCAGGAGGGCGGTCCGGTCGTAGCCGGACTCGGAGAGCCCAGCGCTGAGCGACTTCACGTCCGTCGGGTACTCGAATCCGAGCTGGTCTGGCATCAGGACTACCGGGATAGCGAGCAGGGGTCTGCCGCGGTGGAACACCTCAAAGGCATCGTCCTCGGCTCGACCTACTGCCAAGTCCAAGTCGACCCACTCCAGAACGTCGACACGCTTACGGTCGCCGTTCACCGAGCACCAGGCCACCAGCCTGCCTACGTCGCTGCCAGATCCGTCCGCAGCCCAGGGCACTAGGTCGCCCAGATTCGGGTGAATCAGCAGCCGACCAGCGTCGGCACTCGTATAGACCGCCGGTGGATGCAGCGGCTGGCCGTCAGGGTCGAGGGTTCCGGCAGCCGCGTGTTCGATCCACTTCGACAGCCGGCCGATGAACCCACGCATGCCGTCCGTCGGGTTCCACTCAACCGACGGCACGGCGTAGAGGCACAGGTAGCTTCCCCACTGGACGTGGGGCGTACCGGCCCAGCGCTTGTGAACCGAGAAGACGATCGGAGACGCGAACGGGAAGCCGTCCGTGATGATGACCTTGAACCGCTCTCGGTGGCGTACCGCGATTCCGGCCGGCACATGCTCGAGCCCGGAGGTGTCGAGCGAGATAGTGAACGCGGTGTTACCTGCGGCGTTAGTCCACTCCTCGAGTACCTCGACCGCGCCGTCAGCTACCTCGACCAGGTCGCGTAGCTGACGGCGGGCGAGGTCGGTGCCGTCAGCGCTCACGCCCGAACCCGACGGCGTTGGTTGGCGCGGCGTCAGAGCCGCGGTCGGCCTTGATGACGGCCTGAACCCGCTCGGCGCCGGTCATGCCCGCAGTCTCGGAGATCGACACCACGCCTCCCGCGTATCGGCCTGCGGCGGTGGCGGCTGCCGCGACCTCGGACAACCGCCCGAGCTTCCGGCCAGCGGCCCTTGCGGCCTCTGCGCTCTTGGCGGAGAGCTCGACGACCTTGTCCTCGACGATCTGGGCGCCGTGCTCGTCAACGCCCAGGACGACTGGTGATGGGTCCTCGACGGAGGGCCACTCCATCGTGCAGATGAACCGGTCGAAGTAGTCCTTGTATCGATCGGCCGCCTTCTTGTGGGGTGGGTTGGCGCCGTCGACATCTGTGGCAGGGAGTGGGTGGCTACTCGCGATGACCACCGAGCCGTCGCGGGCATGATGCTCGAAAGCTTCAAGGATGTCGGTCTTCAGGACGTCCTTGCCGCCCTCACGTACGTACATGACGTGTTTGGAGCAGTGATGAGGAGCCAGCAAGAGATTCCACTCCAGGTATTGCGTCCTGTCGTGGTCCTCGCTGTATTGGAAGATCTTCATGATCGTCTCGTACGCCAGATCCCCGAACAGCAAGACCTTGCCGTCCTGGCCCCCTTCCTCGGTGAGGGTGATTTGTAGCGACAGCGAGGTCTCGTTGCGCTTGGCGGCGCAGTCGTCCTTGAAGGGCGCATGGATGAAGGCCTCGAACCGACCGGCGTAGTCAACGCCGTTGATTTTGGTGACGCTGATCCCCGGCTTCAGCAGGTACTCGTTCGGGAGGTCGTGGTAGGCATGCTTCTGCTCGTCGGTGTCGTAGCCGACCACGAGGACACGGTCGCCCAGCGCGATCTCATCACCGCCGGCGACCGCCTTCTTCACCGCCTCGACGCGACGCTTGACCTCATCGTGGAAGACCTTTGCGTCCTCGCACAACTCGACATCCTCGCCGTCGTCGAGATACTCACGCCACATACGTGGAGTGGCCCACAGCTCACCGATCGTAGCCTTTTCCAGTAGGTCGGCGAAGCCACTGCAATGATCTTTGTCCGCGTGCGTCAGCACGAACGCTGCCAGAAAGGGTCGGTCATCCGGACCGGTGGGCAACGCCTCCAACAGCAGATCTACGACTGGAACCTCAGGCGTGTCGTCATCATCGGCCTTCGCGCGGTCGTTCAGATCGACCTGCACCAACACCTCATCGGTGACTACAACCGTCGAACTGTCGCCCGTGCCGACTGGCCAGAAGACCGCCCCAAGATCTGGAAGAACGTCGCCCACGTCAGACTCCACCTCCGCCAATCCGACCGGCGTGCGGCCGGACACTGACTCGTTCGCTATCAGGAGCCGAGTGTTCCTGATCGGGAACGATGGTACGTTCTCGATCGGGAACCGACTACTCTGGGTGGGGAACAGATGCGCGTGTCACTCTCCGAGCTTGAGCTCGCCCGGCTAGAGGCGCCCGGAGCGCCGGATGCTCAGCTGGTGATCAGACTCGCCCAGCGGACCCTCGACGAACTTGCCATGCAGCCTCCGGTCAGCCATGAGATCGTCGCCTCGATGCGAGACATCGCCGAGATCGCCGAGGGAGATATTCCTTGGGCCGGGTGCCTCGTGCCTGGGCCGGCTGGCCTACGAATGACGCTGCGCCGACGAGACCCTGCCGGGAAGAAGCGTTTCACCGCCTTCCACGAGGTGAAGCACACCTACATGCCCGGTTTCACCGCGGTCGCGCAGTACCGCTGTGACCCCGCCACGCCACCGGACGAAACGCCGAAGCGTGACGTCGGCATCGAGACGCTGTGCGACCTCGGAGCCGCCGAACTGCTCTTTCCCAGGGCCACCTTTAAGGCCGATATTGCCGGTAACAGCGCAACCGTACAACTAGTCGAGGACCTTGCGGACCGCTACGACGCGAGCCTAGAGGCGACCGCTCGGCGACTCGTGTCCTTGCGCGCCGAACCCACCATGCTGCTGATCCTCGAACCAGCATGTAAACCCAGCCAGCCCGACGCCGAACCGGCGCTGCGGGTGCAATCCGTCAAGTCAAACGACAGGCAGCGGCTGTACCTGCCAAAGCACAAATCCGTGTCCGACGACAGTCCCTTCGGCCGGGCGTTAGGCGGCGAATCCGTCGACGAAATTACATCCCTGCAAAACGTCGCCACCAGCAAGTCGACACGGGTCCGAATCACCGCCGGCCACTATCCGTACACCGGCAGTCGAGGAGAGCGGCATATGCGAGTCCTTGCCCTGATCACCGCAGTAGGCTCCGGCCATGGACGCTGACCCCACTGATCGCCCAGCTCAGACGGACGCGGGCAGCGTGGGAGGTCGAATCCGCAAATATCGGCTGGAGCGAGGGCTCAGTCTGAGCCAGCTCGCCGAGCAGTCGGATGTCAGCAAGGGCTATCTATCCACCCTAGAAAACGATCCGGCGGCTCGGAGGCCATCGGCGGAGAGCTTATACGCCATCGCCAAGGTGCTCGGGGTGACGATGTCGGACCTGCTCGGCAGGAAGATTCTCCCCGCAGCCGCTACCGATGTCCCCAATAGCCTTCGTGAGTACGCCGAAGAAGACGATCTTCCCGAAGCCGACATCCGCATGCTCAGCGCGATCCAGTTCCGGGGCGATCCACCGCGCACCAAGGAACGCTGGCGCTACATCTATACCGCCATCCGTACTAGCGAAGCGATCGACAAGTAGCTTGCGACGACGCCTAGGCATCACATGCGTTGTTACTCAGCGACCGTCAGCGTACCGGCCTGTTCGGCCCGCCCGATCTGGCGTGAAGTCGGCGTCGAGCGTCGCAGAACGTCTTCGTCAGGGGCTACCCGCATAGGGAAAGGTCCCGGGCCGCTCCGATGTCAGACGCTTGACGCCGGCGTATAGGTCCGCAAGGCGGGACCGGCCGAGATGCGGGATGAGCGGTTTCGAAGTCGCGGAAGTAATGGACCGGGTCGTCGCCCGGATGCGGGTGCGCGAGTTGGGACAGTGCCGCAGCCAGCGTTCGACCGTCCAGCCCTCCGCGGGCCGGTCTGGGGCGCAGTCGGCCGGGAACGCGTCGTGAGCCTGTCGGGAAGCCGCCTGCGAGGGGTAGCCGAAGCTGCAAACCTATTCGGCCCAGGAGCAGGTGGTGGCCGCTAAGCAATCGAATGTCCGGCTGGCCGATGTGAGTGCTTGCCGAACGACCAGAGCCTTGGAGCAAGGACGCTCTGCGAATCTCTCGGGATCCTTTCTTACTCGTTCTCGGTACTTCCTTTTTGGTTTCGATGGGTGAATCCAACGTCGCCGTCTATCGTCCCCAGAAGGGATATGACGTTTGGGTCAGTGGGGTTACCGCCAATCAAGTCATCGATGACTTCCTGACTGGATGGGCTTTGAGCTTGGATTGCTTCCGGCTGGTTTGGTTGGCGACTGGGTGGCGTGTTCGCTTGCGCGCGTTCCGGCTGGCTCGGTTCTTGACTGTTCGGACTGTTCATTTCGCGCCCCTAATGTGGTCGTTGCTATCGTCAGCGCCACCCCCGTCAAAAATAAAAATAGGGCGGCTCGCCAGAGCTTCCTTTTTGTGACGTGAACTGCGAAGTTTTTGGTGTAGTCATTTATGCACTTCTGTCTGAGGAGAAGCAGGACAGCGCGCTCATCCAGCTTCGATGCTGCGATCGCCAGAGGGCCGGGTGGCGGCGAGTCCTTGAACGACCGCGGAGCGAGGGCCAAGAACGCTACAACCGCCGAGCCCAGAAGGGCAAGGTAGGAAATAGATTTCCAGAATCCATTAGTGTCTCGCGTTGCGAGAAATAATGAGACACCGGAGATGAATCCAAGAAGGGTCGTAGCCTTCGCGTCGAGGCGCAGGAGGTAGGCGTCAAGCCGGGTCAGGCTTTCGCGGCTCTCTTTATGAGTTAAGCGGATCACTTCTACCGAGCCGGCTGCGCCGCAATTAGTTTTCTCGCTGTCTGTCACACCGACTTCCCCGGGCCCTCCGGCCGCCCGCCTTCGCAAAGCAGCTCAGAGAACACGCTAGCCGTTCCAGAGCGGTTGCCGCTGGAATGGCGGATGATTTGCCAGCTTGACGCCTCCGGGAAGAACTGGCGGGTAGAATCCGCGACTCGATCTACTCTTCTGCCGCCGATAAAGCGCGCTGATCGCGGGTGCCTGTAGCGGCAATGCAGCGTGACACCGGATCGCTCGTCGCCCACTCACCAGGAGAGCCACCGCACAAAGTGCGCGATCCACGCCCAGGTTGCCCTGAGCGGTCGGCCACGCCGGCAGCTGAGCAAGGCCGTCTCGGACGGCATTGGCCGCTTCGCTGCTCTGGATGCGCTGGATGACCGCCGTCTCTCAGACGGCTGACCGTTAGATTTGGCTACTGAAAGTGACTGCCTCTCACGGTGGGCCGCATCTGTTTTGGGGAGATTTGGGTGACGCGAGCCTCGATCCGGCCGGTTCTGGGTGGCGATCGCTGGTGCTCGGATGGTGATTGGACGCAGTCGGGTTGCCTGGACGGAGCCACGCTCGTTGGATTCTGCGCCTCAGTTCATGCCATCAGAGGTCGACTCGTCGGCGATCGTAGGGGGTCGGCAGTCTTCATCGAGCAGTTTGGATGGTACTCGGATGGTGCTCGAACGTCGGCTTACTAACTGGAATTGGCGGCGCTTTCTGGACTTTCGCCTGCGTGTGCGCCCGTGATCGCGCCTGACCTGAGCTGGATGCAACGGCTGCGGCTGGACTGGCGTCCCTCGTTTGGATTAGACGTTGCATCCTGGACGAAATCTGTAGAGTGCTGGTCGTGGAATCCTGTGCACCTGCTTGGGACTACGGATCAGAAGGTTAGGGGTTCGAGTCCCTTCGGGCGCACAAGCTTATTGAGGGTCTGAGCTGCGGAAACGCGGTTCAGGCCCGTTTTGCTGTCCGGTCCTTGTAGATGGTGGATGCCACCGTTGTTGCGGGTTCGCGGGTCGTGACCTGAGGTTCTTGCGGGCGCGAGGAATGCGGCGGGGGTTCCGGCCCGGCCAAATATCGGCAGATGAACCTGGTGAGACTCCCGACCAGCTCATACTCATGCCGTGGCGGACACAACCCTTCTCGCGACAGCTATCGGCGGGGTCATCGCGGCCGCGTCCGGAGTGATAGGCGCCTGCCTGACGGCCCGCGCTACGAGGCTTGCCGCAGTCGAGGGGGCGAAGATGCAGCTTGATGCTCAGTTCCAGCAATGGCGGCAAGACGCCCGCACCGCGGTGTACGGCGCCGTCGCAGGCAGCTTCCGCGAACTGATGACGGCATGGTGGGCGTTGCGCGACGGCCGACGACGGGACGCCGACGTCAACGAGCCGTTGCATCAGCGGGCCCTCGCCGCGTATGCCGGCTTCAACTCGGATCTGGGCAAGGCGCAACTGCTCACCGATGACGTCCTGTTCGAGAGCATCAGGAGCCTGAGCGCCGCTGTGCAGGCATTCGACGAGCTCGCCGAGACCATGGATTTCGTGCATCGCCAGAGATGGACGACGGCAAACGACGAGCAGTACGAGCAAACGCGGGAAGCCGCAGAAGCCGCCTGTAAGGCGTTCCTTGGCAGAGCACGGGAACAGCTCGCCAAGAAACCGGCCCTCGTGCCTCACGACGAGCGCGAGAGGACCTGACCTCGGCCGGGGCCGGTGTCCCTGGACCCGAAACGTTGGTGGGGTCTTTTTCTATCGTCTCGCCATGCACTCCGGGCTATTCGGAGCGGCGGCGTGCTGCCAGATCGGCCGCCGCGGTGGGCCACTGCGGGTGGTCGAAGACGAATCCCGCGTCGATGAGCCGGCCCGGAACGACGCGTCGGCTTTTCAGGAGTAGTTCGGTGTCTGATTTGAGGGCGAGTGCGCCGATCTCGGCCATGTGACGCGTGGCGGGTAGGCCGACTGGCACCCGCCAGGCCGAACGAAGCTTCCGCATGAACTCCCGCTGCGGCAACGGGCCGGGTGCGGCCAGATTGACAGCGCCGGGGAGGTCGTCCCGCGAGATCAGAAAACGGATGGCGCGGACGAAGTCGTGGTCGTGGATCCAGGAGACGTACTGCTGGCCGCCGGCGACCGGGCCGCCGAGGCCGAGGCGGGTGAGCCAGCTCAGTACGTCGAAGACGCCGCCGCGGTCCGGGCTCATCACCATGGCCGATCGCAGTGCGACCTTGCGTGTCTGGGGTGTGACTGCCTGTTCCTGGGCGTCTTCCCAGTTCTTGGCGATTTTGACGCTGTAGGCCCAGTAGTCGGGGACGCCGTGCTCGTCGCCGCCGATCACGCCGTCGTGCTCGTTGTTGGCAGCGTCGAAGCGATGCGCGTAGATCGTTGCGGTGCTCATCTGTAGCCACGCCCTGGGTGGCCGGGCCGCTGCGGCGATGGCCTCGCCGACGACACGTGCTGAATCCACGCGTGAGCTCATCATGGCTTCGAGGTTTTCCCTGGTGTATCTGCAGCTCACACTGCGACCCGCCAGGTTGATGACGACGTCGCTGCCGTCGATCTCCGCCGCCCAGTCGCCAAGTGTCGACCCGTCCCAGCGGACCTGCCGCTCGTACGCAGGTGAGCCCACAGGTGAGCCCGCAGGTGAGCGGGTCAGCACGACGACATCGTGGCCGTCCGCGGTCAGCGCCCGGTTCAGAATCTTGCCCACCTGCCCGGTTCCCCCGGGAATGACGATCTTCATGAGTGCCCCTCGCCACTGTTGAGCATCTGCTCAAACTCAGCGTACGGCCTTTTGAGCGACCGCTCAACCCGGGATCAGCACGACCTTGCCGACGATGGTGTGTGACTCGGCCAGCTCGACCGCTTTCCGGATCTCGGTCAGGGGCAGGCGTGCAGCGATCTGCGGGTGCAGGACCCCGTCGGCGAGCAGAGTGAAGACGGCCGCCATGTCCTCCTGCAACCGGCTGCGGAATCGTTCGGGGCGCAGCAGCTTGCCGCCCCAGACGTCGAAGAAGCCGGCCCGGCGGCCGTTCGGCAGCGCGTTGAGCCAGGCGAGCTGACCGAGCAGGGCGATGAAGGCCGGGATCATCGGTCCGGAGTCCTTGAGCATGGCGTAGCTGACTAGGGTCCCGCCCCTGGCCAGCAGGGACCAGGAGCGGGCGATGCTCTTGCCGCCGATGTGGTCGAAGACGGCGTCGACCCCGCCCGGTGCCAGGTCGCGCACCCGGGTGGCCAGGTCGGGGTCGTTGTAGTCGACGGATAGTACGCCGAGGTCGCGCAGGGCGGCGTGGTGGCGGGGTGATGAGGTGCCGATGACCCGGGCGCCGGCGTGCAGGGCGAGTTGGGCCAGGGTGGTGCCCACGCCGCCGTTGACGCCGTGGATCAGGATCGTCTGGCCGGCGCGGACCTTCGCCCGGCGGTGCAGCATCTGGTAGGCGGTCAGGCCGCTGACCACCAGGGTCTCCACCTCCCCGGCGTCCAGCTCGGCGGGAACGGGCACCAGGTCGACGGCTTTGAGCATGGCGTGGGTGGTCCAGCCGCCGGTTTTGGTCATGGCCGCGAACCGCCGGCCCACCAGGGTCGCATCCACCCCGGGGCCGGTCGCGGTCACCGTGCCGACCAGGTCATATCCGGGTACGAAGGGAAACTTGGGCTGTCCGGGATAGCGGCCGAGTCGCATGGCGTGCTCGGCGAAGGAGATGCCGGTTGCGTCCACTGCCACCAGCACCTCGCCGTGGGCCGGGGCGGGCAGAACGCGCCGGCGCAGTTCCAGTCCGTCGGGCTCTACCGGGCCGGGCATGACGACTTCGGTCACCTCGGTGCTCATGAGACGAACTGCAGCTGGGTCAGCAGGACGTGGATGTCGGTGTTGACCCAGTACTCGGCGATCCGGTCGTTGTCCGTACGCAGGATGTCGGTGCCGGTGAAGTCGACCTTCGTGCCGACTGGGGCGTTCGCTCCGGGCATGCCGCCTGCGTAGCTGCCCTGGGCTCGCCAGCGCAGGGCGATCCGGTCGGTGTCGGCGATCGGGCCGACCTCGATGGCGAAGGTGAGGTCGGGAAGGGCGGCGCGGGTCTGTGCGATCCAGGCCACCAGCGCCTCGGGGCTGTTGACGGCGCTGCCGTCCCCGCCGTCCATCATCGCCGCGTGCACCCGGAACTCGGGAGCGATGAACTCCTCGGCCCCCGCGTAGTCGCCGTTCCACAGGTGTAGCCAGGAGTTGACCAGGTTCGACATGGGATTCCCTTCGTTGAACAATTGCGCTTACAGCCGTAACCATACATGCAAACCTTACGACCGTAACCATAGAACGAGAAGAAGCCCGCGGACTGGCGTACGGTCCGCGGGCAGGGAATAAAGGGAGCGGTCAGCGAGTGAGGCGGAAGCTCTGCGCAGCAGTGCCGTTGCAGGCGTACTGGACCAGCTGGACGCTGTCCGCGAGGGAGGCGGCTGGGACGTCCAAGCACTTGCCGCTGTTGCGGTTCACGAAGTGGTAGTAGCCGGCGCCCTCGCTGACGGGCAGCCACTGCTGGTTGGTGCCGCCGCTGTAGGTCCAGGTCTGGATCGGGGCGTTGTCCGCTGTGGACACATTGGTCACGTCGAGGGCCTGGGCGCTGTTGCCGCGGTTGTTGATGCGAACGTAACCGCTGCTCGTCGGGGCGAACTGGTACTGCTGCGCATTGCTGGCGTTGCAGGCGTACTGCTGGATTGCTGTGCCGTTGGTGGTGCCTGCCGCCCGGGCGTCGAGGCACTTCGCGCTGTTCTTGTTGACGACCGGGTACCAGGCGGCGGGGTCGATGGGGGACTGTTCAGAGCCTGACTCGCCGGCCAGCCACAGGATGCTGTTGATCAGCCACTGGTTCTGCTGCGCGCTTGCGAACGTGGACGACGTACGCGTATTGGTGTCGTAGTTCATGCCGTTGTGGCCGAAGTTCGTGTAGACCATCTTGTAGTTCCGGTTGGTCCAGATCAGCGGGTAGAAGCCGCTCGTCCACTGCTGGTTGGGGTCGGTGCCGACCGGGAAGCTGGACGCGTCGATCGAGGCGAGGATGTCGATGTCGGGGTTCTGCCGCAGGTCCCGGCTCCACGAGTACCACTCGCTGACCGCCGACGGGATCGTGGCCGGTAGGCCCGCGGTGGTCGGATGGCTACGGTCCTCGATCTTGAGCGTCTCGGCGGTCGGGCCCCACGTGTTGGTGGCGAAGTTCCCCGACCCGAGGAACGTGTTGTAGTACCAGCTCCAGTCATTGGCGTTCGTGGTGAACGCGCTGACGTGGAAGCCCATCCAGGCGCCGCCGTTCTGCATGTACTGCTGGAAGGCGGCCCGGCGCTCGGCCGGCGGGGCGTCGTCCAGGAACATGATGACCTTGTAATCGGTGAGTCCGGCGGCGCTGAGCCGGCTCCAGTCGGTGGTGGCCTCCCAGGTGAAGCCGTTCTGCGCGGCGGCCTGCGGGAACCACTCCTTCGCTTCCTTGTCGAAGTCGATGTGTGCGGCGTCCCAGGTGCCGTTGTAGAACGCGAGCACCTTGAAAGGCGTCGCGGCGTGGGCGGGCACGGCGGCTGTCGCGACAGCGGTGACCAGGGCGACGGCCGCGATGAGGGTGCGTCTGAGCAGACTCATGGCAGGTACCTCGGGGATGAGAGCGGTTGGGGGCGGCGCCGCTGGCTTCATCCTGCAACATCGCTGTCCTTCGATACAAGGAATAGTTAATTCAATTTCCGATACTGGCCGGCGTGATCCGGTGGCGGTCAGTGATAGTTGCCGCATCGGGTGGGGTGCGGGTCGGGTGTAAGGAGGGTGCCGGACGGTTGCGGTGGCGTGGGAGATTGGCGCTGGCCTGCGGTTCTGTGGGTCCTTGCGGCCTGGGGAGGGTCAGTGGAGGAAGCTCTGTCGGCCTACAGTGATGGCCGGGTGGACGGTTTTGCGGGGCAGCGTGATCCGGCGCGGGCCGAGCATCCCGTGACCGGCGTCGACTACCGGCGTGGGTTCCTGGACGGCCGGGTCGAGGTGTTCCAGATGATGGCCGGCGTTCGCCGGTTGTTGGAGGCCGGTGACTGAGGTCGATCTGTTGTGGACGGCGGTGTCGGTACGCTTCCAAGGGTGACCGGGACATCTCTGGTGGTTCTCGGGCCGGTTCGCGCCCATCGGGACGGCCGGGAGATCGAGCTGGGGTCGCCTCAGCAGCGGGCGTTTCTCGCGTTGCTGCTGGCGCATGCCGGAGAGCCGGTTTCGATCGGTGCGCTGTCGGAGGCATTGTGGGGCGGGAATCGGCCGGCGACCGCGGCCGGGATTCTGCATCGCTATGCCGGCGCTCTGCGGCGGGTGCTGGAGCCGGAGCGGCCCGCGCGGGCGGCGAGTGGGTGGATCGAGCGGACTCCGGGCGGGTACAGGTTCTGCGGGCCCGCCACAGCGCTTGATCTGCTGGTTTTCCGGCGGCTTGCGGTGACCGGCGGGTCCGTCGAGGCGTTGCTCGGGGCGTTGCGGGTATGGCGGGGAGCGGTTGCTGCGGACGTGTTGCCGGGCGTACGGAATCATCCGGTTTTTCTCGCTCTGGAGCGTGAGCGGATCGCCGTGCTGAAAGCCGCGGTTGATGCCGCGCTGAGCACGGGGAAAGCGAAACTCGTGCTGCCGGAGATCGCTCGAGCAGCGGCCGGGGCAGGGCTGGATGAAGGGTTGCATGCGCGGCTCATCACCGTTCTTGCCGTGGCCGGGCAACGGGCCGCCGCGTTGACCGCCTACCGGGAGATCCGGGACCGGCTGGTACGCGAACTGGGCGTCGAGCCGGGCCCCGAATTGCGCAGAGCCCACCGGGAGGTGCTGGTGGAGGAGACGCGGGTGCGCAAAGTGCCCGCGCGGTTGCCGGCGGACCTGGCAACCTTCAACGGACGGGTCGCAGAAATGCGCGAGCTGGCGGCCGCCCGCGATGCCGTCATTGTCATCGGGGGGATGGGCGGAACGGGGAAGACCACCCTCGCCGTTCATTGGGCTCATCGCATCGCCGCGGATTTCCCCGACGGCTGCCTCTATGCGAACCTGCGGGGATTCGACGCGACTGCCGCTCCGGTCGGGCCGGTCGATGTTCTGCGCGGTTTTCTGGACGAGCTGGGGGTTCCGGCGGCCCAGCTGCCACAGTCCTTGGCGGGACTGTCAGCCATGTATCGCAGTGTGATCGCCGGGCGGCGGGTGCTGGTGCTGCTCGACAACGCTCGCGATGACGAGCAGGTGCGGCCCCTGCTGCCGGGGGAGAGATCCAGCTCTGTCATTGTGACCAGCCGCAACAGTCTGGCCGGGCTGGTCGCGGAGGGCGCGCGGCCGATTCGCCTCGACGGTTTCAGCGACGCGCAGGCCCGGGACTATCTGAGCGGGCGGCTGGGTGCGCACCGGGTCGACGCGGAGCCCGCGGCCGTGGGAGAACTGATCGCCGCATGTCGTGGCTTACCTCTCGCGTTGGCGATCGTCGCCGCTCAGGCCCTGGTGAATCCCGCGTTTCGGTTGGCCGACATGGCCGTCGAACTGCGCGCCGCCGAGGGACTGGACGGATTCGGCGATGTCCGGAACGTTTTCTCCTGGTCGTATCGCACGCTGAGCCCCGCCGCGGCCACACTGTTCCGGCGGCTCGGCCTCGCGCCCGGCCCTGACATCGCGCTCTCCGCGGTGGCGGTTCTCGCGCCGGAGCAGCGCCCCCGGGAGATGCTCGCGGAGCTCGTCGGTGCTCATCTGATCACGGAGCATCGTCCCGGACGGTGGGTGTTGCACGACCTGCTGCGCAGCTACGCGGGCGAGCTCGCCGAAGACCAGGAAGACAGGGCGGAGGTGCTCAGAACGCTCTTCGACCACTATGTCCGGTGGGGTGCGAAAGCGACCGAGTTGGAGCGGCCCGATCGAAGAGCTGTCGCGGTGGGGCGGCCCGTGCAAGGCGCGCCACTGCCGCCGTTCCGCACCCGCGATGCCGCCCTGGCCTGGTTCAACTCCGAACGCGAAGTGCTGCTCGCGGCGCTGGACGACGCGGCGCGGCACCGGCTTGACCTGCAGGTTTGCGAGCTCTCCTGGGTGCTGACCAACCCGCAGGACCGGTGGGCCGACTGGTACGGCTGCCTGCACAGCAAACAGCTGCAGCTGGCCGCCGCACAGCGTCTCGGAGATCCCTGGTGGACGGCTGCTGCGCACTACGGGATCGGGCGCAACTACTTCAAACTGGGCCGGCACGCGGAGGCGCAGCCGCATCACCGGGCCGCGGCGGACATCCTGCGTACGCTCAACGACCCGTACGCCCTGGCCAACGCCGTCATGGGCCTCGGTGTCGCCGCCGCCGAACTCGGCGACCCGCTCGACGCCGCGATCGGCCACTACCGGGAGGCGATCGAGCTCTTCGGCGTGGCGGGCAGCGTCGAAGGGGAGGCCCTGGGGCACACCAACCTGGCCGACGTGCTGGACCAGCGGCAGGCGGACCCGCAGACGGCTATCGACCATTACCGGGCCGCCCGGGAGTTGCACCGGGGGGCGGGAAACCGCCACGGCGAGGCGATCGTGCAGTTCAACCTGGGTGAGCTGCATCTGCGGCACGATCGCCCGGCCGAAGCGGTCGACTGTTACCGCAGCGCGGCGTCGTTGTTCGGGGAACTGCGGCAGACGTACCGGCAGATAGAGTCCTTGATCGAACTGGGTCGCAGCGGTGCCCGCGATGCCTGGGTGTCGGCGCGGGAACTGCTCCCCGGGCTGGACACCGCCGCCGCGCAGAGCCTGCGAAATCGGCTTGACCAGGCTGAACGCGACGTTCAGCGGTTGGTCAGTGAACGTGTCATCCCTTCTCCCTAGGCTCGGGATGCCCTCCGAGCGGAGGGCGAGAACACCGAATCCGGGGGGATTTGCCATGCCGCTCAGCCTCGCCGCGGACAGACCGTGGTCCGCCGACATCATCGACCTTTCCGCAGCCCGCGAACGCCGGACCGCCGGGATCAGATACACGGTGCTCGGCCCGGTCCGGGCCTGGCGGGGCGAGACAGAGCTGGAGCTCGGGTCGCCACAGCAGCGCGCCGTGCTCGCCGCGCTGCTACTGCGCGAGGGCGCGATGGCCACGGTGGATGAGCTGAGCCGGGCCGTCTGGGGTGACGATTCCCCGCGTACGGCGGTGAGCACGATCCGTACGTATGTCTCCCGGCTGCGGGGCATCCTGGGCGGGGCGATCACCTCGGTGGGCGGGGGTTACGCGGTGCAGGTACCCGCCGATTGCCTCGACCTCGCCCGTTTCCGCCGGCACGTCGACCGGGCGCGCCTCGCCCGGCGCAGCGGTGAGCACGGGCAGGCCGTCGACGAGCTGGCCGCCGCTGTCGAACTGCGGCAGGGGCAACCGCTCGCGGGTGTGCCCGGCCCGTATGCGCGGGCCCAGCGGGACCGCCTCACCGAGCTGCTGACCGGCGCCGCTATCGACCGGCTCGCCGCCGAGGTGGAGCTGGGCCGCGACACCGACGCGATCCCGGAGCTGACGGCGCTGCTGGCCGAGTTTCCGCTCCGCGAGCAGCTGTACGAGCTGCTGATGATCGCTCTCTACCGGGCGGGACGGCAGGCGGAGGCGCTGGGGCAGTATCGGGCGGCGCGTCGCATCCTGGCGGACGAGCTGGGCATCGACCCGGGGCCGGCGCTACGCCGCGTGCACGAGCAGATTCTCACGGCGGATCAGGCTCTGCCGGTGAAGGGGGTCAGGCTGGTTGTACTTCGACGGCCCGCGCCGCATATCGGGACGACAAACCCGCGACAGCCCGGCGCAACCGCTCCCCGTCCCCGGCGGCGACGATAGAAGCCACG
Source organism: Winogradskya humida (assembly GCF_016862215.1). Classification (GTDB taxonomy): domain Bacteria; phylum Actinomycetota; class Actinomycetes; order Mycobacteriales; family Micromonosporaceae; genus Actinoplanes; species Actinoplanes humidus. Next base: position 149,599 of record NZ_BOMN01000040.1, read on the forward strand.
GCCTGCACCGAGACGGCACGGGGACTGTCGATCTCGCTGAGCATCCCGGCGGCTTCGCGCAGGGACTCGCCGGCCGCGTGCCGGTCACCGAGGTCGAGCTGGTGGACCGCCGAGTCGACCAGGGCATCGGCGTGCAGAAACCGATCGCCGGACTGCCGGTAGAGCTCGATGGCGTGCCGCAGACCCGCAAGCGCTGCGGCCGGCGCTCCGAGCGCCGCCCGGATGGTGCTCATCGTGACCCATGCTGTGGCCTGCGGGTGCACGTCACCGGCGGCGCGCAGGTAGTTGATGGCCTGCTCGGTGTAGGTGAGCGCGAGGTCGTACTCGCCGAGCTGGTAGTAGGCATGCGAGATGTAGTCGGCGACCTTCTCGGGGTGCTCGAGGCGGTGGTAGAGGTTCAGTGCCTCGCGCAACTGCCGATGTTCGTCGTCATGCCGGCCGGCGGTGGCGTGCAGATCGGCGATCCGGACGTGCAGGTGCGCCGCCGAGACCAGGTCGCCGGACTCCCGGAACAGTCGCAGCGCCTCCCCGTAGTGACGGCGGCTGTCGTCCTGCCGGTTGAGGAATCGCGGAGCGAACATCATGCCGAGGCTGTGCTGGGCCTCCGCCTCGGCGGCCCGGTTGCCGAGCCGGACGGCGGCTGTCATCGCAAGGCGCTGGGACGCCTCCCACTCGGCCCAGAAACCACGGCGCTGCAGCAGGTTTTCGAGCGCCCAGGCGAGCTGGAAGACCTCGGCATGCGCGCCGGTCGCCTCCGCGGCGTCGAGGACCTTGAGCACCACCTGTCTTTCGGCGGTGAGCCAGGCCAGCGCCGAATCGTGGTCGGGGAACGTTTCCGGGGTCACCCCGGCAAGCTCGGGAGCCTCGACGGTGGACGCGGACCGGCGCGGGTTCAGACGGATGGCCGCTGCCGTCGCGCTCCGCACGTAGTGATCCCGGATCCGGGCGAACGCCTCCTCGGTTTCCGCCACCGCCATCAGCTCGGTCGCGTAGGCGCGCAGCAGGTCGTGGAAGCGGTAGCGGCCGGCCGCATACTCGGTCAGCAGCTGGGCCCGGGACAGCTCGGCGAGCAGCGCGCGAGCCCGCCGGACCGGCACGCCGAGCAGGCTCGCCGCCGCCGGGGTGCTCAGCCGGGGACCCGGATGGATCGACAGGTAGCGGAACAGCCTGGCGGCGTGTTCGTCCAGCAGGCGGTAGGACCAGGAGAACACCGCCCGCAGGTCGAGGCTCGGATCGACCGTGCCGAAACCGTCCAGTGGGTCGCCGGACTCACGCAGCTCAGCGGCGATGTCGGCCAGGGTGAACGCCGGGTTTATCGCAGCCCGCGCGGCGACGATCGCCAGCGCCAGGGGCAGGCCACCGCAGAGGGCTATCAGGTCCGGCAGGGCTGCCGGTTCCGCCGCGATCCGGGCCGTGCCCAGCCGGCGTTCCAGGAGCGACCGCGCACCCTCGGGATCCAGCAGATCCAGCGGTACGGGCTGGGCGCCGTCGGTCACCACCAGCCCGGTCAGCGGCGTGCGGCTCGTGACGATCGCCCGGCACCCGGAGTTGCCCGGTAGCAGGGGCCGGGCCTGCTCGGAGTCGAGCACGTTGTCGAGCACGACCAGCATCCGGCGCCCGGCGAGCATGCTCCGGTAGAGCGCGGCCTGCGCCTCGACAGCGTGCGGGATGCGTTCGGGCGGCACCCCGAGCGCGTCGAGGAATCCGCGAATGGCTTCTGCCGTGTCCATCGGCTTGCCGCTCGGGTCGAAGCCGCGCAGATTCACATAGAGCTGACCGTCGGGGAAGTCGCCGGCCACCTCGTGCGCACAGTGGACAACCAGCGTGGTCTTGCCGATGCCACCCATCCCGCTCATCGTGACGATGCCGCCCGCGTTGCCGCTGAGCAACGACCGGATGTGGGCCACCTGGTCGCGGCGCCCGGCGAAGGTGGGCAGGTCGACGGGGAGCTGCGCGGGCCGGATCACCGGCATGACCGTGGGCGTCGAACCCGGGGACCGGGTGACGGAGAGGTGGGCCTCGGCCAGCGCCGGGCCGGGGTCGATGCCCAACTCGTCGGCCAGTCTTTCGCGCGTGGCCACGAAGATGTCGAGGGCTTCCGCTGGGCGTCCGGCCGCGGCGAGCGTACGCATGAGGGTTGCCTGCAGGTGCTCGTCCAGTGGCCGGCCGGAAGCCGCCTCCCGCAGGCCGGGCAGGACGCGGTCCGCGGATCCGTCCTCGAGCGAGAGCTCCGCCGCCTCGATCGCGACCACGGCGAACTCGGCCTCGATGGCGGCGAAGAGCGGATTGGTGCGCACGGCAGGGCTGATGTCCGCGGCCACCGCGCCCTTGCGAAGGGCGAGCGCGGCGACGGGATCGTGGTCGCGCAGGTGGCGGAAGTGCAGGATGTCGCTGGTGTCCGCGGTGGCGTCGAGCCGATAACCGCCGGCCGTGCTGACGATCAGCCCGGTATCACCGAAGACCCGGCGCAGCTGGCTCACATAGCGCTGGACCACGTTGGGGGCGGTTGCCGGGGCGCGGTCGGGCCACAGCACGTCGACCAGCTCGTCCATCGTGACCGGTTGACCCGCCCGCGCCAGCAGCACCGCCAGCAACGCCCGCTGCTGCGGGGCACCGAGGTCGAGCTCGGACGCCCCGTGCCAGGCGCGCACCGGGCCGAGCAAACTGAGCCAGATCGCGGGTTCGGTCACGCTGTGAATAATTACGTGTCACCCGCCCGGGTGATGTCGGCAAGGTGATTGTGTGATGAATCAGGCGTTGCGGAACAACTCGATCTCGCAGACGGCGACCTGCTTGCCGGGCTGGGCGCCGTACGCCGATTCGAGCACGAACTGCACCCGTCGCGTGTTCGGAGCGTCCATCTCGACCAGTAGCGCCTCCCCGTCGCTGAGCTTGTAGCTGCCCACGCTCCGGCGGCCCTGCGCGTCGGTGACGACGACCTGGATCTGCTGTGGACGGGCCTGCTGATCGCGGTCGGCAGGGTCGGTCGAGACGCCGGGGAAGATCCGGACCGCGCGCAGGTTGATCGGCTGCGAGTAGTCGGCCTGGATGACGGCGCCCCGGCTGTCCCCTTCGCGCCCGGTGCCCCACCAGGAGTCCGAGACACCGTCGAACGCGTTCTGCGGCGGGTGCTTCGGATCCTGCACGCTGGCCTCGGCGGCGACCGGCGGCGCCTTGACCAGGTTCGGTGGCGGCACGTTGATCTCGTTGTCGGCGCGCGCCCGGATCAGCGCGGTGATGGCGAAGACCGCACCGGCGAGCAGTGCGAGCGTCAGCACGATCGCCCCGATGATCAGCAGCAGCTTGCGGGTGTTGCGCCGCGGCGGCGGTGCGGCCGCGGCGGGCGGCGGGTTGTGCAGCTCGGCGCCGCAGTTGCGGCAGAACGTCCGGTCGGTGCGGTTTCCGACGCCACAGTTCCAGCAGGTGATGCCGCTCTCCTCGGCTGCGGCCGCTGGGCGGGTCGGAGGTTGCTGCGGTGCGGGACGGCCGGGGAGCACCGCGGGTACGCCGTCCCCGTCGAGATCCTGTGCTCCTTGCGGCTCGGATACGGGCAGGAGCAGGGCCCGGGCCCTCTCGGCGTCGGTCTGTTTCCTGGGGTCGCTCACTGGGGTTCCTTTCGCAGTACCGCAACGGTGTAGGGCAGATGAGCGGGGCGGCTGGCGGCCACCACGGCCGCCAGCCGCGCGACGTCCACGGACGAGGGATCCGGCACGCGCAGGGCCACGGCGAGCTGAGCCCGTGGCGAACCGGGGAACGGGCCGAGCGGTCGCGCCGACCAGACCGTGGCGCCGCTCTCGGTGATCTCGGGTTCGACGCCGAAGGCCAACCGGACCGCGGCGGCGAGGCCGGCCCGGGTGCCGCGACGCTGATGCACGGCGACAGCGGTGGCCACTGCCTCGCGGCGGAACTCGTCGGCGACCATCCCCGCCTCGACGCCCACCCAGGACCCGAGGAAGTCCACGAAATCGGCCGGTGCGACCCCTGGCCGGAAGTACGCGTCCAGGTTGTCGAGGACGCCGACCAGCGGAGCCAGCAACGCGTCGAGCCCGCCGGCGAAACCCCGCATCAACAGGTCGTCCGCGTAGACCGCGGGCATCGCGTCGGCGAGCGGGTACGCGCTGGTCAGCCCCTCGATCGAGCCGCGCATCAGGTCACCACCCGCACCGTGTGCTCGTACGAGAAGAACAGCGAGGCGCCGCTCAGCTCGATGCGGTCCGTGGGGTCGCCGCGCCGTCCGGTCAGCGGGTCGGCAGCGTTCAGCGTGACCTCGTCGACCAGGTCGACACCCGGCACCCGCTGCAGGGCAGCGAAGATCTCGCCGGCCCGCAGCGGGCGCCCGAACGGCCAGCCGGTCCCGTCGGCGCCGCCGGTCAGCGGATCGAGATAGCGGTAGACGGCGTCCAGCGCGGCGGCCCGGACGTCCTCGCCGCGACCCGGATCTCGCTGCACGTTGATCGACGCGGCGACCGTGACGCCCTGGTAGAACGGTGGCCCGATGGAGAGCCGGGTGCCGAGCGGACGGCGTTCGTCCAGATAACCAGTGATCCGCCCGAGTAGTTCGTCGGTCGGCACGAGCTGCTCGAACCGCATCCGGCCGTTGCGGTCCGGCACCGCCTGCGGCACGACGAGCAGCCGCACGGCGTTCTCACCGGCCTCGCGCGGGTCAACCCCCAGACACGCGATCCGGGCGGCTTCGGGTGCGGCTTGACGGGCGAGTTCCTCATAGTCGCGTACGGTCACCGCGCGCTCCTGGGCCCGCAACGTGATCGGTGCGCGGACCTTCGCCTCGTCCACGGTCTCGCCGTCGACCCCGCCCGTGGCGCCCTCGCGATTCTCGACGCGGGCGACGTACGGGATGGAACTGCGCAGCACCCGCACCAGCCCGCGCGAGACGTTCCCGCCGCGCCCACCACCACAGCGGTAGCGCCGTGCCCGGATGACCGCGCCCGTCGGCGGCACCACGCCGTACTGTCGCAGCGTGCCGTCGCTTTCCCGGACGGCCGGCCCGAACGCGATCTCCCCGGTTGTCGCGTCGACCACCACGTGCCGGTCGTCGGGACCGGAGGCGGAAAAGCTCTCGACCACCTGCCAGTCCTGCCAGCCTTCGCCGGTGGAGACCTGCAGGTGCAGCGGCGGGTCGGCGGCGATCAGAGGCGCATGCGTCAGCCGTACGCGCTGACCGGGCACCCCGGCGGATTCGCCGAGCGGCTCGTCGCGTACCTCGGTGGCATGAATCGCCCACCCGGTCGCACCGATGGTGAAAGCGGAGGCCTCGCGGATGCTGGGTGAGGTGTTGTAGAACGGCTGGCCGACGGCGGGGTTGACCGCCCGGCACCGCAGCCAGCCTGCGTTGTGGTCGCCGATCCGGGACGTCGCGTGCCCCTCCGGAAGGTGCAGCACGACCTCGCCGTTGCGGTTGAGCCCGCCGGTGGTGTCCTCGGCCAGTTCGCAGTCGCCCCACCCGGATTCGGTCCACGCCTCCCAGCGCAGTGGCGGCTTGCGCGGGTCGACACCGACACCGTCGACCCGGCTGTCCAGCCGCAGCACCACGGCACCGCCCGGTACCGCGGCCGAGAGCCCGAAAAGGACAGCATCGCCCGGCTGCGGCGGGTCGGCGAAGATCGGCACATCCCCGTCGCCGAGCACGTCGTTCGTCCGATCGACCGGTGGACCGCCGGCATTTTGGATCAGTACGCGCTCGAGTGCGCACGGCGGCACGACAAGATCCCGCTCGGTCGCGAAGACCACCGCCTCCTCGGCTTCGGTCCGCTCGGTCGCGACCTCGGTGCCGGCGGGCATCACGACCGGCTCCGGCTGCGGCGCCGACAGCCAGAACGTGACGCCGACCCGGGCCGCAGCCGGGGGGAAGAGGCGCACGCCCAGCAGGTCGAGAAAGGCCAGATAGTTCTTGTCGGGTACGCGGTTGAGCCGGTACACGAGCTGATCGGTCATGTGCGCGACCGCCTCGATCAGCGTGATCCCCGGGTCGGAGACGTTGTGATCGGTCCACTCGGTGCTGCGTCGCTGGATGTGCCGCTTCGCGTCGTCGACGAACTGCTGGAACCGGCGGTCGTCGAGATTGGGTGTGGGCAGAGCCATCAGGACCCCCCTTCCACGGCTGGGATCACATAGAACGGGAAGACCAGGTTGCGAGGGTTGTTCGTTCCACTGATCACGTAGCGGATCTCGATCACCAGGACCGCGTCGTCGTCCTCGGCGGGTTCGACCAGTACGTCGACCACGTCGATGCGCGGCTCCCAGCGGTCCAGGCTCGCGCGGACCTCGTACCGGATGCGGCCCGCGGTCGCCTCGTTCGCGGGAGCGAAGACCAGGTCGTGGATGGCGCACCCGAAATCGGGGCGCATCGGTCGCTCACCCGGCGCGGTCGCGAGGATCAGCCGGATGGCCTCCTCGACCTCCCGTTCCCGGCGGACCAGCGCGATCCCGCCCGACGAATCGGTACGCGCCGGAAACGCCCATCCCGCGCCGACGAATTGCGCCCCCATCAGAAAGGCACCCCGTTGCGCAACGTGACACCGGTCAGCGTCACGGTCGCCGCGGTCACCGAGGCGTTCGACGGCGACGTCAGCAGGATCGGCCCCGCGGATTTGATCTGTGCGGTGCCGACCGCGTCGAGCATCACGGCACCGGCCGCATTGATGCCGACGCGCCCGCCCGCGCGTACGTTGACCTGCCCGCCCCCGGAGATGTTCACCGATCGGCCCGCGGTCAGGTTCAGGTCGCCGCCGGCCTTGATGTCCACGTTGCGGGTGCCCTCGATCTTCACGGTGCCGTCGCTGTGCACGGTCACGGTTGTCCTCGTCTCATCCAGGTGCACGCTGAGCGACCCGTCCCCGGTGCGCAGCCGGATGCCGCTCGATCTGCGCGTCTTCGCGTCCAGCAGCTGCACCTGATGGCCGCTGCGCGACGCGGTGCTGCGCCAGTTCACGGCGCCGCTGGTCGGGTCGACGCTCGGGATGCCGTCCGGGTCCGGGGTCGGCTTGTCGACGCCGTTGTAGAGCCCGGCCAGCACGTACGGGTGCTCCAGCGAGCCACGGTCGAACGCGACCAGCACCTCGTCACCGACCTCGGGCAGCACCAGGCCACCGCCGCGGACCCCACCGAGTTGGGCGATGCGGCACCAGTCCGACTCGTACGTGTCGGACAGCCAGGGGAAACGCACCTTGACCCGGCTCATGCGCATCGGGTCCTTGATGTTGCTGACCAGCGCGGTGACCACGCCGGGCAGGCTCGGCGCGGGAGCCCCGCCGGCCGTGAGCCCGTACAGCGAGCGGAACTGCCGGCCGGAGACGGTGACCCGGGTCGTGTACCGGCGCCCGGAGCTGAAAATGTGCCGCGCACCGGTCACCGTGTACTGACCCTCGAACGGCCTGCCCGCACCCTTCACCGCGACGGGGGTGCCGGGGCGGATCGCCGGATTGCCGGTGACCTCCACCTCCAGCTCCGCGAACGAGCCGGCGACGTCGTGGGCGAGGGCTGTTGCCGCATGGCGGACCTGGGCTTGTGCTGTGTAGGGCGTAGCCGTCTCGACGAGCTCGGCTATCCCGAAGCCGGTGGTCAGTTGACCCGGGGTGACGTCCGTCTTGATGTCCGGGGTCGAACCGGCGGTGGCACTGCCGGTCAGCGCACGTTTGGTCCGCACGTCCCAGCCGCGCACCGAAACGTTCTTGACCTGCCCGGACGCCGTGACCCCGGCCCTCGCGTACAGCGTGTTCGCACCCACCTCCAGCACGAACGGGCTCTTCGCGGCGGGCGTGGTGTCCGCAGGCGCCCCGCTGGCCGGCCGCAACGCGGTGAACTGCAGCTTGCCGTCCTCGTCGAAGAACAACCGGACGTCGTTCTCCCGCGCGAGCCCGGTCAGGAAATCCCAGTCCGTGATGTTCGGCTGCGTGGCCAGGTCGTACACGGTCGGCGTGGCATCAACCCGGCCGATCCGCAGCCCGGCCCGACCGGCCAGCCGGCGCACGATGTCGCTCGCGGTCATGTTCGGATACCCCTCGACCCGCCGGTTCCGCAGCAACCGGTGCCCCGGGTCGTACCCGCGAACCACCAGCGACCGCCCGCCGCCGTCGGCATCCAGCTCCAGCCCGGTGACCTCCCCGGTCAGCATCGGCTTACCCCGGGACCCACCGGTCACCGGCGACAGCTTGACCGCTGCACCGACCGCCAGCTGCGGAAACTTGCGCACCACGTCGCCACCGGGATCGGCGAAGGCCAACCGGAAAGCGGACGGTACGGTCACGCTCGTATCGACCCATCCCTCGATCAGCAGCGCCGCGAGCGGATCGGGCAACGGCGCACCACCGACCTCAACCCGCAGAACACTCGTGTACGTCTCGGCGCTCATCTGTCCGCCCTCAGCTCATCGACCGCGGGCAGCAGCAATTCCCGTCCGGGGCGCAACCGCATCGGATCGTCGATGCCGTTCGCCTCGGCGATGAGGCGCCACGCGGTCGGATCGCCGTACTCCCGCCACGCGAGGCTCGCCAGCGAATCCCCGGCGACAACCTGATGCACCCGCCGCGCGTTCAACGCACCGGACGTCGGGTTCTGTCCCTTCGTGGGTAGCGGAATCTCGCGCAACGACAGCTGGCAGGAGGCACGCAACGGCTCCCCTGCCGGGCTGAAAAGCGTGTAGGTCGCGCTGACACTTTCCACATGCGCGGCGAACTGGACCGTTGTGAACGACCCCCACGAAAACCGCACCCACGGCGTCTCGGGTTTGTTCGACGCGACGGTCGACGGATCCACCTCGCAGCAGGAGAGCAGCTGCTCGACCTGGGTGCGGACCTGGCCGGCTTTCGGCGTACCGGAAGCGTCGAGAAAGACCTCGACCTGCATCGTCGCGGGCGCCGAACCGGCGAACTCGGGAATCGGCCCCCGCTCGAAGGCGACGGCCTTGCGTGAATTCCAGCTCGCCGACCGGCTCAACTGAAGCTGGTTCGGATTGAATTGGAAACGCAGCTCACCTTTGCGCCCACCCGTCCCCGCCGGTGGTTTGTGCACGGTGAGCGTCGCCCGGGCCAGATTTGAACTCGTGGGAGGCATCAGACACCCCGCGCATCGGTGAACCCGTGATGCGCGATCTCCAGTGTCTCCGTCGCCACCCCCGGGCTGCCGGGATCGAGCGTCGGCCCCTGCCACCGGACCGGAAGAACCTCGACCAGCCCCCACTGAGCCACCGTCGAACCGTCCGCCCGCAACGCAGCGATCTGCGCGGTGGGCCGCTGCACACCCGTGGTCACCGAGGAGATCCACGCGGCGACCTTCGTGGTGTCCGGGGTGAGTGGACGGGTCAGCCGGATCGTGGAAAAGGTCACCCGGGTCGGCAGCTGCCATACGAAACCGTTGTTGCCACCCTCCTGCCGCTGCTCGACCTCAACCTCGGAGGAGAGACCGTCACAGCCATGAAAAAGTCCCAGGTCCCGGCCATCAACAGCCAACCGGAAAAACACAGTGGATCCCGGATCCAACGCACCGGCCATCAGTAACCCCTCACCCTCGGTCCCTCAACAGCCCAAGCCGCTCCCGATCCGCCCGCAACTCAGCCCGAAGAAGCCGCGTAACCGGATCAATCAGCCGACGGGCCAACGCATCCACATCCGCGTCGCTGCCGCCTGTTTCCGCCCTCTGCGTCGCTACGGGCTCAGCCCGGACCCCAGCGGCCACCGACCTGCCACCGGCCTGCCCCGCCGGAGCCGGCCCGAGCGCCGATGTTGTGACCGGCCCCCCTGCCGATGGGGTGGCCGGTCCGCGCGCCGATGTTGTGACCGGTCCCCCTGCCGATGGTGTGGCCGGTTTGTCCGCCGGGTTCCGATCGGTGGGTGGCCGGTTGATCACACCCGCGGTGGGGCGAGTCGCAAGCCCCTGGGCGGACCGTTGAACATCCGGACCACCAGCGGCGCTGTGACCCGTTGTCCGAGGTCGGCTTGCCACCTCTGGCCATCGTTCGGCAACCGGCCCCGAAGCACCGATCACCGGCCGCACCAACGGAACCCGACCCACTCGTTCTCCGCGTGACGCACCCCCGGCCGGCCACGCCCGACCCTGTGCTGCCTGGTCTTGCGCCGCTTTGCGCTGTACTGCCCGGTGTTGCGCCGCTAGGCCTTGTGCTGCCTGGCCTTGCGCTGCCTGGGGCTGCGCTGCCTGGGGCTGCGCTGCTCGGCCTTGACCTGTCTGGCCTCGTGTCACCTGGGCTCGTGGCGCCTGGCCTTGTGGCGCCTGGCCTCGCGTCGCGTGGGCTTGCGTTGCCTGGGTTGGCGTCGCCAATCGGGCTATCGGTGTCGGATCAGCCGAAGCTGTGGACGGTTGAATCGCCGGGACCGCCTCACCGATCCCGGCGAACCGCCCGACGGACGTGGCGGCTCCCGGGGGAAGAGCCATACCGCGACCCGCCGAGTCTGGATGCGTACTGGAAACAGGAACGCTGTACCGCAGTGAATGCCCTGCCGCGTCAGGCGTTCGCCCGCCCGGTCGGCCGCTGCCCGGCACATACGTCGCGTGATTCAGACGCCTGGCAACAGGTAGCGGTCCCGCCCCACCCCGCGCCTGCGCAATGGGCTGTTGTCCTGCCCCACCCCGCGCCTGTGCAACGGGCTGTCGTCCTACCCCACCCCGCGCCTGTGCAACGGGCTGTCGTGGCGCGCTGCTCCGCACCTCAGCAACCGGAGCGGCCGCGCCACCAACCGGGGCGGCCGCGCCACCAACCGGACGAACGGCAGTCGAGGGCACCGCTGGTCGAAGCACTGGCGAGCCCTCCTGACCGGCGAACAGCGCAAATCCCGGTTTTCCTGACGACGAAGCATCGGCTGCATCAACCCGCGCGACCGGCTTACTCAGGTGCACCGGACCCGCGCTTCGCTGCACGGGCGGAGCGGTTCGCTGCACGGCGGCTGCGGCTACATCCCGTTGCACTAGACCTGTGACATGTTGCGCCGGCCCAGTGGCATGTTGCGCTGGCCCTGTGGCATGTGGCGCCGGTCCGGTGGCAGACCCCGCCGGTTTCAAGGCGCTTCCCGCACGCTGCGCGGCGTGCTGCGCCGGTTTGCTGTGCTGCTGTGAACGGTCGGTGGCGTGGCTGGGCCGCGGCGCCGTGTACTCAGCCGGCCCCGTGGCATGTTGCGTCGCGTCCGTGTTCTGTGGCGATGCGTTCGTGGTTTGTTGCGCTGGATTCGCGCTCTGTTGCACCGATCTCGTGGTCTGTTGCATTGGTCGCGTGGTCTGTTGCCTGGAGGTCGGGGCATGGTGCACCCGGTCTGCGTTTCGCTGCACAGGGTCTGCGTCGGTCGACTTCGGAGGTCCACCTTGCGGCAATGACGCGATGTCTTGTGAACTCGGACGGATCGGCGTGAATGAAGTGGCAGACGAGGGCCGGGCAGCGGTCGAGGACGAACTCGTTGAGAAACCCGCGCTCGGAACTGACCCTGAAGATGAACGCGGCCCTGAACCCGTCACGGGCCTGACACCTGCGCTCGGCCCGCTGCCTGCACTCGGCCCGGCACCTGCACTCGGCCCGGTACCCGCGATTGGCCCGCTGCCTGCACTCGGCCCGGCACCTGCGTTCGGCCCGCTACCTGCACTCGGCCCGCTGCCTGCACTCGGCCCAGTGCCCGCGATTTGCCCAGTGCCTGCGCTCGGTCCGGTGCCCGTGTCCGGCCTTGGGCTTGCCTGAAGACCGGCGACCGGCCGCAACGCAGCGGCGGATCGTGACACTGCGATCGGCTTGGTCGATGCCGTCGGGTGGAGTGCGGTAGCCGGCTGAGATGCTGCGGGCGGGTGGGGTGTGGCAGCTGGGCGAGGTGCGGCGGGCGAGTGCGGTGTGCTGACGGGCGCCAGGTCGGTGGGGTGCCGGGGTGGGCTGGCGATTGAGCTGGGATCGCTTGTCACAGGGAGGGGAGTTGCCGGGTTAGGGCCGGCGTTGTTCGGCGGGGGAACGGTCGGGCCAGGGGCGGCGGGTTCCGATGGATCGGGGTGGCTCTTGGAACGCTGGAGTGCGGTCGCCTGGCCGGCGGCGTCGGTCGGATGTACCTGGCTGGCGGGTGTGCGCAGGATTCGGCGGTTGCCTGGTGTCGCCGGCTGAGGTGCGCCGAGGCCCACAGCCCGCGGACCATTACCCGGCGCTGACTGCAAAGGCCGCGTCTGCGGAGTAGGAACCGGGGGCGCGGCTGATGGTGCCGGCACCGGCGTGCCCAGACCTGCACGGCGAGAGACGTTTGCTGCCGAGAGGTGTCGAGTTGGTGCGGGGTTGGTCGTCGGGCCTGGCCGCACTCGGGGGGCGGCCAGGCCCGAAGTTACCTTTGGCAGCCGAATCTCGGGTGGTGGGCCGCTTCGGACAACGGGCATCGGCATCTCAGGGGCTGCCGAGGCCCGAACGGACGGGCGAGCCGGTTGCTGGATGGTGATCGGTGCAGGGGGAACCGGTTGCTGGACGGTGATCGGTGCAGGGGGTACCGGTGCCGGCGGCATCGAGGGCAGATCCTGGTGGAGGGCTCCGATGGGCGTACCCCGGTGAATTGATCCCAGCGTTCCGCCCACGAAGCTGGGACTTCGGTGCGCGGCCAGGGTTTTCTGGAAGCCTGTGTCCAGAGTGGCCGGTGCCGATGGTGCAGCCGCGCGCTGGACCGGGGATGCGGAAGGCCACGCCGGGGCCGGTGGTGGTGTCGCGGGCTTGCGACGGGTGAAGAAACCCATGGTCAGCTGCCTCCGTTCGCGGCCAGGGCCGCCGCCTCCCGGTGGAAGCGGCGGCGGTCGGGGTGCTCCAGGTCGAGGATGGTGTCGAGGGACCAGTGCAGGTGGTGGGCTACGTACGCGATCTCGGCGTGCAGGGCGCCGGAGGCGTACGTCAGGGTTCCCCCAGGCGGCTCCCGCCGAGGTCGATCTCGAACGGTTCGGTGCAGTGCGGGCAGGTGACCGAGGCGCGGGTGTGGCCGTCCGCGTTGATCTGGCGGTAGAAGTCCTGCAGGAAGGCCAGGTCGGTGGCGAAGAGGCTTTCCACCACGGTGTCGCTGATCAGCGGGAGGGTGCCGAGGGTGACGATCACCCGGGCGAGCAGGACCACCGAGAGGTACGCCGGGTTCTCCTGGACGCGGAGGTCTCGCAGTGGCACCAGTTCGTCGCGGGCTGTGGCCAGGCGCATCGTGCCCGTGCGGTGGATCTTGCCCGCTTCGTCGACGTAGCCGCGGGGGAGCTCGAACGCGAATTCCGTGCGCAGAGCGGTGCGGGACATTATTCGATGACCAGTTCCTCGAAGACGATGGTCACCTGCTCGGTGAGCGCTGTCGCGTCGCCGGCCTTGACGCCGCTGGTCTCGACCTTGCTGCACCAGGCGTTGCGGAGGTTGTAGCGCTTGACCGCCGTACCCTGATAGTCCATCAGCATGATCGTGGCGTTCTTGCGGGCGCTGCTCATGTTGCCGGCGACCGACTCGTTGATCCACTGGGTGAAGGCCGCGGATTCGGTCATGCCGCGGGTCACCGTGCACTCGCCGGCCTTCTTCACTCCGGGCATCTTCTTGGTGATCGGCTTGCCGGCGGCGGACACCTGCTGGTATTCGATGACGTCCTGTTCCATCGAGAGGCCGCCGACCTCCTGGAGGTATTCGACCATCACGCCGTCGATCTGCAGGCCGAAGTTGTGGGCGGCGAGGGCATCACCGGGCTGGAGAGTCATGGGAAACGCACCTTTCTACAGGGAGGTCAGTTCGCCGGCGCCGCCGGAGAACTGGGCCAGGCGGAAGACGACGAACTCGGCGGGCTTGACCGGCGCGATGCCGACCTCGCAGACGACCCGGCCGGCGTCGACGGATTCGGGGGTGTTGGTCTCGGCGTCGCATTTGACGTAGAAGGCGTCCTCGGGCCGGCTGCCGAAGAGCGCACCGGCCCGCCACTCGTTGACCAGGAAAGCCGAGATGTTGCGACGGATCCGTGCCCACAGCGCCTCGTCGTTGGGTTCGAAGACGACCCACTGGGTGCCGATGAGTATGGATTCCTCGACGTAGTTGAAGTAGCGGCGCACGTTCAGGTAGCGCCAGGCCGGGTCCGAGGCGACCGTGCGGGCTCCCCACACCCGGATGCCGCGTCCGGCGAAGGCCCTGATGCAGTTGACACCGACCGGGTTGAGCAGGTCCTGCTCATTGCGGGTGAGCTGAAGTTCGAGGTCGACGGCGCCGCGGACGACCTCGTTGGCGGGTGCTTTGTGTACGCCGCGTTCGCTGTCGTTGCGTGCCCAGATGCCGGCGAGGTGGCCGCTCGGCGGCACGATGCGCTGCTGGCCACCGGCCGGGTCGAAGACCTTCAGCCACGGGTAGTAGACCGCGCCGTACGGGGTGTCGTAGCCCGCCGTCTCCTGCCGCCATTGGCGTACCTGCTTGACGTTGAGCCCGGGCGGCGGGTCGAGCAGCGCCATCCGATCGCCCATCTGCTCGCAGTGCGCGATCATGCCGAGCTGGACGGCTTTGACGCCGTCGAGGTCGATCGCGCCGCGCTCGTACGCTGCCATCAGGTCCGGCACCGCGACCATGCTGATCTCGTCGATCGCTTCGAGCCCGCCGAAGCCGGTCCGCTCGGCGGAGTCACCCAGGAACTGGCCGCTGGAAAGCGGTGCTACGGCGGTCAGTACGGGCGCAGGCGGCGACGGAAGGGAGAGCGACTGGTTGGCGGGGCGGGCGAGCTGTGCAGCCGGCGCGGCCTCGTCGACGGTGATGAGTTTGGAACGCTGCCGGACCTGGGCCACCACGTAGTTGCGTCCGCCCTTGCGCGCTGACACGTCGAACGACTCCGCGACGGTGTCGCCGTCCTTGACGATCAGGGTGAAGCGGTCGTCGGGGCCTTCGCCGGTCGGGTCGCCGACCTCGACGGTGAGGCCGCCGTTGCGTGCACCGCCGTTGCCGAGCGCCGCGACCCGGAACGTCCCGAGCTGAGTGGGCTCTCCGTCCGGAAGCGCGCGAGGCGCGGACGTACGCGCAGCAGTCGGCCCACCACCGACCCGCACGACGTACGCCGCAGAGCCTCCGTTGTTGAAGAACCCGTAGACGGAGTGCGCGAGGTAGTACTCCTCGGTGAACTCGCCGAACGCCGCGACGTACTGCGACCAGTTGGTGACCAGCGTCGGCTCGTTGAGCGGTCCGGTGGGGGCGAGGCCCACGAACGCGGCGACCGAGGTGCCCACCCCCTCGATGGGCCGGGACCCGCCGGCGACCTCCTCGACGTAGACGCCGGGCGACAGATACGTCGGCATGGTGGCTCCTCCTGGAAGTTCTGGTTGGAACTCCAGCCTCGCCCGTCGGGAACGCCGCGCACACGGACCACCGACTCGCGCCGGGGGCATGCGCGGTGACCGGAAGGGCAGGCCCCCGCCCGTGAGCGTGCCCGCTTGACTCCTGTCCCGACGCCCGCGCGAACCTAGAGTCCGGCTCATGAGTTTGTGGACGTTGCTCGAGCCCGCGTCGATCGCGGTGGATCCCGGCTCGTCGGGCACGGCGACGCTGCGGCTGCGCAACGACGGGGACACCGTCGAGGAGTACCAACTCGCGGTGGTGGGGGCGCCGGCGGCGTGGGCCCGGATCGAGCCCGCGGTCGTGCGGCTCTTCCCCGGCACTCGGGGACAGGCCGAGGTGACCTTCCGCCCCCCGCGTGCCCCGGAAGCGTTGGCGGGGCTCACCGCGTACGGAATAAGTGTCCGGAGCAGGCAGAACCCGGCGGTGTTCGACGTGGCCGAGGGGTCTGTGACGGTGTCGGCCTTCGGTGACGTGCGCGCGGAGCTGTTCCCGCTCACGGTCAAGGGCAGGCTCGCCGGACGTCCGGGTCTCACCGTGCGCAACCTGAGCAACGCCCCGCTGACCGCGGTCGTGCAGGCGCGTGACGACGAGGATGTGCTCACCTTCCGGCCGTGGCCGCAGGTCCTGCAGGTTCCGCCGGGCGGCACCGCGACCAGCGAGGTGAAGATCAGCCCGCGCGGCATCAGGCTGCTGCGTGGCGACAGCAGGCACACGTACGCGGCCACGGTCGTCCCCTCCGTGGCCGGCGCGACCGGACTGCCCGATCGCCTCGAGACCCGCGGGACCTTCGTCCGCCGCCCGGTGATGCCCCGATTCCTGTTGTTCGCCCTGGTGTTGCTGGTCGTGCTGGTGGGGCTCGGCGCGGGCGTCTACTACGGCGCGGGCTTGAACACGAACGGCTGAGGAGGCCGCAATGCATGCTCACGACCATGGTTCCCCGAAGTCCGAGGCGTCACCGAAGCCCGGTCCGGCCCGCAGCCTGCCGGTGACTCTGCAGCGGTTGGCGGGCAACCACGCCATGGTGCAGGCGAGCCTGCGGTCCGGCGGCGCGCCCCTGCCGGACGATCTGCGCACCGAGATGGAGGGCCGCCTCGGCGCGGGCTTCGGTGACGTACGCGTGCACACCGGGCCGAGCGCCCACGCGGCGGCGGCCGAGGTCCAGGCGCAGGCGTTCACCTCGGGGTCGCACATCGTCTTCGGGGCCGGCGCGTTCAGCGGGTCGGCCACCGGTAAGCATCTGCTGGCTCACGAGCTCACCCACGTCATCCAGCAGCGCCACGGCCCGGTGGCCGGCACCGACAGCGGCGACGGCCTGAGCATCAGCGACCCCGGCGACCGCTTCGAACGGGCGGCCGAGGCGAACGCCGCCCGCACTATGTCCGGCCCTGCTTCTGCACATCCCGGCCCCGTTCATGACCATGCTCCTGCGGCGGGCGGGAACGTTCAGCGCAAGCTTGTGAACGGCGCCTACGTTCCCGGCGAGCTGACGGCGTCGACCGACGACGTCCAGGCCCGATGGGGGAAGTTCAAGACGTCGACCACAAACGTGGAGAACCGCCTCTTCACGGAGTTCCTGCCGACGCTGGCCCAGCACCGCAAGAGCAACGGGCGGAGCAAGAACCCCGGGTACGCGCCGCAACTTCTGCAACAGCCCCCGGTGATGGCAAACGGCTACCTGTACCCGTCAAACCCCATCTCGGTCTTCCCCCACCCGACGGTGCGGCACGATCCGGAGAAGACCCGTGCGAAGAGCGTTGCCAAGGGCCTGCTGGAGTGGACCAAGAGCGCCACCGAAGGGGCCGAACGCTATTACGCGGAGATGCGCCAGACGGTCGCTCTGTTCGGGGGCGGGGGTGTGATGAGCTACCAGTTCGGGGTCAGCGACAAGAACGATCCCGACTCGTACTCGTTCCCCGCGATCACGGGCCAAGGCCTGGTGCCGTTCTCAGCCACGTCCGTCGAGTCGAAGCGGACAGCATCCGCGGTGCAGACCGAGACCGACAAGCTGATCAGGGAGGCACGCGCCCAGAGCGACAAGCGCGTTTCCGATCCGGCCTATTTCACGGCGTTCGGGCAGCGGATCGTGGCCGTCGAGATCGACAATCCAGGCAATCCCTGGCCGTTCACCCCGACGACAGTGCCCCCTGGTGGGCTTACCCCTGCTGATCTGACCGCCAGGATGGAGGACGCGGTCGACGGAAGGACGCTCTTCGACGCCGGGAAAGCGCCGAAGTACCACCACCGGCTCCGGGTGACCTATGTGTCCGGCAACAGTTTCGTCGCGCCGGGACATGTCTTCATTTATGACGTCTGAAGCCGAGGAGCAGCGATGCACGCCCACCAGCACCGCCCGGCCCCGGCCCCGGCGGTGAGTCCGGCACGGTCCGGCCAGCACACCAGCCCGCACCTACGGCAGCAGGCCGGAAACCGCGCTGCCGTGCAGGCGAGCCGGAAACGCGGCACCCCGGTGCAGCGCGTGCTCACCCACGACGAGCTCCACCGGCATCCCGACGGCCCGAGCCTGGTCCTGCACGGTCCCCGGGCCGCGATACCGGCGACCGGTGCCGACAAGAACCAGGTCCAGGACCCGGAGCTCTGGCGGGAACTGCGCGCCACGCATCGCCATACCTACCAGAGGCCCTGGTTCAAGCGGATACTGCCGGACCGGCGACAGCGATTGGCCATCAACGACTCCCCGGACGAGCTTCGGGAGAACCACCGGAATCCCCGTGGCATGCCCCTGGTCTATACGGTGGGCGGCGCCCAGAGCCGGATCGCACCTCGTCCGCAGGGGACCTATGGCCAATCACGCGCCGACGACTTCGAGTTTCTCGGTCGCCGTGATGCCACGACTCTTCCGTACTGGCAGCGGCAGGACGAACGAGTCGAGACCCTCGCCGCTCACTCGGTTGACCGCTCCGGGCAATTCCAGGCGAACGGGGGCGCGGCTGCGGCGGCGGCCAAGCAAACTCAGACCCAGAACACTCTGGCCGCCACGAATACCGCCCTCGCCGGCGCCACGCAGTTGCTGAACACGGAGAACGGCATCGCGATCGGGGGCGCGCACGCGACAACCCAGGTCTGGGATTTCCTGGTGGACAACCTGGCGGCGTTGCGCGCGCAAGGGGTGCGGACCGTCTACCTGGAGAGCATCAAGGAGGATTCGACCCAGCGGGCCGTGGACGAATTCCTGCGCTCAGGCCGGATGAATCCCGTGCTCGACACGTTTCTGACGAACTACCAGGCGAACTTCGCCCAGGTCGGCTCGGGGCTGCGCCGGTTCCTCATCGCCGCGCAACGGGAAGGGATCCGGGTCAAAGGCATCGACAGCCGCCCTGCCCGGCCGCAGGGGCTGCGCGGGGATGATGCTCAGCACGCCCGGGCCACCCTGATGAACACATATGCCGCGGAAGTCGTCGAGCATGACCGGGCAGGGCAGACCGATCCCGGCAAATATCTGATGGAGATCGGCGCCGCGCACGGTCGGACGCACCACGCCTCGAACCCGCAGCAGCCGCCGCAGGTAGCCGGGTCCACGCTGCCGGCGCAGTTCCCGGGAGTCAACGAACTGCTCGACATCCCCGCGGTCGAGCTCTTCACGGCACCCGGCGGTCCGCAGACCATGCGTGAGCTGCAGTGATGGTTCAGTGACGGTTCAGTCGACGACGAGGTGGCCGCGTTTGGCGTACTCGCGCCGCGCGCCCGCCTCGACGTCCGCCGCGGTGATGACCGCGGCGGAGGAGGCCGTGGCCCGGTAGGCGGCGGTCACCGCGGCGGCGCGGATCGAGCCGCCGCCCAGTTCGAAGCGTTCCGCGATGCCGTCGAGGGCCGCGTCCAGGTCGGGGGACTGCGGTGCGCCGGCCAGGACACGGCGCCAGAGCAGGGCGCGCTCGGGCGGCCCGGGGAACGGGAAGTCGATGACCAGGTCGAGGCGGCGGGTGAAGGCGTCGTCGATGTTGGCGCGCAGGTTCGTCGTCAGAATCGCCACGCCGGTGAACGTTTCGAGGCGTTGCAGCAGGTAGGCACTTTCCAGGTTCGCGTACCGGTCGCGGGCGTCACGGACCTCGGAGCGTTTGCCGAAGATGGCGTCGGCCTCGTCGAATAGCAGGACGGCGTCGGTCCGGTCTGCTTCGGTGAAGACCCTTTCCAGGTTCTTCTCGGTCTCGCCGATGTATTTGTCGACGATCGCTGCGAGATCCACCACGTACAGCTCGACGCCCAGCGACGCCGCGAGGACCTCGGCCGCGAGCGTTTTGCCGGTGCCGGAATCACCCGCGAAGAGCCCGACCACACCGCGCCCGCGCCCGCCACCGCGCAGCAGCTGCCAATCGCCGAGCACCTTTTCCCGCTGCCGGGCGCGTACGGCAAGCTCGCGCAGCAGCTCGGTGGGTTCCTCGGGCAGCACCAGGTCGGCCCAGCCCACGGCGGGCACCACGCGACGGGCATGGCGGTGCAACTGCGAGTCGGAGCGTTGCCGGGCGGCGGCCAGGTGGTGGGTCTCGCTCAGAGCCTTCTTTTCGTACGCGGCCAGCGCGCTCGCATGCGCGAAAAGGTCCCCTGCCGGCAGTGGCATCGCGTCGACCCGCACAGGATGTACGGCCGTCGACCACCGGCTGTCCCACGCCGCGCCAAAAGTCACGAGGGGAACCTCGGCACCGGACAGCGCCCGGATCAAGTCAGCGGGCTGTTCGGGTAGCGGCCCGACGATCAGCCCCGCGCCGCGTAACCGGGCCTCGCGGATCAGCGCCGGCACCACGCCGGCGGGTGCCATGGCCGGGTCGAACCGCAGCGTCGGGCGGCCGAGATTGGTTGCGGGTGCGAGCTCACCGCGTACATGAAGCCTGGTTGTGGGGTTCTGCTGGAAGACCTCCGCCGCGAAGGCGGTCGCCGCGACATGCGGGACCAACCACGCGGCGCGGTTCAGGGACTCGTCGATGGAGTCAGCCCCAAGCAGAAATCCCACAATCCTCTCCGGTACGCGCAGAGCCCGCCCCGGCAACGGCCGTTCGGGCTCCTCCACCTCCAGCAGAGCACCCGCGACCAGCGGCGCCGCGACGTGGAAACGTCCCCGGGCCGCGGGGTCATTCGGTGCCAGCCCGGCCAGCTCCAGGGCCAGGGCGACGGTGGCGCGGCGCCGGCTGACGTCGTCGTTGAGATACCCGTACAGCGGCTCGAAGCTCCGGTCGACGTCGGGCGCCAGCGCGATCATGAGCAGATGGACGTCGAGTTCGGCCAGCCCGAACTCCTTGACGAGCGTGGTCATCCGGTCGCCTGCGGATGCCGTCGGGAGGGCGTACCGGCTGGTCAGCGACGTGCGGGTGGCCAGGAAACCGGCGGCCTCGGCGGAGAGCAGCAACCCCCGCAGCGGATCTCCCGCCGTCGGATCCGTGGCGCTACGGCTGCGCACGAGCTCGGCCACCCGCGACCGGAGCGCGATCAGTACGTCGACGACGGTCATGGGTTCTCGGACAGGTCACGCACGACCGCGACGGTCGGTTCGAGCACGGGCGGACCGGCAGGGTATTCAGGAACCACCGGGAACGGCAGCGTGACCACCACGTCCAGCGACGGTTTCAGCTCACCGCCCAGCGCCGACCAGATGTCCGCGATCGACCGGCTCTCCGCAGGCGGGACGGCAACCGCGATCGGCATCGTGGCATCGAGCGCGCCCAAGGCGGTGCTGAGCACCTCGGCGGGCAGCGATTCGTGGCGCAGCAGGCAGGTGAGCACCGCAGCGAGCAGCCGGTGCTCGTCCTCCGGCCGCTTCGTCCACGCGGTGACCAGGTAGGACAGGCGGAACCAGCGGGGCGGGCGGCGACGGTGGGTGACCCGGTTGGCGTCGTCGCGTACCGGGATCATGCCCCGCTCCCGGCGCGTGATCTCCTCGCGTATGTCATAGAGGTAAGCGTTCACCGTCGGTGCGTTACGTCGCGCCGCCCAATCCCGGGTCGGCGCTTCGAAGACGACCTCGCCGGTGCCCGTGGGCAGCGCTCCGCCGTGAATGAGCCCACGGAGCGCCTCGTCGACATCGTTGATCATCAGATGTGTCCCTCGCGGAGTGCGTACGCGACGGCGTGCGCCCGGTTCCGCAGCCGCAACCGGGTCATCATGTTGTGCAGAATGTTCTTGATCGTGCGCTCGGAGTAGGCCAGTTTGTCGGCGATCTGCCGGGTCTCCAGCCCCTCGGCAACCAGCCGCAGCACGTCGACCTCCCGCTCGACCAGCCCGAACGCCGGCGGCGCGGTGGCCGGACCGGCGCCCCGGCGTAACCGGCCGAGCAGGTCGAGCAACCGCTTGACCAGGTCGGGTGGGAGGTCGCTGCCTCCCCGGGCGGCGGAACGCACCACGGCGGCGAGCCGGTCACCGGTCACCTCGTTGCGCCACAGGATCCCCTGGATGCGGCACTCGAGGGCGGCGAGCAACTCGGGCTCGCGCAGCTCACCGGCGATCAGCACTACCCGGCGGTCCCCCTTGCGTGCCACCCGGCGCAGCTCCATCAGGCCCGGCTCGTCAAGCCGGTCCACCACCATCACCGCGACCCCTCCCGGGTTCGAGGCCCCGCCGTCCTCGCCCTGCCCGGGCCGGTCCAGCACCGTGATACCGGGCTGGTAGCCGAGCTGCCGGGCGACACCGTCCCGGGAGAGCGGATCGGTCGTGTGCACTGTGACCGTGATGCGTTCCACCGCCTCGTCACCCCCTTCTGACTAGCTCTTGCCGGCCTTCTGACCGACCGGATTGACGGCGAACCAGGTGTTGCCGATGCCTTCGCCGTTGGTGTCGCCCGGCTTGAGGTCACCGGCGAAGCGGTAGACCGGCCAGCCCGAGATGGTCACCTGCGTGGTGCCGTCGGGGCGGGCGAACCCGCCCAGGTATGAGCCGTTGATCCCGACGAACTGGATCGTGTCCTTGGTGAGCACCGGCGGCCACTTCTTCGCGCAGTCGTCGTAGCAGGCCGACTTCGACGGTTTGGCGTTGTCGTCGTCGAAGCGGTAGAGCGTGTATCCGTCGCCGTCCACGACGACCTCGCCGAGCTGCGGGTTCTGGTAGCTGACGACCTTCGCCGGCCAATAGCCGCCGGTGGGGTTCAGGTTCGGGATGACGGCGGTGGGCGCTGCCGCAGCCGGGGTGGTGGGTGCCGGTGCGGCGGCGGTGTCCTGCGCGGGCACCTGCACCGGTTGCTGGACCGGTGCCGGGTCGTTGCCGGTCAGCCCGCAGGCGGAGAGCAGCGCGGCACTGCAGAGCGCGGCCGCGGCCACGACCAGTCGGTTGGTGTTCACGGAAAAACGTCCCCCTCACATCGTCCGGCGACCGTCGCCGACCGATGGATAGAGCAGACCCGGCGGGGAAAGGTGTTGGCATGACTCCCGATAAACGCCGGATAGACCCGCAGGTGGGTCGCTCGGCATCCACCTTTGGGAGGAATGCGGTCCGGGTCCGGGTAGCGCAATCTGGGACCATGACGTCAGCTTTCGCCGGGGGTTGGCGCCCTGCGACCCTGCTCGGTCAACTAGCCGAGTCCGACCGCGCCGAGCTGCTGAGTCTCGGGGTCGAGCACGACTATCCCGCCGGCGGCGTGCTGATGTTCCAGGACGACTCCCGGCGCGACGTGTTGCTGCTGCTCAGTGGCTATGCGAAGGTGACAGCCGCCGCGGAGGGGCACACGGTGCTGCTGGCGATCCGGGCTCAGGGCGACGTCGTGGGTGAGCCGGCCGCGCCCACCCATGCGGCGACGATCATCGCGTGCACCCCGGTGGTGGCGCGCATCGTGCCGCTCACGCTCCTGACGGACTACCTGGTCCGCCGGCCGGCCGTCGGTGACCTGCTCAAGGCGCTTGTCATGACCGAGCTGACCGGTGCCAACCAGCGCCGGGACGAGTTCGCGACGCTGACGATCCGCGAGCGGCTGGCCCGGGTGACGGGCGAGCTTGCCGAGCTCTGCGGCTCCCCGGCCCTGCCGGCCTGGATCACGGAAGCGGACCTGGCCGATCTGGTCGACGCCCCGGTTGCCTCGGTCCCGGCCGCACTACGCAGCCTCTAGTTCCTTTTTCCGTACGCAGGCCTTCGTCGTCAGGATCCGACCTCGTCGACCTGGGCGAACGGCTTATCCGCCTGCCACACCACATGCACGATAAAGCTGTGGTTCGTCTCGTTGAAGTACACCGCGAGGTTGTCGGCGGTGTTCTGCACGGTCGCGACCGAATAGCCGTCCGCCGGGGTCGCGGTCACGAGCTTGATGACGCCCTCCGACGCACGGATGACCGTTTGGCCACCTTCGACCCGGAACGAGCGGACGTACGTGCGGACGTCGTCCTCGCTCGTGGTGACCGTCCAGCCGTCCTCGGTCGTCGTCGTGGGGGGCTTTGTCGTCGGCTTCGGTGATTCCGATGTCTCCGCGCTTTTGGACGGCGACTTGCTCCGGCTCCGCGAAGGAGAAGGCGAGGATGACGGCGAGGCATGCGAGGAGGATTTGGGCGGTTTCGTCGTCGCGATCGGATCCGGGATCGGCGTCGGCGTCAACTCCCCGGAGTCGCGGAGCTGGTCGACCGAGACAAGAGTGCCCTCATCGGCAGTGGCCGTGCGAAGAACGGGCAACATCGCCACCGAGGCGAGAGCGACGCTGGTCAGCGTGGCCGCGCACCAGCCCAGCACGGGGAACCAGCTCCGGGAAGATCGCACGCCGGTTATGTTCTCACTGCCTCTATGGTGTTCGCCATGGCGTTGATCCTGTTGGTCGAGGACGACCGCAACATCACGGCTGCGATGGTGCGGGCGCTCACCGACGCCGGCCATGTCGTGCGGCCGGTCGGGCAGGCGACCGAGGCGCTGAAGGTGGTCACCGAGGACCAGCCCGACCTCGTGATCCTCGACCTCGGGCTACCCGACATCGACGGCACCGACGCGTTGCGGATGATGCGTTCGGTGTCGGCCGTGCCGGTCATCGTGGCGACCGCCCGGCGCTCGGAGGCCGACATCATCGCGCTGCTCAGTGCGGGTGCCGATGACTATGTGACCAAGCCGTTCTCCAGCGGGCACATTCTGGCGCGCATCAATGCCGTGCTTCGGCGTACGCAAGCAGCAGTTGCCCAGGCACCCACAGTGATCATTGTCGGCGACCTGGAGATCAACCCCAGACAGCGTCGCGTCGCCCTCGGCGGCCAGGCACTGCAACTGACCCGCCGCGAATTCGACGTGCTCACCTATCTCGCCGAGCGCGTCGGACAGGTGATCAGCCGGCGGGAGCTGCTCACCGAGGTCTGGAACCAGTCCCGGATCGGTGAGGAACAGACGATCGACGTCCACATCAGCTGGCTGCGGCGCAAACTGGGCGAAACGGCGGCGGCGCCGAGATATCTGCATACCGTACGCGGGGTGGGCGTGATGATGGTCGATCCGCGGTGAGATGGGAACTGAACCGGCTCGCGCTCGCGATCACCTCCATGGTGGCCATCGCGTTCCTCGTGCCGCTGATCTACGCGACCGGGAAGATCGCGCATGACCGCGCCCTCAGCGACGCCCGCCAGCAGGCCGCGGCGATCGTGGCGGCGCTCGCCGTCGACGCCGATCCGGGACTGCTGAACAACGCGGTGGCCAGCACGATCGCCGGCAGCACGGGCCGGCTCGCGGTCCACCTCCCCGGCATCGACACCGTCGGCACCACACACGTGGGCGACACCGCGATCGCGCAGGCCAATCAGTACCGGCGCTCGGTGACCGCGGATGTGCCGGGCGGGCTCGCGTACCTGCAACCCAGCGTCCTCAGCGACGGCCGGTCAGCGGTCATCGAGGTTTTTGTCCCCGACGAGGAGATGCGCCGCGGCGTCTGGCCGGCCTGGCTCGCCCTGGTCGCACTGGCGTTCGTGCTGGTCGCGGGTTCGGTGCTCTTCGCCGACCGGCTCGGCAGTCGCCTCGTCAGGGCAACCCGCGAATTGGCCGGTTCCAGCAGACGTCTTGGTTCAGGCGATCTGCGGGTACGCGTAGAGCCCAGCGGTCCCCGTGAACTCCAGGACGCCGCCCACGCGTTCAACTCGATGGCCGCCGACCTGCGCCGGCTGCTCGACGCCGAACGTGAACTCGCCGCTGACCTGTCACACCGCCTGCGTACCCCGCTGACGGCCCTGCGCCTCGACGCCGAGACCATGCCACCCGGCCTGATCGCCGACCGCATGCGTCAGGCCTGCGACATGCTCGACGAAGAACTCGAAGCGATCATCGCGGGTGCCCGCCTCGGCGTCGAAGCCCGAGGTAACGAGCAGTCCGACCTGATCGAGGTCCTCGCCGACCGGCTCGCGTTCTGGTCGGCGCTCGCCGAGGACCAGCAGCGCCCCTGGGAAGTCATCGGCGGCCAGACCCCGGTTCCGGTCCCGCTCCCGCGCAGCGAACTGATCCTGGCCGTCGACTCCCTGCTGGGCAACGTCTTCGCACACACCCCCGAAGGAGTCGCGTTCCGGGTCACCGTCTCCCCGGCCGGCCTGCTCGTCGACGACGCGGGCCCCGGCATCGCCGACCCGGCCGCGGCCGTCCAGCGCGGAGTCAGCGGCGCGGGCTCGACGGGCCTGGGGCTGGACATCGTGCGCCGCGTCGCCGAAGCGGCGGGCGGGCACATGGAGATCAGCCGGGGGCCGTTGGGCGGGGCTCGGATCGGGCTGCTGTTGGGCGTACCCCCATCGGCACCACCGGCACCACCCGCCGAGGTCGGCCGCCGCCGCCGTGGCCGAGCCGCTTCATAAGTCTTTCCGCTCTCTTTAAGGCTCCTTTATGGAAGCCGCGGATACGGTCCTCCCGTCCCGTGGTTTCTTCTTGGAGGATTCAAAATGCGCAGGTCGGTCGCCTATCCGTTGGTAGCCCTGGGAGCGATCGGCTCAACGCTGGCGGTCGCCTCGCCCGCACTGGCCCACGGCTACGTCTCGGCACCCCCGAGTCGCCAGGCCCTCTGCGCCTCAGGAGCCGTCAAGGACTGCGGCCAGATCCAATTCGAGCCCCAGAGCGTCGAAGGCGTCAAAGGCCTGAAATCGTGCGACGGCGGCGTCTCCCAGTTCTCGATCCTCGCCGACGAAAGCCGCAACTGGCCGGCCAAATCAGTAGGCACCAACGTCACCTTCACCTGGGTGATGACCGCCCGCCACCGGACAGCCGACTGGCAATACTTCATCGACGGCAAAAAGGTAGCCACCGTCAACGGCAACAACCAGCAACCGGACGCCGTGGTCACGCACAACATCGACCTGAGCGCCTTCCCCGGCAAGCAGACGGTCCTGGCAGTCTGGAACATCGGCGACACCGCCAACGCCTTCTACAGCTGCATCGACCTCAACGTGGGCGGCGGCTCTGCCCCAGCACCTACGCCTTCCGCGGCGGCTCCTACCTCGGCGGCTCCCACTTCTGCAGCTCCTACTTCTGCGGCTCCCACTTCGGCAGCTCCTGCTCCGGCTACTTCTTCTGCGGCTCCGGTCTCCTCGTCCTCTTCTTGGGCGCCAGGCGTGTCATACAAGACCGGCGACAAGGTGAAGTACGAAGGCAAGACCTACGAATGCCGCCAGTCGCACACATCCCTGAGCAGCTGGGAACCGTCGATCTACACCCTCGCCCTCTGGCTCCCCCTGTGAAGCGCCTGGCCCTCGCGACAGTGCTGCTCCTGACCGCCTGCGGCACCGCGCCAACCACTCCGCCGGCAACCACCGTCTCCGCAGCCGTCAAGGCATCCGGCACTCACAACGACACCGACACCATGTACCTGCAAATGATGATCGCCCATCATGAGCAAGGCCTGGAAATGGTCCGCCTTGCCGAAGACAAGGCCACCCGCCCCGATCTGAAAACCCTCGCCGCCGCAGTCGACGCCACCCAATCAGACGAAGACACCCTGATGAAAACCTGGCTAACCGACTGGCAAGAACCCACCACAGTCGACCACGCCCCCACCACCCACGCCGACCACGGCGGCCTCCCCGCGACCGGCCCGGAAGAAATCGCAGCCCTCAAAAAAGCCAAGGGCAAAGATTTCGAAACAGCCTTCCTCAACCTCTTCGTAGCCCACCAACACAACGCCGTCGAAATGGCCACCCTAGAAACCACCGACGGCACCAACGAAGAAGCAAAGTCCCTAGCCACCCGAATCCGCCAAAGCCGCACCGACCAGATCCAACAAATGCTGACGATGCTCAACAGCTAGCCCTCAACCTCCCCGACCTGGCATCCCCCGGCTGATCCCCCTCGCAGCCGCCAGCTCGGCAAGACGGGCCCAACGGTCTCCCCTTCAAGACCGCCAAAGCCCAAGCTCCGGCCGACCCGCCCTAACCGCGCGGGCCGGCCGGAGTCTGTTCGTGAGGTCGGTCAAGCTGCCATCAGGCGAGCCGCGTGGAAGACGTCCGCCGGAAGCGGATGATCCAGCCGCCATTCGATCCGCATGGGCCGATCACCGCTGTGGCGCTCGTAAACCATGGTCCCTGCGTAGAGGAACGGCGGAACGCCGAGATCGCCGTCGGCATCCTTGACGTCACGAAGGAACAGATGCACCGATGACCCGCGCTTGAAGTGGTGAACGTAGCGCTGCCCGGTGGCCGAGGCCGTCGAGGTGGTGCTCTGCGACTCCCATTGGAAGAGCGAATCCGTGATGGCAACGTCCTGGTACATCGTCGTTGGCGAGTAGTGCTGCTCCGTCTTTGTCAGAGTCACCAGGAAGAAGTCAGCGTTCTCATCGGGTAGCCACTTGACCCCTTCGCGCATGTTCGACGGGTCGGTCATGCCGAACGCGGCGCAGATTTCGTTCTTGGAGTAGCGGGCATGCAGACGCAGCGGGCTCACGCCGGTCTGGTCCATCCGTGAGGTAACCCGCGCGATGCGTGCCTCAAGGACGTCGGCGATCTGCTGTAATTCCGCACGCCGTTGAGGAAAGTCGGCGAGTCGCCGCGCGCTGTCCGCCAGCGGGTCGCCAAACAGCGACTGATTCATGACGGCACCCAAGCGACCACCGACCGAGCGCCCGACGGCCAGCTGCCGGAGTGCCTCGATCCGGTCCGGGTCGTCGAGATGCAGCATCCGACCGATCGCCGCGCTGAGGGCCTCGTCGTCCGTTCCGGTAGGCGCCTCGAGCCCAGCTTCTTCCCGAAGCCCGGTCCATCCGCGACCCTTCTTGCGGCGGTACAGGTCCTCGATCTCGAACCCGGTCTCCTCGAGGAAATCGGCCAGGCTGACGTCCTGAAGCGCACGAAGCTCGGCCACGAGGTCTTTGCGCTGCAGTCGAAGCGCAGCACGGATGTTATCCAGCACGATCCGCTTGGCAATCCGGTCAAGCTCAATGTGACACCCGGCAGGCAGCGTCGGGAAATCTTGTTCCACGTCGCGGGCGAGTGCGCGTCGGGTCGTACCAGTCAGGGCCCGGTAACGCAGATCGAAGCGGAACTGGCCGTTCTGACCCCCGATGAAGTCGAGGACAGTCAGGCAAGGCTTGTTGTCGGCGAGTCGGAGCCCACGCCCCAGCTGCTGAAGGAAGATGGTCGCGCTCTCCGTGGGACGGAGCATCAGGATGGTGTCGACCCGTGGCAGGTCAACGCCCTCGTTGAAGAGGTCCACCGTGAAGAGCATCTTGAGGCTGCCGTCGTCGAGCTTTTTGATTGCCTCGCGCTGATCACGGCCGTGAACTTCCGAGTGCAGCGCAACGGCAGGAATGCCGACATGGTTGAAGCGCTCAGCCATGAAGTTGGCGTGTTTGATGATCACACAGAAGCCGATGCCGCGCATCCGTGTCACGTCGACCGTGTCACGTACCGCTCCGACGATCAGCCGAACCCTGGCGTCATCGCCCGTGTAAACGTTCTCGAGGGCAGAGTCCTCGTAGCCACTCCCACGCCGCCATTTCAGGGTGGAGAGGTCGACCTCGTCATGAATGCCGAAGTATTGGAACGGCGCCAGCAACTGCCGTTCCAAGGCCTCCCACAGGCGCAGCTCTACAGCGTGCCTGCCGCCGAACCTGTGCAGGATGTCCCGGCCATCCGGTCGCTCCGGAGTAGCGGTAAGCCCGAGCAGAACGCGTGGGTGAAGGTGGTCCAGGATGCTCCGATAGGTCGCCGCCTCGGCATGGTGGAACTCGTCGACGATCACCATGTCGAAGCGCTCGGGATCGAAGTCGTCGAGGTCGAGGGTGCGGAGCGACTGCACCGAGGCAAAAACAAACTGCCACTCGGTCGGGCGTTCCCCGCCAACAAACAGTTCCCCGAAGGTGCCATCTCGCATGACCTGCCTGAAGACCGCGAGGCTCTGGCGCAGGATCCGCTCCTGATGGGCGACGAACAGCAGCGTCCGGATGCCCCGATCGGCGCGAAGCCGGCGGTAGTCCAGAGCGGCGACCACGGTCTTCCCGGTGCCAGTGGCCATGACAACCAGGTTGTTCCACCGATCGTGGACCATCCGCTCAGCATCGAGCCGTTCGAGGATCTCCTGCTGATACGGGTACGGGCGTACGTCAATCGCGCTGATGTTGATCGGCAGGTCATCGCGTTGCGGACCGGTCGCCCGGAGCAGAGCCTGGGCCAGCCGCTCACGATCTTCATCATTCTGGGCGTCATACGGCTCGAACGCGGGATCGTTCCAGTACTCCACGAAGGTGGTCCGGATCGTGTCTACCAACGCGTCTTGTTCGAGCTGGGAGAGCCGTACGTTCCACTCGAGCCCGTCGATCATCGCGCTCTTCGACAGGTTCGACGAGCCGACGTACGCCGTGCTGGTTCCGGTCGGCCGTTGAAACAGCCACGACTTCGCGTGTAGCCGGGTGGTTCGCGTCTCATACGAGATCCGGACTTCGGCGCCCAGCTCCACCAGACGATCAAGCGCCCGCTGCTCGGTAGCGCCCATGTAGGTCGTGGTGATGATGCGGATGCTGCCACCCCGAGCGACCAACTCGGTGATCGCATCCTGGAGCAGCCGAACACCGTGCCACTTGATGAAGGCGCACAGAAGCTGCACCTCCGTCGCCGTGGCCATTTCCTTCACGACCTCGGTACCGATCCGAGGCTGACCTCGTCCGTTGGTCAGCAGCGCTCCTGTCGCGAAGGGGGTTTCGGGACGCTGCGGAAACGCCACAGAAAGGGGTGCCGGTGGACGGGTGACGATCGCGGTGAGCAACTCCGCCGGCGTATTCAAGAGATCGTCGGGTTGAACGGCCCTGGGGGCCTCAGCCTTGATCGCCTCTGCGATCTTGTTGGCGAGTTCGAGTTGCGCTGTGAGACGGGCGTTCCCCTCGCCTTTTACTGCCTTAAGCGCTCGCTCGGCCAGCGCCGCGATGTGCCGGGCCAGCACTTCATGGGAATCGCCCGAGTCGAGCTCGATCCGCTGGACAAGGTCCTTGTCGAAGTCGGTGAGCTTCTGCTGCAGGCCCCGCGTGATGATGTGCTCGTATGCGCCCTCGGCGAGATCCGTCACGGCTGCAACATAGCGCTAGCATCCGACAACGTTTGGTAGTTCATGGGCGATGTCGGGGGCGGCGGTGCCGTTCGGATAGCGTGACCTGCACAGGAGTAGGACGCCGGCTAAGGGGATCACGTGGAGCTGTTGCACTCGGGGAAGGTCCGGGAGGTTTACGCGGACGGGGATGACATCGTTCTTGTCGCTTCGGACCGGATTTCGATCTATGACGTGATTCTGCCGACGCCGATCCCTGACAAGGGGAAGATTCTCACTCAGCTATCGCTGTGGTGGTTCGACCAGTTGGCGGATGTGGTGCCCAACCACATCATCTCGGCGACCGATGTCCCCCAGGAGTGGGCCGGCCGCGCGGTTCGGTGCGAGCGTCTCGAGATGGTCATGGTCGAGTGCATCGTTCGGGGTTATCTGGCCGGCTCGGGGCTGAAGAGCTACGAGAAGGATGGCGCGATCTGTGGCGTTCCGCTGCCCGCGGGCCTGACCGAGGCGTCGAAGCTGCCGGAGCCGATTTTCACCCCGACGACCAAGGCGCCGGTCGGGGCGGGTCATGACGAGAACATGACGTACGCCGAGGTGGAAGTCGCCGTTGGGCCTGATGTGGCTGCGGAGCTGAAGCGGATTGCGCTGGAGGTCTACCGGCGTGGGGCTGAGGTGGCCGAGCGGAGCGGGATCCTTCTTGCCGACACCAAGATTGAGGTCGGGTTCGCGGACGGGCAGCTCAAGCTTGGTGATGAGCTGCTGACGCCGGACTCGGCGCGGTTCTGGGCTGTTGACGAGTGGCAGCCGGGGAAGCCGCCTCGCTACCTTGACAAGCAGTTCCTGCGGGACTGGTCTTCGCAGTCCGATTGGGACCGTACGGATCCCGGGCCGGAGGTTCCTGACGAGGTTGTCGAGGCGACCCGGAACCGGTACGTCGAGGTCTACGAGCGGCTGACCGGCGACAAGTGGCGCTAGGAAGCCAGCTCTTCGGGGTCGTCGATCGGGGCTGAGAGCGGCGGGGCCGGGGCCGTGGTGGTGGCGTTGGCCTCGTTCAGTTCGCCGTCGCGGCGGAGGTTCTCTACGGCTTCTTCGCTGCTGACGTGGCGGATGCCCTCGGGGGAGCTGCCTACGGTGGCGGCGATGAACGGGTCGGTCATGGGGTCCTCCAGGGTGGGGCGGCGGAGGCGGTGCATCAGGTGGGCCGCGCAGGCCGCGGTGAGCACAACGCCGAGGAGCCCGAGCCGCCCGCCGAAGATGATGAGGAGCGGCGACGCCGCCCACAACAGGATGACCGGCACCGGCCGGGGCCGGCTGATGCGGGCCATGCGGCGGGCGAACGCCGGGTCGTCGGCGTGGAGCCCGGCGACCATGGCGTCGAACGTGGACTCGGGCACAGGTTCGCGTTACCCGCACAGCGGCAGGGTTGAAACTAGTGGACCAGGTCGCGGGGCCAAGCGGCCTTACTACCGCACGCGTCGCAGCCGAGCTGTTCGCCGCACTGCGCGCACCAGTCGTTGGTGCGGCGCAGATACCAGCCCAGGGCCACGCCTGCGAGCAGACCGGCCAACCCTATGAGCGCGGCCAGCGTGACGGCGCCGGTCACCTGAAGCCGAGCAGTGCGGCGCCGTCGCCACCTGTCTTGGGGCGGCGGAACGCGAGGGCGTTCTCCTGGCGGCGGTCGAGGGCGGGGTCCTCGTCGGCCCGGTAGGTGACATACGGCGCGGTGAACGTGTCCACGCCCGTGCCCATGTGGCTGCCGGGGCGGTAGGTGACGGTCACTGCCATGACCGAGGATGCCTCGATCACTCCGGCGCGCCAGCCGTTGCGGTAGACCCAGACGGGGTCCGCCTTGTGGTAGCTGTTCGCCGGCGCTACCTCGGCCGGGTCACGCTGCGGTGGGGCCATGCTCGGGGTCGACATCGAGAGCCTCCTGCTTCCGGGATCGACTCGGTCATCGGGTGGGTCCCTGAGCGGTCGCGCCGTGTGACCACCGGAATGGCCACACTTTTCAGCACTCTGCGTCAGCGCACCAACGACCGCCTGTCAGATATCATGCTCGGGATCGAGTGCGTCCGCAAGGTCGGATGCACGTGCATCCGGCACGTGCGTCTGAATGAGAGGATGGCCGAACGTTCGGTTTTCCGCCGGACGATCTCACCCTTAGGATGCAGTGGGCGACGGATCTGCAACTTGCAGGTTTGCGGGCAGTACGGGACAAGGAGCCAGGTGAGCGCGGGTTCGCAGGACGAGGCGCCCAACAGCGGCCCCACCGTGCTCCGCATCCTGCTCGGTGCGCAGCTTCGCCGGCTTCGTGAAGGCAAGGCGATCAGCCGTGAGGATGCCGGCTACGAGATCCGTGCCTCCGGCTCGAAGATCAGCCGCATGGAGCTCGGGCGCGTCAGCTTCAAGGAGCGCGACGTCGCCGACCTGCTGACGATGTACGACGTCAAGGACTCGGCCGAGCGTGAGGCGCTGCTGGGCCTGGCCCGGCAGGCGAACAACCCCGGCTGGTGGCACCACTTCGGCGATGTCATGCCGTCGTGGTTCCAGTCCTATCTGGGCCTCGAAGCCGCGGCGTCGCTGATCCGGACGTACGAGATCCAGTTTGTGCCCGGCCTGTTGCAGACGCCGGAATATGCCCGCGCTGTGATCATGCTCGGTCATGCCGGCGCCACCGCGGACGAGATCGACCGTCGCGTCGAGCTGCGCCGTCAGCGGCAGTTGCTGCTCGAGCGCACCGACCCGCCGCAGCTGTGGGCCGTCATCGACGAGGCCGTGCTGCGCCGCCCGATCGGCGGTTTCGACGTGATGCGCGGCCAGATCGAGGCGCTCATCGAGGCGTCCAAGAAGCCGAACGTCCGGCTCCAGATCATCCCGTTCCACATCGGCGGGCACGCCGCCGCGGGCGGGCCCTTCGCGATCCTGCGCTTCCCGGAGCCGGAGCTGCCCGACGTGGTCTACGTCGAGCAGCTGACCAGCGGCATCTATCTGGACAAGCGGGACGACGTCGACCAGTACGCGATCGCCATGGAGCGCGTATGCATCGACGCCGACCCGCCGAACCACACCCAGGAGATCCTCGGCAAGCTGCTGCACGAGATCGGCCGCCCCAACTGAGAGTGGCCGACCTGATCTTCGGTCGTGGCTCAGTAACTTTCTGTATTTAATTCGCCCGGCTGTCACTCGGGTGGCTACAGAGATTCACCCAAGCAGGTGGTCGAAGTCCCCATCGCGGACCCCACCGAGGAAAGCTTCGATCTCGGCCGGCGTGTAGATCAGGGCCGGGCCCTCCGGGTCGCGGGAGTTCCGCATCGCCACGCTGCCGTCCGGCAGGGTCGCGCACTCGACGCAGTTGCCGCTGGGGTTGCTGCGGCCACTCTTTTTCCAGCTCACATCTTGCAGCTGGCCGGCGGGCATGCCGTTGAAGATGCGCGTCATTACTTGACTCCCTAACGGTGAGACCGGTCCGGGGACCGGCGATGTGTGTCCCGCTGGCTACCTGCTGTGCAGATGCACGTGCATTTGGCCTTGCGTTCTCACATGATTGTGAGCATGATAACGCACGTACCCCACCCCATGGGGATCACGGAGGGTGACATCTTTGCGTGACGGGTTGGTCGCGGAACGGCCCGTGCGGCCACTGACGCGGGGCTCTCTGGCGGGGGCGTCCGAGCGGAGGAAAGGTATGTCTGTCCCGAACACCGGCCCGGAACTCTGGACCCTCACCGATAACGACGCTGTTGACGCGCAGAGACGTTGCAATCCGGCTCTCATCATTCGAGGCGAGCAACGCACCGACGGCATGAGAGCGGCTACCACCCGCGCGGCCACAGTGTCCCACCGGTTCGGAGGGGTGCGCTACGCATTGACCCGGAAGGATGGCTTCCGTCCGGGTCCGTCCCTTCCTGACGATGGCGGTGATTCCCACGCGCGTCACTGAACACGTCCATTGCGCCCGCACCCGCCGCCCCTCGGGCGTCGCAGGCCTGCGTGGCTGGTCAATAACGGCAACAGCGTTCCGCGGCGGCCGTCCGCAGGCCAGCCTCGCGGCATGGCCGATCCACGTCTTCGAGGAGCACGACTACTGCTACGGAATCGGCCCGCTCGTCATGCGTCTCAAACGCGTCGAGTGGGGTAAGCCGATCCCGCACGAGGGCGACGTCTGGCTGGAGGTCGAGGGCACGGTTATCGACCCACGCACCGGCCGCCCGGGCCCTGTCCGTCAGGTCCTGGTGCGTGCCGGCCGCCTGCCGAATCCTCCGGCCCGGAAGCGTCCACGTTTACGGCCCTGACAACGTCATAGAAGAGGAGCGACGCCGGTTGCGGCGTCGCTCAACGCGCGCCCCAGCGGTGCGCAGCCCGGATCCCGGCCGGGCGGTCCGGTTCCCCCGTGCTGGATCGCTCGGCCGGCCGGGTATTCGCAGAGACCCCGCATCCCGACGCGGCAGCCAGATGTCTGCGACAAAAGCCCGACGCGGCAGCCAGACGTCTGCGACGAGCCCGATGCGGCAGTCGGATATCTGCGACAAAAGGATGAAGATCCAAATCTGGATGTCGTGCCTGAGTGGTGGGTGCGGACCGCAACTCCCGTCGAGGCCGGGCCCGGCCGGCCAAGGCGCCGAGGGCGCCAGAACAGCCGCCCGCACCCTTCGTTCTGCGTGAGTTGGCCATCTCACCCCAGGCGTTCCACTCCCGCTTCGGGCACACGCCGATCTTGGCGCGCAAAAATGGAGGCATGACCCTTCTCGGACTCGACGCCGATCAGCTGCTCTCCACCACGCGGGCAGTCCGCAAACGGCTCGACCTCGAACGCCCCGTCCCCGACGAGCTGATCCGTGAGTGCGTCGCCATGGCCCTGCAGGCGCCGTCCGGCTCGAACGTCGTGACCATGCGCTTCGTTGTGGTCCGCGACGAGGCGAAGCGTCAGGCCGTCGGTCAGGTCTACCGCGAGGTCTACGCCGGCTACAAGGCCTCGCCCTACTACCCGGGCCGCTCGACCGGGGACGCTGACCGCGATCGGGTTCAGGGCAGGGTCGCGAGCTCCGCCGACTTCCTGGGCGATCACATGGGCGACGCCCCGGTCCTGGTCCTCGGGTGCACAGCCGGCCCCGATCGAGCATCCGCGGAGGCCGGCCTCGGCAACATCCTCCCCGGCATGTGGAGCTTCATGCTCGCGGCGAGGGCTCGCGGCCTCGGCACAGCCTGGACCTCGATGCACCGCGCCCGCGAACGCGACGTAGCCGAGATCCTGGGCATCCCCTACGAAACCGTCGCGCAGGCCGTCCTCACCCCCCTCGCGTACACAAAAGGCACCACTTTCCACCCGGCCGAGCGCCCCGACCCAAACTCGGTCATCCACTGGGACTCGTGGTGAGCAGCCCCGCCCCGAGGTGCCCGCCCCGAGGTGCCCGCCCCGGGGTGCCCGCTCCGGGGTGCCCGCTCCGGGGTGCCCGCTCCGGGGTGCCCGCCCTAAGTTAAAGAACCCGTCTGGCCGGCTTAGAACAACGGCTGCGTCCCGGGATGCCACGTGCCTTTCCGGAGGTCATGCCACGCATACCCGAACGTGTCCTCATTGACGATCGAGTCCCACGACACCGACGACATCCACGGCCCCGTCTCATCCCGCAGCGCGCCCAGACTGACATTCCCAAGCAGAGCTCTGCCGGACGCGCTGAGGACGGCGTCAATCACAAATCCGTGGCAGTCCTGATCTGACGTCGACACGGAGATGAACACCGCGCCCGGGCATGCCACCCTGACCGCACTCAGGGCGGCGTTCACGCATTGCGCGTCATCCACCAGAAACCGGTCCTTCGGGCGGCATCGTTCACTGCTGCGGACGCGGGGACAAAGACCTGAGGCCGCGGTGGCCCGGCGAAGGGCCCGGCGGGCTGATCGGCGGGTCAGGGCTTGCAGGTCAGGGCTTGTGGGTCAGGGCTTGCGGGCGACGCCGGCCCAGTAGTAGGTGGCTTCGGGGTTGTCGACCGGGGTGTCCGGGCGCCATGCCGAGGTCGGCACGATGCCCGGGGACAGGAGCTCCCAGTCGCCGAAGAAGCGCGCTACTTCGTCCTTGGTGCGCGCTACCAGGGTCATGCCTGCGCCTCGGGCTGCCGCCACCGCCTCGCCCACCGCTGCTGGGTTGAAGTCGGCGGTGGGGTGGGTGATTGCCAGGACGCTGCCTGAGGGGAGGGCGTCGCGGAGCTGGGCGACCAGGGTCCAGGGGTCGGCTTCGTCGGCGAGCAGCATCAGGATCGCGATGAGGGTCAGGCCGACGGGCTGCTTCAGGTCGAGGTTTTCCTGGAGAACCTTTTCGGTCAAAATCGAGTCAGGGTCTCGGATATCCGCCGAGATGTACTCGGATCGGCCCTGCTCGCTGCTGACCATCAGTGCGCGGGCGTGCACGAGCACGATCGGGTCGTTGTCCACATAGACCACGCGGGTTTCGGGGGCGAGCCGCTGGGCGATCTCGTGCAGGTTGGGCCGGGTGGGGATGCCGGTGCCGATGTCCAGGAACTGGCGCAGGCCCTCCTCGGTGACCAGGTCGCGGGCGGCCCGGTGCACAAACTTGCGGTTTTCGGCGGCCATCGCGCGCAGCCCGGGGATCGCCTGCAACATCGCGTCACCGACCTGGCGGTCCGCGGCGAAGTTGTCCTTGCCGCCGAGCCAGTAGTCGTAGATGCGGGCCGAATGCGGCACCTTCGGGTTGACCCCGGGCGGCGCCGTCTCGGCAGGTGGGGACGCCTCGCTGTCGCTCGTCATGCCGACCGCCTCCGCTGATCTGCTCGAAATCGTGAGGGGCCGACCCGGAAATCGCGAGGATGCCCCGAAGCAAGGGGATCAGCGTAGCGCTCGAAGATGATCAATTTCAGCCGTGTCGCCCGGCGGGACGGGAGGCGTGGACGCATCCCCGCATATCGGGTACACCCGGTCCCGACGTCACGGAATCAAGCGCGGGGTGGGCTCGGCGCGGGTCAGGCGGCGTTTGCGCCGTTGCGGTAGGAGCGGTGGCGGCCGTCGAGGTGTTTGCCGGCCACCACCCGGTCGCGGCCGGCGTGCTTGGCTACGTAGAGGTTGCGGTCCGCGATGGACAGCAGGGCGGCCTGCGACGCGGTGTTCGTGTCGGTCAGCCCCGCGACCCCGATGCTCACGGTGATCGGCATGCCGTGGGTCAGCTCGGACCAGTCGTAGGAGGAGATCGCGACGCGGATGCCGTCGAGGTGCTCGCCGGCCGTGGGCCCGGTGATCCCGGGGAGTGCGAGCAGGAACTCCTCGCCACCCATTCGGGCGACGAAGCCGTCCGGCGACACGGCTGCGAGCTCCGTCTCGAGGATCTTGGCCACCTGGATCAGCACCTGGTCGCCGATGTTGTGGGAGAGCTGGTCGTTCACCCGTTTGAAGTGGTCGAGGTCGACGATGGCCACGGTCAGGCCGACGCACTGCTCGACCATCCCGGGCAGCTGCTCGTCGAGGTAGCGGCGGTTGCGCAGGCCGGTCAGCGGGTCGCGGCGGGCCTGCTCGCGGAAGCGTTCGGCCTCCTGGCGGGCCTCGGCCGTCTCGAACATCGCCTGCCGGGTGCGGGCCTGTGCCTCTCGCTGCGACGAGTGCAGGGCGTGGTGGGCGGCAAAGAAGATCTTGTGAACGGCGAAGGCCTCGGCGAACTCGCCACGCGCCGCGTGCAGTTCGGCCTGTTCCTGATGTACGCGGACCAGCACATCCCCGAGCCCCCGCGAGACGCACAGCTCCCGGGACTTGTCGAGGCTGTCCTGCGCACGATCGGTGGCGCCCAGGAACCGCTGCGCACGGGCGAGCGTGAGCTTGTACTCGGCGAGCGCGTCGGCGTCCTCGTACCTACCGAGCTCGTGCCTGCGTACGGCTTCCAGCAGAAGTTTCTCGGCTTCTGAGTAGTTGCCGTTCTCGATCTCGATGGCGCCGATCGTGTCCAGGCCGGCCGGGTCCAGCTCGAGCCCGTGCTCCAGGGCGATCAGCTGGAGCTGGTTGGTCACCGCCTGGGCGCGTTCGTGTTCACCGGCGGCGTGCTCGGTGTACGCGTAGTTGTTGAGCACTCCGAGAAGCAGATGCGGTTCGCCGAGGTCGGTGGCGAGCTCCTCGGTCTGCTCGTACCGGGCACGGGCGGCGTCCATCGAACCGGCCAGCCCGAGCGCGTCGGCGAGCTTGGTGCGGTGCCAGACGTGCATGTACGCCGTCGCACTCCCGTCCAGCAGCTCGACCGCGAGCACGGCGTGTTCCAGGCATTGCGCGGCGTCGCCGAGGTGGCGGTGGATGTTGGACCAGACGAGGTGGGTGCGGGCCTGCAGGACGCGGTCGTCGTGCTCGGCGGCCCAGCGGTGCAGGGCCCAGATCTGGCGGGCGGCGGCGGCGACGTCACCCATGCGCATCAGCATGTTCGCCTGGCAGAGCCGGGCGCGGGTGATCAGCCGCTCGTCGCCGAGGGCACGGGCCTGGCGCTCGTACGCGGTCGCGGTGTCGTACGACGAATCCGCGGCCCAGACGTACTGGTCCTCGAGCTCGGTAAGGGCAGCGGACAGCTGTTCGGCGTCGGTCAAGCGCCCCTGCATCGGCCTGCTCCTCTCGGTGTCACCACGATTCATCGACAACTCGGGCTCCCGCTGAAGAACAATCGCCAATGCGCTCTGTTTCCGAAGGTTAGCCGTGAGTGAACACTTGATCCCACAGTCGCAGACGTGATCCATCTCGCGGCCGCCGGCGGGAAGCACCCGATGTACGTCGTACAGTTGGCGCATGGCCAAGCGGAATCAGCGTCTCAGCAGGGACGTGATCGTCGACTGCGCGATGGCGCTCGCCGATGCCGAGGGTCTGGAGGCCGTGACGATCCGGCGCCTGGCCCAGGAGAACGGCGTCACGCCGATGGCCATGTACTGGCATTTCAACGACAAGGAAGCCCTGCTCGACGCGTTGGCCGCGCATCTTGTCGAGGCCGTCAAGCTGCCACCGCCGTCGGAGGCTCCCTGGGACGCCCAGCTCCGTGACGTACTCGAAGCGATTGCCGTTGCCCTTCGCCCGCATCCGGCAGTGGCCGGAATGGCCGCACGTCAGGTCCTGGTCGCCGATGCCGGCCTTGAACTGACCGAGCGGGTGCTGGCGCTCCTGGCCGAGGCCGGGCTGGAGCCGCGCCGGGCCGCGGAGGTCGCCACGTTCCTGTTCTGCTCGGTCGTCGCGCTGGTCGCCGGCGATCCGGGGCAGCGCGAGGTCGTCACGCCCGAGGATCTGGAAGACCGGCTCCGGCTCAAGACCGCGACGCTCGCGGCGCTGCCCCCGACCCGGTTCCCGCACCTGATCGCAGCCGCCCCGGGCCTGGTCAGCTGTTTCGGCCAGGACGACTTCTTCGATCTCAACCTCGACCTGCTGGTCCAGGGCGTGCGGGGCATCCGCTAGAGCAAAATCACACCTCTCTTGACGCTCCTGTACGCCGTACATATACGTTGTACATGTACGCCGCATAGGGCGGCTTGAGCGTGGGGGTGAAGCGGTGTCCCGTAATCCATGGCCGACCCTGGCCGTAGTGGCAGTCGCGCAGTTCATGGTCGTGCTGGACGTGACGATCGTGAACGTGGCGCTGCCCGACATACAGCAGGACCTCGGGTTCAGTGCCTCCGCGCTGCAGTGGGTGATCAGCGCGTACACCCTGCTCTTCGGTGGTTTCCTGTTGCTCGGTGGCCGGGTTGCCGACCTCGTCGGGCGGCGCCGGATGTTCGTGATCGGCCTGCTGCTGTTCGGCCTGACGTCGCTGCTCGCCGGGCTGGCCCAGTCGCCGGACCAGCTCATCGTGCTGCGAGCCGTTCAGGGGCTCGGCGGCGCACTGCTCTCCCCGGCGGCGTTCGCCATCCTCACCGTCACGTTCGCCCACGGCCGTGAGCGCAACATCGCGATGGGTATCTGGGGCGGCCTGGCCGGACTGGGCGGCACGCTGGGCGTGATCGCGGGCGGCGTACTCGTGGACTCGCTCTCCTGGCGTTGGATCTTCCTGGTCAACGTGCCGTTCGCCATCGTGCTGGCGCTGCTGGCGCCGTCGATCGTGGCGGAGAGCAGGGCATCACAGGCCGGCCCGCGCACGTTCGACGTCGCCGGTGCGCTGCTGAGCACCGCCGGCCTGCTGGCCATCGTGCTCGGCGTGATCCGGGCAGAACCCCTCGGGTGGTCGTCCTTCGAGGTGATCGCCCTGCTCATCGGTGGCGCGGCTCTGCTGTTCGCTTTCGTACGCGTGGAGGCCCGCTCGACTGCTCCGCTCGTACCCCTCACGCTTTTCCGGGTTCGAAGCATGACCACGTCGACGCTCGCGCTGGCACTCAACGGTGCGGCCTTCCTGGCCATGTTCTTCCTCACCGCGATCTTCCTCCAGCAGGTCCGCGGTCTCACCGCCCTCGAAACCGGCCTGGAATTCCTCCCGATGGGCTTCGCAGCGATCGCCAGCGCTGTCGTCTCCGCGCAGCTCGTCACCCGCT
Source organism: Winogradskya humida (assembly GCF_016862215.1). Taxonomy (GTDB): domain Bacteria; phylum Actinomycetota; class Actinomycetes; order Mycobacteriales; family Micromonosporaceae; genus Actinoplanes; species Actinoplanes humidus. The sequence goes on from NZ_BOMN01000040.1 coordinate 190,768, forward strand.
TCGGCACCAAGCCCGTCCAGATCGGCGGCGGCATCCTGAGCATCGCCGGCCTCCTCCTGCTCTCCCAGGCCGACGCCACCTCCTCCTACGCCGCCACGGTCCTGCCCGGCCTGGTCCTGTTCGGCATCGGCATCATCGCCGTCGGCACCCCCGCCTCGATCTCCGCCGTCGCCGATGTCACCCACGAACAGGCCGGCGCGGCTTCCGGGGTGGTCAACGCGGGCTACCAGATCGGCGGCGCTCTCGGGTTGGCGATCATCACCACGTTCTCCACCTCGCACGTGGAGAACCTGATCAGCGGTGGTGCGCAGCCCCAGGAGGCGCTGGTCGGCGGGTTCGAGCGGGGTCTGTTGATCGCCGCTGTGTTCGCCGCCGCGAACATCCTGGCCGCACTCGCCGCGCCCCGCCTGCGCCCCACCGAGGAGCAGATGGCCGAGGCCGCAGCCGCCGCCTGATCGCGGAAAACATGGGCCCGGCCGCAAGGCCGGCCGCGCCTGATCGCGGGAAATGTGGGCCCGGCGCAAAGCCGGCCGCACACGGAGCAGCGCCCGGGCGGTTGGCCCGGGCGCTGCTGTGAATTCGGTTGTGCACAATTAAATTGTGCACAACTTATCGTGCCGGGTGGGTCAGCGGGTGACGGCTTCGGCGGGGATGGTGGCTTCGTCTTCGGCGGACCTGGTCTCGGAGGCGGCCTTGGTCATGTCGAGCGACGTGCGCAGGGTGATGTTCTTGAAGAACAGCGAGGCGACGACGCCGATGACCGCGATGAACGCGGAGATCATGAAGATGTGGCCGGTGGCGTCGCCGTAGGCGGCGCGGACGATGTGCTGGAGGGAGTCGGGGAGGCTCGACAGGTTCAGGGCGCTGATGCTGCCGCCGCCGGAGCCGGCCGGGGCGCCTGAGGCGGCGAGCTGGCTGGTGATCGAGTCGGTGACGCGGTGGGCGAGGACGGCGCCGAGGACCGAGACGCCGATCGTGCCGCCGAGGGAGCGGAAGAACGCGATCGTGGAGCTGGCGGCGCCGATGTCCTTGAGGGAGACCGAGTTCTGGACGGCGAGGACCAGGTTCTGCATCGACATGCCGACGCCGATGCCGACCAGCAGCATGCCGGTCCAGAGGAACCAGAGCGGGGTTTCGTGGTCCATGAAGGCGAGCATGGCAAAACCGGCGACCAGGATGGCCGTACCCGCGAGGATGTAGGGCTTGATTTTGCCGGTCTTGGTGATCATGCGGCCGGACACCGTTGAGGAGACCAGGAGGCCGCCCATCAGGGGGATGGTGAGCAGGCCGGCTTCGGTGGGGCTGTAACCGCGGCCGATCTGGAAGTACTGGCCGAGGAAGACCGAGCCGCCGAACATCGCCATGCCGACTGCGAGGCTGGCGACGATGGCCAGGGCGGTGTTGCGCTGCTTGACGATCGGCAGGGGGACGACCGGCTCGGCGACGCGGGACTCGACCCAGACGGCGGCGACGAGGATCAGGATGCCGGGGATGACCATGGCGAAGGTCTGCCAGGAGATCCAGGCGAAGGAGCTGTCGACGAACGAGATCCAGATCAGGATGACGCTCACGCCGAGGGCGATCAGGCTCGCGCCGACGTAGTCGATCTTGACGTTGTCGCGCTTGAAGACCGGCAGGTGCAGGGTCCGCTGCAGGACGATCAGGGCGAGGACCGCGACGGGTGCGCCGGCGAAGAAGCACCAGCGCCAGCCCAGCGGGGAGTCGACGATGACGCCGCCCAGGAGCGGGCCGCCGACCGTGGCGAGGGCGAGGACGCCGCCGAGGTAGCCGTTGTAGCGGCCGCGTTCGCGGGGTGCGATCATCGCGGCGATGGCGACCTGGACCAGGGCCTGGACGCCGCCGAGGCCGATGCCCTGGAAGGCGCGGGCGGCGATCAGCTCACCGGCGGTCTGGGAGAAGCCGGCGACGATCGAGCCGGCCACATAGATGATGATCGAGAGCTGGACCAGCAGTTTCTTGCTGTAGAGGTCCGAGAGCTTGCCCCAGATCGGGGTGGTCGCCGTGCTGGTGAGCAGCGTTGCCGTGACGACCCAGGTGTACTGGTTCTGGGTGCCGTTCAGCGATCCGATGATCGTCGGCAGGGCGGTCGAGACGATGGTGGCGCTGGACATGGCGACGAACAGGGCCAGCAGGAGGCCGCTGAGGGCCTCCAGGATCTGGCGGTGGCTCATCGCATCAGGTTCGACGCGCGTAGTGGTCGGTGCGCTCATCGCGCGGCCTCCAGCGGGTTGAGGGTCTTGAGGGTGAGGTCTGAAGAGAAGCGCTGCATGAGCGCGGTGAAGACGGCGATGTCGTCGAGGGCCCATCCCTGCATGGCCACGGCGAGACGGTCGTCGATCCAGCCGTAGATCTCGTCGAGGGTGCGTCGGCCGTGGGCGCTCAGGGCGAGGACGCTGGCGCGGCCGTCGACCGGGTCGGCGGCGCGGTCGACGAGGCCTGACCTGACGAGGGCGGCGACCGAGCGGCTGACCGTCGAGGGGTCGAGCGAGCAGCGGACGGCGAGATCCTTGAGGTGGCAGCCGGCGTCGGAGCCGGGGGTCATCTGATCGATCGACGCGAGCACCATCAGGGTGCCCGGGGGCACGGCCGCGTGCTGGCTCGGCAGCTCGCCCTTGAAGAGGCGGAACGCTGTGAACATCTCGCGGACCTGGTGGAGCAGTTCGCGACGAGCCGCGGTGCCGGCGTCGTCAGGCATGAGAGCCTCCTGCGGGATGGGTGTCACATACAACTATCTGCTTGACTTGCTCAAAGTGCAAGTTTGCCCATTGGGAAGTGATGCAGATCGCCGCTAAGCTTCGGCCATGAGTACCGCCACGTCCGAGCCCGGGCTGCGGGAGCGCAAGAAGGCCGCTACCCGCCAGGCCCTGCATGAGGCCGCGGTCCGGCTCGCGATCGCGCACGGGGCCGACAAGGTCACGGTGGAGGCGGTGGCGGACGAGGCCGGGGTCTCCCGGCGTACGTTCTCCAACTACTTCGCCAACAAGGAAGAGGCGCTGCTCTACGGCGACCACCGGCGCATCGCCACGCTTGTCGACCTGGTCCGGGGCCGGCCGGCGCGGGAGAGCGCGTGGACCGCGCTGGCCGGCGCGTCCGACGAGTACTACGAGCAGATCGGCGTGGTCGACCCGCAGTGGGTGGCGCAGACGCGGCTGCTGCGGACCGAGCCGGCACTGCTCGTCCAGCAGGTCAGCACGTTCGCCGCGCTGGAGCAGGAGCTGGCGGGTGCAGTCGCCGATCGGCTCGGCGATCCCGTCACCGCCCGGCTGATGGCCGCCACGTTCATGACCGCGATGCGGGTCGCGCTGCACTTCTGGCTGGAGAGCCCGGACGACACATCTCTGCGTGACCTGGCCCGGCGTACGGTCGCCGAGCTCGGCAAGGGTTTTGAACGAGAAAACGCGGCCCCGTGAGGGACCGCGTTTCTCTAGGGATGGTTCTTCCGTTGGGGGACGGAAACTCAGGTGCCTAGCCCTTGAAGCCGGCGAAGATCTTGGAGAACTCGAACGGCGACTGGGTGACGTTGGTGCACTGGAAGAGCGCGCCGTTGCAGGCGTTCTTGTCGCGGTTGACCTCCCAGAAGGAGACGAACCCGAGGTGGTTGCTGTTCGCGAAGGCGACCAGGTCCCGGGCGTCGTCCTGGGTGAAGGTGCCGTTGTCGTCGTTCTTGCCCAGCATCGGGGTCACGCCGACCATCTTGAAGGCGGCCGCGTCGCTGTTGCCGTAGACCGACTTGATCTGGTCCTTGGTGGACTTGACGGCCTGGATCGCCAGGTCGCCGTAGTCCTGACCGGAGCGGCCATAGTCCATCGCCATGATGTTGACCAGGTCGAGGTCGACGCCCGCGTTCTTCGCCGACTTGACCACGTTCACACCGTCGGCGGTGAGGCCCTCGGGCAGCACCGGCAGGGTCAGCGAGATCTTCAGGCCGGGGTTGGCCTTCTGCAGCGCGGCGAGCGCGGTCGAGCGGCGGGCGATCGTGGTCGGGTCGGCCACGGCCGCGCCCTCGATGTCGAGGTCGATGTACTTCAGGTTGTACGCGGAGACGACCGCCTGGTACTCGGCCTGCAGCGCCTTCACGTCGGTGCACGCCTGCGCCAGCTCGATGCCGGTCGCGCCGCCGAAGGACACCTTCACGTCGCCGCCGCCGGCCCGGATCGCCGTGATCTGGTCACCGAACTGCTTGGCCCGCGGGTCGAACGCGTTGAACCAGCTCGCCTTGCAGCCGACGCTGGTGACGAACGCCAGCGAGTACGACTTGACGTTCCCGCTCGATGCCAGCTGCGACAGCGTCGTGCTGCCGTTGGAGAGCAGGCCCATGTCGACGTACGGCGCGACGAGCACGTTGCCGCTGCCCGAGGACGGCGGTGTGGTGGTCGCCGGTGCGCTGGTCGGTGCCGTCGTCGGCGCCTTCGTGGTGGGCGCGGTCGTGGGCGCCTTGGTGGTCGGTGCCGTGGTCGGAGCCTTGGTCGTCGGCGCGGTGGTGGGTGCCGTGGTCGGGGTCGAGCCGCCGCCACCGCAGGACGCGCCGTTGATCGTGCAGCTGGTCGGTGCGCCGCTGCCGGTCACGATGAACCCGAACGTGGTGGTCGCGCCGGCCGGGATCGTGGCGTTGTAGCCCTTGTCCTTCGCCGTCGACGTGGTCCCCGCGGTGGTGACCGTGGCCTCCCACGAGCTGCTGAGCTTCGCGCTGGCCGGCAGGCCGAAGACGAGCTGCCAGCCGCTGACCGCGGCGCCACCTGAGTTCGTGATCGTGTATTTGCCCTGGTAGCCGTTGCCCCAGTCGGAGTCCTTGGTGAAGCTCGCGGTCAGCCCGCCGGTGGCCTGCGTCGACGGGTTGGTGGCAGCGACCGCGGCGACGGCGCCACCGCCGATGGCGATTGCGGCGGCTCCCGCGTAGATGGCCAAACGCAGACGACGACGTGCCATGGGCAGAACTCCGATCAAGGTAAGGCTGAGAACGAGACTGATCGTGATCCTGGGCGGCTTAAAGCGTTCTGCCAAATTCCTTAAGTCTGTTTTAAGTGGCACCAACCGGCGTCGACGATCACGGTGGGTAAGGGGGATAGCGTGCCCGTATGAACAAGACCACCGTGGACATCACAACCCCGGACGGCGTCGCGGACGCGTACCTGGTGCTGCCCGACGGCGACGGGCCGTTCCCGGGCGTGCTGCTCTACCCGGATGCCTTCAGCCTGCGTCCCCGCATCTACGAGATGGCGGAGCGGATCGCCGAGCACGGGTACGCAGTCCTCGCCCCGAACCTGCTCTACCGCGGTAAGCGCGCCCCGCTCTTCGACGGCTCCCTGCAGACCCCGGAGGCCCGGGAAGCCGCCATCGCCACGATCATGCCGCTCGTCATGGCGCTGAACACTCCCGAGATCCTGTCCGACACCAAGGCGTACCTGGACTTCTTCAGCGCCTACGAGACCGGCCCGGTCGCGATCACCGGTTATTGCATGGGCGGCACGAACGCGTTCAAGGCGATCGCGGCGTACCCGGACCGGATCAGAGCAGTGGCCAGCTTCCACGGCGGCCGGTTGGTGACCGATCAGCCTGACAGCCCCCACCTGGCGGTAGGGGCTATCACGGGTGAGCTGTATTTCGGCCACGCCGACAAGGACCACTCGATCACCGCCGAGCAGATCGCCGTGCTCGAGCAGGCGCTGGACGAGGCCGGGGTCACCTACACGTCGGAGATCTACGACGGCGCCTCGCACGGCTACACGATGACCGACACGTCCGCGTACGACGAGGCCGGCGAGAAGCGCCACTGGGAAAACTTGTTCGCGCTCTTGGAAAGAACTCTCAAGTAGAACGGGCCCCTGCCGATGGAGGGAGACGTGATCACAACTCGTACTCGTCTTCCTCGTCGAGCAGGCCGTGGAAGTAGCGGCGCAGCGCCGTCACGTCGTACACCTGCCGGACCTCACTGATCAGGCCGTCGGTGACCGTGAGGAACTCGGCGAAGCGGGCCGTGCCGAAGGGAGCGGCACAGTCGTAGACCAGCGCCGCCCGGTCGTCCGCGCAGACGGTCGAGGCGATCGTGACCGAGTCGGCGAACGCGGCCATCCGCTGCAGGAGCTGGGCCAGTTCCTCGTCATCGGCCGGCTGGTCGAGGTTCCATTCGATCTCGGCGTCCGGTGCGATGACCCGCAACATGGCGTTGCGGTCCTGATGGATCCACGACTGCGCGTAGAACGCCGCTACCTCCCCGGTGGCGGACATCAGCCGGTGACCATCGAGTCGCCGGTGACGAACGTGTAGCCCTGCGCCTTGAGCCCCGTGACCAGCGTCTTCAGGTGGTCCGTGCCGAGGTACGCGTGGTAGAAGAAGCTGGCCACGCCATCGCGTACGACCAGGTTGCGGTCCGCGGAGGCGAGCAGGTCGGCGGGCAGCCGGGCGGGGTGGTTGTTGAACGCGTCGGGCTCGACGTTGCCGATGTTCTCCGGGATCACGACCGAGCCGTAGACGTCGCGGACGGCGTACGGGAAGAACTGCCCGAACTGGCGGGTGTAGTCGAACTGCGCCCCGGTGAGCACGCCCGGGAAGTAGAGGCCGCGGTCGTAGCGCTTGCCGAACAGCGTGTTGATCGTCTGGTAGTCCAGCCCGCTCGCCGCGTAGTGCGGGAACTCGAACGTCGTGGGCATGCCGAGGCCGGCGAGCGCGAAGGTCAGGCCGGCGGCGGTGACGCGGCTGGTCACGTATGACGCCGAGTCCTCCTTGACCGGGCCGTCATAGATCACGCTGTTGTTCGCGTCGACGTGCGCCATGTAGAACTCGAAGTCGTTCGCGCTGACGCCGTCGTACGGGTTCGCCACGTTGCCGTACTGGTGGGTGTAGCCGTGCATGATCAGGGTGCCGCCGCGCTTCTGCATGTATTTCAGCGCCGCGACGACCTTCGGCTTGTTCACCAGCGTGTAGTCCTGGGCCTTGCCGTTGTTCTGCACGCCCTTCGGGTCGCGGTACCGCGGGTAGACGGCGACGCTGAACGGGACCTTCTCGGCGTAGAGGTAGTCGGCGATCGCCTTGAGCTCGTCCGGGTCGGAGTCGGGGCCGATGTCCTCGATGCGGGCGAGGGCGCGGTGCCGTTCCCGGGAGACGCCGGTGTCGCCGAGCGAGTCGAAGAGGATGTCGGCGAACGCGAGGTAGCGGTCGTCGTGGGTCACGTACGCGAACGGGATCTCGCCGACGTAGGTGAAGTTGCCGGACTGGACGGCCCAGGGGAAGGTGGTGCCGTCCGGGCGTACGGCCGAAGCCAAGGTCTTGAACTTGGAAGTGTCCGTGACCGTGAGGTTCATGATGCCGGACTTGTCGGTCGTGTCACGGGTGAGCTTTTTGCCCTTGTAGTCGACCTCGGTCACGTCGGCGAAGTCGAACGAACCGCTGGTGAAGCCGTGGTTGGCGGCGAAGTTCGCGTCCTTGGCGGCCAGCTGCCAGATGTTGTCGAAGAGCCAGGTCACCGGCTTCTTCGTCGCGGTGATGTCGGTGAGGAACGCGGCCGGCAGCGGCTCGTCGTAGGTGGAGCCCACGTAGACCACGGCCGTGTAGGTGTTCAGGTCACCGGCCTTGTAGGCCGCGACCGGCGCCGCGGTCCAGGAACCGAAGTGCGAGGCGAGGTTCGCGGTCTGGGTGGCGTAGACCTCGCCCATCCAGCCGTAGTCGCCGGTGGTGTCGTAGAGCACGAGCGTCTTCGCGGTCCCGCCGCCCGGCGCGGCCTTGCCCGACTTGGTGGCGGCCGACGTGGTGGTGGTCGCGGCGTCGGCGTTCATCACGCCGACCCCGAGGGCGGCGGTGGCGGTGAGGGCGACGCCGGCGCCGAGGATCGTGCGGCGGGTGATTTTGGGGGTACGCATCAGAAGGACGCTCCGTACGTGACAGCGGCGGTGGACTCGAAGGCGGGCATCGGTTCGGGAGCCTCGGCGAGGCCGAGCAGGTTCGCGGTGGCCTGAGCGGTACGGCTGGCCGCGAGACCGTCGCCGTAGGGATTTCCGCCCGCGGTCATCGCGTCGCGGCGCACCCGGCTGTCGAGCAGCAGGGCCGCCTCCTTGACGATCAGTTCGGGGTTGGAGCCGACGAGCTTGGCGCAGCCGGCGTGCAGCGACTCGACCCGCTCGGTGACCTCGCGCAGCACCAGCGCGGGAACGCCGAACGACGGGGCCTCCTCCTGGATGCCGCCCGAGTCGGTGAGCACCAGGTACGCCTCGGAGAGCAGACGCGACAGATCCGGGTACGGCAACGGGTCGGTGATCGTGACCCGCTCGACGCCGCCGAGGCCGGCCTCGACCTGGGCGCGCACGGCGGGGTTCGGGTGGCTCGGCAGCACCACGTCGATGTCGTCGTACCGCTCGACGAGCTCGCGGACGGCGGCGAGGATGCGGTCGAGCGGGGCGCCCCACGACTCGCGGCGGTGCGCGGTGACGACGACCAGCCGGTTCTCGGAGTCGGCGCGGGCGGCCAGCGCGGGGGTCTCGTACGGCATCCGCCGCCCGGCAACCGCGAGCGTGGCGTCGACCACGGTGTTCCCGGTGATCAGCACGTCGGCGGTGTTGATGTTCTCGTCGAGCAGGTTCATGGCGGCCAGCGGCGTCGGCGCGAGGTGCAGCGACGCGACCTGCGCGACCAGCCGGCGGTTGCCCTCCTCGGGGAACGGCGACTCGAGGTCACCGGAGCGCAGCCCCGCCTCGAGGTGCACGACCGGGATCCGCCGCCAGAACGCGGCGAGCGCGCCGGCCAGGCTTGTGGTGGTGTCGCCCTGCACGATCACGGCGGCGGGGGTCCGCTGCGCCCACAGCTCGTCGAGCTGCCGGATCATCTCGGTGAGCAGCTCGGCCTGGGTTCCCGTGCCACGCTCGACGGTCAGCGTGACGTCGGGTTCGAGGCCGAACGCGACGAGCGCCTGGCTGACCATCGTGGGGTGCTGGCCACTGGCGACCAGGACGGGGGCGAGCAGGCCGGCTTCGCGCATGGCGAGCACTACGGGGGCGAGCTTGACGGCTTCGGGGCGGGTGCCGCCGATCAGGTGTACCTCGGGGAGCGACATTTTTTGGACCTTTTCTAGCAGGGGGAGTCAGGCGGCTAGAGCGACTTGCAGCGGTGCGGGGGAGATCGGCTCTTCGGCGAGCCGCTCGGTCTTGGCCCAGGACTGCCGGCCGCTCGCCTGGCGGGCGATGGCGCGGTAGGTGGCGACCAGACCGAGGAGAAGGAAGATCGGGTACGCGACCGCGGCGGTGAGCAGCCGGCGCAGGCTCTCGTCCCGCAGCCGGTAACGGTGCACGAGGGCCCAGATGAAGCCGGGGAAAAACGTCACCGCGAACCACACCTCGCCGCTCGTGGCCAGGTCCTGCCAGGAGCGCAGGTAGGGCATCGGGTGGCCGAGCGCCAGACCGGCGGCGCCGGCCAGGACCCCGCCGAGCAGGGCGACGGTGACCAGCGCGTTGATCCAGGGCGAGACCAGGTAGTGGAACATCTCCACCAGCGAGGTCACGCCGATCCGCTTGGAGGCGGCCAGCCGGCGCAGGTAACGCGCGCACTGCAGGTTGCCCTGGGCCCAGCGGGTGCGCTGGCGGGTGAGCCGGCGCAGGTCGACGACGGCCTGCTGGGTGACGGTGGCCCGCGGGGTGTAGCGGATGCCGACCCCGTCGAGGTGCATCCGCAGGCCGAGCTCGAGATCCTCGACGAGGCAGGCCGACCAGGGCGCGTCGCCGAGAGCCAGCAGCGCGGAGAGCCTGGTGAACTGCCCGTTGCCGCCGAGCCCGACCGTGTCGATCGTGTCGCGCAGGCTCTGGCAGGCGTTGACGATGGCCCCGAACTCGAGGTCCTGGACCGCGCCGAGGAGCTTGTTGCGGTTGCGGATGCGGACCTGCACCTGCACCGCGCCGATCTGCGGGTCGCGCATCATCCGGGAGACCTCGAGCAGGATGTTGCTGCTGCCCTGGCCGTCGCCGTCGATGATGCCGATGACGACCTTGTCCGGGCGTACGCCGGCTTCGGTGGTGATCTGCGCGATATAGCGGTAGGCGGCGTTGAGCGCCTCGCCCTTGCCCTTGCGTGCTTCGGGAAGCTCGCGGCGCAGCACCATCAGCCTCGGGTGGTTGATGGCGGCGAGTACGTCGGGGGTGCGGTCGTCCGATCCGTCGTCGACCACGAGGACCCGGGCCAGGGTGCCGCCGGGGCCGCCGAGGGCCAGTGCCGCGTTGACCGTGTTGCCGACGACGACCTCTTCGTTCAGCGCCGGCACGATGATCCAGAAGTGCTCCGGCGTGCCGTCGCCCTTCGCCAGCGACCGGTCGACGACGACCCGGCGATGCGACGCCATGTAACGGACCGCGAAGCTGACCAGGGCCAGCGTCGAGACGGGCCAGGCCAGCAGGATCGCGTAGCCGGTGATCACGAGGAACCAACTGTTCGATGCCGTCATGACCCGCCCTCCCTTCATCACTGTTCGTGTCAGCAGTGCAGTCACTCTTGCCGCGCCGCTGGACTAATCAGGACATTAGGGTGTCACCGAGCGTGATTCAAGGCCGCGGACCGGAGGTCTCGGGCGAACTGGCCAAATGGGCTATGCCAGACATCTCAGGCGTCGCAAAGCGTTAAATAACCGGCAAAAGGCCGCGTCACGTGGCGTGAGGACAAACCTCGCGTGCGGGGCGATCACCTACCGTCGCGCGAGCTTTTAGTCACTCAAGGTGATGTAGGCCGTTGCGGGCAAGGAGTGGCCCGGGGATCACTGCCTGTTACTTACGGTGAGGTCTATGCTGCCTGCGTGAACCGGACCCTGATGCGCGCCCTGATCGACCTGGCCGTGTCGATCGAACTCACCAGCGACGACGAAATCGAGCCGGAAACGGCGACAACCCTGATCGACGAGCTGGCCGCGTCGCTCGAGGATCTGAGCGAGGCGGAGCGCGACGAGCTGATCGACTACATCGAGGAACTCGCCGCGGCGACCCGCGATCGCGACCGTCGTGAGGTGCTGCAGGACCTGCCCGACGCCCTGGCTCTGACGGACGACTGACTCTTACTTGTGACCGGCCCTCGTCCTGATGGACGAGGGCCGTTCTTGCCTACCCCTGTCATCATCGACATCACCGCAAGGATCGCTTGGCACACGGGGAGCGACGGCGGCGGCACACGGGGGCGGGCTGAGTCATGGGTGGGTTCTTCGAGGCTGTGCTCAGCTTCCCCACCGTTGTTTTCACTCCGCTGCTCGTGGTGGTCATCGGTTATTGGCTGGTCGTCATCGTCGGTGGCGCCGATCCCGATGGCGACGGCGCGGCTGACGACGGCGGCGGGTTCCTGGGTTTCCTCGGACTCGGCGGTGTGCCCGCCTCCGTGGTGCTCTCCCTGCTCGTCGTCTTCGCGTGGTTCGGCAGCCTCGCCGGCACCGAGCTGCTCGACATGATCCCGGTCGCGCTGGTGCTGGCGGGTGCCGTCGCCGCGGCCTGGATTCTCACCAAGGTCGCCGTCATGGCGGTCAAACGCTTCCTGCCGACCGGCCCGGAACCCTCCCGGGCCGACTTCATCGGGCTCACGTGCGTCATCCGCACCGGGCGGGTGACCCGCACGTTCGGCCAGGCCGAGGTGCACTCACCCGACGGTTCCTCCGCGATCGTGCAGGTTCGCCAGGCCGGCGACGACGATCTGCGCGCCGGGACAACCGCCCTTCTGTACGACGTCGACCCCGAAGGCGAGTTCTTCTGGGTCATCCCGTCCGACATCGCCAACGTTTAAGGACCCCCATGGACGTGGTCACCACTGGATTCGGCGTGCTCATCGCCGTCGTACTGCTCATCGCGATCGGTGTCCTGCTGTTCGTCAGCCGGCTGTTCCGCAAGGTGGAGCAGGGCAAAGCGCTCATCGTCTCCAAGGTGCGCCGCGTGGACGTCACCTTCACGGGCGCCGTCGTGCTGCCCGTGCTGCACAAGTCCGAGATCATGGACATCTCGGTGAAGACCATCGAGATCGCGCGGACCGGGCGTGAGGGTCTGATCTGCCGGGACAACATCCGCGCCGACATCCGGATCACGTTCTTCGTCCGGGTCAACAAGACCGTCGAGGACGTCATCAAGGTCGCCCAGGCGATCGGCACCGCGCGGGCCAGCAACGAGCTGACGCTGCAGGAGCTGTTCAGCGCGAAGTTCTCCGAAGCGCTCAAGACCGTCGGTAAGCAGCTGGACTTCGTCGACCTCTACACCAAGCGCAACGAGTTCCGGGACCAGATCATCGAGGTGATCGGCACCGACCTCAACGGTTACAGCCTCGAGGACGCCGCGATCGACTTCCTCGAGCAGACCCCGATGTCGTCGCTCGACCCGAAGAACATCCTCGACGCGCAGGGCATCCGGAAGATCACCGAGCTGACCGCGATCGAGTCGGTGCTCACCAACGACTTCCGGCGCAACGAGGAGAAGGAACTCACCCGCCAGAACGTGGACGCCAAGGAGGCGATCCTCGAGCTGGAGCGCCGCCAGGCCGACGCGGAGATCAAGCAGCGCCGGGAGATCGAGACGATGCGGGCCCGCGAGGAGGCCGAGATCGCGCTCGCTCACGCCGAGGAGCGGCTGCGGGCCGAGGGCGCGCACCTGCGTACCGAACAGCAGCTCGGCATCCAGACGCAGAACAAGGACCGGGAGATCGCGGTCGCCGAGAAGAACCGCGAGCGGGTCATCGCGATCGAGACCGAGCGCATCGAGAAGGACCGGATGCTCGAGGTGATCGGTCGCGAACGGGAGACCGAGCTCTCCACGATCTCCAAGAACAAGGAGATCGAGACCGAGAAGCGCTCGATCGCCGACCTGATCCGCGAGCGCATCGCGGTGGAGAAGACCGTCGCCGAGCAGGAGGAGAACATCAAGCGCCTCCGCGTCGTCGAGGAGGCCGAGCGCACCCGGCAGGCCGTGATCATCAACGCCGAGGCCGAGGCGCAGGAGGCCCTGGTCAAGGACATCAAGGCCGCCGAGGCCGCCGAGACCGCCGCGAAGTTCAAGGCCCGCGAGGAGCTGGTGCTGGCGGAGGCCCGCCAGCAGACCGCGGAGCTCGATGCCCGGGCGAAGATCCGGATGGCGGAGGGTACGCAGGCCGAGGCCGCAGCGGCAGGCCTCGCCGACGTGCAGGTCCGCGAACGCAACGCCGAGGTGATCGAGAAGACCGGCCGGGCCAACGCCGAGGTCATCGAGAAGACGGGCCGCGCCGAGGCCGCCGTCGAGCAGGCGAAGGCGCTGGTCGTCGCCGAGGCTATCCGCGAGAAGCTGCTCGGTGAGGCCGCGGGTCTGCAGGAGAAGGCCGGCGCGATGGCGGCGATGGATGCCGCCACCCGCGAGCACGAGGAATACCGGCTGCGGCTCGAGATGGAGAAGGAGATCCGCCTCGCCGGCATCAACGTGCAGAAGGACATCGCCGAGTCCCAGGCGACCCTCATCGCGACCGGGCTGGAGCGCGCCGACATCGACATCGTCGGCGGCGACTCGATCTTCTTCGACAAGCTGGTCGGCGCGATCTCCATGGGCAAGAGCGTCGACGGCTTCGTCGAGCACTCGAACGTCGCCCAGAGCCTGGGAGCCCGGTACCTCGACGGCTCCACGAACTTCACCGAGGACCTGGGCCGCGTGCTCGGCTCGGTGAACACCGGTGACGTCGCCAACCTGACCCTGTCGGCGTTCCTCACCCAGCAGATCCGGTCGGGTGGCAACGACACCGGCAAGCTCAAGGAGCTGCTGGCCGCCGCCGAAAAGATGGGTCTGGGCGACGCCAAGGTTCCCGCAGCCCGGTGAGTGAACTCGACGCAGGTACCTATGAGGTTCTCCGCGCCCGGCTGGGCGTGCAGGCCAAGGAGCTGGGTGAGCGTGCGGAACAGCTGAACGCCCGCCGGACGGAGATGTTCGGCGGGCAGCAGATGCGCCAGCTCGGCTCGCAGCGGGTGCGCACGGAGAACAACTGCGTGCCGCGCGACATCGTGCAGGTCGGCGGCGCGATGCTGTTCGGCTACAACGTCTTCATCGGGCTGCGCTCGGAGACGTCGGTGGCGGACGTGTTCGCCGTGCACGCGTTCACCCAGGACGGTGGCTTCGAGGCGGCCACCGTGCCGGGGTTGCTCGACGACCCGGGTTTCCAGCGGGACTTCGCCGAGCTGTACCGCTACTACCGGGAGACGCATCTGCTGCAGCTGCGGCGGCTCGACTCGCTGCTGCTGGCCGTCTTCCAGACCGGTGCGCGCGCCGACGACCTCAAGGTGCTGCGGTGGCGGCTGGGCGCGGACGGGTCGGTGACGTACGTCGACAACCGCGGCGAACGGGATCACGTCTTCCCGCCTTCGCACGACTTCGAGTGGACGCTGACCACCCGTGACCAGCACGTGCTCGGGCGGCACCCGCACGTGTCCATCGACGACGAGGTGTTCGTCGAGACGGTCGGCGGCACGCTCACCGTCAAGGTGGAGAACAACACCGAGGACGGCGAGGGCATCTTCTCCGAGCCGGTGGACGAGCCGCTGCAGAGCCTCGCTGACGGGGAGATCGCGTACGCCCGGGTCGGTCCGCTGATTCTGCTGCGCATCCTGCCGTACAAGGAAACCGTGCACCGGTACCTGGTCTTCAACACCCGGACCCGGGACGTACGCCGGCTCGACGGCATCGGGCAGGCGTGCCAGCGGCTCCCCGAGGACCAGGGCATCATCTTCCCGGGCGGCTACTACCTGGCCACGGGTCTGGCGAAGACGTTCGACGCGGAGACCGCCGAGCTGGAGTTCGAGCGGGTGGTGCGCTCGGTCAACGGCGAGGACACGCTCTACGTGTTCCACGCGCGGGCCGCCGGGCGTTACCTGCTGCTGCCGTACAACGTGATCCGTAAAGAGGTCGCGACCCCGATCACGTGCCACGGGTATTCGCTGTTCGACGACGGGACGCTGATCGCGTTCCGGGCGATGGACGAGCCGGCGCGGGTGCACCCGATGCAGGTGTGGCAGACGCCGTACGTCTCGGACACGTACGCCGCGGCGCAGGAGATCGGCACCGGCCCGCTGGAACGCATCGGCAACGCCGACCTGGTCCGGGGCATCGCGGATGCGCTGTCGGTGGCCCGCATGGTCGACGACATGAGCCCCTCCGGCCCGGTCTTCGAGGCGATCATCGCGGCCGCGAACCGGCTGTTCGACCACTACCACTGGCTCGCCGACCCCGAGCTGGGCGATCTCGCCGCCCCGGTGACCGAGCTGCGGACCACCGCCGAGCAGGTGCTCGACGAGTTCGAGTCGGTGCAGGAGCTGACGGCGCAGGCGGCTACCGCGGTCGACGAGGCGGAGGCCTCCACCAGGACACTGGTCCGGCTGTCGCGCAGCGAGGTGCCCGCGACCACGGACGGGTGGGTACGGCAGCTCGCTACGCTGCGTACGGCCCAGGGCCACACGGTCACCCTCCGCGAACTGCGCTACGTCGACACCGACCGGCTCGACCGCCTCGGCGCGGAGCTCGAGTCCGAGGTGGACGCCGCAGCACGTCGTGCCGTGGAGTTCCTGCAGCGCGAGGACGCCTTCGCCGGCTATCAGGATTCGGTCGAGCAGCTCGTCACCGCCGCGGCCGGCATCAAGACGGTCGCCGAGGCGGAACCCGTCGCCGCGAAGCTCGGTGAGCAGGCCGACGGCCTCCAGGTCGTCACCGAGGTGGTCGGCGGTCTCGACATCGCCGACGCGACCGTCCGGGTCGGCATTCTGGAACGCATCGGCGAAGTGCTCGGCGGCGTCAACCGGGCCCGCGCGACCCTCGACGCCCGCCGCCGCGACCTCGCCGCCGTCGAGGGCCGGGCCGCGTTCGCCGCCGAGTTCGCGCTGCTCACCCAGTCGGTGACGGCCGGGCTGGCCGCCGCGGACACCCCCGAGCACGGCGACGAACAGTCCGCCAAGCTGATGTTGCAGGTCGAGGCGCTGGAGTCCCGGTTCGGGGACTTCGACGACTTCGCGGACCAGCTCGCCGCGAAACGCTCGGAGATCTACGAGGCATTCGCCGGACGGCGCCAGCAGTTGCTGGACGACCGGTCACGCCGGGCCGACCGGCTGTTCTCGTCGGCGCAGCGCACGTTGACCAGCGTGCAGCGCCGGGCCGCGGGTCTGACCACCGTGGACGAGGTCAACACGTACTTCGCCACGGACCAGATGGTCGCGAAGCTGCGGTCGGTGGCTGCTGAGCTGCGTACCCTCGGCGATTCTGTGCGTGCCGAGGAGCTGGACGGGCGGGTCAAGGCCGCGCGGCAGGAGGCCGGCCGGTCCCTGCGCGACCGGCTCGACCTGTTCTCCGACGGGGGCGCCACGATCCGCCTCGGGCGGCACTCGTTCGCGGTGAACACCCAGGCCATCGATCTGACCGTGGTGCCGAACGGCGACGAGCTGGCGTTCACGGTCACCGGCACCGACTACCGCGCGCCGGTCACCGATCCGGCGTTCGCCGCCACGCAGGATTTCTGGACGCAGTCGCTGATCTCCGAGGACCGCCACGTCTATCGGGGTGCGCATCTGGCTGCCGCGATCTTCGCCGCGGACCCCGCGGGAACGGCCACGGCCCTGGCCGACGGGTCGCTGCGGGACGTGGTGCGGCGTGGTGCCGAGGCACGCTTCGACGAGGGGTACGAGCGGGGCGTACACGACAGCGACGCGACCCTGATCCTCGGCGCGCTGATCCGCTTGCACGCCGCGGCCGGGCTCCTGCGTTACGAACCCCAGGTCCGTGCCGCAGCGCAGCTGTTCTGGGCCGGCACCACGCCGGAACAGCAGGCGTTGTGGACGTTGCGGGCCTCGTCGCTGGTCCGGGCGCGGGACATGTTCGGCTCCGCGGGCAGTGCCATGGACGAGTTGCGGGCGGAACTAGATCTTGCGGCGGGTACGGACGTCGGCGAATACCTCATCGAGGAGCTCGCCACCGCGCCGGCGGGGTTCGTGACCAGTGCGGGCGCCCGCCGGTTCCTCGACCGGTTCCACCGTGCGCTCAGTGCCGGTGACCGCAGTTTCGCCGATGATCTGCGCGCCCTGGAGCACGATCCCGCGGCTCGACGCCAGCTCGTCTCGGCGTGGCTGGAGGCGTTCCGGGCGGCTCAGCCGGACAGCGGCTCGCAGCACGATCAGGTCGAGGCGGTCGCCATCGAGCTGACCGGCGCGACGCTGACCCGTTACGACTCGGCGGCGGCGCTCACCGAGACCGTCGAGGGGTTGCTCGGGGTGCACCCGGGCATCACGGACGGGCGGTTCACGCTGCGGCTGGACGAGTTCCTGGTGCGGACCAGGAGGTTCCGGGAACAGCGCATTCCTGCGTACCGTGAATATCAGCGGAAGCGGACCGCCGTGGCCGCGGCAGAACGGGACCGGTTGCGGCTCGACGAGTACAAGGCCGGCGTGATGAGCGCGTTCGTCCGCAACCGGTTGCTCGACGAGGTCTATCTACCGCTGATCGGCGACAACCTGGCCCGGCAGCTCGGCGCGGCCGGTGACAGCAAACGCACCGACCAGTCCGGCCTGCTGCTGCTGATCTCACCGCCCGGTTACGGCAAGACCACCCTGATGGAGTACGTCGCCAACCGGCTCGGCGTGGTCTTCGTGAAGGTGAACGGGCCGGCACTGGGGCACGCGGTCACCTCGCTCGACCCCGCGGACGCACCCGACGCGACCGCGCGCCAGGAGGTCGAGAAGATCTCGTTCGCCCTGGAGATGGGCAACAACGTCCTGCTCTACCTGGACGACATCCAGCACACCTCACCGGAGCTGCTGCAGAAGTTCATCTCGCTCTGCGACGCCCAGCGCCGGATGGAGGGCGTCTGGAACGGGAAGACGCGGACGTACGACCTGCGCGGCAAGCGGTTCGCCGTCTGCATGGCGGGCAACCCGTACACCGAGAGCGGGCAGCGGTTCCGGATCCCGGACATGCTCGCCAACCGGGCCGACGTGTGGAACCTGGGCGACGTGCTCTCCGGGCGCGAGGACGCGTTCGAGATGTCCTACCTGGAGAACGCCCTGACCTCGAACGCCGTGCTGGCGCCGCTCGCCGCGCGGGACCGGGCGGACCTGACGCTGCTGGTGCGGCTCGCGGAGGGCGACGACTCGGTGCGGCCCGACCGGCTGAGCTACGCGTATTCCGCCACGGAGCTGGAGCAGGTGCTGTCGGTGCTGCGCAAGATGCGGCGGGTGCAACGGACGGTGTTGCGCAACAACCAGGCGTACATCGCGTCGGCGGGACAGACGGACTCGTCGCGTGTCGAACCGCCGTTCAAGCTGCAGGGCTCCTACCGCAACATGAACAAGATCGCCGAGCGGATCGTGCCGGCCCTGAACGACGCCGAGCTGGAGTCGATCATCGACGACCACTACGTCGGTGAGGCGCAGACGCTGACCACGGGAGCCGAGGCGAACCTGCTCAAGCTCGCGGAGCTGCGTGGCCGCCTCACCCCGGAGCAGGCAGAGCGGTGGGCCGAGGTCAAGGCGGGCTTCCTGCGCGAGCAGTCGCTGGGCGGAGCCGGCGACGACCCGCTCAACCGGGCTGTCGGCGCGGTGGGCCTGCTCGCCGACAAGGTCAGCGCCGTGGAAAGAGCGATCCTAGTCCTGCGACCGCAGTAGGGAGGGGTCCGCGCGGAGCAGTGCGGCGAGCCGCTTCGCCGCCTGCTCGGTCTCCTGCTCGTCGACGTGCAACGGGATGGGCTCGGGCAGTGGCGGTAGGAAGCCGCGCTGCTCCTCCTGCGGGGGCACGTCCGGTGGCGGGGCGGCCGCGAAGGGATGCGGCTGCGGATAGGGCTCCTCCACCAGGTCGGCGTCGATGACGTCGTCCTGGTGGCCCGGCTCCGGACCACGCTGCACCACGGTGTTGTCCGCGCTGACCTGGACTATGCCGCCCTCGACCGCGAAGTGCAGCAGGAGCGGATCGCCCGATCCCTCGACGCCGACGGTCACGGCCAGCTCGGGGTTGCGGCCCACCACCGCCGCGATCGCCTCGACCAGCTCGTTCACCGCCGGTGGGGTGCTGCTTGCCGACTCGCCGTTGGCCCGCCGCCGCAACTCATCGCGGCGTGCCAGCTTGTCGAGTGCGTCGTCCAGTCCGCCTCGCACGACACCGTCCCTCCGTTACCCGCAGTGGCCGGTACAACTGTGCCCGCTCGCGGGTCAGATTGGAAACCGGTACTACGCGACTCGGCGCAAACCTTACTGCCGCATCCGCAATGCTTTGTTGAGGGCCTGATCCAGAACGACGAGCAGGGCGTCGCGTACGGAACCACGGAACCGGGCATCGAACTGCACTACAGGTACTTCGTCACGCACAGTGAGCGCCCAGCGAACCTCGTCCAGGTTGTAGCCGAGCTGCCCGTTGAAGGTGTTCACACCGACCACGAAGGGAAGCCCAGCACGCTCGAAATAGTCCACTGCGGGATAACAGTCATCAATCCTGGACGTATCGACCACTACCAGGGCGCCGAGGGCTCCACGCACGAGGTCGTCCCACATGAACGAGAAGCGCGACTGGCCCGGCGTACCGAAGAGGTAGAGCTTGAGGGTCTGGTCGATGGTGACGCAGCCGAAGTCCATGGCGATCGTGGTGGTGGTCTTGGCGCTCGCCTGCCCCGGGTCGTCGACGCCGACGGACTCCATCGTCATCTCGGCCTCGGTGGTCAGCGGCGAGATCTCGGAGATGGCACCGACCGTGGTCGTCTTGCCGACGCCGAAGCCCCCGGCCACGATGATCTTGACCGGCACCGGGGCTTTGCGCCGCGGCGGTTCCGGCACACGCGCGCTGCCTACGACGCGGCTGTCAGAGTATGGATCGAAGGCCACGGATCACTCGCATGATGGTGTCGGGGTCGGGGAAGTCGCTCTGCAGGACGTGCACGTCCAGATGCCCCGCTGCCCGCAGATCGCAGACGAGGATCCGGGTCACGCCGAAGTGCATCCGGAGCTGCGCCGAGATCTCCGCCAGGGAAAGCGGGTCGCGGCACAGCTGGACGATTGCCCGCTGCTCGGGGGAGAGCCGCGCGTAAAAAGCGCTCGGCAGCGCGCTGACCTGGGTCTCCAGCCCGATGTCGGGGTCGACCGCGGCCACGCGCCCCGACGTGATCACAAAGGGCCGCAGCGCGGGCGCCACTTCCTGCGGGGCCGGTGGGGCCTCTTTGCCGCGCAGGAACGGCCGGACCCCGGGAGTCGCCGGGTGTTCCGGGTCGTCGGGTCCGGCCGGATATCTCATTGCTGGACGGCGTTCTTCAATTCAGCGATGAGCCGCGGGCTGAGGGCGCCGCCCGCGCGGGTGGCGAAGAGGGTCATCTCGTAGGCGAGCGTGCCCAGGTTGGCGGACCGGTCGGCAACGACGCCGAGCACCGAGCCGGCACTGATCGCGGTCACCAGTAGGTAGCCGTCGGCCATGTCGATGATGACCCGGTTGAGGCTGCCGAGCTTGTACCAGCTTGCCGCGCCGCCGGCGAGGCTGGTCAGGCCGGAGACGACAGCCGCGAGCCGCTCGGCGTTCGGGCGGTCCTTGATCGCGGACATCGCCATGAGCAGGCCGTCGGAGGAGACGGCGATCGCCTCGACCACGCCGGCGGTGCCGGACGTGAACGAGTCCAGCAGCCAGTTGAAGGTCTTGGCCTCGGCGCTGAGCTGCGACTGCGCGGTGCCGTTGCCGGTGTCGGTGGAGTAGGGGGATGTCATCGCGGTTGTCCCTCGGGTTGTGGCTGGGTTTCGCTCAGGGCTCGGGCAACGCCGTACTCGAACTGCTCCATCAACGCCCGGGCGGCGTCGGGATCGAGCGGCTGGGCCGGCGACGCCGGCGGGGTCGGGGTGCTGGGCTCGCCGACCGGCAGGGTCGCGCCCGGCACCCGTCGGGAGAGCGGGGCGTGCCCCACGGCCGGGGGCGCGGACATCTCCTGCTCGGCGACGTCCCACTGGGCCTGGGAGACGCCGGCCTCGAACGCGTCGAAGGCGGCGCGGGCGGCCAGCGCGTCGTCCGTGGTGGGGACGGTCGCATGGATCCTCGGGGCGGTCTCGGCAGGCAGTTGGTTGCCCGGGATCCGCCGGCGCAGCGGCTCGGCAACCTGGCGGGGGATCACCGGGGCCTCTTCGGGTGCGGGGCGCTGGCGGGGAATCGCCGGGGCCTCGAGTTCCGCGCGGACCTGTCCACCGGCGGGTAGCTGCGGCAGGCCGGCCGGGAAACGACCGGCGACCGGCGTGGCCTCCAGTTGCGGCCGCAGGGCGAACGCGTTCCAGGACTTCGCCACTTCGAGCGTACGGGTGGCCCGTCCCAGCATGTTCGAGTCGAACGGCAGGGCGCTGCCCGGAACCGAGCGCGCCGAACCGCCCGCGACCAGCGGCGAGAACTCGCTGTGCTGGCTCGGCACGGTCGCCTGGATCGGGCCGTGCGGCGTGACCACGGTGTCGACCCGCGGCACCAGGTGATCGGGCTGCAGGTCGAGCCAGGCCGTGATGCCACCGTCGGGGGTGTCGGCGAGGGTGACCTCCATGCCGTGGCGCCGGGCGAGCCGGCCGACCACGAAGAGGCCGAGCACCTCGGACGGGGCGAGGTCGAGGCGCTCGCGGCGGGTCAGCCGCGCGTTCTCCTCGGCGATGCGCTCCGGGGTCAGGCCGAGACCGTGGTCGACAACCGCGAGCCGGGCACCCCCGCGCAGCTCGGCGGCGGTGACCGTGACGCGGGTGTGCGGCGGCGAGAACGAGGTCGCGTTCTCCATCAGCTCCGCGAGCAGCAGGGTCAGGTCGGCCAGGACGGCCGGCACGACCACGATCTCCTCGGGCACCTCGACGTCGACGCGCGTGTAGTCCTCGATCTCGCCGAGGGCGAGCCGCACGACGTCGGAGAGCGCCAGCGGGGCCATGTGGTCGTTGGCGCCGGCCCCACCGGAGAGCACCACCAGCGAGCTGGCGTTGCGGCGAAGGCGGCTGGACATGTGGTCGAGGCGGTAGAGCTCGCCCAGCCGGTCGGTGTCGGTCTCCCGGCGCTCCAGGTTGTCGATCAGGGCGAGCTGGCGGCCGACCAGGTTCTGCGTCCGCCGCCCGACGTGCCCGAACATCTGGGCGACGTTGCGCCGGCCGAGCACCTGACGCTCCACCAGCCGGACGGCCGTGCTCTGCACGCGGTCGAAGGCGCGGGCCAGGTCGCCGATCTCGTCCCGGCCGGCCACGTCGACCGGGTCGAGCCGGATCGGGCGTACGGTCTCCGCGTCATCGTCCGCGACCCGTTCCAGCTCGGCCTCGGCGGCGCGGGCGATCCGGTCGGCCGAGGTCGTCAAGCGGCGCAACGGCTGGGCGACCGCGCGCGCCATCAGCAGCGACAGCGCGACGACCGCGAAGACGAGCAGGAGGGCACCGCCGCCGACCACACCGGCCGTACGCAGAGCGCCGTTGCGGCTCTCGGTCACCGCGGCGTCCACGTCGGCGGCCACGCGCTTCTCCACAAAACCGCCGAGCACGATGACCGAGCGCAGCGACGGGAACAGCGTCTGGATGTTCAGCAGCTTCACCGCGCCGGACGGGTCGGTCTGCGCCTGGGTCAGGAACTGGTTGCCGACCCGGGCACCGAACGCCGACTGGGCACCGAGGTAGAGCTTGTACTGGCTGGCGGTGAAGTACGGCTCGCCATTGGTGATGATCAGCTGGAGCTGCAGGAGCGTCGAGGAGAAGAGCCCGACCAGCCCGGAATTCTTGGTGACCACGGCGCCGGTCAGGTGGCTGGCCGCCTGGCTGATCAGGTCGTCACTGCGCAGGGCCTGGTCGAGCGCGTAGACCTGGCGTCCGGCGGACGTGGTCAGGTCGGCGTTCGTGGAGAGGGCGAGCCCGTTGATGATCGGGGTGATCACGTCGGTGAACTCGGTGACGATCTGGTCGGGCCGGATGGTCCGGTTGATCACGTTGGCGCGGGTGCTGGTGAGCCGCGAGATGTTGTTGACCGCGCGCCGCAGCCCGGCCGGCAGCGGCTGGTCCAGGCTCTTGAGGCCCTCGATGCGGTCGGTCGCCTTGGCGCTCTGCACCACGAGCTCGGGCTGCTGGATGAGGCCGAAGAGGTAGCCGACCGAGAGCAGCCGCTCCTCCTGGAGCTCCTGCACGGCCGAGCCGACCTGGGTGGCCAACTGCACGGAGTCGGAGATGCGCTGCGCGTCGCGGCCGACCTCGATGCGGTTGACGACGATCGGCACGGCCAGGGCGACGACGCCTACCAGCGGCACGAGCATCAGCAGGACCAGTTTGCCCAGAATGCGGAGTTTACCGAAGAGCACTGGCGTGCTCCCGTCGTGTGGTGTCCACATCGCCCGGTCCTACGGTCACGTCCCGGGCGGCTTCGCTGTGAATCGGCCGGCCCCGTCGGCGGCGGCCGGTCAGGGGCAGCACGACCGCCCCGACGATGAGCAGCGCGATCAGCACACCGGCGGCCAGCGTCTCCGCCTCGCGGTACGCCAACCGGTCGAGCCGGTCCTGCAGCAGGGTCGCCATCTCCCGGACGGTGATGTTCGACAGGTTCGACAGCGAGACCTGAAGCTGGCTCTGCGCGGTGGCCATGGTCGCCGCATTCGGTACGCCGCCCGGATTCGCACCCCGGGTCAGCGACTCGACACCGCGCCGGAACGAGTCGAGCCCGCTGACCAGGCTCCCGCTCAGCGTGCCGCTCGTGGTGTTGTCGACCGCGGCCTGCAGGTTGTCGGTGAGGCGGTTGACGTACGTGTTGACGGCCAGCACCGCGGCCCCGAACTGCGGGCTGAGCTGGGCGAGCTGCGCGGCGGTGGCCTTGGCGACGAGCTGGCTGTAGTCGCCCATCCGGCTCACCTCGACAACCGTGGTGGGCAGGTCGACGCCGACCGCCTCCTGCAGGTGCGCGAGGTCGTTGTCGGGGTCGCGGGCCAGCTCGGAGTTGTCGCGTACGGCCTCGTAGAGGGCGAGCGTCAGATCGGCGACCTCGACGTGGGCCTGCAGGACGGTGAGCGGGTCGCCAGTGGTCTTGGGCAGCAGCTCGATCTTCTGCCGCAGCCCCGTCCAGCGGTCACGGGTCCGCAGATCGCCGCCGAGCCGCTGGTCCACCGCCGCGACGCCGTTGACCGCGGTGGTCAGCGAGGCGGGCGGGTCGGAGACGCCGGAGAGCGCGGACGACTGCGCCTCGGCCAGCGAGCTGACCAGCGGAGCGAGGGCCGCCAGGTACTCGACGCCCTTCTGCTCGAGCTTGGTGCCGGCCCGCCGGTCGGAGACGTCACTCCAGACCCGGGTGAACAAAACCCCCGCCGGCACGAGGATCAGGACCGTCATGACGGCCGCTAGTACGGAGCGCGTCCGGGTTCGCCGGTGGTTCACCGAGTCTGACATCGTCAATTCCTCCGCCATGCGCCCGCTTTACACCGTTTGGTGACTACACTCCGTAGTCGCGTGGGCGCACCGATCGGGGACAATCTAGCCGAGAAAAAAGCGGGCGACCCCTTTCCCTAGGTCAGAGTTGACTCGTCTGATCGGGGGATGGACCGCAGGGGTTGCCTGGTCGTACGCGGGTGGGAAACGTGGCGCGGCCTGCGATCGGGCACCGTCGGGGGCCGTGCGCGAATGCCCGCGCGGCGGCCTGGCCGACGGGGTGCCCGATTAGGCGCAGCTTTCCACAATGGAGTAAGGTGCTCTGCCCCTACGCGTGTTACTTGTTCGTAAAAATAACCTTGCGTAGCGTAGTCAGTTGACTACTCTTCCGTGTTCCGGATGATCCGCTCGAGGATCTCGACCAACGTGTCGCGGCTCTTGCCGAGCTGATCGCCCGACCAGCGTTCCTCCATCGTGACCACGGTCCCGTCGTGCAGGCGCAGCTCGGCCCGGATCGGCGTTCGCTTGGTGATCGTGGCCCCGCCGGCCTCCTCGAACGGGATGAAACGGAAGCGCGCGGCCAGCTCCTCCCCGGTGTACATCTGGACCAGTTCCTCGAGCCGTTGCTCGCCCTTGTCGGACTTCTTGGGTGCCGAGGCGACAACAAAACCGCGGTTCAGCAGCACCAGGTCGGACTCGATGCCGTCGACCTTGACGTTGGCCATCGCGCCGATGACCTCGGCACCCCGGCCGGTTGCCTTCGCTTCGATCACGGTGGCGGCTTCTACGCGTACGCCCATCTCGGCCAGCCGGGACCGCGCCTCGCCGAGCGTTTCGGGGTTGACGGCGAGTTTGGCGATGTCCTCGAGGTCCAGGTCGGCGCCGTCCGCGTCGACCAACTTCACCGGCTCCGTCCAGGACATCTGCCAGAACGCCTTGCCGGAGCGGATCGCGGCCAGCGTGAGCATCATGTCCATCGGGCCGGAGAACTTGACCGCGGCCTCCTTACGGGTCGCGTTGCTGAAGAACTCCTCAGCAAGCTCGCCGAGCCGCCCCGCCTCGACGAGGTCCAGCAGCGCACCCAGGCTCGGCTCCGACGTGCCGGTGAGCCGGGTCAGCGACCGGAAGATCCGGTCCGACGTGCGCTGCAGCCCGGCCGTCGTCGCGGCCGCGATGAACTGCGGCCAGGGCAGCACCTGGCGGGAGCCGACCTCGACGACCTCACGCTGCAGGGCGACGCCCGCCTGCTGGATCGAGGGCAGCAACACCGTGGCGGGCCGGCCG
This sequence comes from Winogradskya humida, assembly GCF_016862215.1. Lineage (GTDB taxonomy): Bacteria > Actinomycetota > Actinomycetes > Mycobacteriales > Micromonosporaceae > Actinoplanes > Actinoplanes humidus. The sequence continues at coordinate 216,362 of NZ_BOMN01000040.1, forward strand.
TCGACCGGGTGCGCCTGCTGCGGCGCCGCGCGCATGATGGCGATCCGGTCGGCGAGCGACGGGTGCGTGTCCCACCGCGACGTCGCCTCCTCGGGCTCCTGCTGGCGCAGCTCGGCCAGCTCCTCCTGGCGCGCGGCGACGAGCTGCCCGAAACCGCCGAACAGGTCGTCCGGCGCGTAGCCCGCCTCCCAGCCCGGAGCGACGTACCTGCTGAAGTAGAAACCCCAGGCCGCGCTGACGGCGGGCAGGTCCTTGAGCGCCTCGATGGCGGCAGCCGGGCCGGCGACCCGCACCGACGCCCGGTCGGCCTCCCGCTCCTGGCTGCGCGAGGCCGCGTTGTCGACGAGTAGGTACAGCCGGGAGTAACCGCGGAAGACGATGCCGACGGGGTTGAACCTGCCGAGCTGCTCCACGGTTTCCTCGACCGCGAGCCGGCCCCGGTAGGCGGCCACGCCGAGACCGGTGTGCCGGCCCGAGTAGTGGCCGAGCTCGTGGGCGATGATCGAGCGCATCTGGTCGACCGAATACGCCTGGATCAGCGGCATGCCCAGGTAGAGCCGCCGCCGTCCCCCGATCAGGCCGAGCAGCTTGGCGTCCTCGCTGACCGCGGCGTTGACCTCGGGCACGAGCCGGATCTCGTCGGGCATCCGGGTGCCGACCTCGGTGGCCAGCGCGTGCACGGTGTTCCACAGCTCCGGCGCGGCCTGCGGTGTGACGAGCAGCCCGTGCTCCGCCCCGGAGCGGGTGCGCATCGCCTTGAACACCCCGACGAACGTGGCGCCCACCGCGATGACCAGCGGGATGGCGATCTTGGCACCGATGAAGGCCGTGGTTTCGACGCCCACCCAGATGGCGAACGCGATCACGATCACGAGCTGGATCAGAGCGACGACATAGAAACCCAGCAGCATCGCCAGCGATGCGGCAGCGCGAAACATCCCCCGTGCTTCCTTCCCCGTTTTACCGTCTGAGAGCCCGAGCGGGCCGACGGTCCGGGGAAGATACCGATCTCAATATTCTCCGGGCAACCCCTTAAGATCCTGTCTCCGCAGCCGGGGGGACAGATCTCATGTGGCCGTTCAAAAAGCTCGCTTTCGACCCGACTTTCGGCGATCCGGCCGCGCGTGCGATCGCAGCCGCCGGGGAGCGTGGCGACTGGGCCACGGTCCGCGACGGGCTCACCGCGGTCACCGACTGGGACCAGCGCGAGTTCTACCTGTGCCTCGCCGTGGAGCGGGAAGGGCCGCAGCCCTGGATCGATGACTGGATCAAGGCCGAGCCGAAATCCGCACTGCCCTACCTCGCGAAGGGCCGCCAGCAGATCGTGTACGCCTGGGAGGCACGCAGCACGAAGCTGGCGAAGGACGTGTCCCAGGACCAGTTCGCCGTCTTCTTCCGCCGGCTCAAGCTGGCCGAGGACGCCCTCGACGAGGCGGCCACGCGGGACAGGGACAGCCCGATCGCCTGGTCCCAGCGGGTCGTCACGGCGATGGGCCGCCAGCTCGGGGTCGGGGAGGCGCGGCACCGCTTCAGCGAGGCGACCGCCCGGGACCGCTGGAACCGGGGCGCGCATCGCAACCTGCTGAACCAGCTGCACGAGAAGTGGAGCGGCCAGGAGGGCATCGGCGTGGAGTTCGCCCGGCAGACGGTCGAGGACATGCCGGACGGGTCCGAGCTGGGCGTGCTCGTTCCGGAGGCGTACCTGCAGCACGCCGGCCGGCACGACGAGGGAATCGACTACCTGCGGCGTACGGGAGTGATCGCCGAGCTCTACGCCGCCGGCGGCAAGTCTGTGCGGCACCCCGCCTTCCAGCGCCGACCCGGTTACCAGGCAGCCGAGGGGTATTTCGCCCTGGCCTTCGTGCTCGCCGGAGAATTCCAAGCGGCGGCCACCCACCTCGACGCCATCGGCGACCTGCCCGCCGAGGACCCGTGGGACACCGTCCGGGCGTACCGGGGTTTTCGCCGGGAGGTCTACTCCCGCGTCGGCCGCTGACCTATCATCCCTGCTCTGAACAGGGGAGACGTAGATCCACATGTGGCCTTTCAAACGGGACAAACCGGCGGCGCCGACGATCGTGTTCGACCCGACCCATGGCGATCCGACCGCCCGGTCGCTGATCGCGGCCGCCGACAACGGCGACTGGAAGTACGCCCGCGACGTGCTCACCGCGACCACGAACTGGGAGATCCGCGCGTTCTACCTCGACGTGCTCTGCGACCGGCGGGGTCCTCAGCCGTGGATCGACGAGTGGATCGCGGCGGAGCCTCAATCGGCGCTGCCGTTCCTGGTGAAAGGTGACCACGCCATCACCTGGGCCTGGGAGGCGCGCAGCAACCTGCAGGCGCAGCACGTCAGCCAGGAGCAGTTCGCGGTCTTCTTCCGCCGTCTCAAACTCGCCGAGGACGCCCTCGACGAGGCCATCGCCCGCGACCCCGGCGACCCGCTCGCCTGGACGGCGCTGATCCAGACGTCCATCGGCCGCGAGCTCGGCCTGGAGGAGACGGAACGCCGCTTCCAGCAGGTCATCGCCCGGGACCGCTGGCACCGCCCCGCGCACGCCCGCCTGCTCCAGCAGAAGTGCGCCAAATGGGGCGGCAGTGACGAACTGGCCCTGGGCTTCGCCCGGCAGACTGTCGCCGCGATGCCGGACGGCAATGCTCTCGGCTCGCTGATCGCGTGGGCCCACTTCGAGATCGCGGTGCAGATCTCCGGCGAGGACTACCTGGCGCGGCCGGAGGTGGTGGCCGAGGTGCACGCTGCCGCGAACAGGTCCATCTTCCACCCGGCGTTCCAGCGCACCCCCGGCGATCAGGGCCTCTTCGGGATCTTCGCTATCGCGTTCGGGGGCGGCGGCGAGGCCCGGGCAGCCCAGGCCTGCTTCGACGCGATCGGCGACCACCCGAGCAAGATGCCGTGGTCGTACCTCGGCGACCCCGCCACGGTCTTCCTCACCAGCCGCGAGAACGTCCGCCAAGCCCTATCGTGACGTGGTGACCTCCCGAGATCCGATCGCTGACCTGCGACGCATCGCCTTTCTGCTGGAACGCGCCAACGAGGCGACCTACCGGGTCAAGGCGTTCCGGTCGGCGGCCGCGACCGTCGCCGCGCTGCCCGCCGACGAGCTCAACCGGCGTGCGGCGGACGGCACCCTCGCCGAACTCACCGGGATCGGCGACGTGACCGCACGCTGCGTCACCGAGTCGCTCGCCGGCGAGGAGCCCGTCTACCTGCGCCGCATCGAGTCGACCGAGGGCACCGACCTGAAGGGCGCGGCGGCGGTCCTGCGCTCGGCGCTGCGCGGCGACTGTCACTGCCACTCCGACTGGTCCGACGGCGGCTCGCCCATCGAGGAGATGGCGCTGGCCGCCGTCGAGCTCGGCCACGAATACATGGTGCTCACCGACCACTCGCCGAAACTGACGGTGGCGCACGGACTGACCGCCGCCCGGCTGCGCAAACAGCTCGACCATGTGGCCAAGGTGAACGAGGCGCTGCCCGAGGGGTTCCGCATCCTCACCGGCATCGAGGTCGACATCCTCGCCGACGGCTCCCTCGACCAGGAGGACGAGCTGCTCGAACGGCTCGACGTGGTGGTCGGCTCGGTGCACAGCGGCCTGCGCGACGACTCGGCCAAGATGACCCGCCGGATGCTGGCGGCCATCGAGAACCCGCACCTCGACATCCTCGGGCACATGACCGGACGGAAGGTCGCAGCATCCGGGGAAGGGGACAAAGGGCATCGACGTGGGCACACCCGGCCGCCCAGTGACTTCGACCTGACAAGGGTGGTCGCCGCGGTCGCCGAGCACGGTAAGGCCATCGAGATCAACTCGCGCCCGGACCGGCTCGACCCCCCGAAACGGATGCTCACCGTCGCCGTCGAGGCCGGGTGCCTGTTCAGCATCGACACCGATGCGCACGCCCCGGGACAGCTCGATTGGCAGAGGTACGGGTGCGAGCGGGCCGCGCTGTGCGGCGTACCCGTGGACAGGGTCGTTAATTCCTGGTCCATGGATCGCCTGCTCGACTGGACAGTGAGCCACAGCACCCCCGGATAACGGGCGGGAAAATATCAGCCCCCTCCCGTAGGGTCGTCGCGTGGGACAGATTGATGACCTTGCGAACCGCTACGTCGACGAGTGGGCCCCGCTCAACCCGACCGGCGCCACCTTCATCGGCGTGCCCGGCCACGACGCCCAGCTCGACGACCTGTCGCCGGAGGGCTTCGAGGCCCAGGCCGAGCTGGCCCGCCGCACGCTGACCGAGCTCGACCTGATCGAGCCCGGGACCGAGCGTGAGAACGTCGCCAAGGACGCCATGCAGGAGCGGCTCGGTCTCGACCTGACCCGCTACGACGCCGGCGACATCGCCAGCGAGATCAACGTCATCACCAGCGCGGTGCACGGCATGCGGATGACCTTCGACCTCATGCCGATCCAGGGCGAGGAGGCGGTCGCCAACATCTCGGCCCGCCTCGGCGGCTTCCCGCACGCCCTGCGGCAATACCGGCGCACGCTGCTCGACGAGGCCGCCAAGGGCAACGCCAGCGCGCGGATCCAGATGATCGAGGTCGCCGAGCAGTGCGCCACCTGGACCGACCCGGCCCGCGACAACTTCTTCCACGGCCTCGCCGAAGGCCTCGAGGCGACCGGCGCGCTGCAGACCGAGCTGACCCGCAACGCCGCCGCGGCCACGGCCGCCGTCGCGGAGTTCGGCCAGTTCCTGCTCACCGAGCTGTCCCCCTACGGCCGCGACAAGGAAGCCGCCGGCCCGGAGCGCTACGACCGCGCCTCGCAATACTTCCTCGGCGCCCGCGTCGACCAGCACGAAACCTACGCCTGGGGCTTCGAGGAGCTGGCCCGCCTCGAGCGCGAGATGCGCGCCACGGCCGCCCAGATCGCCGGCCCCGGCGCCACAGTGGACGAAGCCGTCGCCCTCCTCGACGCCGACCCGGCCCGCCGCATCCCCAGCAAAGAAGCCTTCCGCGACTGGATGCAGGCCACCGCCGACAAGACCATCTCCGAGCTCAACGGCACCCACTTCGACATCCCGCCCGCCGTCCGCACAGTCGAAGCCTGCCTCGCCCCCACCAGCGACGGCGGCATCTACTACACGGCACCCAGCGAGGACTTCAGCCGCCCCGGCCGCATGTGGTGGGCCGTCCCCGAAGGCCAGACCGAATTCTCCACCTGGCGCGAAACCTCAACGGTCTACCACGAGGGCGTCCCCGGCCATCACCTCCAGATCGGCCAGACCATCCACGAAGCCGACACCCTCAACCGCTGGCAACGCCTCCTCTGCTGGTCCTCCGGCCACGGCGAAGGCTGGGCCCTCTACGCCGAACGCCTCATGGACGACCTCGGCTACCTGGCCGACCCCGGCGACCGCCTGGGCATGCTCGACGCCCAAGCCCTCCGAGCCACCCGCGTCATCGTCGACATCGGCATGCACCTAGAGCTCGAAATCCCCCGCGACAACCCCTTCGCCTTCCACCCCGGCGCCCGCTGGACCCCCCAACTCGGCTGGGACTTCCTCCGCCAGCACTGCCGCATGCAGGAAGACGTCCTCCGCTTCGAATGGAAGCGCTACCTCGGCTGGCCCGGCCAAGCCCCCTCCTACAAGGTCGGCGAACGCATCTGGCTCCAAGCCCGAGACGACGCCAAAGCCCGAAAAGGCCCCACCTTCAACCTCAAAGACTTCCACCGCGACGCCCTCAACCTCGGCTCCCTGGGCCTCGACCCGCTCCGCAAGGCCTTGGCGCGCCTGTAACGCTCCCCCCCTCCAAATACGCCCCACCCCCAGCCCTGAGTCCACCGCCCAGCTCGCTGCCGTCCCGACCTGATCACGCAGCCATCCGGTCCAAGGACCACGAGACGTCGCGTCCCGAAAGCGTGTGAAGGCACCGTGCATTTTCTTGTTGTGGCTTCATTTGCCGTGGGGTGCTGGTAACACCGGGCCACGCCGGAGCCGGGCCATCCCGTGACTCCCATGACGGCCCCTATCGCAGTGCGCGACGCGTCATGCAATCAGGCCTGCCCGACGGATGACCCGCTACGGCGGACCGATCCGCGGTGAACGCGGACTCAGATTGTTCGCTGCCGACCTGCGGTTTCGCCGGCACAGCTGTCGGCGCGCGCGTGGCCAGCTCCAATTTTGGTAACTGAGACCTCTCCAACGGCGGCGAGCGAGGTCAGCGAGTTCGGCGGCGGCCGGGGTCCTCGGGCTCATAGCGAAGGTGGACGAACCGCTTCGCGGGCGCCGACACCTACGCGCGGGTAAGCGCGCCTCTCGGGTCTGGCCAGACAGCGCGAGATGCCGGCCTGGTCAGTTCGCGAGGCGGCGGCGGTTGGCGATCAGTTCGCGGAGGCGGGCGCCGCGGAGGCGGGATGGCTGGGCGTGGTCTCGGGCTGATTTGGCATCGGCGAGGGCTGCCAGGAGCTCGAGCCGGCGACGGCGACGCTCGGGGTCGAGTCGCTGCGGTACGTGGGCCATGAGCCGAGACTTCCTGGGCTGTCGGCGTTCGTCAAGAGTGAGTGCGTTGTGCGACTGGGAGCGTACCCATTGTGGCTCACAGGGATGGGCAGAGTGGGGCAATCACCACAGGGGCCAGTCGTTGGTGGTGATCCATCGGGCGGCTACGAAGCCGGCTGCGATGGACAGGCCGAGGGCGCTGCTGACCGCTACTCCTACGGCGACGCCGCGGTTGCCGATGAAGGTGAGGAGGGCGGCTGTCAGCCAGGCGGAGACGGCGGCGGCGAATGTCCACCAGGCGTACGACATGAGGTCGCGGCCGAGGGCTCCGAAGAGGGCGAACCAGAGCGCTGTCGCTCCGATGCCGGCCAGGAGCGGGCCCGCTGAGATGGCGTGGGGTTCGCGATAGACCGGGCGGGGTGGCAGGCTCGGCGGGAACGCGGGCGGGCGGCCCATCGGTGCCATGCCAGGCGGCATCGCGTAAGGCGCATTCGCATACGGCCCGTTCGCATACGGCCCATTCGCATGTGGCGCAGTCGCGTAGGGCGCATTTGCGTACGGCGCAGTCGCGTAAGGCGGCATCGTGGGAGGCCGGCTCGGCTGGAGGGTCTGCGCCGGCTGCGCGGACGTGGGCAGCCAGCCGGGCGGTGGTGTCGAGGAGCCCCAGCCGCCGTGCTGTTCCGTCATGTCACTCACCTTATCCACGGCCGGCAGGTCAGCGGGGATGGATGACTTCTGCCAGGATGGCGCCGTGGTTTCCCTGCGTACGTTCTCGGTCCTGACCGTTGCCGTGTTCTCGCTTGCCGCGTGCGGCTCGCCGAGCGACGACTCGTCAAGCTCGGCGACACCGCAGTTCGTGGATCCGCCCTCGACGGCGGCGACGGAGTCCGCTGACCCGCCGGCAGCCGCGGGTAAAGCCAGCGCGCCGCCGTCCACGAGCCCGAGCCCGAGTCCCAGCAAAAGCCCGAGCAAGACCGCGACCACCGTGAAGTACACATTCCCGGTGAAGGCCTCGAACGTCGACTACCACCCGACGCACAGCAAGTATCCGGCGACGGACATCTTCGCCGACTGCGGTGAGCCGGCGGTCGCCACGACCAGTGGTGTCGTGCTCGAGGTGAGCCTCAAGGACGAGTACGTGAAGGGGCAGCCGGACGGTCCGCTCAACGGCGGCCTCTCCGTGTCGATCCTTGGCGATGACGGGGTGCGTTACTACGGCTCGCACCTGAGCAAGGTGCTGTCGGGGATCAAGGCCGGGGTCCGGGTCACGGCGGGCCAGCAGGTCGGCAAGGTCGGGCACACCGGTAACGCCAACGGCGTCTGCCACCTGCACTACGGCATCTCGCCGGCGTGCGCGAAGACGGGCGACTGGAAGGTCCGGCGCGGTGTGATCTGGCCGGCGACGTTCCTGGACTCGTGGCGTAAGGGTGGCAACAAGAGCCCCGTCGCGAAGGTGAACTCATGGGCGAAGGCCAACAACTGCAAGGCCTGACGGCCGGGTGTGCGAGAGTCGGCCCGTGAATGTCGCGGTCATCGGTCTCGGACTCATCGGCGGCTCGCTGCTGCGCGCCCTCGCCGCCCACGGCCATCACGTCACCGGTTACGACCTGGCGTCCTCGACCCGGGCCGAGGCGACCGCCATGGCCAGGGCCGCGGGTGCCCACCACTTCGCCGACCCTTCGATCCGCCCGGTCGAGATCAAGGGCGCCTGGCACGTCACCGACAGCGTCGCGGAAGCGGTGACGGACGCCGAGGTGGTGGTGCTCGCCGTACCGCTGCCCGCAGCGCCCGCCGTTCTCGCCGACCTGAGTGGCTTCCCCGGCCTGATCACCGACGTCACCTCGGTGAAAGGCCCGGTCCGTGATCTGATGGGCGGCCTGCGCTACGTCGGCGGGCATCCCATGGCCGGCAAGGAGTCGTCGAGTTTCCTCGCGTCCGACCCGCACCTGTTCGACGAGTGCGCGTGGGTGCTCTGCTTGGAGCCTGGCGGCACCGGCCTGGCCGACTGGGTCACGCTGGCCCGCCTCTACACGTCCATCGGCGCCCGGGTCGTGCCCGCGACGGCTGACGAACACGACCGGGCCGTTGCCCGGATCAGCCACGTTCCGCACCTGCTGGCCGCGGCGCTCAGCAACCTGATCGAAGACAACCCTTTGGCGGGTACGCTCGCCGCCGGCTCTTTTCGCGACGGTACGCGGGTAGCCGCCACCCGCCCCGAACTCATCGCGGCGATGTGCGGCGGCAACGCGGACGCCGTACGCGAAGCAATGGAACTTGTTCTTTCCGACCTGTCGATTTTTACGGAATCGCTCGACTCCGTCGACGAGTTGACCGGGCTCCTGCGCCGGCCCGGTGAGCTTCGGCGGGGGTGGCCGGCAGCTCCGGGCGTACCCGTGGAAATCGGTCTTGATCGGGAATCTCTGCTGGCGCTCGGGCGCGCGGGCGGATGGGTCACCCGGGTGGGCGACACGGCGATCGGAATGCGGCCGGAAACTGACCTGAAAGCGTCCTAACCTGGGCGGGAAAGCCCAGCGAAATGGACAGGAGAACGCTCATGCCCGGTCAGGTCGGCGCCATCAGCAACGAACGTGAGGGACTGCTCGCCTACCTCACCCAGATGCGTTACGTCGTGCGCCTGACGGCCTTCGGCCTTACCGAGGACCAGCTCAGAACCGCCGCATCGGCCAGCCCGCTCACGGTCGGCGGTCTGATCAAGCATTGCGCCTCCACCGAGGAAAACTGGATCGACACGGTACGCCGTGAGCAGCGCCCGGTCGACTATGCCGCCTACGAGAACAATTTCCGGCTGGCCGACGGCGAAACGATCGAGGACGTGTTCGCCGACTACGACCGCATCGCCGCGAAAACCGAGAAGACAATCGCGGAAATCGACGACCTCGACCATCCCGTCCCGGTCGACCACACGGTCCCCTGGAACCCGAAAGACATCGACAACTGGTCGGTACGCTGGGTCCTGCTCCACCTGATCCAGGAAACCGCCCGCCACGCAGGCCACGCCGACATCATCCGCGAATCAGTCGACGGCGCCACGGCGTACCCATTAATGGCCGCCGCCGAAGGCTGGCCCGAATCCCCCTGGATGAAGCCCTGGAAAGCATCAGCCTGACGGGCGCCGGCCACTACAAAACCTTCGGCTCCGGCCCACCCGTCGTGATCCTCAGCAACCCGCGCGCCGACCCGGGCTGGTGGGCCCGCCCGCTCGTGACGGCGCTGGTCAACGCCGGCTACCAGGCCCTCACGTTCGTCCACAGCGCCGACGGCCCGGCTCCTGCGGCGGTGGCGGCCCTCCTGGACCATCTGGGCGGGCCGCCGGTGCGGTTGCTCGGCTGGTCCCAGGGCGCGGCCATCGCCCAGGAAGCCGCCCTCCTCCGCCCGTTACGGATAGTGGGCGCGGCCCTGATCGCACCGTACGGTCGGCAGAACAGCATCGACCGCGTCCTGCAATCAGCGTGGCAGCGTCTGGACGCGTCGGATGCGTCGCTGGACCCGGTGCGGCTCGCGTTGCTGCTGCTCACCAGCTATCCGCCGGCCCTATTGAGCGACGACGCGTTCCTGGACCACCTGCTGCCCAACCTGCAGGCCTGGTCTGCGGACACCAACCCGGCGGCCGCCGCACAAGCTCGCGAATTCATCGAAACGCACCGGGACAGGCTGGCGGCACTGGCCGACATTCGGGTGCCGTGCCTGGTGATGGGCTTCGCGCAGGACACGGACACCTTCGCGGCCCGTGCGCGCGAGGTGGCGGCGGCGATCCCGCACAGCCGCTACCTCGAACTCCCCGGCGCCGGTCACCTCACCCCGGTGACCCATCCCGACCAGGTGATCGCGCCGGTCCTCGCGTTCTTCAGCGAGCTGGATGCCTAAGCTTCCTCGCGAGTCTCGACCGGCGTGGTCCACGCGATCGCCTTCTCAATGAGATTCCAGGCGAAATAACACCCGACGGCCAGCGGGACCATGACGTACCAGCGTCCCAGCACGCCGAAGTCCTCCGAGCGTCCCATCGTGTGCAGAACACTGAGCGCAGCGAGCGGCGCGCAGGAAACGGCGATGACCAGCCGGCGGAGCCAGATGCGGGCGGGGGACTCGGTGCTCGAACTCTCCATGCCCAACAGCCTGGCAGTCACGATGCCCCGCGCGGATCTGGCTGCGGCCGGAGAGCCGTCTATACCCAGGGGCATAGAGGCGGACCCAGGGCATAGCTGCGGCTTACCGATGAAAAGCGAATCGCCCGGCAGCGAGAGCTACCGGGCGATCAACGGCGGTGGTGAAGGGATTTGAACCCTTGGAGGGCTTGCACCCTCACACGCTTTCGAGGCGTGCTCCTTAGGCCGCTCGGACACACCACCGTGAAGTAGAATAACTGACCGGCTGGGGCGTCTGTAGGCGGGTAACCCCAAACCGGATCAGGGCTCGAAGTGCCAGGTCCTGGCGTCCGGGCGGCGGGCGCCTGGCAGGATCAGCTTTCATGAGTGTTCACATCGGCGCGAAGCCGGGCGATATCGCTGAGCGGGTTCTGCTTCCCGGGGATCCGATGCGGGCGAAGTGGATCGCTGAGACGTTTCTGAAGGACCCGGTCTGTTATACGCAGGTTCGGGGGATGCTGGGGTTCACCGGCACGTGGCAGGGCGTGCCTGTTTCGGTGCAGGGGTCGGGCATGGGGATGCCGTCGGCCTCGATCTACACGCATGAGCTGATCAACGAGTACGGCGCGAAGTCCATCATCCGGATCGGGTCGTGCGGGGCGCTGGCGATGGATCTGCAGCTCGGGGATGTCATTGCGGCGATCGGGTCGGCCACCGACTCGAACATGAACCGGTTGCGCTTTGACGGGCTGGTGGACTACGCGCCCGTGGCTGATTTCGGGCTGCTGCGGACCGCGGCCGAGGTCGCTGAGCGGCGGAACGTTCCGCTGCGGGTGGGTCCGATTCTGGCCGCTGACGAGTTCTACACGGACCGGCCCGACCTGTACGACCGGCTCGCCGACTACGGCGTGCTTGCGGTCGAGATGGAGTCGGCTGCCATCTACACGATCGCGGCCAAGTTCGGGGTGAAGGCGCTGACGATTCTGACCGTCAGCGACCACATCAAGCGTGGCGACAAGATGGATGCCGCGCAGCGCGAGCAGGGCTTCTCCGACATGGTGCAGATCGGCCTCGACACGGCTATTGCCTAGTCGGTGCGCCGGAAAAAATAGTCGATGCGCCGGAACAACTAGTCGGCGTGCCGGAAGAATCCGCGCATCAGGGCCGCGCATTCGGCTTTCAGGACGCCCGTGTAGACCTCTGGGCGGTGGTTCAGGCGTCGATCCCGGACCACGTCCCAGAGGGACCCGACCGCGCCCGTCTTCGGCTCCCAGGCGCCGAAGACGAGCGTGCCGATCCGGGCCAGCACCAGCGCGCCGGCACACATCGTGCACGGCTCCAGCGTCACCACGAGTGTGCAGCCATCCAGGCGCCAACTGCCGGTGACGGCAGCGGCGCGACGCAGCGCGAGCACCTCGGCGTGGGCGGTCGGATCCCCGGCCGCCTCACGCTCGTTGCCGGCCGTGGCCAGCTCGTTTCCGGCCGCGTCGTAGATCACCGCGCCCACCGGCACGTCCTCCGCCGATGTGGTGGCGACGGAGAGCGCCCGCCGCATCCACGTCTCGTGCAGAGGGCGGGCCATCACGCGTCGCGCAGCTCTTCGAGCTCGTCGCCGGCGCCCAGCTTCTGGCAGATCTCAGCGGTCACGTCCGCCGGCAGCATCCCCTCAAGACCACAGAGGGTGAGCAGCCGGTGCGAACTGATCCCCAGATCCGCGAGCAGCTCGACATCGCCCACAGGGTCGGCGTCGGGGTCGGCGGCGGGCCGCTCGTCCTCGTCGTCATCACCCTGCGGCGCGGCCAGCTCGTCGATCTCCAAGGACGGCGCCTCCACATCGGCGAGCAGCAGCGCACCGAGGCGCGACTCGTCCGCGAAGGCCGAATCAGACCCGAAGACCCGCAGGTCATCGCCCTCATCCAGGCGAATAATCACCAAATACTGATCGTCGGCCTCGACGAACAGCAACGACAACTCGGCATCGGGCTCGGCATCGCGCAGCCGGTCGACAACCTCGTCGATATCGGCCACCCCGGTGAGCTCCACCTCGGATGCCGTCCAGCCGTTCTTGCCCCGAGCGACGCCGGCAGCGAAAGTCGACACGAATCCCCCCACGAACATCTGTTCTCAGCGAGTGACGGTAGCGGCTGCATCGGCCCGAACGCAGCGCCACGCCCCGAAGGAGACAAAGACCAGGTGCGTGCTGGGTCACTCTCTTTCCCCAGCACCCCCACCACAAGCCCCCAGTCGCCCGCCCGACACGTGCAGTTCCGGGCCGGATTCTAGGATCTCGGGCATGCGGCGGTTGGTAGCTCTGGGCGGGGCCGGGGTAATTGTCGCCCTGGGCCTGGTGGTCCGGGCGGTGGGTGGTGGGGCGTTCGCGGCGAATGCTGGGACGGTGCTCTACGCGACCATGGTGTTTGCCGGTGTCTACGTTGTGTGGCCGCGGGTTCATCCGGGCGTTGCCGGCGTTCTGGCGGTTGCCTTTTGCTGGGCGATCGAGCTTCTGCAGCTGACCTCGCTGCCCGCGGAGCTGAGCGCCCGCAGCACCCTCGCGAGGCTGGTGCTGGGTTCGTCCTTCGACTGGGCCGACATGGCCTGGTATCCGGTGGGTGTCGTGCCGGTGGTGGTTATCGCGCTCGGATGGCGGCGCGTAACCAGGTCGGGTTCGGGTTTACGTGGGGTTCGCCGCGCAGGATGACCGTGGGGACCGTTTCGTTGCCGTCGGCGACTGCTCGGACGGCGGCGGCCGCGGCGGGGTCCTTCCAGATGTCGACCCAGTGGAGGCGGCGGCTCTGGAAGGCCAGGGTGGTTCGCAGGCGCAGGCAGAAGGGGCAGCCCGGGCGCCAGTAGACGATGGGTTTTCCGTCGGCAGCGCTGCGGGCCTGGGCCTCGGCCGCCGGGATGGACGTCGGGAAGGCCAGGGGTGAGGCGGCCAGTGCGAAAAGCACCATGATCACGAACAGGACCGTGCGGCCGGTGACCGCCGCCACAATGGCGACCACCAGCAGAATTAGCGTGAGGAGCCATCGGCGCGCCATGGTTTCGACCGTACGGGGCAGGGGCATGCTTCGCGACTGGTGATCACTATCGTTTCTCTCCTGCTGCTCGTGGGCGTGCTCGGCTTTGCCGTCGCGCGGCCTCGTGGTTTGCCGGAGGCGGTGGCCGCGGTGCCGGCGGCGGTGATCGTGGTGGTGTTCGGGCTCGTTTCGTGGCGGGATGCCGGGGACGAGCTGGTCGAGCTGGGGCCGACGGTGGGGTTTCTCGCGGCCGTTCTGCTGCTTTCGTACCTGGCGGATGAGGCCGGGGTCTTCAAGTTCGCCGGGGCGGTCGCGGCGCGTTGGAGCCGGGGCTCACCGCAGCGGCTGCTGGGGATCGTGTTTGTCATCGCCTCGGTGGTGACGGCGGCGTTGAGTCTTGATGCCACGGTGGTGCTGCTGACGCCGGTGGTGTTCGCGACTGCTTCCACTCTGGGCGTACGCCCGAAGCCGCATGTCTATGCCTGCAACCACCTGGCCAATTCCGCGTCGCTGTTGCTGCCGGTCTCGAATCTGACGAACCTGTTGGCGCTGTCCGCGGCGGGGCTCTCGTTCGTGAGTTTCGCCGGGTTGATGGCGTTGCCGTGGCTGGCGGTGATCGGCGTCGAGTATCTGATTCTGCGGCGGTTCTTCGCTCAGGATCTGGGGACGCCGGAGCACTCGGCGCAGGTCGAGCCGGAGCGGGCGCCGAAGTTCGCGCTGGTGGTTCTCGGGCTGACGCTGGCGGGGTTCGCGGTTGCGGGGCCCGTGGGGGTGCATCCGGCGTGGGTCGCCCTGGTGGGTGCGATCGCTCTGGGCGTACGGATGAAAAAGCCGGTGACAACGCTCGTACGCAAAGCGAATCTCGGGTTCTGTCTTTTTGTCCTGGCGCTCGGGGTGGTGGTGCTGGCGGTGAGCCGGAGCGGGTTCGGCACGCTGGTGGATCGGGTGGCGCCGCAGCATGCGGATCTGCTCGGGTTGCTGGCGATGGCCGGGCTGGCCGCCGTGCTCGCGAACGTGCTGAACAACCTGCCGGCGACGCTGATGTTGCTGCCGCTGGCCGCGCATTCGCCGGGGCTGGTGCTGGCCGTGCTGCTGGGCGCCAACATCGGTCCGAATCTGACGTACGTGGGTTCGCTCGCGACTTTGCTGTGGCGGCGGATCCTGCACGGTCGCGGGCAACCGCCGGTGACCGGGGAGTTTCTGCGGCTCGGCGCGCTCACCGTACCGGCGTGCCTGATTGTAGGGGTAGCGTCGCTATGGGTAAGTCTGAGAGTGTCAGGGCTGTGAGCGTTCTGGTGTGGCTCGCGGAAGGCACGTGGGAGGCGTGTGTTGATGCGGCTCGTGAACAAGACGGCGAAGTGACCCTGCTGCACGTTCTTGATGTTGATACCGAGGCCGCGATGAGCGGTTCGGCGGGTCTTCTTGGGCGTGTCGCGGGCGCGGATCCAGTGGAGTTGCTCACTAGGGCGGAAAATCTTCTGCTGGCGAATGCGGAGGCGCGATTGGGCCGATCGGCGCGGAAACTTACTTTGCGTGGCCGCCCTGAGCGAGTCGTGGTTGCCGCCTGCGCGGACGCGGATGTGCTGGTCCTGGCGCGTGACGGAGATCGAGGACGGCTCGGTCCGAAGAGCCTCGGGCACCGCACACGCTTTGTCGTCGATCACGCTCCGTGCACAGTGCTCCTGGTCTGGCCCGGACCCCCGCCGCCGACCTCGACACTGCCATGATCAAATAAGCTGGCCAGATGACGGATGCGTGTCGGCACCGTTTCGTCGTCCTGAAAATGGGGCTCCCACCTGCGGCAATCACGCAGAGTGTCGAATAGTTAGCCGCCCTAAAATGTCGGCGTGACGCAAGTCATGGGAGCGAAAACCACCGGATCGGACATCCCGGTTAGACCTGCCGTCGAAAAACTTTCACAGATCGGCCTCCCGCAGAAGCTTCGATATCTGTCATAAAGTCGACGTGTGAGAGTTGAGCAGCACTGGTGGAATGGTGACGTCCGGCTATCGCGCCGGGATGTTTACGTCCGCACCGACGGCACGACCTGGGAGGTTGAGGCCCAGATGGGTGGACCCCAGGGAAAGTCCAAGGTGCAGCAGTGTCCGGGTAAGGCGTCCGCGCTGATCCTGGCAGACGCGTGGCGCGGCCCACGCTGGCGGTGGCGTCAGATCTGACGCCAGGAGCCGGGCTGTGCCGCATGCATCCTCTCTTGGCCAGCCAAACTTCTGATCGGGCCGGACCCTACGGGGCCGGCCCGATTTTTTGTGTCCTCAGTGGTCTGCAACACGCGAGTTCGCTGCGTAATCCGGATGGTTCCGCGCGATCTGGACGGACTTGGTGTGTGCCGCCGGTTCGATAGCCAGATCTAGGCTGTAATCCCGCCGAACTAGGAGGAAAGCGATGCCATGCAAGCCACCGTGACCGATTACCGCTGCGATGTCGCAGTGCTTCGTCTCAGCGGCGAACTCGATTCCGACACCGCGGCCAGCCTCCATGATCTGCTCGCCGATCTGCTCGAACGCACCGTTCCGCGAATAGTCGTCGACATGACCGACCTCAAGTTCTGCGACTCGGTCGGGCTGAGCGCGTTTGTGACCGCCAAGCAGGTGATCTCCGCGCGCGGCGGCTGGCTGAGCTTCGCCGGCCCCAACCGCTTCCTCGCCGAACTGCTCGAGACCATCGGGCTGAGCAGGTATTTCGCCATCTTCCCCGAGGTGGACGACGCGATAGCCGCAGCACAGATATAGATCGCCATTATCGTGAGAGAGTACTCTCGAAACATGTCTCTCACGAATCCCTTCGGCGATCGGCAGATCACCGACCCGCAGGCGATGCGGGCGCTGGCGCATCCCGTGCGGCTGGCGATCCTGTCGCACCTGCAACGTCATGGGCCTGCGACGGCGACGGTTTTGTCGCCACATGTGGGAGCGACGCCCTCCGTGGCGAGCTGGCACTTGCGGCATCTCGAGGGTTTCGGCCTGGTCACCGACGCCGACCCGGACGAGGTCCCCGGGGACCGGCGGCAACGATGGTGGAAAGCCGTCGCCCGCGGCTTCTCGGTGTCGATCGGCGACGACCCGGAAACGCAGGGAGCGGGCCGGGCGCTCAACGAGCAGATGATGACCGCGGCAGCCGTTCAGGCCGGCCGATGGCTGACGGAGACCGAGCCGACCCTGCCACCGGAGTGGATGCGGGTCGCCGGAGTGTCGAACACCGGCGTGGCCGTCACGGCCGCCGAGCTGGCCGAGCTAGAGATCAAGATCGACGAGCTGATCGCACCGTACGTCCACCGCGCCGAAACAGCCGCACCCGAAGGCGCCCGGATCGTCCGCATCCTCCGGCACTATCTGCCGTCATGACCGCCACCGCTGTCGGGGCGACCCGGTTCAACAAGCTCTGGGGCGGCCAGACGATCTCCAACTTCGGCGACCGGATCACCGAACTGGCCCTGCCCGTGATCGCCGTCGTGACCCTCGGCGTCAGCCCGGCCGAGGTGGGTCTGCTCACCGCCGCGGTCTGGACCTCGAACCTGCTGTCCCTGCTGGTCGGCTCCTGGGTCGATCGTCAGGCGCACCGTCGCCGGCTGCTTGTCGTCGCGGACGTGCTGCGGGCGCTGGTGCTGCTCAGTCTCCCGATCGCGCACTGGCTTGGCATGGTCACGCTGGCTCAGCTGTTCGCCGTCGCGCTGCTGGCCGGGGTGGGGCAGGTGCTGTTCAACGCGGCGTACCCGTCATTCTTCGTGGCCCTGGTCGACCGGAACCGCTACGTCGACGCCAACAGCAAGCTGTCGATCAGTCGCTCGGCGTCGTTCGTGGCCGGTCCGGCGCTGGGCGGCTTCCTGATCCAGACGCTGACCGCGCCGATCGCCTTGCTCGTGGATGCTGCCTCGTTCCTCGCCTCGGCCCTGCTGATCTCCCGGATCGAGGTCGCGCCGGCGGCACCGGGGCCGTCCAAGTCACTGATGTCGGATGCGCGGGCCGGGCTGCGCTACGTCCTGGGTCACCGTTATCTGCGCGCCGGGCTCGCCTGCGTGACGACGATCAACTTCTTCGGATTGGTCGCGGAGGCGTTGGTCGTGCTTTTTGCTACGCGTACGCTCGGCCTCCCGGTTTCCCTGCTCGGCCTGGCCCTCGGCGTCGGCGCCCTCGGTGGACTGGCCGGAGCGACCCTCGCACCGCGGCTGTCCCGTCGTTTCGGCATCGGCCGGATGATGCTGCTCGGCGCGTTTCTCTTCCCGGCCCCCACCGCGGCGCTCGCCTTCGCCGGCGGTCCGCACTGGGTGTGCGCAGTGGTGCTCTCGGCGGCCGAGGCGGTCGCCGGCTTCGGCGTGATGCTGCTGGACATCAACCTGAACTCCGTCAAGACCGCCGTCACTGCCGACGCCATGCGTAGCCGGGTCGCGGGCGTCTTCGGCACGATCAACTACGGGGTGCGGCCGCTCGGGGCAGCGCTGGGCGGAGTGCTCGGCGGGATCATCGGGGTGCGGCCGACGCTGCTGATCGCGGCGGTGGGCGGGGTGCTGGGCTGCCTCTGGCTACTGGCGTCCCCACTCCTCAAGATCCGGACGCTGGACAGGGGTCCCCCGTGAGAGCTACCCCCAGGTGTCATCTGTGGCGGGATGGGCTGAAGGGCTGAGCTGAATAGCGTCATAGCCATCGACAACGAGCGCGATAGCGCCGACGAAAGGCCTGGTCATGACGCACGCAGCGGAGCCCCGGAACACCACTACCCCGGCCGGCGCGCCGGTTGGCACCACGGCTGGTTCGCTCTGGCAGCAGCGGCTGCGGACGTTCCGGGCGCCGATCCTGATCGTGGGGATGGCCCTGGTACTGGTGGTGGCGCGGGCGTTCGACGGGTTGTCGAACATGAGCGCGTTCCTCGGGTTGCCGATCGGGATCGCCTCGGCGGTCGGCGCGGTGTTCTTCTACCGGTGGCTGAACCGCAAGGTCGAGGGGCGTACCGAGGTCGAGGAGGTCACCAAGGTCGACCGATGGAAGAACCTGCGGCGCGGCGTGACCGTCGGGGCGGTGGCGTTCACGCTGACGATGCTGATCATCGGGATGTTCGGCGGCTGGGAGCACATCGGCGGCGGGTCGATCGGCGGGTTCCTGATCACCCTGGGCATCATGTCGAGCGTCGCGGTGAACGAGGAGATGCTGTTCCGCGGGGTCATCTTCCGGATCATGGAGGAGCGGCTCGGCACCGTGGTCGCCCTGGTCATCTCCTCGGTCCTGTTCGGCCTGACCCACCTGGTCAACCATGGCGCGACCGTCTGGGGCACCGTCGCCATCGCGATCGAGGGCGGCACGATGATGGTCGCCGCCTACGTGCTGACCCGATCGCTGTGGCTGCCGATCGGTATCCACCTCGCCTGGAACCTCACCGAGGCCGGCATCTTCGGGGTCCCGACCTCCGGCACCACGCCCACGGCGACCCTCTGGCACACCACGCTCGACGGCAATTCGGTCCTCACCGGCGGCGACTTCGGCCCCGAGGCCAGCCTGACCGCCCTGCTGGTCTGCGCGATCCCGACCGTCTTCATGCTCCGCCGCGCCGCCCGCAACGGCCAGTTCCGCAAGGGCCAGCTCCGTCGCAACAAGGCCATCTGAGCAGCACATTCCCAAGACGAAGCGCCCGGCCCCGAGCGGGGGACCGGGCGACAGTCTTGTCAGAACACATCGGCACGGTTCGTCCAGAGCCAGCCGGACCAGCCGTCGGGGACCGTCGCCAGCGCTTCGGGGCTGTCGAAACCTTCGGACCAGGGGCCCTCACCGGCGACGAGGATGACGCGGGTGTCAGCCTCGCTCATGCGGGTGACGAAGCGGTTGGGCCAGCCCCAGAGCCAGCGGCCGTACCGTAGGGGTAAGTGCAGTTCGGTGTGCTGGCAGGCGGCGGGGACGTGGCCGGTCCAGCCGGTCGCCAGATAGCGGAGCAGGCAGTCCTTCATCGACGCCTTCGACGCCGTCCGCAGGTCCGGCAACCGGGTGGCGACCGCGGCGACCGACGCGTCACCGCCGTAGACAGCCAGGGTGGCCAGCCGTTCGGCGGGCAGCGTGGCCAGGTGGTCAGCGAGCCGGTCGCCCTCGGACGCGTCCTCGTTCTTGAGGTCGAGCAGCAGCTCACGATCCGGGAACGCCCCGACCACTTCCTGGACGGTCGGTAGCAGACCGATCCCCTTACCCCGCAACGGGTACGTAGCTCCGCCGTCGGCCGTGTAGCCATAACCGAGGTCGAGTTTCCGCAGCTCGGCAAGGGTGTGATCGCGGACCTTGCCGACGCCGTCGGTGCGGCATTCGAGCATCGAGTCGTGGAACACCGCGAGCTGGTTGTCGGCGGTGACCTGGACGTCGAACTCCAGCATGTCCGCGCCGGCCGCGAAGCCCGCGCGCATGGACGCCAGGGTGTTCTCGATGTACGCGTGCTCCGGCGGGTAGATCCGGGTCGCCGTGCAGGTGTCGTTCTCCACGCCGGCCAGCGGGTAGGTCTGGGCCAGCCCTCGATGCGCCAGCAGACGCGGATGCCCGCTGCCGTCCCCCGATCGGTTGCCGGCGTAGAGACCCGCGCTGATCAGGACCACCACCGCGAGGACGATCAGCGGTTTGCGTTTCTTCGACACCTTCTTCGACACCTGGGCAGCTTGCGCCTACCGGTTTCGGGTGGGAAGCGGCAAAGGTACTAG